>NZ_JBVKCA010000021.1:0-137696 GCF_055656965.1 Streptomyces sp. NPDC111656
ACGGACGCTTCCTTTGTACTCACCCTCTCGGGCTTTCCTCCGGGCGCTTCCCTTCGGTCTTGCTGTCTTGCTTTGTTCTTGCGTTTCCGACTCTATCAGACCGTTTCCCGATCCGATTTCCTCGGTGCTTTCCAGGTTTCCGCTTTCGCGTTTCCCTTTCCGGCGGTTCCGACTCTATCAGATCCTTTCGGGCCTGATTCCCAGTCAGTGGGGCTTGTCTTCCAGGCCCTTGGGCCGTTCCGACGAGTGAGACTTTAGCGGATTCCTGGCTCCCGAGCTAATCGGGGTGGCGCCCTTTCGAACGCGGATTCCTCATTCCGCAAACACGCATGAAAACGAGCCGACGACGAGTCGCCGTTCGCTGAGTGCTTGTTGCGGAATGGCTGTCCAGGGACCGACCGGAGTCGGCGCTCACGTCGGACAACTCGGAGAACACTACGTACCGGGTAGGGGCGTGTCAAATCCGCTCCGGGATGCCCTCCTGAGGCGTAGCCTCGGGGCCATGACTACGCATACGTGCACCCAGCAGTGGTGGGCCGCCTGACGGCGGCCGTACTCACGTATGTACTCAACGGCCGCCGCCTCGGCGGCCGTTTTTGTGTCTCTCTCCTGGGGAGCCGGCCGGCGAGTGCGGCGGCCTCGACCAGGAGGTGGAGAGATGACACGGGTCTTCAGTGGGGTCAAGCCGACCGGGCATCTGACGCTGGGGAACTATCTCGGGGCCATGCGGCGGTGGGCCGATGTCGATCAGCACCAGGCCGACGCCCTGTTCTGCGTCGTGGACCTGCACGCGCTGACCGTAGACCACGATCCGGGACGGGTGCGCAGGCTCAGTAGGCAGGCGGCGACGTTGTTGCTGGCCTCGGGGCTCGATCCGGAGCTGTGCACCCTCTTCGTACAGAGTCATGTGGACGAGCACGCGCGGCTGTCGTATCTGCTGGAGTGCGTCGCGACCGACGGGGAGATGCGACGGATGATCCAGTACAAGGAGAAGGCCGCGCGCGAGCGGGAGCGGGGCGGGAGTGTGCGGCTGTCCTTGCTGACGTATCCCGTACTGATGGCGGCGGACATCCTGGCGTACGGGACCGACGAGGTGCCGGTCGGGGACGACCAGACGCAGCATGTGGAGCTGACCCGGGATCTCGCGGTGCGGTTCAACCAGCGCTACGGGCACACCTTCGTGGTGCCCAGGGCCACGCGGCCGCAGGTCGCGGCGCGGGTCATGAATCTGCAGGAGCCGACGTCGAAGATGGGCAAGAGCGATGACGTGGGGCCGGGCGTCGTCTATCTGCTCGATGAGCCGGATGCCGTACGGAAGAAGATCATGCGGGCCGTGACCGACAGCGGGCAGGACGTCGTGCACGACCCCGAGGCGCGGCCGGGGGTCTCGAACCTGCTGGAGATTCTCGCCGCCTGTGAGGGTGCGGATCCGGAAACCCTGGGCGGCGCCTATGAGTCGTACGGCGCCTTGAAGAAGGACACCGCCGAGGCCGTGATCGAACTTCTGCGGCCCCTGCAGGAGAGGCACAAACGGTTGTGCGCGGATCCCTCGTATGTGGAGGCGGTCTTGCGGGACGGCGCCGTGAAGGCCCGGGAGATGGCGCGTCCTCGGGTGGACGCGGCGTATCGGGCGATCGGGCTGCTGGCCGCCGGCTGAAGTCGCGGAGGGGGCGGGGTCGAGTGAGCGGCGGGCCGGGGCGGTGGCCCCGACCCCAGCCCCGACCCCAGCCCCGCTGTCTCTTAGCTGTTGCCGGAGGCCAGTTCGCGGCTGCGGTCGCGGGCTGCCTCCAGTGCGGCGATGAGGGCCGCGCGGACGCCGTGGTTCTCGAGTTCGCGGATCGCGTTGATCGTGGTGCCCGCGGGAGAGGTGACGGCCTCGCGGAGTTTCACGGGGTGCTCCCCGCTGTCGCGGAGCATCACGGCGGCGCCGATCGCGGACTGGACGATCAGGTCGTGGGCCTTGTCGCGCGGCAGGCCCAGCAGGATGCCCGCGTCCGTCATGGCCTCGACCAGGTAGAAGAAGTACGCCGGTCCCGAGCCGGAGAGCGCGGTGCAGGCGTCCTGCTGAGACTCGGGGACGCGGAGCGTCTTGCCGACGGCGCCGAAGATCTCCTCGGCGTGGGCGAGGTGCGCTTCGGTGGCGTGGCTGCCGGCGGAGATGACGGACATCGCCTCGTCGACGAGGGCGGGGGTGTTCGTCATGACCCGGACGACGGGGGTGCCCGCGGTCAGGCGCTCCTCGAAGAAGGAGGTGGGGATGCCGGCCGCGCCGCTGATGACCAGGCGGTCGGCGGGGACGTGGGGGGCGAGTTCGTCGAGGAGGGTGCCCATGTCCTGCGGCTTGACCGTGAGGATCAGGGTGTCTGCGTTCTTGGCGGCCTCGGCGTTGGTGACGGCGGTGACGCCGTAGCGCTCCTGGAGTTCCCTGGCGCGCTCGGGGCGGCGGGCCGTGACCAGGAGGTCGGTGGGGGCCCAGCCGGATCGGATCACTCCGCTGAGCAGGGCTTCGCCGATCTTGCCGGTGCCGAGGACTGCGACTTTCTGGGTCATGGTGCGGGTGCCCTCCGGGGGTGCGTCGTCCTGGGGTCATCCTCGCACTTGGGGGGGTGGGCGGGGTGGGGTGTCCGTTGGGCGGACGGGGGTGGGTCTGCCGCCGTGGGGGGCTTTCTCGCCCCCGCCGCCCCTACCCGTCCCATCCCGTTCCCGGGGGCTCCGCCCCCAGACCCCCCGGGTGGGTTCTTCGACTGCGGGCCGGTGGGGGCTGGTCGCGCAGTTCCCCGCGCCCCTGAGGGGGGCGGGGATTCGTCATGCGGTGCGGCGCCTCAGGGTTGCCGCGCCGAGGGCCAGGACCAGGAGGGCGCAGCCCGCCACGATGAACGCGTCGCGGACGAAGTCGGTCGTCATGTCGGTGTGCTTGAGGACTTCGTTCATGCCGTCGACGGCATAGGACATGGGGAGGACGTCGGAGAGGGCTTCGAGGACGGGGTGCATGGTCGAGCGGGCCGTGAAGAGGCCGCAGAGGAGGAGTTGGGGGAAGATCACCGCCGGCATGAACTGGACCGCCTGGAATTCCGAGGCCGCGAAGGCCGAGACGAAGAGGCCGAGCGCCGTGCCGAGCAGGGCGTCGAGGAGGGCCACGAGCAGCAGGAGCCAGGGGGAGCCCGTGACGTCGAGGCCGAGGAACCAGACCGCGAGGCCTGTGGCCAGGGCCGACTGGACGACGGCGACGGCGCCGAAGGCCAGGGCGTAGCCGGCGATCAGGTCGCCCTTGCCGAGGGGCATGGCGAGGAGGCGTTCCAGGGTGCCCGAGGTGCGTTCGCGCAGGGTGGCGATGGAGGTGACCAGGAACATCGTGATCAGCGGGAAGATCCCGAGGAGGGAGGCCCCGATGGAGTCGAAGGTGCGCGCGCTGCCGTCGAAGACGTAGCGGAGCAGGACGAGCATCAGGCACGGGATGAGGATCATCAGCGCGATGGTGCGCGGGTCGTGGCGGAGCTGGCGCAGGACGCGGGTCGCGGTGGCGGTCGTACGGGAGTAGTTGATCGCGCTCGGGCGAGCGGGGGCCGTCGTGGCCGCGTGCAGGGTCGCGTTCGTGGGCGTGGTCATCGGACGGTCTCCTTGCGGGCGTCGGCGGTCGCGGTGGCCTCGTCGACCAGGTGGAGGAAGGCGGCCTCGACGGTGTCGCGGCCGGTGCGTTCGCGCAGGGCGTCGGGCGTGTCGTCGGCGAGGATCTCGCCCTCGCGCATCAGGAGCAGGCGGTGGCAGCGCTCGGCCTCGTCCATGACGTGGGAGGAGACCAGCAGCGTCGCCTTCCGTTCCGCGGCGATGGCGTGGAAGAGGTTCCACAGGTCGCGGCGCAGGACCGGGTCGAGGCCGACGGTGGGCTCGTCGAGGACCAGGAGTTCGGGGGTGCCGAGCAGCGCGACGGCGAGGGAGACGCGGTTGCGCTGGCCGCCGGAGAGGTTGCCGGCGAGGGAGTCGGCATGGGTGGTGAGGTCGACGTCGGCGATGGCCTGGGTGACATGGGCGGCGCGGCGGTCGGCGGCGGCGCGGCCGGGGTCGAGGATCGCGGCGAAGTAGTCGAGGTTCTGGCGGATGGTCAGGTCGTCGTAGACCGAGGGGGCCTGGGTGACGTATCCGATGCGGGAGCGGAGTGCGGCGTCGCCGGCGGGGCGGCCGAGGACTTCGAGGGTGCCGGTGACTTTGGCCTGGGTGCCGACGATGGTGCGCATGAGGGTGGACTTGCCGCAGCCGGAGGGGCCGAGGAGGCCGGTGATCTGGCCGCGGGGTACGGCGAAGTCGAGGCCGCGCAGGACGGTGCGGGGGCCGCGTACGACGGTGAGGCCTGCGGCGTGGATGGCGGTGGCCGGGGACTGGGAGGGCTGGGAGGGCTCGAAGGACCGGGGGGTGGTGGTGGCCGTGGCCGTGGGGCGGTCGGGGGGCCGGGGAGCAATATTCATCATGCGATGAATATTGCTCGGGAGGGGTGGCGCCGTCAACCCCGGCAACCCCGGTCGCATTCGACGGCGCAGGCGCGCGGCGGCGTGATCGGAAGGGGGCACTCCGGCCTGCGGTGGGGTGGTGCGCTTCCGCGTTCACTCGACGGTTACGCGGAAGGGCTGCGCGATCAACTCCCGTTACCGACAATGGATTTCAGTGCGCGGTCATATGCCCACCGGCCTTGATGTCGCGCCGCTGGATCCGCCGTGCCCTCCCCCGGCTCGGCACCCACGCATCTTCCGCTCTCAACCGGAGGTGCCGTCGCCATGCGTAAAGCCGATCTGCGTCGAGCCGATCTGTCCGCGTCTCTCGTCGTGTTTCTCGTCGCGTTGCCGTTGTGTGTAGGGGTCGCCATCGCCTCGGGTGTGCCGGCCGAGTTGGGGCTGGTGACCGGGATAGTCGGCGGGCTGGTCGCCGGGGTACTGCCCGGGAGCAGCCTTCAGGTGAGCGGGCCCGCGGCCGGGCTGACCGTGCTGGTGTACGAGGCGGTGCAGACGTACGGGCTGCGGGCCCTGGGTGTGCTGGTGCTCGGCGCCGGGCTGGTGCAGCTCATGCTCGGGGCGCTGCGGCTCGGGCGGTGGTTCCGGGCCGTGTCCGTGGCGGTGGTGCAGGGGATGCTCGCCGGTATCGGGCTCGTGCTGATCGCGGGCCAGGTCTACGCGATGGGTGACGCGTCCGCGCCCGCGAGCGGGCTCGAGAAGATCGCCGGGCTGGTGTCGCTGCCCGGGGACGCGGACCCGGTGGCCCTCGCGGTCGGGGGCGCCACCGTGGTCGTACTGCTGCTGTGGCCGCGTTGGCGGCGAGGGGCACGGGTGGTGCCGGCGCCGTTGCTGGCGGTGGCGCTCGCGGCGGGGGTGACCGGGGTGTTCGATCTGTCCGTGCGGCGGGTCGAGGTGCGCGGGCTGCTCGATGCCGTGCAGCCGCCGTCCTTGGCGGACCTGGGGCGGCTCACGGAAGTGGGCATGCTCGGGACGGTGGTCGCCTTCTCGTTGATCGCCTCCGCCGAGTCGCTGTTCAGCGCGGCGGCGGTGGACCGTCTGCACCGGGGGCCGCGGACCGACTACGACCGTGAGCTCATCGCGCAGGGTGCAGGGAACGCCGTGTGCGGGGCGCTCGGGGCGCTGCCGATGACCGCGGTGATCGTGCGGAGCGCGGCGAATGTGCAGGCCGGGGCCCAGACCAAGGTCTCGCGCGTACTGCACGGGGTGTGGCTGCTGGTCTTCACGGTGGTGGTGCCCGGGGTCCTCGGGATCATTCCGGTGGCGGCGCTGGCGGGGTTGCTGGTGCACGCGGGCTGCAAGTTGGTGCCGGTGCGGGAGGTGCGGGTGCTGTGGCGCGGGCATCGCGGGGAGGTGGTCGTGCTGGGTGTGACGGCGGTGGCGATCGTGGTGGGGAATCTGTTTGAAGGGGTGCTGGTCGGGCTTGCGCTCGCCGTCGCCAAGACCGCGTGGGACATCAGCCATGTGCATGTGGAGACCGAGGACCGGGGGGCCGCGGGGGTGGTCGTACGGGTGATGGGGAACGCCACGTTCCTACGGCTGCCGAAGCTGCTGGACGCCTTGGAGGCGTTGCCGCACGACCGTGACGTACGGCTGGAGTTGGGCGGGTTGCGGCATGTGGACCACGCGTGTGCGGCGGCCCTGGAGCGGTGGGCCGCCGCACGGGATCACGAGCGGGTGGCCACGATCACCAGTACGTCGTAGACCTCCTCGACCCGGCCGTCCGGGAAGGTCTCCAGGAGGCGGGTGCGCTCCTCGGCGAGGAAGGCGTCGGTGTCTTCCTTGCCGAGGACCAGGAAGGCCGAGTGGCTGCCGATGTTGGCGAGGTGGGTGTCCACGGGGACATGGCGGCTCCAGCGGACGACGCGGTGGGTGTGGGGCGGGGGTTCGGGGGCGCCTTTGAAGGCGCGTTCCGCGAGGAAGCCTGGGGTTCGCTGGTGGGATTCGGTGTCTTTTTTGTCCTTTTTGGCCTTGGTGGCGGTGCCTTCTTCAGGCTTCGTGACGGTGCCTTCTTCGGTGGGGTGGGCGTCCTCGAAGTACTGATCGATGCGCTGGGCCTGGGCGGCGATCCAGGGGACGTCGAGGGCGGACGTGTTCCACCAGAGCGCGAGGGCGCCGCCGGGGCGCAGGACGCGGAAGGCCTCCGGGAGGGAGTGGGCCGGGTTCGTCCAGTGCCAGGACTGGGCGTAGGTGAGGAAGTCGGCGGAGGCGGTGGCGAGGGGGAGGGTGTCGCCGGTGCCCCGGACCAGGGGGATGTCGGGGTGGGCGCGGCGGAACTCGGCGGCCATGCCCGCCCCGGGTTCCACGGCGATGACGTCCGCGCCTCGGGCGTGCAGGAGGGTGGTGGAGATGCCGGTGCCCGCGCCCACGTCGATGACCTTCGCGCCCTTGAGGGGGCGGGCGGCCAGGTCTTCGAGGGTGGTGAAGAGGGCGGGTGGGTAGGAGGGGCGGTTCGCGGCGTACTGGGCTGCGGCCGTGTTGAAGGAGTGGGCTCGGGTGGTGTGGGAGAAGCGCGGGTGGGTGGTCATGAGGGAATGGTGGTGCGGCGTGGGGGTGGGGAACAGCGGTTTTCGCCCCCGCCGCCCCTACCCGTCCCATCCCTCCGCCCCCAGACCCCCGAGGTGGTGTCTTCGGCTGCGGGACGGTGGGGGCTGGTCGCGCAGTTCCCCGCGCCCCTGGGGCACGGGGCTGCGCCTCGGTGCCCCTTCAGGGGCGGCGGCGTTTTTTGGAAGGGTTGCGGGAGCGGCGCTCGTACTGGCGGCGTGCCTCCTCGTACTCCTCTCGGGCCAGCTTCTCGCCCGGGGCCTCGGTGAGGGTGCGGAAGGCGTAGGCGAGGAGGGAGCCGATGAAACCGATGGCCAGGAGGCCGCGGAGGGAGGCCTGGCGGTCGGGGTCGGGGCGCTTGGAGAAGGCGTCCCAGGTGTGGCGGAACGCGAGCGCGCTGCACACCGCGAACATCACCACGACCAGGAGGGTCACCGGTTTGCCGACGTCCGCGATCGCCAGGCCCTGGTAGGCGAAGCGAAGCACGAAACAGGCGGCGACCGCGGCGGCGAGCGAGCCGACGGCCACGGCGATGCGGCGGGCCGTGTAGCCGCCGTCCTGGGCCACCCAGGTCGTCCCGAAGAAGCGGAGGGGTTCGGGCTGGGGTCCCGCGGGGGTACCGGACTGGTTCTCGTCACTCACTCGACGATTATCGCTCCGGCCGGCCGCGGGGCCCCAGGCCTCGTTCGGTCAGGAGCAGCGCGGCGCGACGTAGCCGTCGCTGCCGGTCTTCACGTAGGCGTCGGAGATGTACTCGCCGCCCGCGATGTTGTCCCAGATGCTGGTGGTGCCGTACGGGCCGCTCACGGAGTCGCCCGGGCGCTGGCAGGAGATCGACACGCGTGACCCCTCGGGCAGGACCCGCACGATGCGGTAGCCGGTGCCGGGGCCGCTGCGGACGTTCACCGCGTAGCCGGGTGCGATGGGGTAGGTGGTCTGCGCCGCGGTTGCGCTCGCGATCGCCGTCGTCGGCACCGCTTCCCCGTCACTGCTTTCCACGTTTTCAATTCGCTCAACAGCCATTGAGGACTCCCCCGTTGAATCAGATGGAACAGATCCAGCAGATCGAGCAGATCGAGCAGATCGAGCAGTTCGAGCAGTTCGAGCTGATGGATCGGTGGACCGATGGATTCAGGCAGTGCACATGTGTACGCCTGTCGCACGCGGAGGCTAGCAAGCCGCCTCGGTCTCGTACGAGGAATCGACTAGGCTCCGTGCGTCGGGCGCGCGGACGAACAGCACGGGGGTGGGTCCATGGCGCCACAGCGGAACACCGGAGCGGATCCGGAAGCGGAACTTCCCGAGTACGCGGGGCAGTACCACCTTGACGAGCGCCTCGGATCCGGTGGCATGGGCGTGGTCCATCTGGCCCGCAGCGGCTCGGGACTGCGGCTCGCGGTGAAGGTCGTGCATGCCGCCTTTGCCATGGATCCCGAGTTCAGGGGGCGTTTCCGGCAGGAGATCGCCGCGGCGCGGCGGGTGAGCGGTGCGTTCACCGCCCCCGTGGTCGACGCCGACCCGGAGGCCGAGCGCCCCTGGATGGCCACCCTGTTCATACCGGGCCCGACCCTCGCCGAGCAGGTGAAACGGAACGGGCCCATGTCCGCCTCCCAGCTGCGTCGGCTGATGGCCGGATTGGCCGAGGCACTGCGCGACATCCATCGGGTGGGCGTCGTGCACCGGGATCTCAAGCCCAGCAACGTCCTGCTCGCCGACGACGGCCCGAAGGTCATCGACTTCGGTATTTCGCGGCCGTCGGACAGTGAACTGCGCACCGAGACGGGCAAATTGATCGGAACGCCGCCGTTCATGGCACCCGAGCAGTTCCGCCGTCCGCGGGAGGTGGGACCGGCCGCCGACATCTTCGCCCTGGGCTCGGTGATGGTGCACGCGGCGACGGGCCGTGGCCCCTTCGACTCCGACAGCCCCTACGTCGTCGCCTACCAAGTCGTCCACGACGAGCCGGACCTGACCGACGTGCCCGGCAACCTCGCACCGCTCATCACCCGCTGCCTCGCCAAAGAGCCCGAGGACCGGCCGACGCCCGACGAGCTGATGCGGGAGCTGCGCTCGTTGGCGGCTTCGTACGACACGCAGGCGTTCATTCCGGCTCAGCGCACCAGCCAGGCCGACGCCCCGGCCACTCCGGCCGCCCCCGCCGCCCCGTCCGCTCCCGCCGACGCGCAGTCTCCGCCGCCCGCGCGACGGTCCAAGGGCCGAGCGCTCAGGCGCGTCGCCCTCGCCGTCGGCGCTCTCGTCCTTGTCGCGGGCGGGACGCTGGCCACGACCCGGCTGCTCGGACAGGACGGCACCAGCACCGCTCCGCCGGACCATCAGCAGCGGTCCGCACCGGCCGCCTTCAGCGGGTGGGACACGAAGCCCGTGGCCCGAGCCGACGGGGCGCCCCAATGCTCGTACGGCGGCGGGAAGTTGTTCTGTGCCCAGCCGGGACTGGTCTCCGCCCTCGACCCGGTCGACGGCAAGGTGCTGTGGCGTCACGTCTCGACCGAGCAGAGCCTCCCGGACGGGGCGCCCACGATTTCGGGCGGCCTGGTGCATGCCGTGACGCACGCCGGTCGGCTCCTGGAGGCGCTCGATCCCGCCTCGGGCAAGGTGCGCTGGAAGATGGACCTCACGGCGTACGGCCGATGGCAGCGGGTGGGGGGCTTGGTGCTCCTCACCCGTGCCGACGGGAAGGTCAGCGGGGTGGACGGCGCCACGGGTCAGGACCGTTGGAGCCGCCGGCTGCCGGGACAGACCGTGCCGAACGTCGCCGCGTTCGCCGGGGACGAACTCGCCTACGCCACGAGCACGACGGGCGACGGAACGCGTACGCAGGTGACCGCGGTGGACCCGGAGACCGGCGACGTGCGGTGGAACACCGGTCTGAAGGGGACGCTGTATCCGGTCGGCGCATGGCGGGGCACCGTGTTCTTCACGTCGGTCGACAAGTACACCCAGACCGTCGCCCTGGTCCAGTACGACCCGAAGAGCAGGACGTCGCACCGGGTGGGGCTCGATGTGGCGCTGCCACAGGCTCAGGCCACCGTCCGCGGAAGCACCGTCTACATGATGAGCACCCTGGGCGCGCTGGTGGCCTTCGACATGGACGCCCGGAAGCAGCGCTGGCGCCTCGAGACCGCCGTGAGCCAGGGCTCGGCACCGGCCGTCGACGCCAAGCACGTGTACTTCACCGCGGCCGACGGGCGGCTGCTCGCCGTGGACTCAGTCCGGGGCAAGCTCGTCGGCCAGACCCGGACAAGACTCGGATCGGAGTCGGACCGGGTCTCGGCCGGACTGCAGAAGCCGATGATCGCCGATGGCCACGTCTACACGAGCGCGCCCGACGGGACCGTGTTCGGCGTGGCGGGGGACGATCCGGCGGCCTGGTGAGCCGAAGGGGCAGAACAACAAGCGGGCGGAACAAAGGAGCCGCTTCCGAAGAAGCGGCCCCTTCATGAGCTTGCGCGGTCGGGTCAGCCCAGCTTGGAGACGTCTCGTACCGCGCCCTTGTCGGCGCTCGTCGCCATCGCAGCGTAGGCGCGGAGGGCGGCGGAGACCTTGCGGTCCCGGTTCGCGGGGGCGTAGACGCCGTTCAGGGCGTCGCGGCGGGTGGTGAGTTCCTCGTCGGAGACCAGGAGTTCGACCGAGCGGTTCGGGATGTCGATGCGGATGCGGTCGCCGTCCTGGACCAGGGCGATGGTGCCGCCGGAGGCCGCCTCGGGGGAGGCGTGGCCGATGGACAGGCCCGAGGTGCCGCCGGAGAAGCGGCCGTCGGTGATCAGGGCGCAGGTCTTGCCGAGGCCGCGGCCCTTGAGGAAGGACGTCGGGTAGAGCATCTCCTGCATGCCGGGGCCGCCCTTGGGGCCCTCGTAGCGGATGACCACGACGTCGCCGTGCGTGATCTCCTTCTTGAGGATCTTGTCGACGGCCTCGTCCTGGGACTCGCAGACGACCGCGGGGCCCTCGAAGGTCCAGATGGACTCGTCGACGCCGGCCGTCTTCACGACGCAGCCGTCGACCGCCAGGTTGCCCTTGAGGACCGCCAGGCCGCCGTCCTTGGAGTAGGCGTGCTCGGCGGAGCGGATGCAGCCGCCCTCGGCGTCCTCGTCGAGTGCCAGCCAGCGCTCGGACTGGGAGAAGGCCTCGGAGGAGCGGACGCCGCCGGGGGCCGCGTGCCACAGCTCGATCGCCTCGGGGGACGGGGATCCGGCGCGCACGTCCCAGGTCTTCAGCCAGTCGGAGAGGGACGGGCTGTGGACCGAGTGGACGTCCTCGTTCAGGAGGCCCGCGCGGTGCAGTTCGCCCAGCAGGGCGGGGATGCCGCCGGCACGGTGCACGTCCTCCATGTAGTACGTGCGGTCCTTGGCGACGTTCGGGGCGACCTTGGCGAGGCACGGCACACGGCGCGAGACCTCGTTGATCTCGTCCAGACCGAAGGGGACGCCCGCCTCCTGGGCGGCGGCCAGCAGGTGCAGGATCGTGTTGGTGGAGCCGCCCATGGCGATGTCGAGGGCCATGGCGTTCTCGAACGCGGCGTGCGTGGCGATGTTGCGGGGCAGGACCGACTCGTCGTCCTGGTCGTAGTAGCGGCGCGTGATGTCGACCACCGTGCGGGCCGCGTCCTCGTACAGGCCCTTGCGGGCCGTGTGGGTGGCGAGCACCGAACCGTTGCCGGGGAGGGACAGGCCGATGGCCTCGGTCAGACAGTTCATCGAGTTGGCCGTGAACATGCCGGAGCAGGAGCCGCAGGTCGGACAGGCGTTCTCCTCGATACGGAGGATGTCCTCGTCCGAGATCTTGTCGTTCACGGCGTCGGAGATCGCGTCGACCAGGTCGAGCGTACGGACCGTGCCGTCGACCAGGGTGGCGCGGCCGGACTCCATGGGGCCGCCGGAGACGAAGACCGTCGGGATGTTCAGGCGCAGGGCCGCCATGAGCATGCCGGGGGTGATCTTGTCGCAGTTCGAGATGCAGATCAGGGCGTCGGCGCAGTGCGCCTCGACCATGTACTCCACCGAGTCCGCGATCAGGTCGCGGGAGGGCAGCGAGTACAGCATGCCGCCGTGGCCCATCGCGATGCCGTCGTCGACCGCGATCGTGTTGAACTCGCGCGCGATGCCCCCGGCCGCGGTGATCGCCTCGCTGACGATGCGGCCGACGGGCTGGAGGTGGGTGTGGCCCGGCACGAACTCCGTGAAGGAGTTGGCGACCGCGATGATCGGCTTCCGTCCGATGTCCGCGCCCGGTACACCGGAGGCGCGCATAAGGGCGCGTGCGCCCGCCATATTGCGGCCGTGGGTGACTGTTCGGGACCTCAGCTCGGGCATCGTCGCTCGCTCCTTCGGAGAGTAATGACTGAGGTCGAGCCTACGCCGGTGCGCCAGGATTCGGACGGGGCGTCCGGAATGCGGGATGCGCGTCTCGGTGGGCGGGTGTCGGGGGCTGTTCTCGTTGGGTGGCTGGACGGGGGTGCGGGTTCGGTGTGACGTGGCGCGCGGTGCCTCGCGCTCCTTACCGGGCGCTCAGCTCACGGGGCCGTCAAGTGACCCTGTACCACCGGCGACACCCGCTCGACGATGCGTTCCACGTCCACCGATGCCAGCGGCTCGACCTTGATGACGTAGCGGAGCATCGCCACCCCCACCAGCTGGGCCGCCGCCAGTTCGGCGCGCAGTTCCGCGTCGGGCAGGTCGAGGCGGCCCGCGATGCGGCGCAGCAGCTGGGCGGCGACGAGGCGGCGGAAGACGGCGGCCGCGGTCTCGTTGTTCACGGCGGAGCGGACGATGGCGAGCAGCGGGGTCCGAGTGGTGGGGTTCTCCCAGATACCGAGGAGGAAGCGGGTCAGGCGCTCGCCGACCGTGTCGAGCGGGCCGTCCTCGACCGCCGTCGGCGCGGCCAGGGCGGGCGCGAACGCGCCCTCGATGGCCGCCTCGAAGACCTGCTCCTTGGTGCCGAAGTAGTGGTGCACGAGGGCGGAGTCGACCCCGGCGGCCTTGGCGATGCCGCGCACCGACGTCTTCTCGTAGCCGCGCTCGGAGAACTCCTCGCGGGCCGCGTCCAGGATGCGGTCGCGGGTGGCGGGGGCCGCCGCCGTCTCCGTACGAGAAGGCCGTCCCCTACGACGGGGGGTCGCGGCGTCCGTCACCGGCGGGGCACCTTCACCGCGGACGCCAGGTGCAGGCGGGTGAAGGCCAGCGCCTCCGCCAGGTCCGCCTCGCGTTCGGCGCTGGACATGGCACGGCGGGTGTTGACCTCGATGACGACGTGGCCGTCGAAGCCGGAGAGGGCGAGGCGCTCCAGCAGTTCGGCGCAGGGCTGGGTGCCGCGGCCCGGAACGAGGTGCTCGTCCTTGTTGGAGCCGTTGCCGTCGGCGAGGTGGACGTGACCGAGGCGGTCGCCCATGCGGTCGATCATCTGCAGGGCGTCGCTGCGGGCCGTCGAGGTGTGGCTGAGGTCGATCGTGAAGTGGCGGTAGTCGTCCTTCGTCACGTCCCAGTCGGGGGCGTACGCGAGCATCTCGCGGTCGCGGTAGCGCCAGGGGTACATGTTTTCGACGGCGAACCGTACGTCCGTCTCGTTCGCCATGCGCCACATCCCCGTGACGAAGTCGCGCGCGTACTGGCGCTGCCAGCGGAAGGGGGGGTGTACGACGACCGTCGACGCGCCCAGCTTCTCCGCTGCCGCCTGGGCGCGCTGGAGCTTGACCCAGGGGTCGGTGGACCACACGCGCTGGGTGATCAGCAGGCAGGGGGCGTGCACGGCGAGGATCGGGATCTGGTGGTACTCGCTGAGGCGGCGGAGGGCTTCGATGTCCTGGCTGACCGGGTCGGTCCAGACCATCACCTCTACACCGTCGTAACCGAGGCGCGCGGCGATCTCGAAGGCCGTCGCCGTCGACTCCGGATACACGGACGCCGTGGACAGCGCGACCTTCGCATCCGGGATGCGCACGACTGGTTCTGCCACGAGGGACAGCGTAAGCCTCCGGCGGTTGGGCGGGGGGTGGTGGGGGTTGGGTGGGGGTCGGCGTCGGGTGGGGCGCCCTGTCGCCGTTGTGGGGTTCACCGTGGGCGGGTGCGGGTTGTTTGTGGCTGGGCGCGCAGTTCCCCGCGCCCCTGGGGGGGCGGGCGACGGTGGGTCAGTGCGGGTTGTTTGTGGCTTGGGGCCCGTTCCCCGCACCCCTGGGGGCGGGCGACGGTGGGTCAGTGCGGGTTGTCTGTGGCTTGGGGCCCGTTCCCCGCGCCCCTGGGGGCGCGGGGTGCGTGGCGTCGGGCTACTCGGTCACTCTGATGCCATCTGGTCCAGGCGGCGGAGGATGACGCCTTCCCGTAGGGCCCAGGGGCAGATTTCCAGGGTTTCCACGGCGAAGAGGTCCATGGCGCCCTCGGCGACGAGGGCGCCGGCGAGGAGTTGGCTGGAGCGGCCGGGGGAGACGCCGGGGAGTTCGGCGCGTTCTTCGGCGGTCATGGAGGCCAGGCGGGGGACCCAGTCCTCCAAGGAGCGGCGCTTGAGTTCGCGCTGGACGTAGAGGCCGTCCGTGGAGCGGGCGGCGCCGGCCAGGCGGGCGAGCTGCTTGAAGGTCTTGGAGGTGGCGACCACGTGGTCGGGGGCGCCGAAGCGGCTGAATTCACCGACGGTACGGGCGATCTCGGCCCTGACGTGGCGGCGCAGGGCCCTGATGTCCGCCGGGTCGGCGGGGTCGGTGGGCAGCCAGCCCGCGGTCAGCCGTCCGGCACCGAGTGGCAGCGACGCCGCCGCGTCCGGCTCCTCGTCCATGCCGTACGCGATCTCCAGCGAGCCGCCGCCGATGTCGAGGACCAGCAGCTTCCCCGCCGACCAGCCGAACCAGCGGCGGGCCGCCAGGAAGGTCAGCCGGGCCTCTTCCGCCCCGGTCAGGACCTGGAGCTCGACACCGGTCGCGGCCTGCACCCGGGCCAGTACGTCGTCGGCGTTGCTGGCCTCGCGCACGGCGGAGGTCGCGAACGGCAGCAGGGCCTGGACGCCCTTGTCCTCGGCGGCCTCCAGCGCGTCCCGGACGGTCGCGATCAGTTTTTCGACACCGTCGAGGCCGATCGCCCCGCTCTCGTCGAGCAGTTGGGCGAGCCGCAAATCGGCCTTGTGCGAGTGCGCGGGCAGCGGGCGCGCGCCGGGGTGTGCATCCACCACCAGCAGGTGCACCGTGTTCGAACCCACGTCGAGGACACCGAGTCTCATATACGGAACGCTACTGCGAGTACGGCGATCGACCGTCCCCGGAGCAGGCCGAAGCGACTTACCCTGGACGGGTGCCAAAGACGAAAAAGGCGAAGCCCGACAAATCGACCAAGGGTTCTTCGCAGGCGAAGGCCTCCGCGTCCAAGAAGTCCCCGACGAAGTCCCCGAAGAAGGCCACCGTGACCGACGAGAAGGGGCTCGACTTCGCTCGGGCATGGGTGGAGTTTCCGGATCCCGCCGACGACGAGCAGGTCTTCCGGTGCGATCTGACATGGCTGACCTCTCGCTGGAACTGCATCTTCGGAAGCGGCTGTCAGGGCATCCAGGCCGGTCGCGCCGACGACGGCTGCTGCACCCTCGGGGCCCACTTCTCCGACGAGGACGACGAGAAGCGGGTGGCCGGGCACGTGGCACGGCTCACGCCGGACGTCTGGCAGCACCATGACGTGGGGCTGAAGACCGGCTGGGTCTCCGAGGACGAGGACGGCGACCGCCAGACCCGCCCCTACCAGGGCTCGTGCATCTTCCAGAACCGGCCCGGCTTCGCCGGCGGCGCGGGCTGCTCGCTGCACATCCTGGCGATCAAGGAGGGGCGCGAGCCCCTGGAGACCAAGCCGGACGTCTGCTGGCAGCTGCCCGTGCGCCGGACGTACGAGTGGATCGACCGGCCCGACGACACGCGCGTGCTCCAGGTCTCCATCGGCGAGTACGACCGCCGGGGCTGGGGTCCGGGCGGCCACGACCTGCACTGGTGGTGCACGTCGGCGACCTCGGCACACGGCGCGGGCGACCCGGTGTACGTCTCTTACCGCCCGGAACTGATCGAGCTGATGGGCAAGGCGGGGTACGACCGGCTGGTCGAGCTCTGCGAGGAGCGGCTGGCCTCGCAGCTGCCGCTGCTGGCGCCGCATCCCGCGGATCCGGTCGCCTGAGAACCCCCGGTCCATCGTCTTCCCGCCCCTCCCCGACCCGCAGGCGGTACTAGGACGGGGTCGGGGTGGAGCTGTCGCCGGGCGGCGGCGTCGAACCGCCCGGGTCCGACGGCTCGGACGGGCCCGACGGCTCGGACGGGCCCGACGGGTCCGACGAAGGGGGCGGGGACGACGTGTCCGAGGGCGTCGGCTGGGGGTCGCTGGGCGTCGGTGGCGGGTCCGAGGCGGGCGGGGTCGGGCCGGGGGCGGACGGGGTGGGACGGCCGGGCGTCGGGCCGGAGCCGGCCGGGGCGGACGGACCCGCTGTTCCGTACCCCCCGATCGTGACCACCGCTCCGGCCGGTGCGATCGCCACCCGCGCGCCCCAGGGGCCCACCGGCTCGCGAAGATGATCGACGTACACCTTGATCGTGAACGTTTCTCCTGGGGCCAGCGTTCCCGACGACTGACTGAAGTAGAGCCAGGACGCTCCCGTCTCGGCGGACCAGTGGACCGGTGAGTTCCCGGAGGCGGCGAGCGTGACGAAGGTCGTGTCGCCGCTGCCCGAGGCCCGGACCGAGAGGTGTCCGGCGCCGCTTCCCGCACTGGGGGCGCTGATGACCTCCACGGAGACGTCGGGCGAGCGGTTCCCCTTGGCGAAACGGGCGTCGGGTCTGGCGCTGGCGTTGCCGGCGTTCTCGTAGCCGCCCGCCCCCTCGCCGGTGATGCCGTCGGGGCCGTGCGCCTCGCTCGCGGTGATCGAGCGGCCGTCGGCGCCCTCGCCGGTGAGGGGCGCGCCACGGTAGGCCGCCCAGAGGGCCAGGACGGGTGCGGCGACGACGGTGGCGACGACGGTCGTCGTGACGGCACGCGCGCGAAGACGGTCCCGGCGGGCGGCGTGGTCCTTGGGGTCCACGGGGAAACCGCGCCGGTCGAAGCGTGGAGCGGCACCCCGCGCGCGCGGGACGTGTGCCATCGCGATGTGCAGGGCCGCGCGCGGGGCCTCGAGGACGGGGAGCTCGGCGGGCGTGACGGTGGTGCCGGGCCAGGCGCCGGGCGCGGCGCGCTCGGCGGTGCGGCGGCAGCGCGGACAGTCGTCGACGTGCCGGACCAGTTCCCGGCGCAGGGTGGCACTCAGGACGAGCTGGTTGTCGCCGGTGAGGCGGCCGACGCTCGGACAGGTGCCGGTCTCCACGACGGCGAGGGCGGCGCGGGTGCGTTCGACCTCGCAGGCGGCGGTGGCGAGCAGTTCGCGCGCCTTGACGAGGTCCAGGCCGAGAACGGCGGCGACCTCGGCGGCGGCGAGTTGGTGGCGCACGGCGAGTTCGAGCGCCTCGCGCTGCTCGGGCGTGGTGCCGGCCGCCTCCGGCCAGGCCAGCAGGGCGAGTTCGTGCCGACGCCGGTCCTGCGCCTCCTCGGAGACCGGGGCGCTCGGGGCCTCGGCCGCATGCCGGTCGGCGGCTTCCTTGTGCCCCTTGAAGAGGGCCTTGTGGCCCTTGGCGGGCGTACGCCGACCGGAGGCGTGGGCCGCCTGGCGCCTGCGCCGGGCCTCGGTGAGCTTGCGCAGACAGGACCAGCGGGCGAGGGCGTACAGCCAGGCCCTGCGGTCGTCCGCGGAGACCGGGCCACGCCGGCCACGGCGCTCGGCCAGCGCGAGGGCGTCCCCGAGGGCGGCGGTGGCCTCGTCGTGGTCGCACAGCACGGACAGGCAGTAGGTGAAAAGGCCGTCCAAGTAGGGCTCGTAGCGCGCGGGAGGGCGCTGAGCCAGGGTGCGGGTGTGCGCACCACGGGGCGCGGTCACCCGCTTGCGCGCATCTCCGTGCGCCCGGTGTGCACCGGTCGTGTGCGTGGAGGTCTCCGGACTGCTGCTCATCACCCGTGCGACCGTAGGTGCCCCGGGGTGGCCCCTTCCTCCCCCTTGAGCACATTTAATCCGTACGGGTGAAACGATCCCTCAAAAGGGGACAGGACCCTCCGATTCCGTGGCCCACACCGTCACAGGCGGCAACGGCAGGCCATGGCGGATGCCTCACCGAGCGGGCCCGCCCGGGCTGTCAGTCCTCTCGGCTACGGTTCCGTCATGGCTGCCCGTACGAAAACCGCGAAGGACCGGCCGTCCTACCGCTGCACCGAGTGCGGATGGCAGACGGCCAAATGGCTGGGCCGCTGCCCCGAGTGCCAGGCGTGGGGCACGGTCGAGGAGTACGGCGCGCCCGCGGTCCGTACGACGACACCGGGCCGCGTCACCACCTCCGCGGTGCCGATCGGGCAGGTCGACGGCCGCCAGGCCACGGCCCGCTCCACCGGCGTACCCGAGCTGGACCGCGTCCTCGGCGGCGGTCTCGTGCCCGGCGCGGTCGTCCTGATCGCGGGCGAGCCCGGTGTGGGCAAGTCCACGCTCCTCCTGGACGTGGCGGCGAAGGCGGCGAGCGACGAGCACCGCACGCTGTACGTGACGGGTGAGGAGTCGGCCAGCCAGGTCCGTCTGCGCGCCGACCGCATCAAGGCGATCGACGACCACCTGTATCTGGCGGCGGAGACCGACCTGGCCGCCGTGCTCGGCCACTTGGACGCCGTGAAGCCCTCGCTCCTCATCCTGGACTCGGTCCAGACCGTCGCCTCTCCGGAGATCGACGGGGCGCCGGGCGGCATGGCCCAGGTCCGGGAGGTCGCCGGGGCGCTCATCCGTGCCTCCAAGGAGCGCGGGATGTCCACGCTCCTTGTGGGCCATGTCACCAAGGACGGCGCGATCGCGGGCCCCCGCCTGCTCGAACACCTCGTGGACGTCGTCCTGAGCTTCGAGGGCGACCGCCACGCGCGCCTGCGCCTCGTCCGAGGGGTCAAGAACCGGTACGGGACGACGGACGAGGTCGGCTGCTTCGAGCTGCACGACGAGGGCATCACGGGCCTCGCGGACCCCTCCGGCCTCTTCCTCACCCGCCGTGCCGAGCCCGTCCCCGGCACCTGCCTGACCGTCACCCTGGAGGGCCGCCGCCCGCTGGTGGCCGAGGTGCAGGCCCTCACCGTCGACTCCCAGATCCCCTCCCCCCGGCGTACGACGTCCGGCCTGGAGACCTCCCGGGTCTCGATGATGCTGGCGGTCCTGGAGCAGCGGGGCCGGATCAGCGCCCTCGGGAAGCGGGACATCTACTCGGCGACGGTGGGCGGCGTGAAGCTCTCCGAGCCCGCCGCGGACCTCGCGATCGCCCTCGCGCTCGCGTCGGCGGCGAGTGACACCCCTCTCCCCAAGAACCTCGTGGCGATCGGCGAGGTAGGGCTCGCGGGCGAGGTCAGACGGGTCACGGGAGTGCAGCGGAGGCTCGCCGAAGCCCACCGTCTGGGCTTCACGCACGCCCTCGTTCCCGGCGATCCGGGCAAGATCCCCGCCGGTATGAAGGTCCTGGAAGTCGCCGACATGGGCGAGGCGCTGCGGGTCCTTCCACGCTCCCGTCACAGAGAGGCCCCACGGGACGAGGAGCAGCGCCGGTAGACTTTGCCCTGGTCTCGCCCGTCCGTACGAACTCTGGACGAATCTTGGGCGACCGGAAATCCGCGACCGGAGGAGTGCAGTGGCAGCCAACGACCGGGCAGCAGCTCCCGGAAAGTCCGGTGGGAGCTCCGGTGCCGATGGCCTGATGCGCGCCTCACTGAGCGCCGTGGCACCTGGCACGGCCCTGCGCGACGGGCTCGAGCGGATCCTCCGCGGAAACACCGGCGGACTCATCGTGCTCGGCTGGGACAAGACCGTCGAGTCGATGTGCACGGGCGGCTTCGTCCTGGACGTCGATTTCACGGCGACCCGGTTGCGCGAACTGTGCAAGCTCGACGGCGGCATCGTCGTCGACAAGGACATCACCAAGATCCTGCGGGCGGGCGTCCAGCTCGTGCCCGACCCGACGATCCCGACGGAGGAGACCGGCACCCGGCACCGCACGGCGGACCGGGTGAGCAAGCAGGTCGGCTTCCCCGTCGTCTCGGTCTCCCAGTCGATGCGTCTGATCGCGCTGTACGTCGACGGTCAGCGCCGCGTCCTGGAGGACTCCGCCGCAATCCTCTCCCGCGCCAACCAGGCCCTCGCGACCCTGGAGCGCTACAAACTCCGCCTCGACGAGGTCGCGGGCACGCTCTCCGCCCTGGAGATCGAGGACCTCGTCACCGTCCGGGACGTGTCGGCGGTGGCGCAGCGCCTGGAGATGGTGCGGCGCATCGCCACGGAGATCGCCGAGTACGTGGTGGAGTTGGGCACGGACGGGCGTCTGCTCGCCCTCCAGCTGGACGAGTTGATCGCGGGCGTGGAGCCCGAGCGGGAGCTGGTGGTCCGGGACTACGTGCCGGAGCCGACAGCGAAGCGTTCCCGCACGGTCGACGAGGCCCTCTCCGACCTGAACGCCCTGCCCCACTCCGAGCTGCTCGAACTGCCCACGGTGGCCAGAGCCTTGGGCTACACCGGCTCCCCCGAGGCGCTCGACTCCGCGGTCTCCCCGCGCGGCTTCCGCCTCCTCGCCAAGGTCCCGCGTCTGCCCGGCGCGATCATCGACCGCCTCGTGGAGCACTTCGGTGGTCTGCAGAAGCTCCTCGCCGCGAGCGTCGACGAGCTTCAGGCGGTCGACGGGGTGGGCGAGGCGCGGGCACGCAGCGTCCGTGAGGGGCTGTCGCGACTGGCGGAGTCGTCGATCCTGGAGCGCTACGTCTGACGCACTGCGTCTGACCCGCCACGTCCGACGCACTCCGTCGTACGCGCCGTGTCTTACGCACTGTGTCTTACGCGCTACTGCTTTCGGGGCCGGGCGCGTTTCAAGGGTGCGTGCGGGCCGTGCGGGCGCGATCGCGCGTCTGGGCCCTCGGGGGCTGCTCCATGCCCGCCCCTCCGAGGGCTCCCGCTCCCGCGCTCAGTCCTGGGACAGCACGAACGACGTCGTCGCCTTCGCCAGGCCCGGCGCCTTCGCCTCCACCAGATAGGTGCCCGCGGTCGCCGAACCCGCCGGAGGTGTGGCGCACTGGGCGGCGCTCGCCGTGCGGTCCCAGTCGACCGTGTAGGTCACCTGGTCGCCGGCCGGAACGCGGAAGAAGAGACTGGCCGCGTCCTTGGGGCAGTCGCTCGATGACCAGAAGCTCTTGTCGCCGCCGGCCTGAGTGATCGTCAGGACCGCGCTCTTCGGGCCGAGATCGACCTTGCAGTCACCGGCGGAGGAGTTCTTTGCGATCAGCTCGATCGAGGGCTTGTCGCCGGGGGCGTACGCGTTGTGCACGCTGCGCAGGGTCAACTTGACGGCGCCCGCGGTGCAGTTGGGGAGAGTGGAGCCGGCCGGGACCTGATCCCCGGAGCTGGTGCCACCGCTGGAACCACCGTCCGAGCCACCGCCGTCCGCGCTGCCGGTCCCGCCGGACCCGTCCCCACTGCCACTACCGCTGCCGCTGCCACTGCTGTCGCCGCTTGCCGTGCCGGCACTCGTACCGGGGCTGGACTCGTCGCGGCCGCCCGGGTGTTGGCTGATCGCGGGTCCGGAACCGGAGGGGCCCGGCGTGATCGTCTGTACGGGGTTCTTCCCGTTGGACCCGTCCGCGTTCTTCTTGCCGCCCCCGCCGCCACTGCTGACCACCCAGGCGATCAGCAGCGCCAACAGCGCTACCAGGGACAGCAGAACGGCCCTCCGACGCCAGTAGATGGTGGAGGGAAGTGGCCCGACCGGATTGCGCATAGATCCCACGGCGCAAACTGTACGAGAGATCCACGCCGGCGCTCGCCCCACCCGCCGCCCTGAGCGCCAACTTTTCCTGATCATCATTCCGGCACACCGGCCGAGTTGCCCCCACACCACCCCTTCCCGTCCTCCAGGGGCTGCCGCGCACAGCCCCCTCCGGCCGACCGGAGCGCCCCTTCAAGGACGCGGGGCTATGACATTGGGCGGTCCGCCGCGTGGGCACGACCAGTCCTCACCGCCCCGCGGGCGAAGGGGCCCGTGGGGGCCGGGGCGAAAAGCCACTCCTCCGCGCCTCGGAGGAAACCGCGTAGTCCCACCCCCGCATGGCAGGATCGGAACCGCCATGACTGCACCCACCATGCCCACACCCAGCCCCCAGCCCGACGCCCCCGGCAAGACCCTGCACGAACCGGTGATCACCTGGTTCGACGAGCACGCCCGCGACCTCCCCTGGCGCCGCCCCGACGCCGGCCCCTGGGGCGTGATGGTCAGTGAGTTCATGTTGCAGCAGACCCCGGTGAGCCGTGTCCTGCCCGTGTACGAGCAGTGGGTCGCCCGCTGGCCCCGCCCCGCCGACCTGGCCAAGGAGGCTCCGGGCGAAGCCGTCCGCGCCTGGGGCCGGCTCGGCTACCCCCGCCGTGCGCTCCGGCTGCACGGCGCCGCGGTCGCCATAACGGAACGGCACGGCGGCGACGTACCCACGGAGCACGCTCAGCTGCTCGCGCTGCCCGGTATCGGGGAGTACACGGCCGCCGCCGTCGCCTCGTTCGCGTACGGGCAGCGGCATGCCGTGCTGGACACGAATGTCCGAAGGGTGTTCGCACGGGCCGTCAGCGGTGTGCAGTACCCGCCGAACGCCACCACCGCCGCCGAGCGCAAGCTCGCCCGTGCCCTCCTGCCCGAGAACGAGGGCACCGCCTCCCACTGGGCCGCCGCCTCCATGGAGCTCGGCGCACTCATCTGCACGGCCAAGAACGAGGCCTGCCACCGCTGCCCCATCGCCGCGCAGTGCGCCTGGCGGCTGGCGGGCAAGCCGGCGCACGACGGCCCGCCGCGGCGCGGCCAGACGTACGCGGGTACGGACCGCCAGGTGCGCGGCAAGCTCCTCGCCGTACTGAGGGAGGCCGTCGAGGGCCCGGTCCCGCAGTCCGTACTCGATCGCGTGTGGGACGAGCCCGTGCAGCGGGCCCGTGCCCTCGACGGACTCGTCGCCGACGGACTCGTGGAGCCGCTCCCGGGTGGTTTGTATCGGCTGCCCTTGACCTAGCCACCGCCCCCAGGACACCGGTCACACCCGCAAAACCACCCCAACCGGGACTTGTAACCACACCGCCCTACCCACCTCATACATCCGTTACACAACCGACGTACAGCCGAGCGCTCACCGAAGGCTGCCTCGGACAACCCCGTGACAACGCCTCCGTAGCTTCATTTCCGTACCGCGCACACAGCAGAACGACAGCGGGACACAGGAAACGGACAACCGGCAGCAGGCGCGAGCCAGGCACGTCGGAAACGGGGATGGAGGCGGTTGATCATGGCGCACGGCGAGGTGCTCGAATTCGAGGAGTACGTCCGCACTCGGCAGGACGCGCTGCTGCGCAGTGCCCGTCGCCTGGTCCCCGACCCCGTCGACGCCCAGGACCTCCTGCAGACCGCGCTCGTACGGACGTACGGCCGCTGGGACGGCATCGCGGACAAGCGGCTCGCGGACGCCTATCTGCGCCGCGTGATGATCAATACGCGGACCGAGTGGTGGCGGGCGCGGAAACTCGAAGAGGTGCCCACCGAGCAGCTCCCTGACGCCTGCGTCGACGACTCGACCGAGCAGCACGCGGACCGGGCGCTCCTTATGGACATCATGAAGGTTCTCGCTCCCAAGCAACGCAGCGTCGTGGTGCTGCGACACTGGGAGCAGATGTCCACGGAGGAGACGGCCGCCGCCCTCGGCATGTCGGCCGGAACGGTCAAGAGCACGCTGCACCGGGCGCTCGCCCGGCTCCGCGAGGAGCTGGAGAGCCGCGACCTGGACGCACGCGCGCTCGAACGTGAGGAGCGGGAGCGTTGCGCGGCCTAGGAACTCGGGCCAGGCAGGTCCTGAAGGCGGGGAGCGCGGTGACGGCCGCGCTCGCCGCCATCGGCCTTTTCCTGACCGCCTGCGCCACGGGCGGCACGGGCGCCCGCGACGAGGGCCCGGCGAGCAGTGAGGCGGTGGCGAAGGGGGCGGCCCCGAGCCCCGCGACCTCCGCCCCCCCGTCCAGGACGCCCAAGCGGGTGGACGCGGTCAAGCTCGTCAAAGACGACCCGGAGGTCAGCGAGTCGGTCAAGAGCGCGCTGACGAAACCGTGCGTCGCCGACGAGTACCCGGTCGACGTGTCGTACGGGGATCTGACCGGAGGAACCACCGACGACGTCGTGGTCAACGTCATGACCTGCGGGGATGCCGTGGGGATCGGCTCGTATGTCTACCGCGAGGAAAGCGGCAGGTACGAAAATGTCTTCAAGACCGAGGAGCCGCCGGTCTACGCGGAGATAGACCGGGGCGACCTGGTGATCACCCAGCAGTTGTACAAGAAGGGCGATCCGGTGGAGTACCCCTCCAGCGAAGAAGTGATCACCTACGGGTGGACCGCGACCCGCTTCACCGAGAGGTCCCGGACGCACAACGACTACGGCAACGCGGTGGGCGGCGTCGACACGCCCGCTCCCGCGAACTGAGCGCAGACGGAGCAGCCGGATGGCAGAGCAGACCCACGTCCTGTTCGTCGAGGACGACGACGTCATCCGCGAGGCCACGCAGCTCGCTCTCGAGCGCGACGGCTTCGCGGTGACAGCCATGCCCGACGGGCTGTCGGGCCTGGAGGCGTTCCGCGCCGACCGTCCCGACATCGCCCTGCTGGACGTGATGGTCCCCGGACTCGACGGTGTCTCGCTGTGCCGCCGCATCCGTGACGAGTCCACCGTCCCCGTGATCATGCTGTCCGCGCGTGCCGACTCGATCGACGTCGTACTGGGCCTGGAGGCGGGCGCCGACGACTATGTGACCAAGCCCTTCGACGGGGCCGTGCTGGTGGCCCGGATCCGCGCCGTGCTGCGCCGTTTCGGACACGCGAGCGGTCCGAACGGAACCCCCGAAGAGGCCTCGTCCGTCGACGGCGGGGTGCTCTCCTTCGGTGACCTGGAGATCGACACCGAGGGCATGGAGGTGCTCAGGGGTGGTACGCCGGTGGCCCTGACGCCCACCGAGATGCGGCTGCTGCTGGAGTTCTCCTCAGCGCCGGGTACGGTGCTGAGCCGCGACAAGCTGCTCGAACGCGTGTGGGACTACGGCTGGGGTGGGGACACCCGTGTCGTCGACGTCCACGTACAGCGGCTGCGGACGAAGATCGGCCAGGACCGGATCGAGACGGTCCGTGGCTTCGGCTACAAGTTGAAGGCCTGAGCAGGGGTATGCGGGGGATATTTCGGCGCCGGACTCCGGCGGGCGGCGACGGCCCGACCGGCCGCAACAGACCGGCCGACGGGGGTGGCGGGCGCGGCCCGGTCAACGGGTACGGCTCGTCCGACGGGCACGGGCCCGTCAACGGGTACGGCTCGTCCGACGGGTACGGCTCGGTGACGGGGAACAGTCCGGTGATCGGGAGCGGTCCGGTGACCGGGAGCGGTCGGACCGGCTGGAACACACCTGCCGATGGCCGGGGTACACCCGTCGGCCGGGGCACACCCGTTCGTCGCGGGACGCCCGTCGGTCGGGGTCCGGCTGCCCGACGCGGCGCGCCTGTGGGCATGCGCATGGCGGCCGCCGCCGGGAACTCCGGCATTCGCACGGGTATCCGGTGGAAGCTCAGCGCGGCGATCGCCATGGTCGGCGCGCTGGTCGCGGTCGCGCTCAGCCTCGTCGTGCACAACGCGGCGCGCGTCTCGATGCTGGACAACTCGCGCGACCTGGCGGACGAGCGCATCACGGTCGCCGAGCGCATGTACGAGTCCGGGCGGACCCAGGCCTTCGGGGTCAAGGTCGACGACCCGGCCATCCCGAAGGACCTGCTGGCGAAGGTCATGCAGGGCCGGCGGGCCACCTTTGTGGCCGACCGTCCGAACGGGGTCCCGGACATCTGGGCGGCCGTCCCCCTCAAGGACGGCCGCGTCCTCTCGCTCCACACCGGTTTCACGGACCGCAACACCGACGTCATGAAGGACCTCGACCAGGCGCTGATCATCGGCTCGATCGCGGTCGTCTTCGGCGGCAGCGCGCTCGGCGTGCTGATCGGCGGCCAGCTGTCGCGCCGGCTGCGCAAGGCCGCCGCCGCGGCGAACCAGGTCGCCAAGGGGGAGACCGACGTACGGGTACGGGAAGCGATCGGCGGGGTCGTACGGGACGAGACCGACGACCTCGCGCGCGCGGTGGACGCCATGGCGGACGCGCTCCAGCAGCGCATCGAGGCCGAGCGCCGGGTGACCGCCGACATCGCCCACGAACTGCGCACGCCGGTGACCGGTCTGCTGACGGCGGCGGAGCTCCTTCCGCCCGGCCGCCCCACGGAACTCGTCCGCGACCGGGCCCAGGCGATGCGGACCCTCGTCGAGGACGTCCTCGAAGTGGCGCGGCTGGACGGCGCCTCCGAGCGGGCCGAACTCCAGGACATCCTGCTCGGCGAGTTCGTGTCGCGGCGGGTGGCCGCCAAGGACGCGGACGTCGACGTACGCGTGATCCACGAGTCGGAGGTCACGACGGATCCGCGTCGCCTGGAGCGCGTGCTGTTCAACCTGCTGGCCAACGCGGCGCGGCACGGCAAGCCGCCGATCGAGGTCTCGGTCGAGGGCCGGGTCATCCGGGTCCGTGACCACGGTCCCGGCTTCCCCGAGGAGCTTCTCGCCGAGGGACCCAGCCGGTTCCGCACCGGCAGCAGCGACCGCTCGGGCCACGGGCATGGCCTCGGCCTCACCATCGCGGCCGGTCAGGCCCGGGTGCTCGGTGCCCGGCTGACCTTCCGCAACGTCCGGCCCGCGGGAGCCCCGGAGCACGTGCCTGCGGAGGGTGCGGTCGCGGTGCTGTGGCTGCCGGAACATGCGCCGACGAACACCGGCAGCTATCCGATGCTGCTGACCTGATGCCGGTGTGCAAGTACCGGTTGCTGTTGCCGTAGTTGTCACCGTCGGCCGGGCCCGGCTCGACCCGTTCCCCCGATTCGTTCGGCTGCGGGCCGGCGGGGGCTGGGCGCGCAGTTCCCCGCGCCCCTAAAAACCTCGCCTCGCCCGGCGCCGCGAACACAAGGCCGAACACCGACCGCATCACTCAGCCCATCCGGCACTTGAAAACGAGCCCGAAGACCGACACCCCACCCACCCCGACCCGCTCCATTCAGCCCGTCCGGCGTTTGAGGACGAGGCCGTTCAGGCCGATGCGGGGGGCCGGGGGCGGAGCCCCCGGGGATGGGACGGGTAGGGGCGGCGGGGGCGAGGAGGCTCGGGGGGAGCCAAGGGCGTACAGGAGAAGACCCCCGGGGCGGACACTCCGGGGGTCTTCGAATCAAGCGGGGTTGGATCGGGTGAAATCGGGTCGGGTGATGTCGGGTCGGGCGACGTCAGACGGTCTCGACGACGGTCGGCTTCGGCGCCGAGTCGTTCACCGCACCCTCGGCCGAACCCTCCGGCGCCCCCGCGCCCGCCCCCCGCAGCGGAACCTCCTTCACGAACAACGCAGCCACCAGCGCCCCCAACGACACCACCGCACCCAGCAGGAACGCGGAGTGCGTTCCGGAGGACACCGCGTACTGGTACGCCTCCCGCGCCGCCGCCGGCAACTTGGCCAGGCTCGCCGCGTCCAGCTGCGCCGACTGCTCGGTGACCTTGGACCCCAGCGACCCGGCCCGCTCGCTCATCACGTCCTGGACCCGCTGATTGAACAGGGCACCCATGATCGCGACGCCGAAGGACGAGCCGAGCGTACGGAAGAGGGTGGTGGACGAGGACGCGACGCCCATGTCCTTCATCTCGACGCTGTTCTGCGCGACCAGCATGGTGATCTGCATCAGGCAGCCCATACCGAGGCCGAGCACGGCCATGTACAGCCCGGAGGTGAACCGGGTCGTACCGGTGTCCATCTGAGCGAGCAGGAACAGGCCGACCGCCATGAGGACGCCGCCGACGATCGGGAAGGCCTTGTAGCGCCCGGTGCCGGTGGTGACCCGACCGGCGACCATCGAGGTCACCAGCATCGCGCCGAGCATCGGCAGCAGGAGCAGCCCGGAGTTGGTCGCGGACGCGCCCTGCACGGACTGCTGGTACAGCGGCAGGAAGAGCGTGGCGCCGAACATCACGAAGCCGGTGATGAAGCCGATGATCGACATCAGCGTGAAGTTGCGGCTGCGGAAGATGTGCAGCGGCATGATCGGCGCGGCGGCCTTGGTCTGCACGAAGACGAAGCCGACCAGCGCGGCGACACCGATGCCGATGAGCTCCATGATCCTGGCCGAGCCCCAGGCGTACTCGCTGCCGCCCCAGGTGGTGACCAGCACGATGGACGAGATACCGAGGGCCAGCAGTCCGGCACCGAGGTAGTCGATCTTCGCCTGGACGCGCTTCTTCGGCAGGTGCAGGACGGCACTGATGGCGAGGAGCGCGACGATGCCGAGCGGCAGGTTGATGTAGAAGGACCAGCGCCAGCCCCAGTGGTCGGTGATGGTGCCGCCGATGAGCGGTCCGCCGATCATGGCGAGCGCCATGATGCCGGCCATCATGCCCTGGTACTTGCCGCGCTCCCGCGGCGGAATCAGGTCACCGATGATCGCCATGACGCCGACCATCAGACCACCGGCGCCCAGGCCCTGAACGGCACGGAAGCCGATGAGCTGCCCCATGTCCTGGGCCATACCGCTGAGCGCGGAGCCGACCAGGAAGATCACGATCGAGGTCATGAAGGCGCCCTTGCGCCCATACATGTCGCCGAGCTTGCCCCAGATGGGGGTGGAGGCGGCGGTCGCGAGGGTGTACGCGGTGACGACCCATGACAGGTGCTGGAGGCCGCCCAGCTCGCCCACGATCGTCGGCATCGCCGTGCCCACGATCATGTTGTCGAGCATGGCCAGCATCATTGTGATCATGAGCGCGAGCAGCACGACGCGTACGCTGCGCGGTTGTTTCTCGGTCTCTATGACCGCTTCCTTGTTGTCCGCCACGGTTCCACTCCCCTGGGTACTTACTTGCCGCCCGGCAAGTTGACTACACTGAGGGAAGTTAGACCGGTAACTAGCCGGGCGTCAAGTAAGTTTTCCTGGATTTGCCAGTCGGACGACGCGTACGTTTCAAGGAGTGCGAGGAGTACAGGGATGGGCGGCGACACCATGGACGGCACCAAGCGACAGCGCCGCGGGGACACCCGCCAGCGCATCCAGGACGTCGCCCTCGAACTCTTCTCCGAGCACGGCTACGAGAAGACCTCGCTGCGCGAGATCGCCGAGCACCTCGACGTCACGAAGGCGGCGCTCTACTACCACTTCAAGACCAAGGAAGACATCCTCATCAGTCTCTTCCAGGACCTGTCCAGGCCCATGGACGAGCTGATCGAGTGGGCGCGGCAGCAGCCTCGCACGCTGGAGACGAAGCAGGAGATCCTGCGCCGCTACAGCAACGCGCTCGCCGACGCGGCCCCGCTCTTCCGCTTCATGCAGGAGAACCAGGCGGCCGTCCGCGAGCTGCGCACGGGCGAGGACTTCAAGGACCGCATGATCCGGATGGTCGGCCTGCTCAAGGAGCCGGACGCCGATCTGACGGATCAGGTGCGCTGCATCAGCGCGCTGTTCTCGATGCACGCCGGGATGTTCTTGCTCAAGGACGTCGAAGGCGACCCCGAGGAGAAGCGCAAGGCTGTCCTCGAGGTCGCGATCGACTTGGTGACGCAGGCGCACGGCGGCGCCGTCGTCACCCCTGAAGCGTCTTAGACGGTCACGCCCTGGCCGCGCAGGAAGGCCACCGGGTTGACCGCGGAACCGTAGTTCGGGGTCGTGCGGATCTCGAAGTGCAGGTGCGGGCCGGTGGAGTTGCCGGTGCTGCCGGAGAGCGCGATGTGCTGGCCGGTCGCGACGACCTGCCCGATCCGCACGTCTATCCGGGACAGGTGGGCGTACTGCGAGTAGGTCCCGTTGCCATGCTTGATGACGACGGCGTTGCCGTACGCGGGACCGTCACCGGCGCCGTTGCCGCCGGTCTTGACGACGGTGCCGCCGTGCGCGGCGACGACCTCGGTGCCGGTGGGCACGGCGAAGTCCTGGCCGGAGTGGTTGTGCTGCCACAGGTTGCCGGCCTGGTTGAAGCCCGCGGAGAGCGTGTACTTCTTCACCGGGTCGACCCAGGAGGCGGTCGCCTTGGTGGCGACCGTCTTCACGGCGGCCTGCGGGGCCGCCTCGGTGGCGGCGGCCGCGACCCCGGCGCCCAGTACGGCCGTGGCACCCACGCCGACGGCCAGGACGGCCGCCCTGGAGCGGAGCAGGGACATACGGGAGTGGCGGGACGTGACGCGCTTCGACATGCGGAACCTCGTGGGAACGGAGACGGGGGTCAGGTCCACCCGGCGGACAGGTTGTCGCCGAGTGGGCCATCCCTTGGTAACCCGAGTCCTGGCCGTCCCACAAAGTCCCCATCTACGACGCCAGGTCGTAGTTCACCCTAAAATTTCCAGCTTCTTGACAGACGCCCCACCCCGTATCGAATACGCCCGATTTTTCAGAGTAGAGACGTTTAACCCCACATACGGGCGTTGCGTTCCGGCGCGATACGGCCCCCACCGCACCGCCGACCACGACACCGCACACCCCACGGGGGTTGTGCACCGTTACGTCCGTTTTGCCCTTCCCTCGCTGTCTACTACACGCCCTAGTAAGGGAAAAATCGCCTGTGCGTCATGTCACCGCGAGGGCGTGTCACAAGGCTGTGCGGGGCCCTCGATCCCGACCGCACTCCCCACCTGCGACAGGCCCTAATGTGGTCTGCGCAGCCATCACCGTGCCGTCCGGGGGAGCGTCATGGAACCAGCAGCCGTAGGTGCCAAACTGGCCTCGAGCGTGGTCGCGCCGCTCGTCAGGAAGCTGTTCGTGGCGGACGGGCCGGGCGCCGGGCTGGTCGAGAAGCCGCTGCGGATCTCCGGGTTCGTCTCCTTCAGGGGAGAGAAGCGGACCCTCGGGGAGAAGGAGCTGGCCAGGCTGGCGGCCGAGCTGGTCGCACGAGCCCTGCGCACCGGGGAGCGCCCGCTGGCCCCCGACGAGGAGCAGGCCGTCGTCCACGCCCTCGCCGACACCCTGCACGCCCTCGGCGACCTCGCCATGACCGACGTACAGGCCGTGGAACTCGGTCACGCGGCGCTCGCCCTGCGGCTGCGCGCCGCGAGCGGCGACCCCGAGCGGGACCTCTCCTTCGACGCGACCCTGTTCTACGAGCGGATCCTGAGCGCGGCCTGCCTGCACATCCTGCACTTCTTCACCCAGCGCTCGGCCTTCGTGGCCCGCACGCTGGTGGAGCAGAGCCGCAGGCAGAGCGAACTCATCGCCAAGGTGGACGAGCTGATCGCACGGACTCCGCCGCCCGGCGGCACGGATCCCGCCTTCGAGCAGCGGTACCTCGCGTACGTCGCGACCAAGCACGGCCGGCTCACCATCTACGGCATCGATCTCGTCAACTCCCCCGAGCGCTGGCCCCTCGACGCCGCCTACCTCAGCCTGCAAGCCGTACGGGCCACCGAGGACGCGGAGGCGACCGGCCCGAGCGGGACACACATCGCGGCCGCCGGCAGCACCCTCGCCGCCGACCAGGCCCTCGCCGCACAGGACCTGGTGCTGCTGCGCGGAGTGGCCGGCTCCGGCAAGACCACCCTCGTGCAGTGGCTGGCCGTGACCGCGGCCCGGGGTGAGCGCGGCGACCGGATCCCGTACGTCCTGCCCCTGCGCACCCTCGTACGCCGCCTCGACGGACTCCCGGCACCCGACGGTTTCCTCGCCGCCGCCCGCGTGCCCTTCCACGCGACCCAGCCGGACGGCTGGAGCGACCGCGTCCTCGCCGCCGGGCGCGGGCTGCTCCTCGTCGACGGCATCGACGAGATCCCCGAGCGCGACCGCGAGCGGACCCGCCGCTGGCTGCGCGAGCTGCTGGACGTCTATCCCGGCAATCAGTGGCTGGTGACCTCCCGCCCCTCGGCCGTCCGCGAGGACTGGCTCACCCCCGACGGCTTCACCGAGCTCGCCCTCACCCCCATGAGCCGCGACGACGTCACCGCCTTCATCCGCCGCTGGCACACGGCGGCCCGGCTCGACGCCCCGGACACCGACCGCCTCGACGGCTACGAACACTCCCTCCTCACCGCCGTCGGCACCAAGCCCGACCTCGGCCGGCTCGCCACCAACCCGCTGATGTGCGGGCTGATCTGCGCGCTGCACCGCGACCGGCGGGGCTATCTGCCGCACGGCCGGCAGGAGCTGTACGACGCCGCCCTGTCCATGCTGCTGTCGCGCCGTGACGAGGAGCGCGACATGTTCGCGCCCGAACGCACCGGCGGCACCCACCTCACGGAACTCCCGCAGGTCCAGCTCCTCCAGCGCCTGGCCTACTGGCTCATCCGCAACAACCAGTCCGAGATGGACCGCGACCGTGCCGAACGCATCGTCGCCGACGTCCTGCCGTCCCTCCCGTCCGCCGCCGCGCAGGGCGACGCCCCGGCGATCCTGCGCCACCTTCTCGTCCGCAGCGGCCTGCTCCGCGAACCCACCCTCGGCACCGTCGAGTTCGTCCACCGCACCTTCCAGGACTACCTGGGCGCGCGGGCGGCGGTGGAGGACGGGGACTTCGGGCTGCTGGTGCGAGGCGCCTTCGACTCCCAGTGGTCGGACGTCATCCGGATGGCGGTCGCCCACGCCCGCCCCCGCGAACGGGCCACCCTCCTGACCGACTTGGCCAAGGCCGCCGAGGAGACGTCCGGAACGGCGGGTACGCGTATACGACTTCTCGCCCTGGCCGCGCTGGAACACGCCACGGAACTCGACCCCCACGTCCGCGCGGCCGTGGAGCGGAACGCCACCTCGCTCATCCCGCCCCGTACGACCGAGGAGGCCCGCACCCTCGCCGACGCGGGCCCGCTCGTCCTGGAACTGCTGCCCGGCCCCGAGGGGCTCACCGACGATCAGGCCAGGGCCGTGGTCATCACCGCGTCACTCATCGGCACGGACGGGGCGCTTCCGGTCCTGTCCCGCTTCCGGTCGCATCCGTCGCTGCCCGTACGGGCCCAACTCACCTGGACGGCCCACCGGTTCGACACCCGGCGCTACACGGCCGACGTCATCGCCCATCTGCCACCGGACGACCTGTACTTCGTCGCGCACAGCGCCGACCAGCTGCGCGCCCTGCGCGACCTCGGCGGCCGCCCCATGCTCCAGGTCGTCGGGGACATCGGCGCGGACGACCTGCGCGAGGGGCTGCTGCCGGACCAGCTGTGTGAACTCGTCGTACGCGACAACCGGATCCTGCGCGACATGACGTTCCTGTCGGACCAGGGTCGGCTCACGCACCTGGACATCAGCGGCAGCAACCCGAGCGTCGACGACCTCACCCCGCTCGCCGAACTGCCCCTGAAATGGCTTTCGGTGGATACCGTGCCAGGACTCGAGAAGCCGGGTGCCCTGACGCCGCTCTCCGCCTCCCGCACTCTACGGATGCTCGACATCGGTTTTCCGCTGCACGGCGACTCCCTCGACGCCGCTCTCCCCCGGGACCTGCCGCTGACGTACCTGCGGCTCACCAGGAACGCCCTCCGATTCACCGGATTGCGCGGCCTGAGTCATATGCACTCGCTGAAGCAGCTGAGTCTGGCCACACTCCCCGAAAACCTCACCCCCGAGGACTTCGAAGAGATCGCCCGGCTTCCCGCTCTACAGGAACTTCGTGTGAACTGGAATGCCGTCGGGTGGAGCGCGGGTCCGGTACTGCCGAACGTGACGAGACTGCGGCTCAACAAGTTCACAGGAAACGAAGACCTCTCGAATGTCCCGGCGCTCTTTCCGGGCCTGCGCAAGGTCACGTTCCATCTCGCCCCGGACGTGACCGACGTACCGGAGCATCTCCTGGCGTTCCTCCCGGACACCGCGGCCGTCACGATCGAGAAAACGGACAGCGTGGTGTGAAAGGCGGTGTGAAAAAAGGGGCTGCCCCGGGACCGAGGTCCCGGGGCAGCCCCTTCGTTCAGGCGAGCGCCGAGCGCTACGCCTCCTTGCTCAGGTTGGGTCCTGCCCCACCCGCGGCCTGCTCGATCGGCGGGACGTCGGGCAGCGCCGACTTCTCCTCACCGCGGAAGGTGAAGGTCTTGGTGTCGCCCTCGCCCTCCGTGTCGACGACCACGATGTGACCGGGACGCAGCTCACCGAAGAGGATCTTCTCCGAGAGCGTGTCCTCGATCTCGCGCTGGATCGTGCGACGCAGCGGCCGCGCGCCCAGGACGGGGTCGTAACCCTTCTTGGACAGCAGTTCCTTGGCGGACTGGGAGAGCTCGATGCCCATGTCCCGGTCCTTGAGGCGCTCGTCCACCTTGCCGACCATCAGGTCGACGATCTTGAGGATGTCCTCCTGCGTCAGCTGCGGGAAGACGACCACGTCGTCGACGCGGTTGAGGAACTCGGGGCGGAAGTGCTGCTTGAGCTCGTCCGACACCTTGTTCTTCATGCGCTCGTAGTTCGACTTCGTGTCACCCGTGGCCGCGAAGCCCAGGTTGAAGCCCTTCGAGATGTCCCGCGTGCCGAGGTTGGTCGTCATGATGATGACCGTGTTCTTGAAGTCCACGACCCGGCCCTGGGAGTCGGTCAGACGACCGTCCTCCAGGATCTGCAGCAGCGAGTTGAAGATGTCCGGGTGGGCCTTCTCGACCTCGTCGAAGAGGACCACCGAGAACGGCTTGCGCCGCACCTTCTCCGTCAGCTGACCGCCCTCTTCGTAGCCCACGTATCCGGGGGGCGAACCGAAGAGACGCGACACCGTGTGCTTCTCGCTGAACTCCGACATGTCGAGGGAGATCAGCGCGTCCTCGTCACCGAAGAGGAACTCGGCGAGGGCCTTGGACAGCTCGGTCTTACCGACACCGGACGGGCCCGCGAAGATGAACGAACCACCCGGACGCTTCGGGTCCTTCAGACCGGCCCGCGTACGACGGATCGCCTTCGAGAGCGCCTTGACGGCGTCCTTCTGACCGATGACCCGCTTGTGGAGCTCGTCCTCCATGCGCAGCAGACGCGAGGACTCCTCCTCCGTCAGCTTGAAGACGGGGATGCCGGTCGCGGTCGCGAGGACCTCGGCGATCAGCTCGCCGTCGACCTCGGCGACGACGTCCATGTCGCCGGCCTTCCACTCCTTCTCGCGCTTGGCCTTCGCCGCCAGCAGCTGCTTCTCCTTGTCGCGGAGAGAGGCCGCCTTCTCGAAGTCCTGGGAGTCGATGGCCGACTCCTTGTCGCGGCGGACGCCCGCGATCTTCTCGTCGAACTCGCGGAGGTCCGGCGGCGCGGTCATCCGGCGGATGCGCATCCGGGAACCGGCCTCGTCGATGAGGTCGATCGCCTTGTCCGGCAGGAAGCGGTCCGAGATGTACCGGTCGGCCAGGGTGGCGGCCTGGACCAGCGCCTCGTCCGTGATGGAGACCCGGTGGTGCGCCTCGTAGCGGTCGCGCAGGCCCTTGAGGATCTCGATCGTGTGGGGGAGGGAAGGCTCCGCCACCTGGATCGGCTGGAAGCGGCGCTCGAGGGCCGCGTCCTTCTCGAGGTGCTTGCGGTACTCGTCCAGAGTCGTCGCACCGATGGTCTGGAGCTCACCGCGCGCCAGCATCGGCTTCAGGATCGACGCCGCGTCGATGGCGCCCTCGGCGGCACCCGCACCCACGAGCGTGTGCAGCTCGTCGATGAACAGGATGATGTCGCCGCGGGTGCGGATCTCCTTGAGGACCTTCTTCAGCCGCTCCTCGAAGTCACCGCGGTAGCGGGAACCGGCGACCAGCGCGCCCAGGTCGAGGGTGTAGAGGTGCTTGTCCTTGAGGGTCTCGGGCACCTCGCCCTTGACGATGGCCTGCGCCAGGCCCTCGACGACGGCGGTCTTGCCGACGCCGGGCTCGCCGATGAGGACCGGGTTGTTCTTGGTCCGGCGGGACAGCACCTGCATGACCCGCTCGATCTCCTTCTCGCGCCCGATGACCGGGTCGAGCTTGGACTCACGAGCGGCCTGGGTGAGGTTCCGGCCGAACTGATCGAGGACCAGGGACGTGGAGGGGGTGCCCTCGGCAGGACCGCCGGCGGTGGCGGTCTCCTTGCCCTGGTAACCGGAGAGCAGCTGGATGACCTGCTGCCGCACCCGGTTGAGGTCTGCGCCCAGCTTGACCAGGACCTGGGCGGCGACGCCCTCGCCCTCTCGGATCAGGCCGAGCAGGATGTGCTCCGTGCCGATGTAGTTGTGGCCCAGCTGAAGGGCCTCGCGGAGCGAGAGCTCCAGGACCTTCTTGGCACGAGGGGTGAAGGGGATGTGCCCGGACGGGGCCTGCTGCCCCTGCCCGATGATCTCCTCCACCTGCTGGCGGACCGCCTCGAGCGAAATCCCGAGGCTCTCCAGGGCCTTAGCGGCGACACCCTCACCCTCGTGGATCAGGCCCAGGAGGATGTGCTCGGTGCCGATGTAGTTGTGGTTGAGCATCCGGGCTTCTTCCTGAGCCAGGACGACAACCCGCCGCGCGCGGTCGGTGAACCTCTCGAACATCGTTAATCGCTCCTCAGAGCGGTCAGGCAGTAAGGGGACGCTCCCCTCCCTGTCCTTCCGCAGCTTAGTCCCGCAAGCGGGGACCGCTCATTCCAACTGCCGACACCGTCCTTGGCCTCCTGACCCCGAACGCCGACATCTGCTCCAACCTGATAGTGCGAGACGATGTTCCCGCAGGCCAGGCAGATACCCTCACCAGCTGTACGCCGATGGCGAACGAGAGATGCCCGAGCCATGCGTGTCGCCCTTCCCACTAGGGATGTCTTACCCGTACGCACTGACACTCCATGCCGCGCGCACCGGTTCCCTCCGCTATGGGCGAACATCCTTGCGCCACCGATCGCCCCCACACGCCCCTTCTTTCGATACACAGCGCACATGACGAAACACCCAGCGTAACTCTGGAGCCCTTCTGACGGTTGCTCCTGACATGCTTCCCACTGTCCCCCTCCCCCGCCGCCCGCTCCACCCGAGCGACCCGGTGCGGCAGTGGTACGAGAACGAACTCGGCTGGGCGACAGTGCCCGGTTCGCCGCTACGACTGGCCGCCGGCCTGCGCTTCGACGTCCTGGACGTCCCTGCGGAGGCTGGCGTCAGGGCCCTGCGACACCTGGGACCGGTCTCTCCGGTGGCACTGCACGCAAGCCGATCGGCACCGTGCGAAGATCCGGCGGCTCGGCGTGAGAAGTGGCCGGCGCGGCACGGGAAGCGGATGTGGCTACTGGTGGCCGCGGGAAGCGCGGAGGAGCTGCCGGGGCTGCTCGACTGGCTGGAGTGGGGCGCTCTGGCGCTCGATCTCACGGCGATCGGCGCGGGCGGGAGCATCGAGGCTCCGCTGCCGCCGGGGGTGCCCGAAGGGCCACTCACCGCGGACTGGGCCGGGACGGACGGGCCCGGCGGGTCCGGTCCACAGGGGGCCGCCGTCTGGCTGCGGCCCCCCGAGCCGGGGTGCGAGGTGGAACCCTCGTTGCCGACTCTGTCGGCCGTGGGGGGCGGTGGGGGCGCCCCCGATCTCGTACGACTCGTGGACACGGTGGCGACGCAGTGCCACCGGGTCCGGCTGCGACGCGCGTGCGCCCAGCCGCCGGCCTACTCGTAGACCTTGGCTGGGCAACTGGGCCATGGGCCTCGACTCAGCCGTTGGCCTTCTCGTAGGCCTCGCGAATGGACGCCGGAACGCGGCCACGGTCGTTGACCTCGTAACCGTTCTCCTTCGCCCACGCGCGGATCTGCGCGGTGTCCTGGCTGCCACCGGAAGCGACACGCGCCTTTCCACGCCCCCCCGCAGCGCGACCTCCGGTACGACGACCACCCTTCACGTAGGCCTCGAGAAGGCCACGGAGCTTGTCCGCATTGGCGGTCGTGAGATCGATTTCGTACGTCTTGCCGTCCAGCGCGAACGTCACGGTCTCGTCCGCCTCGCCACCGTCGAGGTCGTCGACAAGAAGGACCTGAACCTTCTGTGCCACCGGATTTCCTTTCATCGATAACTTGAGGGTCGAGGGCCTGCGGCGTCTGCCGCTGTTTCACGTCCCCTGATATATGCAGTACTGCAGTACGTCGGAAAGCAAACCGCTTTTGCTGGAAAAACACAAACCCCTGGGTGAGACTCAGGGGTCGCTGGAAGACCGGAAACGTGCGCGTTTCGGACATAGGGAACGCGGGCAAGGCGGTCGGACGGAATAGTCGCCGGCGATCACAGATGCAGAAGCATCCGGCTGTTGCCCAAGGTGTTCGGTTTCACTCGTTCGAGACCGAGGAACTCTGCCACACCCTCGTCATAGGAACGCAGCAGCTCGGCGTAGACATCCCTGTCGACGGGCGTCTCACCGATCTCCACGAAGCCGTGCTTCGCGAAGAAGTCGACTTCGAAGGTCAGACAGAAAACCCGGCGAACGCCGAGCCAGCGGGCGGTCTGCAGCAACTTCTCCAGCAACTGATGACCGACGCCGACGCCCTTGACCGCGGGGTTCACCGCGAGAGTGCGGACTTCCGCGAGGTCTTCCCACATGACGTGCAGCGCACCGCAGCCGACCACATCGGCGCTGTCGTCACGTTCCGCGACCCAGAACTCCTGGATGTCCTCGTAAAGCGTCACCGTCGCTTTGTCGAGCAGGATGCTACGGCGGACGTTCGCGTCGAGGAGGCGGCGCACGGCCGGGACATCACTGGTCCTGGCCCGCCGGACGGTGACGGCTTTCGCGGTGTCTTCGGGACGCGCTGCTGGATGCTCTGCTGGCATGGGCGGACGCTATCGCCCGGTGCCGCCCGGGCCGGAGTCGGGGTTCTCGCCCGGCTTCTCACCCTGCTTCTCACCCGACGCCTCAACGGGCTTCTCGTCGGGCTTCTCGACCCGCTTCTCGTCGGCGGCATCAGGGGTTACACGTGTTTCGCCGCCGCCCTCGCCTTGTTCGGGGCCTTCTTCAGGGCCTTGCACGATGTGTACGGCATCCCGCAGCGCGCGCCGCTGTTCCTGACTCATCATGCCGAAGAAGGCGACGAGAGCGGCGGCGGGGTTGTCGCTCTGGGACCACGCGTCGTTCATCAGTGCGGCCGAGTAGGCGGCACGCGTGGAGACCGCCTCATATCGATAGGCCCGGCCTTCCGCCTCCCTGCGCACCCAGCCCTTCTGATGGAGATTGTCCAAAACGGTCATCACGGTGGTGTACGCGATGGACCGTTCCTGTTGAAGGTCTTCCAGGACTTCTCGAACGGTCACCGGGCGGTTCCACTTCCACACCCGCGTCATGACCGCGTCTTCGAGTTCTCCCAATGGGCGAGGCACAGCTCAGAACAATAGTGGGAGATCAGCAACAAAAAGGGCGTACGACTCGAAAAACGTATGAGAACGTATGAGTCGTACGCCGATGAGTGCCCCGGCGGGGACGCGGGCCGCGTCGGCCGGGGCATGTGACCTTGGTGTCGCCTCAGGCCTTGATGTCGGGGGAGGCCTGGCGGGCGCTCTCCGCGCGCGCGAGGGCGGCGTCGACGACCGCGTCCTCCTTGGACTTGTTGGCCCCGCCCTGGGTCTTCACGATCGTCACGATCAACCCGATGAAGAACACGGCCATCACTACGGGGGGCACCAGCGCGGAGACATAGTCCATGCCCCCAGAGTAGCTAGCCCGCGGCGAGTTGCTGCGGCGGGTTCGCCGGCGGCGGCGCGGGCTTGCGCTTCGGCGGGAAGACCTCGCCCGGGGTCGGGATCGGACGGTCCGGGTGCGGGCTCCTGGCCGGGGACTGCGGCCGCGGCTCGGCGGCGGGGCTGCCCGCGGGCTTCTTCTCGGGTTCCTCCGCGGCCGAGATCGCGGCCAGGCCGCCGGGCAGGGCCGTCAGGCGGGTACGGGAGGCGGGGACCGTGGGTGTGGTGCCGCGACCCGCGAGGCGGGTGCGGACGTCCTGTTCGGCGAGGGTGTGGCAGCGGTCCAGGAGGGTGGCGGCGGTGGGGTTGCCGCGCAGCGCCCGGAGCGCGGCGAGGTCGTCCGGGTCGGGACGGTAGCCCGAGCCGAGTGCCTCCTCCAGGAGGACGAGATAGCCCGCGGCGGTGCCGGGCAGGGCGGCCCGGTAGCGGGCGAGGTCGGCCAGCAGGAAGGCCCTGAGCCTGGCTCCCTCGCGGGCCGCCTCGTCGACGGACTCGGCTAGACGGAGGCAGTCCTGGACGTCTTCGGCCGAGGCGGGGGTGGGATGGAGGGCGAGGGCGAGAGCGCGACGGAGCACACGCAGCTCCTGTGCTCCGAACGCCATGCCGCCGCGGGATCCGTAGGGCGTGGGCATGCGGTGACGATACGCGCTAATCAGACAAAATCCGCATAGCGCCTGCGCGTGTCCCTCCGGGGGTCGGCGGGGGTTCGACCGCGGGTGAGTGTCCCCGACGGCACCCCCTGCTGGGGCTCCGCCCCGAACCCCCGTCCACCCGATCCCTTCGCCTGCGGGACGGCGGGGTTGCCCGCGCGGTTCCCCGCCCCCAGAGCAGGGGCTCCGCCCCGCATTCCCCACCCGCCCGAGTTCGTTCGCCTGACGGCCGGTGGGGGCTGGGCGCGCAGTTCCCCGCGCCCCTGACGGGGCGCCGCCCACGCAGGATTCGCGGCTACGGGATGGAGGGGCTGGGCGCGCAGTTCCTCGCGCACCTGAGAGCCTCGGCTCGACCGGTGTTTGAAGGCGCGGCCGAAGGTCGCATCGCAGCCCCGGCCCGTATCCGTCCAGCCCGTCCGGCGTTCGAGGACGAGAACTCGCAGAACGATCCCCACCCACCCCCGTCAACCCACCGAGCCTTGCCCGCGCCCTTCAGCCCGTCCGGCGTTTGAGGACGAGATCGTTCAGGCCGAACCCCACCCACCCCGGCCCGCACCACCCAGCCCGTCCGGCGTTTGAGGACGAGGCCTTCGGGCGATGCGGGGGGCCGGGGCGGAGCCCCTGGGATGGGACGGGTAGGGGCGGCGGGGGCGAGGGAAGTCAGGTGCGGGACACGTTGCGTTCGTAGACCAGGCGCAGGCCGATCAGCGTGAGCCACGGCTCGTGCTCGTCGATGACCGAGGACTCGCCGAGAACCATCGGCGCCAGCCCACCCGTAGCGATGACGGTGACGTCGTCGGGATCCTCCGCCAGCTCGCGCACCATCCGGTTGACGACCCCGTCGACCTGCCCCGCGAACCCGTAGATGATCCCGGACTGCATCGCCTCGACGGTGTTCTTGCCGATGACCGCCCGCGGCCGAGCCACCTCGATCTTGCGCAGCTGGGCCCCCTTGACCCCGAGCGCGTCCACGGAGATCTCGATCCCGGGCGCGATGACACCGCCGACGTACTCACCCCGCGCACTCACCGCGTCGAAAGTCGTCGCCGTACCGAAGTCGACGACGATCGCCGGCCCCCCGTAGAGCTCGACGGCGGCGACCGAGTTGATGATGCGGTCCGCGCCGACCTCCTTGGGGTTGTCCGTGAGGATCGGCACGCCGGTCTTGACGCCGGGCTCGACCAGCACGGCCGGCACGTCGCCGTAGTAGCGGCGGGTCACCTCGCGCAGTTCGTGCAGTACGGACGGGACGGTGGCGCAGATCGCGATGCCGTCGATGCCGTCGCCCAGTTCCTCGCCGAGCAGCGGATGCATGCCCATCAGGCCCTGGAGGAGCACGGCGAGCTCGTCGGCGGTGCGGCGGGCGTCCGTGGAGATGCGCCAGTGCTCGACGATCTCCTCGCCGTCGAAGAGACCGAGGACGGTGTGCGTGTTGCCGACATCGATGGTGAGCAGCATGGGTCCTACTCCGCCTCGTCCGTCGAGGCCTGGTCCGTCGACGCCTCGCGCAGGTCGAGGCCGATGTCCAGGATCGGCGAGGAGTGGGTCAGCGCGCCCACGGCCAGGAAGTCGACGCCGGTCTTCGCGTACACCGCGGCGCCCGCGAGCGTGAGCCGCCCCGACGCTTCGAGGAGCGCCCGGCCCTCCACGATGGCCACCGCCTCCTCGCACTCGACGGGCGTGAAGTTGTCGAGAAGGATCAGATCGGCGCCCGCGTCCACGACCTCGCGCAGCTGGTGCAGCGTGTCGACCTCGACCTCGATCGGCACCTCCGGGAAGGCCTCGCGGACGGCCTCGAAGGCCTGGGCGACGCCGCCGGCGGCGACCACGTGGTTGTCCTTGACCAGCGCCGCGTCCGACAACGACATGCGGTGGTTGACGCCGCCGCCCATGCGCACCGCGAACTTCTCCAGGGCGCGCAGGCCCGGCGTCGTCTTGCGGGTGTCGCGCACGCGGGTGCTGGTGCCCTCCAGGGCGTCCGCCCACGCGCGTGTGGCGGTCGCGATGCCGGACAGCCGGCACAGCAGGTTCAGCGCGCTGCGCTCGGCGGTGAGGAGGTCGCGGGTGCGGGTGGTGACACTGAGGAGCTTCTGGCCCTCCTCGACCCGGTCGCCGTCCTCGACGTGCCGCTCCACCTCGAACTCGTCGGTGCAGACCACGGAGATGACCGCCTCGGCCACCCGCAGGCCCGCGACGACGCCCGCGTCACGGGCGACGAAGTCGGCGGTGGAGACGGCGTCTTCGGGGATGGTCGCGACGGTCGTCACGTCCACGCCGTGGTCGAGGTCCTCCTGGATGGCGACGTTCGCGATGTCCTCGACCTCCAGCGGGTCGAGTCCGGCGTCGGCGAGGAGCTGGGCGAGCGCGGGGTCGAGGCCGCACTCCATGTACGCGTCGTCGTCCGCTTCGGCGCCGCAGCCGCAGCCGTCGCCGCAGCCGCCGCTCTGGGCGAGGGGAAGGTCGGGGGTGCTCACTGCTGTCACTGCTCCTGAAGGCGCTGGGGCACGGGGGTCCCCCCTGGTCGGGGGGAGCCGGGGGTTTGCTGGAGGGTCGGGGGGAAGTCTGCGGTGTCCGTGGTGTGTACGGCCAGCGTGCGGTCGGGATTCAGCCGTACGACGATGTGGCGGCGCCAGTCGGCGTCGTCGCGGTCGGCGTGGTCCTCGCGCCAGTGGCAGCCACGAGTCTCCTCGCGCAGGCGCGCGGCCGCGACCAGGACCCGGGCCACGCACAGGAGGTTGGTGGCCTCCCAGGTGTCGACACCGGGCTCGGAGGTCTTGCCGTTCTCGTCGAGGGCGTCGCGGGCGTCGGTGTGCAGCTGCTGGAGCCGGCCGGTGGCGGTCGCGAGGGAGGCGGCGGAGCGCAGTACACCGGCGCCCTCCGTCATGATCCGCTGGATCGCGAACCGGGCCTCGGGGGCGAGCAGGGGGTGGGCGGGCTTCTCGGGGTGCGGGACCGGTACGGGCACGCGCGCGTGGATGCCGTTCTCCGAGCGGCTCCGCGCGATGTCCGCGACGATGCGCTCGGCGTAGACGAGGCCCTCCAGGAGGGAGTTGGAGGCGAGCCGGTTGGCGCCGTGGACGCCGGTGCAGGCGACCTCGCCGCACGCGTAGAGGCCGGGCACCGTGGTGCGGCCGCGCGCGTCCGTGCGGACGCCTCCGGAGGCGTAGTGGGCGGCCGGGGCGACCGGGACGGGCTCGGTGACCGGGTCGATGCCGTGGGCGCGACAGGCGGCGAGGATGGTCGGGAAGCGGTGCTCCCACATGTCGGCACCGAAGTGCCGGGCGTCGAGGTACATGTGCTCGGCGTCCTGCTCCTGCATGCGCCGCGTGATGCCCTTGGCGACGATGTCCCGGGGCGCCAGTTCGGCCAGCTCGTGCTGGCCGACCATGAAGCGCACGCCGTCCGCGTCGACCAGGTGGGCGCCCTCGCCGCGTACCGCCTCCGACACGAGCGGCTGCTGGCCCTCGGCGTCCGGGCCGAGGAAGAGCACGGTCGGGTGGAACTGGACGAATTCGAGGTCGGAAACCTCGGCGCCCGCGCGCAGGGCGAGTGCCACGCCGTCGCCCGTGGAGACCGACGGGTTGGTGGTCGCGGAGAAGACCTGGCCCATGCCGCCGGTGGCGAGGACCACGTTGGGGGCGTGGACGGCTCCCACGCCGTCGTGCTGGCCCTCTCCCATGACGTGGAGGGTCACACCCGCGGTGCGCCCGTCGGAGTCCGTGAGGAGGTCCAGGACGAGCGCGTTCTCGACCGTGCGCAGGCCACGCGCGCGTACCGCCTCGACGAGGGCCCGGGAGATCTCGGCGCCCGTCGCGTCGCCGCCCGCGTGCGCGATGCGGCGGCGGTGGTGGCCGCCCTCACGGGTGAGTGCCAGGCGGCCTTCGGAGGACTCGTCGAAGTGGGCGCCGGTCTCGATCAGGCGGCGTACGGCGTCGGGGCCCTCGGTGACGAGGATGCGCACGGCGTCCTCGTCGCACAGGCCCACGCCCGCGACGAGGGTGTCCTCGAGGTGCTGCTCCGGGGTGTCGCCCTCACCGAGGGCCGCGGCGATGCCGCCCTGCGCCCAGCGCGTGGAGCCGTCGTCGAGGCGGGCCTTGGTGACGACGACGGTCCTCAGGCCCTCGGCCTCGCAGCGCAGCGCGGCGGTGAGGCCCGCGACGCCGGAGCCGACGACCACCACGTCCGCGGTGAGGGCCCAGCCGGGGGCGGGTGCGTGCAGTCGTATGCCAGTACCCGTAGGTGTGCCTGTGGCGGTCACGAGGCGGCTCCGAAGGTGAGGGGGAGGTTGTCGATCAGTCGGGTCGTCCCGACCCGGCCGGCGACGGCGAGGACCGCCTCGCCGGTGAAGTCGTCCTCGATCTCGGTGAAGTCGGACGGGTCGACCAGCGCCAGGTAGTCCAGGACCAGCGGCGGCCGGAGGCGGGCGGCCTCGTCCAGGACGAGGCGGGCGGCGGCGCGGACGGCGGCGGGGGCGCCGGGTACGGCCTTGGCGACCGCGTGCGCGTCGGCGGCGGCGCGGGATTCGCCGATCGCGCTCAGCGCCTCGGCACGCGCGCGCGTGGCGGGCACCTCGCGGGCCCGGGCGCGCAGGGCCTCCTGGGCGGCGTGCCGGTCGCGGCCCGCGAAGAGGGCCTGCGAGAGGGCGAGCGCGGTGCGCCGCTCCTCGGACGAGAGGTAGCGGTTGCGGCTGGAGAGGGCGAGCCCGTCCTCCTCGCGCACGGTGGGCACGCCGACGATCTCCACGCCGAAGTTCAGGTCGCGCACCATGCGGCGGATCAGGGCGAGCTGCTGGGCGTCCTTCTGTCCGAACAGCGCCGCGTCAGGCCGGGTGAGGTGCAGCAGCTTGGCGACGACGGTGAGCATGCCGTCGAAGTGACCGGGGCGCACGGCACCCTCCAGGCGCTCGCCCATGGGGCCCGCGGAGAGGCGGACCTGGGGGTCGCCACCGGGGTAGACCTCGTCCACGAAGGGGGCGAACACGGCGTCCGCGCCCGCCTCCTCGGCGATCTTGAGGTCGGCGTCGAGGGTGCGCGGGTAGCGGTCGAGGTCCTCGCCCGCGCCGAACTGGAGCGGGTTCACGAAGACCGTCACGACGACCTCGCCCTCGGGCCCGGCGATCTCGCGGGCTGCGCGGATCAACGTGGCGTGGCCCTCGTGCAGGGCGCCCATGGTCATCACGACGGCCCGGCTGCCGCGCCGTACGCGCGCGTGCAGCTCGTCGGCGGTGCGCAGCAGGGTGGTGGTCATCGGTCGCTCCCGTCGTCGGGCAGGGTCGCGCCGTCGGCGAGTACCCCGAGGAGGTCCTCGGCGAGTTCCGGCTTCAGCAGACCGTGGGCCAGCGCCCGGTCGGCGGTCGCGCGGGCCATCGCGAGATAGCCGGCGACGGTCCCCGGGGCGTGCTTGCGCAGCTCGGCGACGTGCGCGGCGACCGTGCCGGCGTCTCCGCGCGCGACGGGCCCGGTGAGGGCGGCGTCGCCCGACCTGAGGGCGTTGTCGAGGGCGGCGCCGAGCAGCGGGCCGAGCATCCGGTCCGGGGCCTCCACGCCGGCGGTGCGCAGCAGTTCCATGGACTCGGCGACCAGGGTCACCAGGTGGTTGGCGCCGAGCGCGAGGGCCGCGTGGTAGAGCGGGCGGGACTCCTCGGCGATCCACTCGGGCTCGCCGCCCATCTCGATCACCAGGGCCTCGGCGGCCAGGCGCAGCTGTTCGGGTGCGGTGACCCCGAAGGAGCATCCGGCGAGCCGCTGCACGTCCACGGGGGTGCCGGTGAACGTCATGGCGGGGTGCAGCGCGAGCGGCAGGGCGCCCGCCCTGAGCGCCGGATCGAGCACCCGCGCGCCGTACCGCCCGGAGGTGTGCACGAGCAGCTGTCCGGGCCGGATGGCGCCCGTCTCGGCGAGCCCCTCGACGAGCCCGGGCAGGGCGTCGTCCGGGACGGTCAGCAGGACCAGGTCGGAGCGCTCCAGGACCTGCGCCGGGGAGAGCAACGGCACATCGGGCAGGAGCAGCGCGGCCCGCCGCCTGGAGGCGTCGGAGACCCCGGAGACGGCCACCGGGCGGTGCCCGGCCAGCTGGAGCGCCGCGGCGAGGGCGGGGCCGACCCGGCCCGCGCCGACAACGCCGACGGTGAGCCGCGCGGGGCGGTCCTTGGGGTCTGGCTGGGGGAATGTACTCACTCGACGGCGGCCTTCCGTTCCAGTCCGCTCGGGGTACCGGACGATTTCTCGTCATGTTAACGCGATTGGTTCGAGCGTCGTTTTCGTTGTCCACAGGCTGTGGGTTTCCGCAGGTCGCGGGGGCGTGGAAAACGAGGATGCCGAGGCGGGGCCGCGCGCGACATCATCCGGGGATGAGCGATGCGGCGGAAGCGACGGCGGGACAGGACCCGATGAGGGTGGGACAGGACCCGGAGACGGCGGGGCAGGAGCCGGAGAGTGCGGGCCAGGATCCGGAAGAGGCGGCCGAGCGGCTGCGGGAGCGGCGGGGTGCCGCGCTGCGGGCGGCCCGGCGCGTGCTGTGGCAGCCCAGCCACCAGTCCACGGTCCGGGAGCGGCTGACCTGGCTGAACGCCGGCGCCGAGGGCGTATACGACCTCGACCGGCCCGTCGACATGTACGGCGGCCAGATCGTCGAGACTCTGGAGGAGCGGGTCGCGGGCCTGCTCGGCAAGGAGGCGGCCGCTTTCTTCCCCACCGGCACCATGGCGCAGCAGGTCGCCCTGCGCTGCTGGGCGGGCCGTACCGGGAACCCGACCGTCGCGCTCCATGCGCTCGGCCACCCCGAGGTCCATGAACGGCAGGCGTTCAGCCAGGTCAGCGGCTTGCGACCGGTGCGGGTGACCGACGAGCCCCGGCTGCCCACGGCCCAGGAGGTACGGGACTTCGAGGAGCCCTTCGGGGCGCTGCTGCTCGAACTGCCGCTCAGGGACGCCGGTTTTGTGCTGCCCTCCTGGGAGGAACTCTCCGAGGTCGTGGAGGCCGCCCGGGATCGTGACGCGGTGGTCCACTTCGACGGAGCCCGCCTGTGGAAGTGCACCTCGCACTTCGGCCGCCCACTGGACGAGATCGCGGGCCTCGCGGACAGCGTCTACGTGTCGTTCTACAAGTCGCTCGGGGGCTTCGGCGGGGCGGTGATCGCGGGCCCGAAGACGCTGATCGACGAGGCGAAGACCTGGCGCCACCGGTACGGCGGCATGATCCTCCAGCAGTTCCCCACGGCGCTCGCCGCGCTCATCGGCCTGGACCAGGAGCTGCCCCGGCTGCCGCAGTACGTGGCCCACGCGCGCGTGGTCGCCGCCGCCCTGCGTGAGGGTTTCACGGAGGCCAAGGTCCCCTGGGTGCGCGTGCACCCGGAGGAGCCGCACACCCACCAGTTCCAGGTCTGGCTGCCGTACGACCCGGACGTCCTGACGGACGCGGCGCTGCGGCAGACCGAGGAGACGAAGACCTCGCTCTTCTCCCAGAGCTGGATGCGGGGCGGTCCGGGGCTCGCGCTCACCGAGGTCACGGTGGCGGCGCCCGGTCTGGAGTGGACGGCGCAGGACGTACGGGCGGCCGTCCGGGAGTTCGTCGAGCGACTGCCCGGCTGACCGCACACGGCGACCGGCGACCGGCCGCCCCCGCACGGAAACCTGCGCGACCCGCACGGAGGTCAGCAGCCCGGGTGTGGCCGCCGTCCGCGCAGCCACCGGCCCAGGGCCCGGCGTATCCGCCCGTGGGCCGGGCGGCCCGCCACGACCGCCCGGAACCGCCGGAGGTCGCGCAGCTCGCGGGCGACCTGCCAGTCGTGCGCGCCGGGCGCCGGAGGGGCCGGCTCGCCGTGCCGACGGGCCCGGTAGCTGTCGAGGAAGTACTGCTGGGTGATGCTCATGGCTCATTGCCTCTCGGGACGGGAAACGCGCGACGGGAGGGGGATCCGAAGGCCCGCGGTTGCCCCGGTCGTCCCAGATTGCGCCCGTCCTCGGCGGCTGTCGCCCCGATTGACGGTCGCCGTCAATCGACGACGGCGTTGTCAGTGGCGGGGTGCACCATGAGGTCATGAGCGTGCACATCGACGTCACCGGGCTGCGGCAGGAGCGGATCTCCGTCGTGCCGTCGCCCCTGGCCGAGCTCGGCATGGCGCTGCACGCGCTGTCCGAGCCGGGTCACCACCCCGGGCTGCAGGGCTGGGCGACCGGCGTGACCGCCCGGCTCGACCCGCATCTCGCGGACCGGATGTGCGAGGCCGACTTCTTGTGGCGGACGACGTTCTCGGACCTGTTCCTGCCGTACGCGGGGATTCCCGGCAGGACCACGCTCCCGGGCGCCACGCTCGCCGAGGAGCTGGACCTGCTGGACAAGCTGACCGACGAGCAGTTCGTGGACGCCGCCCTGGAGTTCACCTGCGCGCTTCCGTACGCGGCGCCGGGCCGGGACACGCTCTCCGACCCCGAGCTGCAGCAGCGCGCGCTGGAGCTGGCCGCCGCGCGCGGACCCCAGCAGGTGCGGTTCAGCAAGCGGCTGCTGGACGATCCGCCGCAGATCCGGGCCTGGCTGCGGCAGTTCCTCGAGGACTGCGACGAGGCCTTCTTCGCCGAGACCTGGTCCCGGCTGCGCCACCAGCTCGCGGCGGACGCCCGCCACAAGACGGACCTCCTGCGGCACAAGGGCCTGGCCGAGGCCATGGCCTCGGTGTCCCCGGCGGTGACGCTCGACGAGACCGGCCGGACGATCACGGTCGACAAGCTGGGCCAGGGCCAGACGGCCGCCGGGGAGGGCGGGCTCCTCCTCGTGCCGACCAGTCTCGGCTGGCCGCACCTGATGGTGCTGCATCGCTACGGCTGGCAGCCGGTGCTGCACTACCCGGTCGGTTCCCCGGAGCTCGCGGCACCGTTCTCGCTGGAGCAGCTGACCCTGCGGATGACCGCGCTGTCCCATCCGGTCCGGATGCGGATCTGCCGCAGCCTGGCCCGCAGCGCGTTCACCACGGGCGAGCTGGCGCAGGTGAACGGGATGACGGCCCCGGAGATATCCCGGCACCTGGGCGTGCTCAAGAAGGCGGGCCTGATCACCACGAGACGCCGCGGGCGGTACGTGCTGCACCAGCTGGACGTCAGCGTCGTGGCCCGGCTGGGCAGCGACTTCCTGGAGGGCATCCTGCGCTGAGCCCGGCGGACCCATGCCGAACCCGGCGGCCGCACGTCAAGCTCGTCGGCCCCATGCCGTGCCCGGCGGCCCCCTGTCCGGCGCTCCGGAGGCTCAGTCGAACCGGATGTGCTGGGCGCCGCTCCACGCCCGTCGCAGCCGTCCCCGCACCGCCCCGTCCTTGTTCGGCGTCAGCGTCAGTCCCGCGAGCACGGCGATCCGGTCGGCCGTCTTGGCGACCGTCGTGTGATCGGTCCACAGGTGCTCCGCGAACTCCGGCTCGCGCAGCCGCTCCAGGCAGTCGTCGAGCTGCCGCACGGCCCAACTCTCGCGCCGCAGCGGGGCGTCCTTCCCGGCGACGTACTGAAGGAGGTGTCCGAAGCCGCGTTCCCGCAACCGCTTCAGTACGGTCTCACGCTCGGCGAGGAGCGCGAAGTGCCGTACGTCGTGGCCCAGTTCGGCAAGTCGCCCGACCGTCTCCTCGAAATAGCGGGCGTTGGTGACCGTCATGGGGGCGATGACCACGCCGTCGTGTTTGCCGAGGGCGAGATCGAGCACCTCGACCACACCCTGCCGCCAGGACGCCAAGTCCTGGAAGTCCCCGCGCAGTTCGGGCGGAAGCATGCGGCGCAGACCGAAGCCTGCGTGTTCCGGGTCGCAGACGACGCTGCCGGGCAGCCGTCGCTGGATCTCGTGTGCGGTCTGTGTCTTGCCGCCCCCGAAGGGGCCGTTGATCCACAGGAGCATGCGCAGACCCTAGTGGGCCCCGGTCACGCCCCGGTCACGCACCCACGATCGCCCCGTCGGCCCGTCGGCCCGTCGGCCCGTCGACCCGGATCAGCGTGCCCGCCCCGGATCAACGCTGCCCGCCCGCCCGTACGAGCCCGGTCTCATAGGCGAGGACCACCACTTGCACCCGGTCCCGCAGCCCCAGCTTGGTCAGGATGCGCCCCACATGCGTCTTCACGGTGGCCTCGGACAGCACGAGACGGGCCGCGATCTCGCCGTTCGACAGACCCTGCGCGACCAGCACCATCACCTCGCGCTCACGGTCGGTGAGCCGCTCCAGCTCCTTGTGCTGGGGCTCCTTGCCGGCGTGGGGCAGCATCGGCGCGAACCGGTCGAGCAGACGCCGGGTGGTCGAAGGCGCGACCACGGCGTCACCGCTGTGCACGGAGCGGATGGCGGTGAGCAGCTCGCCGGGCGGCACGTCCTTGAGCATGAAGCCGGAGGCGCCCGCCTTCAGGCCGGAGAAGGCGTACTCGTCGAGGTCGAAGGTGGTGAGGATCAACACCTTCGGGGGGTTGGGGTCCGAGCAGATGCGGCGGGTGGTCTCCACGCCGTCCAGCTTCGGCATGCGTACGTCCATCAGCACCACGTCGACCGCGGTCGACCGCAGGACCTGGAGGGCCTCGACGCCGTCGCCCGCCTCGGCCACGACCTCCATGTCCGGCTGGGCATCGAGCACCATCCGGAAGCCGGTGCGCAGCAGCACCTGGTCGTCGACGAGCATCACGCGGATCGCCATCGGGGTCTCTTCCCTCTCCATCAACGGTCAAAAAGCTCTTGGAACTGACCAAAAGGTGTCGTTACAGGTGTCAGTGAGCCGACTTGAGCGGCAGCAGGACGCTGATGCGGAAGCCTCCACCGGGGCGCGGCCCCGCGTCCAGAGTGCCTCCGACCATACCGACGCGCTCGCGCATCCCGATCAGGCCGTGCCCCTGGCCGTCGGCGCCGCCCTCCTCGTACAGCTCGTGGGGCGCGCCCTTGCCGTCGTCCTCGACGAGCAGCCCGAGCCCGTCGTCGAAGTAGACCAGGCGCACGCTCGCGCCCGCGTTCGGGCCACCGTGCTTGCGCGTGTTGGTGAGCGCCTCCTGGACGATGCGGTACGCCGTGAGCTCCACCCCGCTGGGCAGCGGGCGCGGGGTGCCCTCGACCTTGAAGTCGACGGGCAGGCCCGAGGTGCGGCACTGCTCGATGAGGTCGTCGAGCTGCTCGACGTCGGGCTGCGGCACGTACTCACCGCTCTCCTGGTGCTCGCCGGTGCGCAGCACGCCGAGCAGGCGGCGCATCTCGGCGAGGGCCTGGCGACCGGTCCCGGAGATGGTCTCGAGGGCCTTCCTGGCCTGCTCGGGGGCGGCGTCCATGACGTACGCGGCGCCGTCTGCCTGGACCACCATCACCGAGACGTTGTGCGCGACCACGTCGTGCAGTTCGCGGGCGATCCGGGCGCGCTCGGCTGCGACGGCCACCTTGGCCTGCGCCTCGCGCTCCTTCTCCAGGCGGGCGGCGCGCTCCTCCAGCTGGGCGAGGTAGGCGCGGCGGGTGCGGATCGAGTCGCCGAGCACCCAGGCGAGCGCGAACGGAACCGTCTGGAAGATCACTATCAGGACGGCGCCCAGCGGGCCCTCATCCCGCAGCGGCCAGCGGAGCTGCCCGACGGTCGCCGCGCAGAGGCCGCCGATCAACCCGAGGCGCGAAGCCCAGCGGGCACCGTCCGCGGCGACGGTATAGATGATCACCAGCATCGCGAAGTCCGCGGGCGCCGGCGGGACATCCAGGACCACCTGCGCGACACCCGTCACCGCGGCCAGGACCAGCATCTTCTCGGGCATGAGACGGCGCAGCGCGACGACCGCACTCAGGACGACGGCGATCGGGAGCGCCGCGGCGAGCGACCCGCGCTGGTCGGCGGCGCCGTTGACATTGGTCAGGCTCACGCCGGAGATCCCGAGCAGGACGATGGCCCAGAAGCTGTCGACCCACGTCGGGTGCCTGCGGAGAAAGTCATAGAGGCGCTGCACGTAACCCAGCGTAGGGAAGCATGCAGTGTGCAGGGGTCAACCGGAGGGTCGATCCGCAAGGGGCGCTCGTACTCCCCAAGGTGGATGCTCCCCCGCCCGAGACGGCTAGGGCCTGTCGTGAAGGGGGGCCTAGCCTGGTTCGGTGAGGCGTGTGGGAACGGGTGAGTGGCGAGGTTGGCGCGAGGCGACGGAGGAGGCCCTGTACGGGCCCTCCGGCTTCTATCGCGGGCCCGAGGGGCCGGCCGGCCACTTCCGTACGTCGGTGCACGCGTCCCCGCTGTTCGCCGCGGCCGTGGCCCGGCTGCTGTGCCGGGTCGACGAGGCCCTCGGCCGCCCTGCCGAGCTCGCCTTCGTCGACATGGCGGCGGGCCGCGGTGAGCTGGTGACCGGTGTCCTCGCCGCGCTCCCCGCCGAAGTGGCCTCCCGCGCGCGCGGGTACGCCGTCGAACGCGCCGACCGCCCCGCTGTTCTCGATCACCGGATCGAGTGGCTCAGCCGTCCCCCGAAGGGGATCACCGGGCTGCTGTTCGCCAACGAGTGGCTGGACAACGTGCCGGTGGAGGTGGCGGAGGTGGACGCGGCGGGCGTACCCCGGGTGGTTCTCGTACGGGACGACGACGGGGCCGAGCGCCTGGGTGAGCCCGTGGGCGGGGCGGAGGCGGAGTGGCTGCGGAGGTGGTGGCCACTGGCCTCCGAAGAGGTGCCTTTCCCAGGGGCGCCCTCCGAAGAGATGTTTTCCGATGACGTGCCCTCCGAGGGGATGCCCTTCGAGGGGGCCCGCGCCGAGATCGGTCTCCCTAGAGACACCGCTTGGGCCGATGCGGTCGCCTCCCTGGACCGGGGCCTCGCCGTCGCCGTCGACTACGCGCACTTCGCCGCCGCGCGACCGCCTTTCGGGACACTCACCGGCTTCCGCGAGGGCAGGGAGACGGCGCCCGTGCCGGACGGTTCGTGCGACATCACGGCGCATGTGGCGCTGGACGCGTGCGCGCTGCCCGGAGGGCGCGTGGCGACCCAGCGGGCGGCCCTGCGCGCGCTCGGCGTGAGCGGCGCCCGGCCCGCGCTCTCACTCGCCGCCACGGACCCCACCGCCTACGTACGCGCTCTGGCGGGCGCGGGGGAAGCCGCCGAGCTCACCGCGACCGGCGGCCTGGGCGACTTCGGCTGGCTGCTCCAGCCGGTGGGAATTCCGAACCCAATGATCGCCGGCCTCCTCGCCGACGATCCACCGGCCGACGGCCTCCTCGCCGACGGCCTACTTGTCGATGTCCCCGACCACGAAGAACAGTGACCCCAGGATCGCCACCATGTCCGCGACCAGCGTCCCGGGCAGCAGCTCCACCAGCGCCTGGATGTTGTTGAACGAGGCCGAGCGCAGCTTCAGCCGGTACGGGGTCTTCTCGCCCTTGCTGACCAGGTAGTAGCCGTTGATCCCGAGGGGGTTCTCGGTCCAGGCGTAGGTGTGTCCCTCGGGCGCCTTCAGGACCTTCGGGAGGCGCTGGTTGATCGGCCCGGGCGGAAGGTCCGCGAGCCGGTCGAGACAGGCGTCCGCGAGGTCGAGCGCGTTGTGGGTCTGCCCCAGGAGGCACTCGAAGCGGGCCAGACAGTCACCCTCCTGGCGGGTGACGACCTTCAGGGTGTCCTGGAGCTCCCCGTAGGCGAGGTACGGCTCGTCCCGGCGCAGGTCGAAGTCGACGCCCGAAGCGCGCGCGATCGGCCCGCTCACTCCGTAGGCGTGCACGGTCTCCGGCGTGAGAGCGCCCACACCCCGCGTACGCCCCCGGAAGATCTCGTTGCCGAGCACCAGGTCGTCGTACACGCCCATCCGCGAGCGCAGGGCCGTGACGGCGCCGCGCGCGCGGGTGGTCCAGCCGGCCGGGAGGTCCTCCTTGAGACCGCCGACGCGGTTGAACATGTAGTGCATGCGCCCGCCGGAGATCTCCTCCATGACGTGCTGGAGCTCCTCGCGCTCCGTGAAGGCGTAGAAGATCGGGGTGATCCCGCCCAGCTCCAGGGGGTACGAGCCCAGGAACATCAAGTGGTTCAGGACCCGGTTGAGCTCCGCGAGGAGGGTCCGCATCCACACCGCGCGCTCGGGGACCTCCATGCCGAGCATCCGCTCCACGGCGAGGACCACGCCCAGCTCGTTCGAGAAGGCGGAGAGCCAGTCGTGGCGGTTGGCGAGCATGATGATCTGGCGGTAGTCGCGCGCCTCGAAGAGCTTCTCCGCGCCACGGTGCATATAGCCGATCACCGGCTCCGCGTGCTGGATCCGCTCACCGTCCAGGACCAGCTTCAGCCGCAGCACCCCGTGCGTGGACGGGTGCTGGGGCCCGATGTTGAGCACCATGTCGGTGCTCTCCGCGGCGCCGCCGATACCGACCATGGTCTCCGTCGTAGGAGTCATGGGGACAGTCTGTCGTACGTACCCTTGCGGCATGGATACGGGGAGCGCGGAGACCGCGGGAAACACCGTGGGAAGCACGGCGGCGGAGCCGGTCTGGACCGGGCTGCCGCCGGGACTGCTGCGGATGCGCCGGCTGCTGCTGGTGGTGTGGCTAGGACTGCTGACGATCACCCTGGGGGTGCTTCTCGCGGTGTTCGCGGGCGCCGTCTGGGCGGCCTTCGCGCTGCTGCCGTTCACCCTGCTCGTGTGGGGCTGGGGGATGCTGGGGCGCAACTGGCGCTCCTGGCGATACGCCGAGCGCGCGGACGACCTGCTGATCAGCCGGGGTGTGCTGTTCCGCGAGGAGACCGTGGTGCCGTACGGGCGGATGCAGCTGGTCGAGGTGACCTCCGGACCCGTGGAGCGGCACTTCGGGCTGGCGAGCGTGCAGCTGCACACGGCGGCCGCCGCGACGGACGCGTGCATCCCGGGCCTGGACCCGACCGAGGCCGAGCGGCTGCGCGACCGGCTGACCGAGCTGGGCGAAGCCCGATCGGCGGGGCTGTGAACGCGCCGGCGCCCGGCGCGGAGGACGCCATACGGGAGCAGAAGCCGCTGGTGGAGCGGCGGCTGCACCCGGTGACACCGTTCCGGCGCGCCTGGGCGCCGGTCGCGGTGGTCGCCGGTTGGGCCGTGCACGACCCCAACCAGGCACAGGAGCAGCTGACCAGGCTGACGACGACCGCGCTGCTCATCGGGCTCGCCGTCATCGTCCCGGCGGCGGCCCTGTACGGCTTTCTGAGCTGGTGGTTCACGCACTTCGCGGTGACCGAGACCGAACTGCGCATCCGTACAGGCCTGTTGTTCCGGCGCACCGCGCACATCCGGCTCGACCGGCTGCAGGCCGTCGACGTCACCCAGCCGCTGCTGGCCCGCGTCGCGGGCGTCACCAAGCTCAAACTCGACGTCATAGGAACGGACAAGAAGGACGAACTAGCCTATCTCGGCGAGGACGAGGCCCGCGCACTGCGCGCCGAACTCCTCGCCCGCGCCGCCGGTTTCGCCCCCGAGACGGCTCACGAGGTCGGCGAGGCGCCGGTACGACAGCTGCTGCACGTGCCGGCGGGCTTCCTCGCCGTCTCCCTCGTCCTCACCGGCGCCACCTGGGGTTCCCTGGCCGCCGCGCTCGTCGTGCCCCCGTTCCTGTGGTTCGCCACCCACAGTGTGTGGACGGTCCTCGCCACCGGGGTGCCGCTGCTCGGCGCCGCGGGCGCGAGCAGCGTGGGGCGGTTCGTCGGCGAGTACGACTGGACGGTGGGCGAGTCGCCGGACGGGCTCCGCATCGACCACGGCCTCCTCGACCGTACGCACGAGACGGTGCCGCCCGGACGCGTGCAGACCGTACGGATCGTCGAACCGCTGCTGTGGCGGCGACGCGGCTGGGTGCGGGTGGAACTCGACGTGGCGGGGTCCTCGAACTCCGTCCTCGTGCCCGTCGCTCCGCGCGAGGCCGCCGAGTCGGTGATCGCGAGGGTGCTGCCCGGGGTGACGGTGCCGTCCGCCCTGTCCCGGCCGCCGCGCCGGGCCTGGTGGTGCGTGCCGCTGTGGTGGCGGGGGTACGGGCTCGCCGTCACCGACACCGTCTTCGCGGCGCGTCACGGGCTGCTGCGCCGCCGCCTGTCGCTCGTGCCGCACGCGAAGGTGCAGAGCGTACGGCTGACGCAAGGGCCCTGGGAGCGCTTCAGGGGCGTCGCCGACGTCCATGTGGACACGGGGGCCAACCGCACGGTGACGGCGCGGCTGCGGGACGCCGCGGAGGCCGCGGAGCTTCTTCAGGCGCAGGCCGACCGGTCCCGGACGGGGCGGCGCGAGGCCCGGCCGGACCGCTGGATGGCGTAAGACGACGAGAGGGCAGTGGCCCGAGCCACTGCCCTCGTCCGCTTGGGCCACGTACCCACGTACGGGCGCCTCAGGAAGCCGCGGTCCGCAGCTCCGTCAGGTCGATGTGCTCGGTCTCGTCGTGCGCGGTCAGGTCGATGACCTGGCCGACACCGCGAGACCCCTCGTCGACGGGCTTGAAACCGGACTCGGCCTCGGCCTTGTGCAGGGCGAGCGCCTCCTGTCCGACCACGTCCGCGAGGTCCTCGTTCTGCATGGCGTCCATGGCTGCCGAGGACGCCCCCTTCTGCGTACCGAAGAAGTCGAACCCGCCCTCGACCGAGGGGCGCCGCACGGGCGCGGCCGGGGCGACGGCCACCGCGGTCGGCACGGTGAAGTGCCCGGAGGCACGGGCGGGCTTCGTCGGCTTCACGGGGTGGGCCGCCGGAGCGGCCGGCTCCGCCGGGGCGGACACCGCGCGTGCGGCGGGGACGGGCAGCGCCGCTGTCCTGGCGTCGGTCAGGGGGCGGTTGCCCTTCGGAGGACCGTCCGTCGGGGGTTCCCCTTTGTCGGACTCTCCTTTGGCGGGCTCGCGCTCGTGGGAACCGGAGGCGGCGGCATCCGCATCGGCCTCGGAATCCGAGGCGGTCGCGGTTTCGACCTCGACCTCGGCTTCGGAATCGGCATCGGCATCGGCATCGGCATCGGTGTCGACTTCGGCTTCGGGCTTCGCATCGTCGTCCGGATCAGTGTCCGGGTCGGTGTCCGGATCGGCGTCCGCGTCGGAGACATCGGTCGCCGCGTCGCCGTGCGTGATCCGGCTCAGCGCGGCGTCGGCGCGCAGGAAGAGCGACGACCCGGCCGGGGAGAAGACCTGGGGAGACGCGGGCGCGTCCGTCGGCTCCTCGGCGGCGTTCTCCGCCTCTGCGGTGGTCACGTCTTCGGCGGTGGGGCCGTCCGCGGCGCCCTCGCCCGCGCCCTCGTTCATGTCCTCGTCCGTGACAGCCACGCCCTCGGGAGCCTCCGGCTCCGCCGAGTCCACGGCGTCCACGGATTCCGCGGACTCCACGGTCTCCGTCGCGGCGGTCAGCGCGCGAGCGGGGGCCACCGTCTCTATCTCGAGCAGCCGGCGACCCTCCAGGGCGCTCGCCCGCTCGGTCTCCGCCGTGGCGTACCGCCGAAGCAGCGCCGCGTGTTCGTTGCGCAGGCCCGCCAGCTCCGCCCGCTTCGCGCGCAGCTTGTGCTCGAGCTTGGTGCGCAGCTCGCGCGACTCGTCGAGGTCGGTCTCGAGCTCGGCGACACGCTCCTCGTGACGCCACTCGTCACTCGCCCGCGCGCGCGTGAGGTCCGCGACGCGCTTGCCCGCCGCCGTGTCCCAGCGGCGCATGACGATGCCGCCCACGACGGCGGTCACCGCGGCGGCCGCGGCCAAGGCGCGGAGCACCGTTGGCTCCGTGAACAGCCAGGGCCCCACGGCGCAGACGAGCGAGACGCCTGCGATCGCCGAAGGAGGCAGCAGCCGGTGCAGAGGTGGGGAATGGCGGTGACGTCCACGTGGCATGGCCAGAAACTTACCGCGCGTAGGCGAATCTTGGAGCCCCGCCCGGTAAAAACACGGCTACCCCAGGGGCTTCACACCGCCTCAGCCGCCTATAAGGGCAACTCCTTGTCCCACAAGGGCTCCCGCTTGCCCCGCAAAGCGGCTACTTGTTGATCAATTCCCTTGAGTGCGCGTGATTCGAGAGATTCGAGGGGCTCCATGAATTCCAGGAGGCTCGGCGCGGATCACGAGGGCCGCCACCTATTCGGGGACGACGGTCAGCGGTCGCTCAGCCGCCCGCTGAGCCACTGAAGCGTCGACGGGATCTCCCGCCGCCACGTGTTGAAGTTGTGGCCGCCGCTGTCGAGGATGATCGACGCGATCCGGGTGCGGTGCTTGGACTGCACGAGGCTGATGAACTTGAGGGTCTCCTTGTAGTTGTGCTCGCCCACCTTGCTGCTGGTGACCAGCAGCGATGTGTCGGGGGCGGGCTTGTGCTGCATGAACCAGCGCAGGTCCGCGCTGTTGCGCAGCTCCTTGTTCCCGTGGAAGAGGTCGCCCGTCGTGGGGTCGATCGGCGCCTTGTAGTACGGCGACAGTCCCGCCGCGGCGGCGTACGCCTCGGGATGGTGCAGGGCCAGCTTCAGCGCGCAGTAGCCGCCCGTGGAGTCACCGACGATGCCCCAGCTTCCGGGCTTTTTGCCCACCCTGTAGTGAGCCGACACGGCATCGGGGAGGTCCTTGGCGAAGAACTCCTCGGTCTGCGGACCACCCGGGATGTCCACGCACTCCGTGTCCCGCGGCGGCGCGACCGTCGGCCTCATCATGACGAGGATCATCGGCTGCATCTGCCCGTTCTTGGACAACTCGTGGGCCGTCTGCGGATAGTGCAGGCCCTTGATGAGCGCCGCGGCGGTGCCCGGGTAGCCGGTGAGGATCGTGACCGCCGGAAAAGTGCGGGTGCGGTAGCGCGACTGGAAGTACTCGGGGGGAAGGTAGACGTACGCGGGCGTGGCGATGTGCGTCGTACGGCCGACGATGTCGACCTTCTGGATCTGGCCGCCGATCGTCGGCCGGGTCCCGCCCGACACGCTCACCGGCTGGGTGCCGACCACTTGGAGAGGCCCGCCGGCGGAGCCGCCTTGGCCACCGTGGTAAACGACCACGCCCTGGCCGCTCTCCTGACCGAAGAGGTCCGCCCAGCTCGCGTAGAACCCGAACGCCTGGTTGGCGAACAGGCCGATCGAAGCGAAGATCGCCACCTGGGTGACCAGAAGCAGTCCGATCCGTCCGCTGACGGCCCGCCAGTGACGCCGCGCCAGCCGCGGCCACCACCACACCGTGCCGACGAACAGCAGCACGGCGAACAGAACCGCCAGCACCAGCACCTTGTTGCTCGTGAGACCCATGAGCTGTCCTGCCTGCGCTTTCCGCCCCTGGCCGCCCTGCTGCTTCGCGAGGCCTTGCCCTGGACTTTCCTTGCCTTTTGAACCGGCTTTCCGCTGGGGAGTGAACCTGACTCCCCAAGACACCGTCCTAGAGGGCGCAATGTCGCCGGATGCCGGAATGGCGCCGGATTCAAGGTCTCTCGCAGAACTACGGGATGCGATGTCTGTCAGGATAGATGGGGAAATGTCGAGCGAGGTTCCAGACCGCACGGGCAGGACGCGACGCATACTCCGTGGTCCGCGCCCAGATGCCGTTCCCGCCCTCGTCGCCAGGGCCTGCACACTCGTAGGGGTCCTGGACATCGCCGCGGGGGTCTTCCCGCGCTTCCGGCGCAGCCGAATGCACGCCATGGCCGAGGTACTGCCCGGCTCGTTCGGCCCCTTCGCCGCCGCGCTGTCGCTCAGCGCGGGCGTACTCCTGCTGCTGCTCGCTCATGGGCTGCGGCGCCGCAAGCGCCGGGCGTGGCGGGCCGCCGTGGTCCTACTGCCGGCGGGTGCCGTCGCCCAGTTCGCGTACCGCCATTCGATCATCGGCGTCGTCATCTCCCTCGCGCTGCTCGCGCCGCTGCTGCGCCACCGGAGCGAGTTCGCCGCTCTGCCCGATCCGCGCAGCCGCTGGCGCGCGCTCGCCAACTTCGTGCTGATGGGCGCCGGTTCCCTCCTCCTCGGACTGGTCATCGTCAGCGCCCACCAGAACCGGATGGTCGGCGACCCGAGCCTGGCCGACCGCATCTCGCACGTCCTGTACGGCCTGGTCGGCTTCGAAGGCCCCGTCGACTACGCCGGATCCACGTCCTGGACGGTCGCCTTCTCGCTCGGCGCGCTCGGCTGGCTGACCGCCGTCACCACGATCTACCTGGCCTTCCGGCCCGAACACCCCGCCGCCCGCCTCACGGAGGACGACGAGACCCGGCTGCGGGCCCTGCTGGACAAGCACGGCAGCCGTGACTCGCTCGGCCACTTCGCGCTCCGCCGCGACAAGGCCGTCGTCTTCTCCCCCAGCGGCAAGGCGGCCGTCACCTACCGCGTCGTCTCCGGCGTGATGCTCGCCAGCGGCGACCCCATCGGCGACGTCGAGGCCTGGCCCGGCGCGATCGAACGCTTCATGGACGAGGCCAAGGCCCACTCCTGGACCCCCGCCGTCATGGGGTGCTCGGAGACGGGCGGCGAGGTGTGGACCCGCGAGACCGGCCTCGACGCCCTCGAACTGGGCGACGAGGCGGTGGTGGACGTCGCGGATTTCTCCCTGTCCGGACGCGCGATGCGCAACGTGCGTCAAATGGTGAAGCGCATCGAACGGGCTGGCTACGAGACCCGGGTGCGGCGCATCCGTGACCTCAGCGAGGGCGAGCTGGAGCGGATACGCCGTGCGGCGGAGGCCTGGCGCGGCACGGACACCGAGCGCGGCTTCTCCATGGCGCTCGGCCGCATCGGCGACCCGTCCGACGGCGACTGCCTGATCGCCACCGCCCACAAGGCGGACGACGCGCTCGGCCCGTACGGCGATCTGAAGGCCGTCCTGCACTTCGTCCCCTGGGGCACGGACGGTGTCTCCCTCGACCTCATGCGCCGCGACCGCTCGGCCGACCCCGGCATGAACGAGCTCCTCATCGTGGCGGCGCTCGAGGCGTCCCCGCGTCTGGACATCAAGCGGATCTCGCTCAACTTCGCGATGTTCCGCTCGGCGCTGGCACGCGGCGAGAAGATCGGCGCGGGGCCGGTGCTGCGGGCCTGGCGTGGCCTGCTCGTCTTCCTCTCGCGCTGGTTCCAGATCGAGTCCCTGTACAAGTTCAACGCGAAGTTCCGCCCCCGCTGGGAGCCCCGCTTCGTCGTCTACCGCTCCTCCCGCGACCTCCCGCGCATCGGCATCGCCGCCATGCAGGCCGAGGGCTTCGTGAACCTGGCCCTCCCGAGCCTGCTGCGCCGCCGCACACCGGCTCCACGCCCGTGCGCCCACGCCGTGGCGGAACGCGGGGTCAGGGCGGCGTAGTCCCCCTGAACAGGCCCGAGCGATACCCCAGCCCTGGGGCCCTCGCTCGGGCCGCGGCCTCTCCTGGGGCCCGATATCAACACTCCCGCCCTTTTCGAGGCGACTACTCACCCGCCCGAGACCCCGCCCCGACGGGGCTGCTTGGCCGGCCGAGTCGGGTGGGTGGGCGGGAAACAGGCCGCGAAGCGGCCAAAAGACCCCCGCCGGAGCGAACCCGCAGACGATTCGGCCCCCCGCCGGAGGCCTAGGCTGGACGTATGAACTCCGAGCGCCGCCGCGGCCACGTCGCGGGACTGCCGACCTGGGACCGCTGCGCGGTCATGGGGGTCGTCAACGTGACCCCCGATTCCTTCTCCGACGGCGGCCGCTGGTTCGACACGACGGCCGCCGTCAAACACGGCCTCCACCTGGTCACCGAGGGCGCCGACCTGGTGGACGTCGGCGGCGAGTCAACCCGCCCCGGCGCGACCCGCGTCGACGAGGCGGAAGAGCTCAAGCGCGTCATCCCGGTCGTCCGCGGCCTCGCCTCGGAGGGCGTCACCGTCTCCGTCGACACCATGCGCGCATCCGTCGCCGAGCAGTCGCTCGCCGCGGGCGCCGCCCTCGTCAACGACGTGAGCGGCGGTCTCGCCGACCCCGCGATGATCCCCGCCGTCGCCGCGGCCGGCGCACCCTTCGTGGTCATGCACTGGCGCGGCTTCCTCGAGGGCGGCAACGTGAGGGGGACGTACGCGGACGTCGTCTCCGAAGTCGTCGACGAGCTGCACGCACGTGTGGAGGCCGTTCTGGCGGGCGGCATCGCCCCCGACCGCATCGTCGTCGACCCGGGCCTCGGCTTCTCCAAGGACTCCGAGCACGACCTGTCGCTGCTCGCCCACCTCGACCGGCTGAGCGAACTCGGCCACCCCCTGCTCGTCGCCGCCTCCCGCAAGCGGTTCCTGGGCCGCGTACTGGCGGGCCCTGAGGGCGCCCCGCCGCCGGCCCGCGAGCGGGACGCCGCCACCGCCGCCGTCTCCGCGCTCGCCGCCCACCAGGGTGCCTGGGCGGTCCGGGTCCACGAGGTACGGGCCACCTCCGACGCCGTACGAGTCGCCCGGGCCGTAGAGGGAGCCCAGTGAGCGCACCCCGCACCGACATCGAGCAGGTCGAACGCGCCAACACAGCCTTCTACGAGGCACTCGAGCAGGGTGACTTCGAAGAACTGTCGTCGCTGTGGCTGGCTCCCCTGGACACCGCCGACGACGACATCGAGGGCGACGGCGCGGTGGTCTCCTGCGTCCACCCCGGCTGGCCGGTCCTCAACGGCCGTGGCGAGGTCCTGCGCTCGTACGCGTTGATCATGGCGAACACGGAGTACATCCAGTTCTTCCTCACGGACGTGCACGTCTCCGTCACGGGCGACACCGCGCTGGTGACCTGCACCGAGAACATCCTCAGCGGCGGCCCCGCCCCCGAGGACAGCGACGAGCTCGGCCCACTCGTCGGCCAGCTGGTCGTCGCCACGAACGTGTTCCGCCGCACGGCCGACGGCTGGAAGCTCTGGTCGCACCACGCCTCACCCGTACTCGCCGAATCGGGCGAGGAGGAGGACGAGGACACCCCCGGCTGAGGACGAGAACACCCCAGCTGAGCCCCTGGACACCCCCGGTCGGGTGGGCGGGCGGTCCACGGGTACCAAGGAGTGGTTGGAATCACGAACCGCTGGGTAGGGGCGGCTACCAACCCGTGAGCCGCCGTGTTCCCCAGGGGAAACGCCCGATGAAGCCTCGTGACCATCATGTGGGCGCGTGTCCCCGTGGGTGAGCGCTGTCAGTGCCCGCAGGTAGATTCGTTTGAGGCCGGTGAGCCGACCGCACTCGGTGGACATCGGCCGCTACCGACGATTGCAGGAGTGATTCGCGTGGATCGTGTCGCGCTGCGCGGCCTCAAGGCCCGCGGGCACCACGGTGTCTTCCAGAAGGAACGCGAGGAAGGCCAGACCTTCATCGTGGACCTGACACTGGGCCTGGACACCCGACCGGCCGCGGCCGAGGACGACCTGTCGAAGACCGTGCACTACGGCATCGTGGCGGAGGAGGTCGTGGCCGTCGTCGAGGGCGAGCCCGTCAACCTCATCGAGACCCTCGCCGAGCGCATCGCCCAGACCTGCCTGAAGCACGACGGGGTCCAGGAAGTCGAGGTCTGCGTGCACAAACCGGACGCGCCGATCACGGTCCCCTTCGACGACGTGACCGTCACGATCACCCGGAGCCGAGTATGACCGCCTACTTCACCGAGGGTCAGAGCGACCCGACCGTACAGCCGGTGCCCGCGTCCGTGGTCGAGCAGGTGGACGCCGCCGACACGACCCTGCAGAACCCGAAACGGGCGGTGCTCTCCCTCGGCTCGAACCTGGGCAACCGCCTGGAGACCCTCCAGGGCGCCATCGACGCCCTGGAGGACACCCCTGGCGTCCGCGTCAAGGCGGTCTCCCCCGTCTACGAGACGGAGCCCTGGGGCGTCGAGCCGGGCAGCCAGCCGACGTACTTCAACGCGGTCGTGGTCCTCAAGACCACCCTCCCGCCCTCCTCGCTCCTGGAGCGGGCACACGCGATCGAGGAGGCCTTCCACCGCGTACGGGACGGGCGCTGGGGCCCGCGCACGATCGACGTGGACATCGTGGCGTACGCCGATGCCGTCTCCGGCGACCCGGTCCTGACCCTCCCTCACCCGCACGCCCACGAACGGGCCTTCGTGCTGGCCCCCTGGCACGACGTGGAGCCCGAGGCCCAGCTGCCCGGCCGCGGCCCCGTGCACCACCTGCTCACCGCCGTCACCCGGGAAGGTGTCTTGCCCCGGCCCGACCTGGAACTCCGGCTGCCCGAGTAGTCGTTAAGGTCAGGACGACCAAGACGGGCTTACAAGAGGGGCAAAGGGACAACAACGTGAAACAGCTGCGCATCAGGACGCTGGCAGCCGTGTTCGTGGTGGCCGGTGTGCTGTCCTGGGCGGGCGCACGCCTGTGGAGCGCGGTGGGGACCCTCCCGCGGGTCCCGCTGGCCGCCCCCATCGTCCTGGCCCTGATCGCCGTCGTCCTGCTGTCCACGGCGCTCTCGCTGCGCGCCCGCCTCAAGGCCCAGCGGGAACGCCGCCCCGGCGCCAAGGGCGTCGACCCCCTGATGGCGGCCCGCGCGGTCGTCTTCGGCCAGGCGAGCGCCCTGGTCGCCGCCCTGGTGTCGGGCATGTACGGCGGTACGGGCGCGTTCCTGCTCGAGTCCCTGGACATCCCCGCCCGTCGCGACCAGGCCATCTACGCCGGTTTCTCGGTCCTCGCCGGCATCGCCGTGATAGCGGCCGCCTTCTTCCTGGAGCGCGTCTGCAAGCTCCCGGAGGACGACGACAACGACCACGGCGGCGCGGCCCCGGTCGCCTGACGGACGGGGCGCGCAGCGGGCGTACGGGCCGGTGCGCTAGCGCGCCATGATCAGGCTCATCGCCTCGTTGCGGGTGGCGGGGTCGCGCAGCTGGCCGCGTACGGCCGAGGTGATGGTCTTAGCGCCGGGCTTGCGTACCCCGCGCATCGACATGCACATGTGCTCGCACTCCACGACGACGATCACCCCGCGCGGCTCCAGGATCGTCATCAGGGAGTCGGCGATCTGCGTGGTGAGCCGTTCCTGCACCTGTGGCCGCCGGGCGTAGACGTCCACGAGCCGGGCCAGCTTCGACAGGCCCGTGATCTTGCCGTCCGTGGACGGGATGTAGCCGACATGGGCCACGCCGACGAACGGCACCAGGTGGTGCTCACAGCTGCTGAGGACCTCGATGTCCTTCACGAGCACCATCTCGTCGTGTCCGAGGTCGAAGGTGGTCGTCAGTACGTCCTCGGGCTTCTGCCACAGCCCCGCGAATATCTCCCTGTACGCCCTGGCGACCCGCCCGGGTGTCTCGCGCAGCCCCTCGCGGTCCGGGTCCTCGCCTACCGCGATGAGAAGCTCTCGCACGGCGTTCTCCGCGCGCTTCTCGTCGAACTCGCCGATCACACCTTCGCCGTCCAGCGTCACGGGGTCGGTCATGTGGTCCTCGTTCCTGTGGATCTTGCGCGTGCTGGTCGACGCGTCCAAAACGTGCGGTCGTGCCAAAATGCCGCGCCCCCCAGGCTAGAACCTGGGGGGCGCGGCATCCATTCCGGGCCTGGTGGGGCCACACCGGGAGCCGGATCAGCTCTCGGAGCGGTCCTCCGGAGCCACTTCCTTCGCCGGGACGGACTCCGTCACATTGGCGATGGCCGGCGTCGATCCGTTCGCCCCGTTCGTCAGCGACAGCTCCTTGGGGGAGAGCACCGGCGGGCGGGTGGACGGGGTGCGCCGGGAGGAGCCGGTCCACGCGGGGCGGGCCGGGCGCTTGTGGATCGGAGCGAAGACCTCGGCGATCTGCTCCTTGCTCAGCGTCTCCTTCTCCAGCAGCTGGAGCACCAGCGCGTCGAGGACGTCACGGTTCTCGACCAGGATCTCCCAGGCCTCGTTGTGCGCGTTCTCGATGAGCTTCTTGACCTCTTCGTCGACGAGCGCGGCGACCTCTTCCGAGTAGTCACGCGGGTGCGACATCTCCCGGCCCAGGAAGGGCTCGGTGTTGTCGCCGCCGAACTTGATCGCGCCCAGCCGCTCGGTCATGCCGTACTGCGTGACCATCGCGCGGGCCGTTGCGGTGGCCTTCTCGATGTCGTTCGCAGCGCCCGTGGTCGGGTCGTGGAAGACGAGCTCCTCGGCCGCGCGGCCACCCAGCATGTAGGCCAGCTGGTCCAGCATCTCGTTGCGCGTCGTGGAGTACTTGTCCTCGTCCGGCAGGACCATCGTGTAACCGAGGGCACGGCCACGCGACAGGATCGTGATCTTGTGGACCGGGTCGGAGTTCGGAGACGCCGCCGCGACCAGGGCGTGGCCGCCCTCGTGGTACGCGGTGATCTTCTTCTCCTTGTCCGACATGATCCGGGTCCGCTTCTGCGGGCCCGCGACCACGCGGTCGATCGCCTCGTCCAGCATGGAGTTGTCGATCAGCTTCATGTCGCTGCGGGCTGTCAGAAGCGCGGCCTCGTTCAGCACGTTGGCGAGATCGGCACCCGTGAAGCCGGGGGTGCGACGGGCGACGGCCGAGAGGTCGACGTCCTGCGCGACCGGCTTGCCCTTCTGGTGAACCTTGAGGATCTCCAGACGGCCCTGCATGTCCGGGCGGTCGACCGCGATCTGACGGTCGAAGCGGCCGGGACGCAGCAGCGCCGGGTCGAGGATGTCCGGCCGGTTCGTGGCGGCGATGAGGATCACACCGCCCTTCACGTCGAAGCCGTCCATCTCGACGAGCAGCTGGTTCAGCGTCTGCTCGCGCTCGTCGTGACCACCGCCGAGGCCGGCGCCGCGATGGCGGCCGACCGCGTCGATCTCGTCGACGAAGACGATCGCCGGAGCGTTCGCCTTGGCCTGCTCGAACAGGTCACGGACTCGGGAGGCACCGACACCGACGAACATCTCGACGAAGTCGGAACCCGAGATCGAGTAGAAGGGGACGCCCGCCTCGCCCGCGACAGCGCGTGCGAGCAGCGTCTTACCGGTTCCAGGAGGCCCGTACAGGAGCACACCCTTGGGGATCTTCGCCCCGACGGCCTGGAACTTCGCCGGCTCCTGGAGGAACTCCTTGATCTCCTGGAGCTCCTCGACCGCCTCGTCCGAGCCCGCGACGTCCGAGAACGTCGTCTTCGGGGTGTCCTTGGTGATGAGCTTCGCCTTGGACTTCCCGAAGTTCATGACCCGGGAGCCGCCGCCCTGCATCTGGTTCATCAGGAACAGGAAGACGACGACGATGAGGACGAAGGGAAGCAGAGACAGCAGGATGCCGAGGAACGGGTTCTGCTTGGACGGCGAGACCGTGTAGCCGTCCGGAATCTGCTTGTTCTGGAACTTGTCCTGGAGTGTGTTGGCGAGGTTGACGCCCTGGTCACCGATGTAGCTCGCCTGGATCTTGGAGCTGCCGGAGACCTTCTGGCCATCCTTGAGCTGCACCTTGATGACTTGCTCGTCACCGGTGGTCAGCTTGGCCTCTTGGACCTTGTTGTCATTGATCGCCTGGACGACCTGGCCGGTGTCCACTGTCTTGTAGCCGCCGGACGAGCCGACGACCTGCATCAACACGACCACGGCAAGGACGGCCAGCACGATCCACATGACCGGCCCACGGAAGTATCGCTTCACGTCCATCCATACGGAGCGGTGTCGCCCCGTCCCTCCTGCCATAGTGAGTTTGATAAAGACTTATAAAGACTGTTCTTCGGACGGTACCCCAGCATTGTCACCCGAAGCTGCAGGGGACGACTGGGAATCCCTCCCACGCATGCTCCAACGGCGCGAAACCCGCTGGGGTTCCCGATCGTCTTACGAGGACTGGGACCCGGAGGTTCAGCCGCCGTAGACGTGAGGCGCGAGCGTACCGACGAACGGGAGGTTGCGGTACTTCTCCGCGTAGTCGAGGCCGTAGCCGATCACGAACTCGTTCGGGATGTCGAAGCCGACCCACTCCACGTCGATCGCGACCTTGGCCGCCTCCGGCTTGCGCAGCAGCGTGCACACCTTGAGGGAGGCCGGCTCGCGGGAGCCGAGGTTGGAGATCAGCCAGGACAGGGTCAGCCCGGAGTCGATGATGTCCTCGACGATCAGGACGTGCTTGCCCTTGATGTCGGTGTCGAGGTCCTTGAGGATCCGCACCACACCCGAGGACTGGGTGCCCGCGCCGTACGACGACACCGCCATCCAGTCCATGGTGACGGGGGTGGACAGCGCACGCGCGAGGTCCGCCATGACCATGACGGCGCCCTTGAGGACACCGACGATCAGCAAGTCCTTGCCCACGTACTCCGCATCGATCTTCGCAGCCAGCTCAGCCAGCTTGGCGTCGATCTCTTCCTTGGTGATGAGCACCGACTTGAGGTCGGTGCCCATGTCTTTCGAGTCCACCCGCATCACTTTCGGTCGTCCGTCCCACTCTTCCCGGGCTCGTTCGCCTACGGGGCGCCGATGTCGCTCCCCTTCGGCTCACTCGCTCGGCCGCCCGGACCGCCCGTGACCCGAGTCAGGGGTCCCGGAGAGCCGCGTGAGCGGTCCCGATGGAGGGTCCGGTTTCAGCCTTGCCGAATCACCAGTCTGCCACCCTGTCGCTGAGCGACGACTTTGCCGGGGAGATTGATGGCGCCCTGACCGCGCCAGCCGGTGATCAGCCGGTCGACTTCTTCGATGTGGCGGGCGAACAGCGAACCGGCCGGGGCGCCCGCCTCGATGGCGGCGCGGCGCAGGATGCGGCGGCGTACGGCGGGCGGCAGGGCGTAGAGCTTCGCGCACTCCAGGAGGCCCGCCGTGTCGCGTACGGAGGTCTCGGCCTGGCGGGCCCAGGAGTCGAGGGCGTCGGCGTCGTCACGGGACAGCTGTGCCGTCCTGGCGAGGGCCTCGACGACTCCCTTGCCGAGCGCCTTCTCCAGGGCGGGCAGGCCCTCGTGGCGCAGCCGGGAGCGGGTGTAGGCCGGGTCGGCGTTGTGCGGGTCGTCCCAGACGGGCAGCGACTGGACCATGCAGGCCTTGCGGGCGGTCTGCCGGTCCAGGTGCAGGAACGGTCGGCGGTAACGGCCGCCGGCCCCCGAGACCGCGGCCATGCCGGACAGGGAGCGGATGCCGGAGCCGCGGGCGAGGCCCAGCAGAACCGTCTCGGCCTGGTCGTCACGGGTGTGGCCGAGCAGGACGGCGGAGGCGCCGTGGCGCTCGGCGGCGGCGTCCAGGGCGGCGTACCGGGCGTCGCGGGCGGCGGCCTCGGGGCCGCCGTCGCGGCCCACGGTGACGGCGAGGGACTCGACGGGGGTCATGCCGAGCTCGACGAGGCGGGAGACGACGTCGTCGGCACGCAGATCGGAGCCGGGCTGCAGACCGTGGTCCACGGTGATGCCACCGGCGCGGATGCCGAGTTTGGGGGCTTCGAAGGCGAGAGCCGAGGCGAGCGCCATGGAGTCGGCGCCGCCGGAGCAGGCGACGAGGACGAGCGGGGAGGACTCGCCTGGAGGACGGGTGTGGTCGGTGAGGACGTCGTGGAGTACGCGGCGGACCGCCAGGCGTATCGCCGCGACCGCAGGATGGGGACCCATGTCCGGTTCCCTTCATGAAGTTTTCGGGGGGTGAGCCCGAGTCTGGTCACGCAGAGTGTGTAGATGGTGACAGAAACGGGCCGTTCCCCGAGCATTGCACGCCTACGGTTGGCTCACGGTCCCTCGGACGGGTGATTGGAGGGGCGTTCACCTGCCGTCGGCCGAATTCGTTTCACGACCTTGCCGTAGGCTTCACGACTCCGCCTTGCGGTGCACCCGTGCGACCCAGTCCGCCGGTTTGGCGATCTCCGTCTTGGTCGGGAGGGTGTTCGGGGAAGTCCACACACGGTTGAAGCCGTCCATGCCCACCTGGTCGACGACCGCGCGCACGAACCGCTCACCGTCCCTGTACTGCCTCAGTTTGGCATCCAAACCGAGCAGCTTGCGCAGGGCGAGGTCGAGCCGCGAGGCCCCCTTGGCCCGGCGCTGCTGGAACTTCTCGCGGATCTCGCCCACGGACGGGACCACATCGGGTCCCACGCCGTCCATCACGAAGTCCGCGTGGCCCTCCAGGAGGGACATCACGGCGGTGAGGCGGCCGAGGATCTCCCGCTGGGCCGGCGTCTGCACGATCTCGACCAGGGACCGGCCCCCGTCGTCCTCCTCGCCCTCGGGACGGCCGCCCGCGAGCGACTGGGCCGCCTCCCTGATGCGCTCCAGGACCGTCATGGGGTCGACCTCGGTCTCGCCCAAGAAAGACTGGATTTCGCCCTCCAGGTGGTCGCGCAGCCAGGGCACGGCCGTGAACTGCGTACGGTGCGTCTCCTCGTGCAGACACACCCACAGGCGGAAGTCGTGGGGCTCCACGTCGAGTTCGCGCTCCACGTGCACGATGTTCGGCGCGACGAGGAGGAGCCTGCCGCCGCCGTTCTCACCCGCCGGGAGTTCCCTCGTCGCCGGGGCGAAGGTCTCGTACTGCCCGAGGACGCGCGACGACAGGAACGACAGCAGCATGCCCAGCTCCACGCCGGTGACCTTGCCGCCGACGGCGCCGAGGACGGCCCCGCCCGGGGTGGTCCCCCGCCGTTCCTGCATCTTGTCCAACAGGGGCTTCAGGAGCTCCCGGAACCCCGCGACGTTCGCCCGGACCCAGCCCGGGCGGTCCACCACCAGGATGGGGGTGTCGTGGATGTCGTCCGTGCCCATACGAGTGAAGCCCCGGACGTGTTCCTCCGAGGCCTTCGCATGCCGGCGCAGCTCCGCGACGACCTCTCGGGCCTCGTCGCGGCTCACCTCGGGGCCAGGCCGCACAAGCCGTGTCGCGGTCGCCACCGCGAGATTCCAGTCGACCATCTCGGCACCACCGATGCTCGTCATGCGTCAACCGTACGTGAGCGGGTCCAAGTGCGGTGAGGGGTAAGGCACCGGATGCGCCTGTGCTCCGGGGCTCACGGGGCTCCTGGTACGAGTGGTACCCCAGGACCTGGCCGGGCAGGCCCTAACGGCAGCCGCAGCCCGCCAGTGCCGAGGCCGTGCGGTCCAGGGCCGACTGGGCCGCCGACGGGTCGGTCGTGTCGGAGGCCAGGAAGGCGAAGGCCAGCAGGCGACCGTCGGCGTCGACGACCGTGCCCGCCAGGGTGTTCACCCCGGTCAGCGTGCCGGTCTTGGCGCGTACGAGGCCGGTGCCGGACGCGTCGTCGGCGTAACGGTCGCTGAGGGTGCCCGTGAAGCCCGCGACCGGCAGACCGGTCAGGATGGGCCGGAGTTCGGGGTGCGCGGGGTCACCGGCCTTGACCAGGAGGGCCGTGAGCAGGTCCGCCGTCAGTCTGTCGTTCCGGTTCAGACCGCTGCCGTCCGTGAAGTGCGCGCCGGACAGCGGGAGTCCGAGCTTCTTCAGCTCGGCGTCGATCGCCGCCGCGCCGCCGTCGAAGTCGGCCGCCCGGCCGGTGGCGAGGGCGACTTGGCGGGCCATGGCCTCCGCGATGTCGTTGTCGCTGTTCGTCAGCATCCGCTCGATGAGGGCGGACAGGGGCGGCGAGGAGACCGAGGCGAGGGACTGCGAGCGGTTCGTCGCCCTGGAGGGGCCGGGGGTCGTCGTCTTGATGCCCTTGGCCTCCAGCAGCCCCGCGAACCTCACGGCCGCGTCCGCCGCCGGGTCCGCGGCGCGGGTGACCGGTCCGCTGGCCGAGTCGTCGGTGCGGGCCTCGTCGACCATCAGGGCGCTGACCGGCGCGAGGTTGGGGTTGGAGCCGATGGGGTGCAGGGCGGGACCGGTGTAGAGCGAGGTGTCGTACGAGAGCGTCACCTGGTTCAGATGACGGGCCTTCAGGGCGGTCGCCGTCTCGTCGGCCAGGGTGCGCAGGCTCGCCCAGCCCGCCGCCTCCTTGCGGGCGGTCAGTGTGGGGTCGCCGCCGCCGACGAGCACGACCTCCTTGGTGCCGGGCTCCAGGACCGCGCGGGTCTCGATGCGGTGGTCGGCGCCCGCCGCGGAGAGCGCGGCGACCGCGGTGGCGATCTTCGTGGTGGAGGCCGGGGTCTGCGCGTCGTCGGCGCCCTTGCCGTACAGCCGCTTGCCGGTCGCCACGTCGACGACCACGGCCGTGCGCCGCCCGCCGAGCGCGGGGTCGCCCAGGAGCCGGTCGAGGGTGCTCGTGAGGGCCTTCTGGGTGGGTGCGGGCACCGAGACGGTGGAGCCGCCGAGACCGGTCAGCACGGAGGCGGCGCTGGGCGCGGGCTTCGGCGCCGTGGGGGACGTATCGGAACTACGTCCGTGATCTGCGCCACCCTCCCCTTCTCGCGATGCGGCCCAGTCACGCTCGGCCGTACGCTGACCGGAGGAGTCCCAGGGGCCGGCGAAGGCCACCGCCCCGGCCGCGAGTGCCAGGCCCGCGGTGGCGGCGACGGCTGTGAGCCGCGGGGTCGTGACCTTCACGGGACGCGGCCGCACGGCTCGAGCAGCCCGCACCACATGCGGTCGCACGGACTGCGCAGCCCTCGTCACACGCGGCTGCACGGCCTGCGCGACCCGCGTCACATGCGGCTGCACGGTCCGCTTGATCCGCACCACATGCGGTCTCGCGGCCCGCCAAGCCCTCAGCTCTGGCACGACCACCAGCCCCTTTCGCGATCACACACCTGCGTGAGGGACACTTAACCACCAGAACTATGTGTTGATCATGGAGGAGCCACCGGTGGAGTTCGACGTCACGATCGAGATTCCGAAGGGTTCGCGGAACAAGTACGAGGTGGACCACGAGACCGGTCGGATCCGCTTGGACCGTCGACTCTTCACCTCGACCAGCTACCCGGCCGACTACGGCTTCGTCGAGAACACCCTCGGCGAGGACGGCGACCCGCTGGACGCGCTGGTCATCCTGGACGAGCCGACCTTCCCGGGCTGCCTCATCCAGTGCCGCGCGATCGGCATGTTCCGTATGACGGACGAGGCCGGCGGCGACGACAAGCTGCTGTGCGTCCCGGCGCACGACCCGCGTGTGGAGCACCTGCGGGACATCCACCACGTGTCGGAGTTCGACCGCCTGGAGATCCAGCACTTCTTCGAGGTCTACAAGGACCTCGAGCCCGGCAAGTCCGTCGAGGGCGCCAACTGGGTCGGCCGCGCGGAGGCCGAGGCCGAGATCGAGCGTTCCTACAAGCGCTTGAAGGAGCAGGGCGGTCACTGATCCCTCCTGAGCCCCGCGGGCCGCGTGACCCCTCCCGGGGTGGCGCGGCCCGTTCGCGTATCCGTGCGCATACTGGGGCGTACGGGAGGTGCACGGTCGGCAACAGCGGGAGTGGTGGGTGACGGAGGCGGAGGACCGCAAACCGCAGTCGGACGAGGCGAGGAGTGCCTTCGCACAGCCGGACGGCGTGGCACCGGCGGTCGAGGACGAATCGGGGACCACGTCGGAGTTCGCGGTCCCCAAGGGGCTCGTGCCGCCCGAGACGGCCGACACCGAGTCCGAGGGGTCGGCGTTCAGCACCCCGCGCACGTACAGCGCGAAGCACGCCCCGCCCGCCTTCACACCGGCGACCGGCATCCCCGTGGTCAGCCTGACCAAGGACGTGCCCTGGCAGGACCGGATGCGCACGATGCTGCGCATGCCGGTGGCCGAGCGTCCGGCACCCGAACTGCTGCACAAGGAGGACGAGGCCGGCCCGGCCGTCCCCCGCGTGCTCGACCTGACGCTGCGTATCGGCGAGTTGCTGCTCGCGGGCGGTGAGGGCGCCGAGGACGTGGAGACGGCGATGTTCGCCGTCTGCCGCTCGTTCGGCCTGGACCGCTGCGAGCCGAACGTCACCTTCACCTTGTTGTCGATCTCGCACCAGCCGTCCCTGGTGGACGATCCCGTGACGGCCTCCCGGACCGTACGCCGCCGGGGCACCGACTACACGCGGCTCGCGGCCGTCTACCGGCTCGTCGACGACCTGAGCGACCCGGAGACCGCGTTCTCCCTGGAGGAGGCCTACCGGCGCCTCGCGGAGATGCGGCGCAACCGGCACCCGTATCCCGGCTGGGTGCTGACCGGCTGCACCGGGCTGCTGGCGGGTGCGGCCTCGGTACTCGTGGGCGGTGACGCGATCGTGTTCGTCGCCGCGGCGCTCGGCGCGATGCTGGGCGACCGGCTGGCCTGGCTCTGCGCGGGGCGCGGGCTGCCGGAGTTCTACCAGTTCACGGTGGCCGCGATGCCGCCGGCCGCGATAGGTGTCGCGCTCCAGCTCGCGCACGTCGACGCGAACTCGTCCGCGGTGATCACCGGTGGACTGTTCGCGCTGCTGCCCGGGCGGGCGCTCGTCGCGGGCGTCCAGGACGGACTGACCGGCTTCTACATCACCGCGTCCGCGCGCCTCCTGGAGGTCATGTACCTCTTCGTCGGCATCATCATCGGCGTCCTCATCGTGCTCTATTTCGGTGTGAAGTTCGGCGCCGCGCTCAATCCGGACCAGGCGCTCAGCATCTCCGAGCGGCCCCTGGTGCAGATCGCCGCCGCCATGCTGCTGTCGCTGACCTTCGCCGTCCTGCTCCAGCAGGAACGATCCACCGTGCTCGCGGTGACCCTCAACGGAGGCGTCGCCTGGTCGGTGTACGGGGCGATGCACTACGCGGGCGGTATCTCGCCGGTCGCCTCCACCGCCGTCGCCGCGGGCCTGGTGGGCCTCTTCGGGCAGCTGCTGTCCCGCTACCGGTTCGCGTCCGCGCTGCCGTACACGACCGCCGCGATAGGGCCCCTGCTCCCAGGGTCGGCCACGTACTTCGGGCTGCTGTCGATCGCCCAGAGCAACGTCGACAAGGGCCTCGTTTCGCTCTCCAAGGCCGCGGCGCTCGCCATGGCCATCGCCATCGGTGTGAACCTGGGGTCGGAGATCTCCCGGCTGTTCCTGCGGGTGCCGGGGGGCGCCGCCGGAGGGCGCAGGGCCGCGAAGCGGACGCGGGGGTTCTGAGCGCCGGGTGCCTACGAACTCGGTGCTGTTCGCAGGACGGCGACTGCGGGTTCGTTGTGGCTGGTCGCGCCCACGCGGCGGAGCCGCATATGTCACAGCCCCGCGCCCCTTTCGGGGCGCTCAGTTGCCGTACGGGTATTGCTGGTAGCTCTGGTCCTGGTTGCCGTAAGGCTGCTGCTGCGGGTGGCCCTGCTGGGGCGGGTAGGTCTGGCCTTGGCCCTGGTCGTAGTTCGGGTCGTAGTTCGGGTCGTAGTTCTGACCGTAGTTCTGGTCGTAGCCCTGGCCCTGGCCCTGGTAGTAACCCTGGTCCTGATTGCCGTACGGCTGCTGGGGCTGCTGCTGCGGGTATCCCTGGGCGTACTGGTCCTGCTGGTGCCGGTCCTGCTGGTACGGGTCATGGCTCTGCTGCGGCTGGTGCATGCGCAGCGGGCGCGTCGCGTCGTCCATGGCGGGGGGCGTGGGCTGCTGCTGGTGGGCGGCCGGGCCCTGGGGGGCCTGCGGCCCCGGCGGGTTCTTCTTGGCCTTGGAGCGCGCCCGCAGGAACTCGATGGCGATCGGGACCACCGAGACGAGGACGATCAGGATCAGGATCGCCTCGATGTTGTTCTTGACGAAGTCGATCTTGCCGAGCCAGGAGCCGAGCAGCGTGACGCCCGCGCCCCACAGGACACCACCGATGATGTTGAAGGTGAGGAAGGAGCGGTACTTCATGCCGCTGACGCCCGCGATGATCGGCGTGAAGGTGCGCACGATGGGCACGAAGCGGGCGAGGACCAGGGACTTGGGCCCGTACTTCTCGAAGAACTCGTGGGCCTTGACCACGTTCTCCTGCTTGAAGAGGCGGGAGTCCGGGCGGGTGAAGAGCGAGGGGCCGACCTTCTTGCCGAACAGGTAACCCGCCTGGTCGCCGAGGACCGCGGCGACGCAGATCAGGGCGACGGCCGCCCACAGCGGGAAGTCCAGCTGGTTCGACGTGATCAGCAGGCCGCAGGTGAACAGCAGCGAGTCACCCGGCAGGAAGAAGCCGATCAGCAGGCCGGACTCGGCGAAGACGATGAGCAGCAGGCCCCAGATGCCGAAGTTGTCCAGGAGCGTGTTCGGATCCAGCCAGCTTGGACCAAGGGCAAGCGTCGTCACGGTTCCGGGCTCCTGAGGGGTGAAGGAAGAGTACGGCGGTCCTGGGACGGCAGTACGACAGCACATCAGTACTGTCGGCCAAAGCTATCAACGCACAGTGTCCGTGCCAGGTTCCACCAGTGCCCCCAGGATGCACTGTGCGCCCACTGGGACAAAGCTGTGGACCATGGGCATCGGTGAATACGGAGGCGGCCAGGGACCCCAGTCGGACGTCCTGGTCGTGACGACGAACGACGCGCCCGGCTACCGCGTCCAGCAGGTCATCGGCGAGGTCTTCGGCCTCACCGTGCGATCCCGGCATCTGGGCAGCCAGATCGGCGCGGGTCTGAAGTCGATGATCGGCGGCGAGCTCAAGGGGCTCACCAAGACCCTCGTGGAGACCCGTAACGAGGCCATGGAGCGACTCGTCGAGCAGGCACGCGCGCGCGGGGCGAACGGCGTGCTGATGATGCGGTTCGACGTGACCGAGGCGGCGGACGTGGGCACGGAGGTGTGCGCGTACGGCACGGCGGTGGTCCTGGCGAAGGAGTAGGGCGCGACCGGCCGCAGAACCGGAATCCGGTAAGGGGCACCCGCAAGGGCGGGTGCCCCTTACCGTCTTGCCGTCAGGATTCCTGGGAGTGCCGGGCCGCGTTCGCCGTGATCGCGTCCCTGAGGTGCTCGGCGAGACCCGGGCGCATGGAGTCGTAGTACGCCTTGAAGCGTTCGTCGGACACGTACATCGCGCCGAGGCAGCCGTGGAGCTCGTACGAGCAGTCGTAGAACCACTTGCTGATGTGCCGCCGGTGTTCCTCGGCCATGTCCATGGCCCGCTCGCCGGTCGCGGGCTCACCCGCTTCCATGAGGGCGCCGTAGCGCTCGCCCCAGGAGGCGACCTCGGCCTGGATGCGCTGCCAGTCGTCCTTGGTGTAGCGGGCGGCGCGGCGCTGTGACTCGGCGTACTCCGCCGTGCCGCCCCACCGCCGTTCCGCCTCCTCCGCGTGCTCCTCGGGATCCTTGTCCCCGAAGACCTCGAACTTCTCCTCAGGCGTGAGGTTGATGCCCATCGTGCGTGCCTCCATGGCGTGCTCCACGGCCGCGGCCATCTTCTGCAGCTTCTCGATCCGGGCGGTCAGCAGCTCGTGCTGGCGGCGCAGGTGCGCGCGCGGGTCCGCCTCCGGGTCGTCGAGCAGGGCCGCGACCTCGTCGAGCGGGAAGCCCAGCTCCCGGTAGAACAGGATCTGTTGCAGCCGGTCGAGGTCGGCGTCGCTGTAGCGCCGGTGCCCCGCGTGGTTGCGCTCGCTCGGAACGAGCAGGCCGATCTCGTCGTAGTGGTGCAGGGTGCGCACCGTGACCCCGGCGAAACCGGCGACCTGGCCCACTGAGTAGCCCACTTCCGCTCCTTCCTCGGTACGCGTCCCACCATCAGCCCTCACGCCACGTGAGGTGCAAGCCGGAATGCCCAGGCACCTGAGCGCACCCTTCGGGATGTTGTGCGGCTTTTGCCCGCTTAGGGTGTGGCCGTGAGCACCGATGCGTCCACGGCGACGCCCTTACGGCGTCTGCTGCCGTTGATCGTGCCCTCCGTGGTGGTCGGTGTGGCCTCGGCGCTCGTCCTGCTGGGCGTCAGCCTGCTCGCCGACCGGTTCGAGGACGTCCTGTGGGAGACCCTTCCTGACGCAGTGGGCGTGGGCCGCTACTCCGTGCTCTGGATGGTCGTGATGCTCACGGCGACCGGCATCGCGGTGGGTCTGGTGGTGTGGAAGGTACCGGGGCACGCGGGGCCGGATCCGGCGACCACGGGCCTGGTCGACGCTCCCCTGCCGCCCCGCGTCCTGCCCGGCCTGCTCGTCGCCACCGTCCTGACGCTGGCGGGCGGGGTGAGCCTGGGCCCCGAGAACCCGATCACGGCCGTCAATGTGGCCCTCGCCTACTGGCTCGGCACCCGCGTGATCCCGGGCTCCGCGGTGGGGCTGTGGGTGGGCCTGGCGGTCGCGGGCACGATCGGCGCCCTGTTCGGCACGCCGGTGGCCGCCGCGCTGATCTTCTCCGAGGTACTGGCCGGGCAGCCGGGGCCCGGCCCCCTCTGGGACCGGCTGCTGCCGCCGCTGCTCGCGGGCGGCACGGGCGCGCTGACCATGGCGCTGCTGGAGCACCCGAGCTTCGACCTCGCGCTGCCCGCCTACGCGGGCCCCCACTGGGGCGACCTGCTGAGCGCCCTGGTGGTCGCCTCGTTGGCCGCGGCGATCGGGATGACCGCGGTGTGCGCCCTCCCTTACGTCCACGACGCCTTCTCGCGGCTCAGGCACCCCATGGTGGCACTTCCCCTGGGCGGTCTCGTCCTGGGGCTGCTGGGGGCGCTGGGTGGGCCTCTGACGCTCTTCAAGGGCCTGGACGAGGTGAAGACCCTCGCGGCGAACCCGGAGGGCTGGTCGGCGGGACGGTTCGCGCTGATGTTCGCGGTGAAGCTGGCCGCGCTGGTGGTCGCCACCTCGTGCGGCTTCCGGGGCGGCCGGATCTTTCCCTCCGTGTTCGCCGGGGTAGCTCTCGGGCTGTGCGCGCACGCGTTGGTACCGCAGGTGAATCCCACGCTCGCCGTGGTGTGCGCGGTCCTGGGTGTGCTCCTGGCCGTCACCCGGCAGGGCTGGATCAGTCTGTTCACGGCGGCCGTCCTGGTGGCCCAGCCCGCCGTGCTGCCCCTGCTGGTGCTGGCCTCGGTACCGGCCTGGCTGATCGTCACCGGACGCCCGCAGATGCAGCTGCGCGCCGACGGGAGCTCGATCCGGTGAACCGACAGGCCCCTCCGATCCGATGAGTTAGTGGAATCCCGATCCGATGAACCAGTAGGGCCCCCGATCCGCTCAACCAGTAGGACCCTCCGATCAACCAGTAGGACCGTCCGACCGCCGACTCGATGGGAGATCCCATGCCGCTCCACCAAGGTCCCGAGAAGCCCGACGAGCGACCGGTGTCCGTCAACCCCTTCTTCGGGGAGGCGAATCCGGTCGGGGGCATGACCGAGGCCCCGCCCAAGCACCGGCTTCCGGACGGGCCGCTGCCACCCAACACCGCGTATCAGGTCGTCCACGACGACCTGATGCTGGACGGGAACGCGCGGCTGAACCTCGCCACCTTCGTCACCACCTGGATGGAACCCCAGGCCGGGTTGCTCATGGGCGAGTGCCAGGACAAGAACATGATCGACAAGGACGAGTACCCGCGCACCGCCGAGCTGGAGCGCCGCTGCGTGGCGATGCTCGCGGACCTGTGGAACGCTCCGGATCCGGCGTCCACCGTCGGCTGTTCGACGACCGGGTCGAGCGAGGCGTGCATGCTCGCCGGCATGGCGCTGAAGCGGCGCTGGATGCGGCGGAACGCGGACCGCTACCCCGGAGCACGCCCCAATCTCGTGATGGGGGTGAACGTCCAGGTGTGCTGGGAGAAGTTCTGCAACTTCTGGGAGGTCGAGGCACGCCAGGTGCCCATGGAGGGCGACCGGTTCCATCTCGATCCACAGGCGGCGGCCGAGCTGTGCGACGAGAACACCATCGGGGTCGTCGGCATCCTCGGCTCCACCTTCGACGGGTCCTACGAGCCGATCGCCGAGCTGTGCGCGGCCCTCGACCAGCTCCAGGAGCGTACGGGTCTGGACATCCCCGTCCATGTCGACGGCGCGTCCGGCGCGATGATCGCGCCCTTCCTCGACCCGGACCTGGTCTGGGACTTCAGGTTGCCGCGGGTCTCCTCGATCAATACCTCGGGCCACAAGTACGGACTGGTCTACCCGGGCGTCGGCTGGGCGCTGTGGCGGACCGAGGCCGAGCTGCCCGAGGAGCTCGTCTTCCGAGTCAACTACTTGGGCGGCAACATGCCGACCTTCGCCCTCAACTTCTCCCGTCCGGGCGCGCAGGTCGTGGCGCAGTACTACACGTTCCTACGGCTGGGCCGGGAGGGCTTCCGGACCGTGCAGCAGACGACCAGAGACCTGGCCCGCGGGCTCGCGGCGCGGATCGAGGCGCTGGAAGACTTCCGACTCCTCACCCGGGGCGACGAGTTGCCCGTCTTCGCTTTCACCACGGCACCCCATGTGACCTCGTACGACGTCTTCGACGTGTCCCGGCGTATGCGGGAGAGCGGCTGGCTGGTGCCCGCGTACACCTTCCCGGCCAACCGGGAGGACCTGTCCGTCCTGCGTGTGGTGTGCCGCAACGGCTTCTCGGTGGATCTCGCCGACCAGTTCATCGAGGACCTGAGCCGGTTGGTGCCCCAACTGCGCAGGCTGCCGCATCCGCTGACCCAGGACAAGGAGGCGGCGACGGGCTTCCATCACTAGGGTCCCTCCGGCAGAGGGCGTGGCTACTCCCGGTCGCCGGGGTGTGGGGTTCCCGTGGCGTACGGGTTCTCCTCGCCGTCGACCAGGACGCCGACGAAGGGTTCGCCCTCCCCGGCGAAGGTGTACGCGCCGCCCTGGATGCGCTCGATCAGGCCCCGGGTCCACTGCGCGCCGGAGTCGGCGGAGTGGACCCAGAAGTTCATGATCTCGCCGATGTGGCCGAGCTGTCCGGGGCCGCCCTCGGGGGTGTAGTACCCGGTGACGGACTTGCGCCACTCCTCGATGGCGCGCACCCGCTCCTGGAGGAGTTCGAGGGTCTCCGCACGGCCGAGGTCGACCATGAAGCCGAGCGCGGCCGAGAGGATGTCCGGTTTCTGGTCGTACGCGGTCAGCGACCGGCGCAGCAGCGTGAAGTACTCCTCGGTGCCCTGGTCCGTGATCTCGTACTCGGTGCGCGGCGGGCCGCCCGCCGTGGACGGGGCGATCTCGTGGGCGAGCAGCAGTCCCTGTTTCGCCATCTGCTTGAGCGCGTGGTAGATCGAGCCGGGCTTGGCGTTGGACCACTCGTGCGCGCCCCAGTACTCGAGGTCGTTGCGCACCTGGTAGCCGTGGGCCCGCCCGTGCTGGCGGACGGCACCCAGCACCAGGAGACGGATCGCTGACATGCGGTCCAGGTTATGGGGGCAGATGAGGGCGCGGAGGTCAACCCTCCTGCGCGCGGGCGACCAGCTCGAGGGCGGTGGCGCCGTCCAGGGGTTCGCGGCCAGGTCACATCACGGTGCGTCCGATGTGCTCGATGTGGAGTGTGCGCGCGTCCGCGTCGATCCGGTAGAGGATGTGCCAGGGGCCGTGATGGAGGCGACGGTGGTCCACGCCCCATGCGCGCGACCCCTCGGGCCTCTCGTTCTCGGCGAGTTGGTCAGTGGTCCCAAGGAGGGCGTCGACGCCTTGGGGGTCGTCCTTGAGGTGCCCTGTGGCAGCGTTGAGGGCGGCCGGTTCCCAGAGAACGCGCCAGGTCACTCGCCCCTCCCCGCCACTTCGAGCAGTGCCCGGCGGGCCTCTTCGTGGGGGATGGGAGCCTCGGTAAGCCCAAGGGCGCGGTCACGCTCCAGGCGGGCCAGGGCCAGAGCGTCCTCGAGGTCCTCCAACTCGGCGGACGAGATGAGGACGGCCGCCGGGATGCCGCGATCCGTCAGAGTGATGTGCTCGTGCTGGGCGGCTCGGCGGACGAGGTCGCCGAGCTTGCCCCTCGCCTCGACGAGGGAATACGTAGGCAGACATGCACCCTGTTTACACCTGGATGCATGTCTGCCTACGTCGAAGCCGACGACTCAGAACGGGAAGAAGCTGCGGCCGTGCTGGACCGAGATCCACTTCTGGGTGGTGAAGGCGTCGACGGTCGTCTCGCCGTTCAGGCGGCCGATGCCGGAGTGCTTCTCGCCGCCGAAGGGGACCAGCGGCTCGTCGTGGACGGTGCCGTCGTTGACGTGGAACATGCCGGTGTCGATCTGCTTGGCGAAGGCGACACCGCGCTCGACGTCGGCGGTGTGCACGGCGCCGCTGAGCCCGTACGGGGTGTCGTTGACGATGCGGACGGCCTCCTCCTCGCCGTCGAAGGTGACGAGGAGCGCGACCGGGCCGAAGATCTCCTGCCGGAGGATGGCGGAGTCGGCGGGCAGGTCCGTCAGGACGGTCGGCTCGACGAGGTTGTCGGTGGTGGCGCCGCGCACCAGGGCCGTGGCGCCCTCGGCGATCGCCTGGTCGACGGCGCCGGTGATCGAGTCCGCCTGGGAGGAGTTGATGACCGGGCCGATGATCGTCTGAGGGTCGCTCGGGTCGCCGACCTTCAGCGTCTTCACCTTGGCGACGAACTTCTCGGTGAACTCGTCCGCGATCGAGCGGTCCACGAGAACGCGGTTGGCGGCCATGCAGACCTGGCCCTGGTGGACGTAGCGGCTGAAGACCGCCGCGTCGACGGCGTAGTCGATGTCCGCGTCGTCGAGGACCACCAGGGCGCTGTTGCCGCCGAGCTCCAGCACCACGCTCTTGAAGTGCGAGGCGCAGACGGTGGCGACGTGGCGGCCGACCTTGTCGGAACCGGTGAAGGAGATGACCTTCGGGACGGGGTGCTCGATGAAGGCGTCGCCGATCTCGGCGATGTCGGTGATGACGACGTTGAGCAGACCGCCGGGCAGGCCCGCGTCCTCGAAGATCTTCGCCACCAGGGAGCCACCGACGATCGGGGTGTTCTGGTGCGGCTTGAGGACGACGCCGTTGCCGAGCGCCAGGGCCGGCGCGACGGACTTCAGGGAGAGCAGGAAGGGGAAGTTGAAGGGGCTGATCACGCCGACGACGCCGACGGGGACGCGGTAGAGGCGGTTCTCCTTGCCGTCGATCGGCGAGGGGAGGATCTTGCCCTCGGGGCGCAGCGCCAGCTGGATCGACTCGCGCAGGAACTCCTTGGCGAGGTGAAGCTCGAAGCCCGCCTTGAGGTGGGTGCCACCGAGCTCGGCGATGATCACCTCGGTGATCTCGGCCTCGCGCTCCTCGATGATGCGCAGGGCCTTCTCGAAGACGGCGCGACGGGCGTACGGGTTGGTCGCGGCCCATTCCTTCTGGGCGCGCCGGGCGGCGAGGTAGGCCTCGTCGACCTCGTCGACCGTGGCTATGGTGATCGACGCCAGTTTCTCGCCGTTGTACGGGTTGAAATCGATGATGTCCCAGGAGCCGGTGCCCTGGCGCCACTCGCCGTCGATGTACTGCTGGGCCAAGTCGGTGAAGTAGGACGACATGTGCTCCCTCAATCCCCTTGCTGCCGAGGCAGACATCCGAGTCTGAGTCAGCAGACACATCCGATCAACGTCTGATCAGACGTCATCGTACTTGCGTCCAAAGGGAGTTGGAGAGCACCTCCGAAGAGTCCACGAAGTCTCACAGGCGAACAGACCGCGAAGACTCGCCGGAGGCGGTGGGGAGAAGGTCAGGAGAGCTGGAGCAGCCCCCGCAGCAGATCGCGGCTCTCGGAGGGCCCGGGGCTGTCCTGCTGCAACTGCTTGAGCGCGCCTTCGTACTGGGTGACGTCCTCGCGTTTGTCCAGGTAGAGCGCGCTGGTGAGCTGCTCCAGATAGACGACGTCCGACAGGTCGGACTCGGGGAAGCTCAGGATGGTGAAGGAACCGCTCTCGCCCGAATGGCCGCCGAAGCTGAACGGCATGACCTGAAGTCGTACGTTGGGACGCTCCGACACCTCGATCAGATGCTGGAGTTGCCCCCGCATCACCTCGCGGTCGCCGTAGGGGCGGCGCAGCGCGGCCTCGTCGAGGACGATGTGGAACTCCGGGGCCTTCTCGGAGACGAGGTACTTCTGCCGCTCCAGGCGCAGCGCGACGCGCCGCTCGATGTCGGCGGGCGAGGCGCCCCGCATGCCGCGCGCGACGACCGCGTGGGCGTAGGCCTCCGTCTGCAACAGGCCGTGCACGAACTGGACTTCGTACGAGCGGATCAGATGGGCCGCGCCCTCCAGGCCGACGTAGGTCGGGAACCAGCTGGGCAGCACGTCCGAGTAACTGTGCCACCAGCCCGCGACGTTGGCCTCCTTGGCGAGGGAGACGAGCGACGTGCGCTCGGCCTCGTCGGTGATGCCGTACAGCGTCAGCAGGTCCTCGACGTCGCGCGTCTTGAAGCTCACCCGTCCCAACTCCATGCGGCTGATCTTCGATTCGGAGGCACGGATCGAGTAACCGGCCGCTTCCCGGGTGATTCCGCGCGACTCCCGCAGGCGCCGCAGATGTGATCCCAGCAGCATGCGCCGCACCACCGAGCCACTCGACTCACCAGCGCTCACGTTCGTCCGCCTCCCCAACCGTCTTCAAGGGCCGAAGTCTGCCACTAAAACACTTCAAGCAGTACTCGTTCAGTTACAGAAACGGAAAGAGTCCAAAGGGGCCACACAGGAAAAGATCAGTAGAGCGTCAACAAGCGGGAAGAAGGTGACAGAAGAAATGACCAAGAAAGGGTGGAGGAAGGTCCAATTCGGGCGCGTGCACGTGCATCTGCCCTTGCATCTGCTGTACGCATTCGGAACCATGGTCCTCGCGCCACCGCTGCATCGCAACGACCGCGAACACCCGGGAGTGCCTCGCATGGGGACGAATGGATCGACCATGCTCGAGCCCTTACGGCAGGGACTTCCGCCGCTCGACCCCGCGGCTGTGTCCAGCGCCGCTTCCTGCGCCCTGCCGGCGCGCTACGAAGCGGTGCGCGAAGCTCGGCAGTTCACCCGCGGAACGCTGGACCAGTGGGACATCGGCGAGCGCTTCGACGACGTCTGCCTGGTGGTCTCCGAGCTCGTGACCAACGCCCTGCGGCACGCCCTGCCCTCGGACACGCCCCGTTCGGACGACCAAGGCGCGCCCGTGCGGCTGCACTTGATGCGGTGGACCTCACGTCTGGTGTGCGCGGTGCGCGACCCCAGTCACGACAGTCCGGTCGCGGGCGACTCGGAGGACTTCTCGGCGGAGTCGGGCCGGGGGCTGTTCCTGGTCGACTCGTTCGCCGACAGCTGGGGCTGGCACCCGCTCGCGGGCACGCTCAGCGGCAAGGTCGTGTGGGCGCTCTTCAGACTTCCACAGCCGGCCGCCGGCGGGGTTTCGGCCGAATAGAGAACCGCGGCGCTTTTTGGCGCCGCGGTTCTACGCGCGTTACGCGCCGCGAGAAGGTCGTTGCCGTCAGTTATGCCGGTTGCCCCACCCGAAGGTGTGCCCGGGTGTGCGGCGCCGACTCACGTCAGCCGGCGATCAGGTGGTCGAACTCGCCGTCCTTGATGCCCAGGAGCATGGCTTCGATCTCGGCGCGGGTGTAGACGAGCGCGGGCCCTTCCGGGAACCGCGAGTTCCGCACCGCCACGTCGCCTCCGGGCAGCCTCGCGAACTCCACGCAGGAGCCCTGCGAGTTGCTGTGCCTGCTCTTCTGCCAGGCCACCCCGGTCAGCGCGGTCGCAGCCATGCCGTTGTACACGTCTTCCAGGTCATCCACGTCGTACACGTCGTGGTCCACAAGTCGCTCCCCGGTCGTGCAGTGGCCGATGTGGCCATTGATGCAGTGGCCAACTGCCCCGGATCATAGCTCTGTTCATGTGCAGATGCATGGGCAGATGCACGTGCACGGGGGGTGGTCCCACGGTTACAGCTTTTACCGCCATTTGACTACCGAGTGTTGACCGCCCGACTACTGTCTGGTAATCGCCGGGCTGCATCTGGTCCAGCGTCTGCCCCGGGGAACGCATGACATGCGCTCTCCGGCCCCCGTGCATGATCTTCCACGCCATCATCCGTGCTGGGTCGTCCGGGTCGAATCCCTCATGCAATAAGAAGAGACGCGTACCGGGCCCTTCGAGTTTCAACGTTCACGTAATGGCCCAATCCGGAGGGGTCACCGGATCGGCGTCGCCCACCGGACGCGCGGCATCCGTTCCGGCTCGTACGCGAGAAGCCGCACGTCGACGGCGCCGGAGAAGCGGATCGTCCTCCGCAGCGGGGGGCGGGGATCTGTCCGGACGGGGTTGATGACGTGCCGACGCCAGGTTCAGTCTCGGCCTCGGTCCCCGCTTCGGGTTCGGCGCCCATGGGGTCGAGGAGTTCACCGAGGCCCTTGAGGCGGTCGTGCCGGGAGCGTTCGTACGGTGGAGCCGGTTCTGCAGGTGGGCGAGCGAAGCGCTCCCCGTCCGCAGCAGGTCGGTGTCCTTGTAGTCGATGTACATGATCCTGTCGCGGTCCAGCGGGTTGAGGGCGCGCGACAACTCCCTCAGAAGATTCGTAAGTTCTCCCGATGTCTCGCTCAGGGTGTTCGTGAGTGTGGCTGATAGCTTGCTGCGGTCGTTCCGGCGACCCCAGCGACACCATCACCCTTGGGGGCTTCAGTGACATCGGCGACTTCGGCGACCCTTCCGCGGCGGCGGACCCGGGGCGCGGCCATGGCCTTGGCCGCGGGTCTGGCGGGCACGCTCGCCCTGACCGGGTGCAGCAGCGACTCGGGGTCCGGCTCCGCGGACGGATCCGCTAGTCCCGGCGCGTCCGCCTCGGGGACGGCCGGCACGGGCGGCGACTCGGGCACTCCGTCGGCCGCCGCCGGCAAGCTGGAGGGCAGCTGGGTGGCCACGACCGGCGGCAAGGCCGTGGCGCTGGTGATCACCGGCAAGCAGGCCGGGCTCTTCACGACGGGCGGCACCGTGTGCACCGGGACCGCCGGTGACGAGGCGGGCATGCAGATGATCCACCTCAAGTGCACGGACGGGAACAAGGACCGCGCGACGGGCATGGTCGACTCCGTGAACAGCACGACGCTGAAGGTCACCTGGTCGGGGAACCTCGGCAAGGAGTCGTACACGAAGGCCGAGGGCGGTCAGCTCCCGTCGGGACTGCCGACGGCGAGCCTGGGCTCCTGACCGGCCCGACCCCTTCCTGACCCTCCCTGACCTGCACCGATCTACCCCGGTCGACGCTTGGCGGTGGGCCGCGGAATCCCTGAGACTCCGCGGCCCGTTCGTGTGTCCGTCGCTCATACCGTCGTCGCGGGGCGGCCTTCGGTTCGCATTCGGGATATATGCGGCACGGGAGAGGTGCGCGACAGGGGGGCCGCGCAACGCGCGCCCAGCGGTCTGCGTGATGATCCATGAGCACCTTCACGAACCCAGGGGGAAACCCATGCGCGCCCTTCCGATCGCCGTCGTCGTCGCCGCGGCGGCACTCACCCTCACCGCCTGCGACAGCGGCGGCAGCAGCAGCGACAGTGACGGCGGCAAGAAGGCCTCGACCGCCTCCTCCGCCGCCGCCTCCACGGCCTGCAAGATCGACCGGATCGGCATCCAGGTCGGCCCCGCCAACGCCGCCCCGGCCGCCGGCGACACCGGCAACGTGCCCGTCACACTCACCAACAAGGGCGCCGAGTGCACCCTTCAGGGCTTCCCCGCCGTCAAGGTGCTGGACGGGGGCACGGGTACGGACGTGCCCGAGGAGAAGTCCGCGACTCCGCCGAAGCTGACGCTGGCGGCGAGCGGTACCGCCTCCTTCACGATCACCTACGTACGGGGCACGGCGGGCGACGGGAAGAGCCTCGCCGCGACCACGCTGAAGATCGGCCTGCCCGGCGCCGCCACCACCCAGAGCTTCAAGTGGTCGTACGGTGCCCTCGCGGGCAAGACCGGTCCGAACGACCCGAACGCCTCCGTGAGCTCGTTCCAGCCCGCGGGCGACTGAGCGGCTCCCGGCACAAGCCGCGAGCGCTCAGCCGCCCCGCGCAAGCCGGGCGTCAGCGAAGCGGCGGACGTGCTCCGACCTGGGCGCGGTCCGCCGCCGCGGCCCCTTCCTGCCACCCGGCCGCGTCGTTGACCCCGCGCAGCCGGGTGGTGACGGTGTCCGGGAACATCCGCTCCATGTGGTCGTTGACCGCCACGTCACGGGCCGCCAGGACGGGCAGCAGCTCCGCCACCGGGGCCTGCGACGCGGCTTCCCCCTCGGCCCCCTCGGCGGCGGTCGCCAGCCGGTCGCCGATCCGGTGCGCGTACGCGGCCAGGAACGACTGCCGGAAGCTCTTCGTCCGCTTCCTTCCCCCGGCCCGCTGGGCCGCCTCCGCCTTCGTCATCGCGGCCGTGGCCTGCACGAGCAGCGAGGTGTAGAGGAGTTCGACGGCCTCCAGATCGGGTTCGAAGCCGACGACGGTCGAGAACCCGAGCGACTCGTTCCACACGGCGCGACAGCGGTTCGTGTCGGCCACCGCGTCCAGCAGCACCGCCTTGGCCGTCTCGTACGGCGGCTCGACACCGATGCGGCAGGCGCCGGGCGCGTCCTTGGCGTGCGTACGGGCCGCGAGCAGCGCCTCGTCGATGCTGTGCCGGGCCATCAGTTCCTGGGCCTTGGCACTCAGCGCCTCCGCCTCCTCCGGGAATCCGGTCGCCTCGGCCTTGGCGAGCAGCGCGCGGATACGGGTGAGCATGCGGGAGTCCTGGGAGGCGGCCGGGTGCCGTGACGTGACGTCGGACAGGTGCGTGTCGAGGGGTTCGAGGGTGGGGAGGCGGAGCAGCAGCCGGTACAGCTCCAGTGCGGCGGTCGCGAGCGAGAAGCGGTCGGTGCGCGGGGCGCGGGCGTCCAGCTCTTCGAGCTGCGCCGCCCAGCGCGGGCCTCGGGGCCGCCGGTCCCGGTCGGCCTCCGCGCGCACCAGCTCCGACACCAACTGCAGGTGTACGTCGTCCAACTCGCGCCGCACGATCCGTACGACGTCGGCCGGCTGCCAGCCGCGACGCCACGCCGCGGCGACGAACTCCTCGCCTCGGCGGGCGAGTTCGGCGTCGGAGGCGGGGTCGGCGGCGAGCAGCGAGGCGCCCGTGTCGAGGGCCGCGTCGCTGTCGGCGTAGAGCGCGGCCTCGAAGGCGCGCTCCACGGTGCTGGGCGTACTGCTCATGCGTCGATCGTGTCACGCCCGCCGAACCGGACCGTCCACACCCTGTGGACAGAGAGGGCGGAGAGGACGGAGAAGCCTGGACGGGAGCCTGGAGGGTGTCAACTCCGGGTTGACACCCTCCATCCGTCAACCTACGGTTGACGCATGACGACGAACCCACCTGCCAAGGCATCCGTACGTCTCGACGACCTCATCGAGGCCATCAAGAAGGTCCACACCGACGCGCTCGAGCAGCTCCAGGACGCGGTGATCGCGGCGGACCACCTCGGTGACGTGGCCGACCACCTGATCGGCCACTTCGTGGACCAGGCCCGGCGATCGGGCGCGTCCTGGACGGACATCGGCAAGAGCATGGGGGTCACCCGGCAGGCGGCGCAGAAGCGCTTCGTCCCCAAGGCCGAGTCGGACCTCGACCCCAGCCAGGGCTTCGGCCGCTACACGCCCCGCGCCCGGAACGCGGTCATGGCCGCGCACAACGAGGCGAAGGCCGCGGGCAACGCGGAGGGACTCACCGAGCACCTCGTCCTCGGCCTCCTCTCCGAGCCCGAGGGACTCGCCGCGAAGGCGATCACCGCGCAGGGCGTGACCCTGGACGCCGTCCGCGAGGCCGCGACCGCGGCGCTCCCGCCGGCCGCCGACGAGGTCCCGGAGCTCATCCCGTACGGCCCCGCCGCCAAGAAGGCCCTGGAACTCACCTTCCGCGAGGCCCTCCGCCTCGGCCACAACTACATCGGCACCGAACACATCCTCCTGGCCCTCCTGGAGTACGAGAACGGCAACGGCGTCCTCAGCGGCCTCGGCATCGACAAGACAGCGGCGGAGTCCTACCTCGCGCGCGTGCTGGAGGTCATCGCGGTGGGGGGACAGCCGAAGGACCAGCAAGAAGATCAGTAGGGCCGCGTCCGCGGCCGTTGTCAGACCCCCCTGCGAGACTCGGAACCATGAGCGACCGGTGGGCTCTCGGGCCGGCCGAGGACGGTGGTGCGGAGGTCGCCCCCCTCGGCTCCGACGGGCTGCCCGCGGGGCCGGTGCGCAGGGAGGCGGACCTGGTCGAGGCCGTGCGGGGGCGACCCGACGTGGTCCGGTGGGTCTGGCGGTCCACGGCCGAGGTCTATCCGCGTCTGCTCGCCGCGGGGGTGCGAGTGGAGCGGTGTTACGACATCGAGGCCGCCGAGACACTGCTGCTGGGCCACGAGGGCCGGCTCGGCGAGCCCCGGTCGGCGGCCGCCGCGCTGGCGAGGCTGCGCGGCGGCCCCGTACCGCCGGATCCTCCGCAGCGCTCCGCCGAGCCCGGCTCGCAGTCGTCCCTCTTCGAGCCGCGCCCGGTCCGCGTACCCCTGGAAGACCTCCTGGCGGTGTACGCCGATCAGCGCCGCCGGCACGACACGACCGCGCACCCGGAGCGCATGCACCTGCTGACGACGACCGAGTCCGCGGGCATGCTGGTGGCGGCCGAGATGAACCGCACCGGGCTGCCGTGGCGCGCGGACGTCCACCGCGAGGTCCTGCACGAACTGCTCGGCGAGCGGTACGCGGGCGGCGGCGAGCCCAGACGCCTCGCCGAGCTCACGGACGAGGTGTCGGCGGCCTTCGGCAGACGCGTCCGCCCCGACCTGCCCGCCGACGTCATCAAGGCCTTCGCGCAGGCCGGGATCAAGATCAAGTCCACCCGGCGGTGGGAGATCGAGACCATCGAGCACCCTGCCGTGAAGCCGCTGCTCGCATACAAGAAGCTGTACCGGATCTGGGTGGCGCACGGCTGGTCCTGGCTCCAGGACTGGGTGCGCGACGGACGCTTCCGGCCCGAGTACCTGCCCGGCGGGACCGTCACCGGCCGCTGGGTGACCAACGGCGGAGGCGCCCTGCAGATCCCCAAGGTGATCCGGCGTGCCGTCGTCGCCGACCCGGGCTGGCGGCTCGTGGTGGCCGACGCCGACCAGATGGAGCCGCGGGTGCTGGCCGCGATCTCGCGCGACCCCGGCCTGATGGAGGTCGCGGGCCGGGAGAGCGACCTGTACCAGTCGGTGTCGGACCGGGCCTTCGCCGGCGACCGTGCACAGGCCAAACTCGCCGTGCTCGGCGCGGTGTACGGGCAGACGTCCGGCGACGGCCTGAAGAACCTGGCCGCGCTGAGAAGACGCTTCCCCCGCGCCGTCGCCTACGTGGACGACGCGGCGCGAGCCGGCGAGGAGGGCCGACTCGTACGGACGTGGCTGGGGCGGACGAGTCCCCCGGCGGCCGGCGCGTCCGACGCCTCCTCGGAGGAGGCGGGCATCCCGCAGGACGAACCCGCCGAGCCCCTCGTGGACCAGGGCTGGGTGCCGGGCTACGCCTCCTCCAACTCCCGCGCCCGCGGCCGCTTCGCACGCAACTTCGTCGTCCAGGGCAGCGCCGCCGACTGGGCGCTGCTGCTGCTCGCCGCCCTCCGGCGCACCTGCGCGGACCTCGCCGCCGAGCTGGTCTTCTTCCAGCACGACGAGGTGATCGTGCACTGTCCGGCCGCGGAGGCGGACGCGGTCGTGGCCGCGATCCGGGAGGCCGCGGAGTTGGCGGGACGGCTGACGTTCGGCGAGACCCCGGTCCGCTTCCCGTTCACGACGGCGGTGGTGGAGTGCTACGCGGACGCGAAGTGACCCGGACGGCGGCCCGCTCCCTCAGGTGACCTGCTCCTGCGCCAGGTGACCTACTCCTCCTCCAGGAGTTCCTTCAGCGCTCCCACCACCGAGGTGTCCGTCCCGTCCAGCGCCGCGAGCGCCGACTTCCACAGCTCGTACGCCCCTGCGGCATCACCCTGCGCGTGCAGCAGCAGCCCCAGTTGATGCCGGGCGAGCCCGCCGGTGTACCGGTCGGCGCGCTGATCGGCCCGGAACAGCAGCAGGTCGCACTCACGCGCGGCCCGTTCGACATGCCCGACCCCGCGCAGCGCGCGCACCAGCCCGAGCCGCGTCTGCGACTCCCCGTGCCAGTCGCCATGACCGCCGAGGATGCGCAGGCTCTCCTCGAAGTGCGGTACGGCGGCGGCCGGTTCGCCGAGCGTCAGATGGGCGTAGCCGATGTTGCAGTGCGCGGAGTGCCGGATGATCACGTCGTCCATCGCGTCGCCGATCGCCAGACTGCGCTTGTGGTGGTCGATGGCGGCCCGGGCGTCCGTGTGCTCGTACAGATTGCCGAGGTGACTGTAGGTGATGGCCTCGGTGTGCGGGTCACCCAGTTCCCGGGAGAGTTCGAGGCTCTGCAGCAGCGCCTCGCTGGACTCGGCGTGGCGGCCCAGCCCCTCGAGGAGCATGCCGCGGTTGTTCAGACCGCGCCGGATCCACGACAGCACCCCGAGCCGCCGCCAGATCGCCAGCGCCTCGTCGTTCAGCGTCAGCGCCTCGCTCGCGCGGCCCGTCATGAAGTGCAGCCCAGCGAGGTCCCCGAGCGCGTACGCCTGCGCGGCCTCGTCCCCGAGCCGCCGCGCCGCGCCCAGCGCGGCCCGCAGGAGCACCTCCGACTCCGGGACGCGGCCGCTGCGCTGGAGGTAGGGGTTGAGCAGCCGCACCAGCACGGGAACGTACGCGGAGGTGTCCGCGTACCGCTCCACCAGCGCCACCACGTTCTCCAGTTCCAGGTCACCCCAGGCGAAGGCGTCCCTGGCGGTGCAGAACGGCGGCGTGGCCGCGGCGTCCACCGTGTGCGCGGCGGGCTGCGCGTTGGTCGGCCGGCTGCGGTCCTCGCGGTCGAGTCCCGGCTCGACGATCGCTTCGAGGGAGCGGGCGGCGACACCGGCGTACCAGCGCAACGCCCGCTCGGACACGTGGATGTCCGCGCCCCCGCCCCCGGGTTCCCCGTCCGTCTCGCCCGCGATCTCCCGGGCGAAGTCGCGGACGAGGTCGTGGGGTGCGTAGCGGCCGAACGCCGTCTCCTCCAGGAGCGCGACGTCGACGAGGCGGTCGAGGGCGGCCTCGGCACGGAACTCGGCGACGCCGGAGAGCCGGGCGAGCAGGGGCGCCCCGTACACGGGGAGGTCGAGCGCGCCGATGCCGCGCAGCACGAGCGCCGCGTCCTGGTCGGCCTCACGCTCCGAGGCACGCAGCGCGTCGAGCGCGACGGCCAGCGATCTGCGCACGCTCAGGTCGTCGTACTCCAGATGATGCAACCGCCCTTCGGTGGCGGCCAGTTGACCGGCCAGGACGTCCGGCGTGAGCGCGCGGCGCGCGGCGAGACGGGCCGCGACCACACGCAGGGCGAGCGGGAGCCGACCGGTGAGTTCGACGAGGGGGTGCGCACCGTCGAGGCCGTTCACCCGCCCGGACACCGCGCGCAGCAGCGCCGCGCTGTCCTCGACCGAGAGCGGCGCGAGCGGGAAGCGCCGCGCGCCGTCCAGCGCGGTGAGCGGTGAACGGCTCGTCACGATCACCGCGCACCCCGGGCCCGCGGGCAGCAGCGGCCGTACCTGAGCGGCGTGCGCGGCGTCGTCGAGCACCATCAGGGTGCGTGTCGGAGCCAGCATCGAGCGGAGCAACGCAGCGGCCGCGTCCGGGTGTTCGGGGATACGGCGCGGCTCGGCACCGAGGTCGCGCAGCAGCGCGGCGAGCGCCTGGCCGGGGGTGAGGGGGGTCATTCCGGGCGTGGCGCCGTGCAGGTTGACGTACAACTGGCCGTCGGGGAAACGTTCCCGCAGGTCGTGTGCCACATGCAGCGCCAGGGCACTCTTGCCGACTCCGGCCATCCCGCTGATGACGGCGACGGCCGGAGCGGAGGGGCTGGGGTGCCGGGCCGTGTCGAGGGCCACGTTCAGTTCCCGGCGTACGTCGGTGCGACCGGTGAAGTGGCCGGGCGGGGGCGGCAGCTGGGCGGGCCGGGGCGGGGCCGGTTCCGCCGGGGCGGTCCGCTCCGCGCGGTCTCCGTCCGCGACCCCGTTCCCGTCCCGGTCGTGTGCGGACTCGCCCCTCTCCCCCGCCCGCTCACGCAGGATCTCCACATGCGCCGCGCGCACCGCGGGCCCGGGCTCGACCCCGAGTTCCTCGACCAGGCGGGCCCGTAGGTCGCGGTGGACGGCCAGTGCCTCGGCCTGACGTCCGATGCGGTGCAGTACGAGCATCAGCAGCCGATGGAAGGCCTCACGCAGGGGGTACTCGGCGACAAGTGCGGACAACTCGGGTGCGAGAGCGGCGAGTCGGGTGGTGCCGGGGGCGCTGGAGGTGTGGGGGGCACCGGTGCCTTCCGTTGCTTTTGCGTCGGCGGAGGCTCCGGTGTCCCCGATATCGCCGATGTCACCGAAAACCCAGCCGACCCCGGCACCCTCGACTCGCCCGACCCCACCGGTACCCTCGCCCGCACCACCGGTACCAACACCCCCGGCTCCCGGCCCCGCAAGCCGCAACTCGGCCTCGTAGCGCCACTCCAGGACGAGCAGCCGTGCCTCCTCCAGGCGCTGGACGAGCGCGTGTCCGCCGAGTTCGGGCGGGACCCCGCCGAGCGGTGTGCCGCGCCACAGCGCGAGCGCCGCGAGGGCCTCGCGCAGCGCCCGCTCCCCGTCGCGCCCGGCGTGCGCGGCGCGCGCGGCCGTGACGTGGGACTCGAAGACGCGCACGTCCAACTCGCCCTCGCCGACGCGCAGGAGATACCCGGGCGGCATGGCCCGCAGCCGCTCCGGATCGTCGAGGAGCCGCCGCAGCCGGGTGACGTGGTTCTGCAACGAGGCCTGCGCGGACGCGGGCGGCGCCCCGCCCCACAACGCGTCCTTGAGCGCGTCCACCGAGACGACCCGGCCCGGCTCCAGGAGCAGCGCGACCAGCAGGGCGCGCATCTTGCCGCCGCCGATCGAACGAACCTCGCCGTCGGCGTCGTACAACACCGGAGGCCCCAGCAGCCCGAACCGCAGCCCGTACCGCATAGCCCGCCCCACTGCCTTTCCGTGCGATCGACCCGACCGGTTCAGACCGGTACCGACCACACCCATGGCGACTTCGCGCCTTCTTGCGACGACTTCACGCCGACCGACTTCCGGTTTCCGGGTTTCCGGATGGAAACCCGTTGGCGACATGTTAGCGATCCGTTGGCGCGGGCTGATGGGATCACTCCATCGGATCTGGCCCGACGGTGCGCGCGTACTACGCGTAACTCGGGGGAGTGTCGCCGCCGTGGCCGGATCCGGGGACAGAGAGGGCCCCGGTCGTCGGAGGTGAGCGACCGGGGCCCTCGTCCGCCCTGCCGCCAGCCGCCCATCGGCCGTCGGCCGCCGTCAGATGACGGGCGGGCGTCCCAGTCGCGTCAGCCGCCACACGGTCCGCCACCGCATCGGCCGCCGCTCGCCGCCCGACTGCCGCAGCCCTTCCGCGAAGCCGCCGAACCAGGCCCGCAGCCCGCCGAGCGACCGCGTCCGTGCGAGCGTCAGCAGCATCCAGATTCCCAGGTGCACGGGAATGAGCGGGAGGGGCAGCCTGCGACGGGTGAGCCAGACCCGGTTGCGGGCGGTGACCCGGTAGTAGATGGCGTGCCGGGCGGGCGAGGTCTTGGGGTGCTGGAGCAGCAGTTCGGGCTCGTAGAGCACGGTCCACCCGTCGTCGATGGCCCGCCAGGCCATGTCCGTCTCCTCGTGTGCGAAGAAGAACTCGGCGGGCCAGTCCCCGATCCGGGCGAGCATGGGCATGGCCAGCGCGTGTCCGCCGCCGAGGAACCCGGTGACCGGACCGCCCCGCATCGGATCCTTGGCCCCGACCCGGGGCACGTGCCGGCGCTGGGTCTCCCCGTGCTCGTCGGCGATACGGAAGCCGACGATGCCCAGGCGCGGATCGGCGGTGTACAGGTCCCGCACCTTGCGCAGCACATCCGCGTCGACCAGCAGTCCGTCGTCGTCCAGCTCGACGACGACGTCCACGTCCGCGAACTCCCTGAGCCGGGCGAGGCCCACGTTGCGCCCGCCCGGGCAGCCGAGGTTCTCGTCGACCTCGATGCCGGTCACCTCACCGGGCAGTCCCAGCCGCTCGGCGAACTCGGGCAGTGGACACCCGTTCCCCACGATCACGATCCGTGCGGGCGCGACGTCCTGCTTGGCCACCGAGGCGAGCAGCGCGTCGACCTCGTCGGGCCGGTTCCCCATGGTCACGACGGCAACGGCGATCCGAGGCCCCTCCGACACGACACCACTCCATCCCAGGCCGACAACTCTGCCCGCGATGCTAGCCGTTCACCCGGAGTCTCCCTCGCGTACGCCGCGTTTCCCCGCGCTCTCCGCATTTACTCACGTCGTACGAAGCTCTTTACGCCGTACGAACTTCAGTCCCGACCAGTCCTCCCCCAGCGCGGCCACCTTCACGTCGACCACCCCGAGCGGCAGGAAGATCTCGCGCAGGGCGTTCTCGGTGATGTCGCTGCGGTGCCCGGCCGCCCTGCGTGGCCAGGCGATCCAGAGCATCGCGTGATCGGCGAGGCCGCCCACCAGCGCGGGAGCCTCGGCGACCAGTTCCCCCAGGGACCGGTGGAAGACGACGGCGACATCGGCCCCCGCGGACCCGTCGCCCCCATCGCTCCCTTCGCCCCCGGAGACGGCACACCCCTCCGGCAGTCCGGGGATCTCCCACCCCTCGGGGCGGTGCACCAGCCGTACCCGCTGCCCGGCCTTGACGCCGATCTTCTTGGCGAGCGGCGTACCGGAGTACCCACCGCCGGCCGTACGCGACGTACTCACACCGGGCCCCTTCCCGCCCCTGCTTTCCACGCGGTCAGGGGCGAACCTGCTCGGGAACCTACTCGGCGCGGGGGCCACGACACGGGGTGCGCGCCCGGAGTCCCGTCAACTCTTACCGACTGTTGTCAACTCTTACCGACTCTTGTCGGCTCCTGCCGACCCTTGTCGGCTGTCGGCCCTGACCGGACGCACACCCGCGCGGCCTCAGGCGGCGTACGCGCCCCGCACCTCGAAACGCTCGGCGGACGGCGGGGCGGCCAGCCAGTCCTTCAGGCCCGCCTGGAACTCACGGAACTCCTGGACCGCGGAAAGCGGATTCTCGATCCCGTCCGCGATCTCGAGTTCCGCGAGGTAGGTGACTCCGTCGGGGAGCCGGTACGAGGCGTAGCGCACGCCCTTGGGCCGCGCGGCCTCGATCGCGGTGAACATCTTCCGCAGCGCCGCTTCGAGCTCGTCGACGCACTCGGGCCTCACCGTGGCACGCACCATCAGAACAGCCATGTCGTCATCTCCATCTCGTCCCTGTCACACCCGGCACACCGCCATCGGGGCCACGTGGGTGGCGCCATCTCCCTGACGCGCCCGGAGGCGGAGGTGTGACGGGGACGAAGAAGGAATCCTCGACCGGTCAGGCGTTGGGGTCGAACGAGATGCCCGCCGGCATGGCCTTCGTGAGGTGGGCAGCGAAGTTGGCGTCCTTGAGTCCGAAGTTGGCGCTGCCGAAGTCGTAGGCGCTCAGCTTGTCGCGCAGACCCGCCGGGTAGCCGTTCCAGCCGACCAGGGCCGGGTACTGCCAGGTGTGGTAGCCGTTCTCCGGCGGCTCGTCGCCCGAGTTCGCGAGCCGGAAGTCGTGGGTGCTCAGACCGTCCTTGTGGTAGACGATCTTGGGGTGCGTGCCGTCCCACAGGACCTGGTCGGCGCTGTAGACGTTGAAGTCGCCGTGCGCGGACGTGGAGACGTACTTGGCCTGTTTGTTCTGCACCCAGACCGCCACGTGCTCCCAGTCGTGGCGGTGCCCGCCGATCGTGGCCTGGTCCTTCTCGAAGTAGAGGCCGTAGAGGATCACGCACCAGCCGTTGTTGCACTTCTCGCGCGAGTAGCCGTTGGTGTTGTCGAGGTCCGAGGTGTCGTGGCACTCGCCGCTGACTGAACCCGAGGGCTTGAGGCCGCCGTTGATGGTCCCGTCGGGGCCGATGGCGGGCGTGGGGTAGCAGCCGTCCGTGTCGTAGTCGTACGCGGGCTGCCAGGTCTTCTCCAAGTCGTCCGCGTTGGCGGGCAGGGCCTTGGGCGGGGCGGCGAGCGCGCTGCCGGGGAAGGCGACGACCAGCGCGACGGCGCTGCCGAGGATGAGAGAGGCCCTGCGTACGCGCGAGCTCTTCTGCACTGCGTCCTCCTGAGGACCGCGAGGGGGGGTGGGGCAAGCGGTTTCTTTGGCATGCCCGGATCACCCTCACCTGACTCGTTGAGCGCTCAAGCGGTGCGGAATGTCGCAGGGGTGAAAGATCAACCAACAAAGGGGACGGGCGAGTTGCCGCCGAGTGGGCGGCGACAGCCGCGCTTGGCACGACCGCGCCCGTCGCGCGTACCTCCCGCGCCGGTCAGGGACGGGAGTACCGGAAGTCCGTCGCCGTCCGCGTCTTCGAGCGCGGCGGCACCAGGGTCGTGGACCGTTTCGCACGGCGGGACCACAACGTGCCCGAGTCCACGGTCGGCGGCAACGACATGTTCTCGACGCGGTCGTGGGCCTCTTCCGCGTCCGGAACGGGAAGACCGTCGGCAGCGGGACGTCACGCAGGCGGTACCGGAGACGTCCGCGAACGACGACACGACGACACGACGCTCCGAACCACACCGGGGCGGGCCCGAGAACCGGTCCGCCCCGAGTCCCCCGCCTTCCCCTTCACCCGCTTCACCCGCTCAACCGCGCGGCCAGGGACGCCCGTCGAGGCGCTCGATGTCGCGGTTGAAACGGCTGAGATAGGCGGCGAACTCGGCCACCTCCTCGGGGTCCCAGTCGGTCATGATCTTCTCCAGACCGTCCAGGTTCTCGGCGCGGTGGGCGTCCAGCCGGCGCCCGCCCTCCGCGGTGATGGCGAACTTGCGGGCGATGCCCCCCTCGGGGTCGGGCATGCGCTCGACGACCCCGGCCCGCAGCATCGCGGCGGTCTGCCGGTTGAGGGTGGACGTGTCCAGGCCGAAGGCCTCTCTGAGCTCACCGATGGACATCGGGCCCTGCACCTGAATGCGGCTGAGCAGGACGTACGCGCTGCGGTCCAGTCGCTCCTCACTCGTCCCGCGCCCCCGCGGGTTGAGCATGTGCATGTGGCGCCCGAGCAGCATGGTCTCGAATTCCAGCAGGTCAAGTCGCTTGTCCACGCGAGGCATCCTTCGGCTCCTGGCTCGCTTCCCCTACAGGAAAGCTACCTCCCGCCAGGTATACCACCGCGATGTGTATGATGCATTCGACGTGCATGATGCACATTACATGCAGCGTGCAACTCGCGTACGCCCTGCCCGCGACTCACCGCGATCCGGGTGATCCGGAGACGCGGCGGGCCCGCGGACGTGGCAGGCCCGGATCCCCAGCAGGCCCGGATGCGCAGCACAGCAACAAGCCCGGAAAGAGCAACAGGGAGTACCCGTGGACAGTTCCCAGCCCGCAGCCCGCTCCGGCGGTGTTGTCGGCATCCTCGCCTTCGGCGGCATCGTGGCCGCGATCACCCAGACACTGGTGGTGCCACTGATCGGGGAACTCCCGACCCTCTTCGACACCACCGCCTCGAACGCCTCGTGGGTCGTCACCGCCACGCTGCTCGCGGCTGCCGTGATCACCCCCGTCGCCGGCCGCCTCGGTGACATGTACGGCAAGAAGCGCATGCTTCTGGCCTCCCTGGTCCCACTGATCCTGGGCTCCGTGGTCTGCGCCCTGTCCTCCTCGGTCGTCCCGATGATCGCCGGACGCGGTCTGCAGGGCCTCGGTATGGGTGTGGTGCCCCTCGGCATCAGCCTGCTGCGGGACGTCGTACCGGCGGAGAAGCTCGGCTCGTCCATCGCGTTGATGAGCGCGTCCATGGGTGTGGGCGGCGCGCTCGGCCTGCCGTTCTCCGCGGCGATCGCCGAGAACGCCAGCTGGCGTGTGCTGTTCTGGGTCGTCGCCGCGCTGACCGTCGCGGTCGCCACACTGATCTGGTTCTTCGTGCCCGCGGGCCGCGAGAACACCACCTCGGGCAGCTTCGACCTGCTCGGCGCGATCGGCCTGGGCATCGCCCTGGTCTGCCTGCTCCTCGGCGTCTCCAAGGGCGCGGACTGGGGCTGGGGCAGCGGCACCACGCTCGGCCTGCTCGCCGCCGCGATCGTCCTGCTGCTGGCCTGGGGCTGGTGGGAGCTGCGCAGCGCCGATCCGCTGGTCGACCTGCGGGTGACCGGCCGGCCGCAGGTGCTGATGACGAACGCCGCCTCGATCCTGGTCGGCTTCGCGATGTACTCCCAGTCCCTCGTGATCCCCCAGCTGCTGCAGCTGCCCAAGGAGACCGGCTACGGCCTCGGCGAGTCGATGCTGGCCATGGGCCTGTGGATGGCCCCGGCCGGCCTCATGATGATGATCATTTCCCCGATCGGCGCCAAGCTCTCCGCCGCCAAGGGCCCCCGGATCACCCTGACCGTCGGCGCCCTGGTCATCGCCCTCGGCTACGGCATCTCCCTGCCGCTCATCGGAAACGGCTCCGCCTTGGGCCTGCTCGCCGTGACCATCGTCTGCAGCACGGGCGTCGGTTTCGCCTACGGCGCCATGCCCGCGCTCATCATGGGCGCGGTGCCCCAGTCGGAGACCGCCTCGGCCAACAGCTTCAACACGCTGATGCGCTCGATCGGCAGCTCCGTCTCGGCCGCCGTGATGGCCGTGGTCCTGGCCCAGATGACCACGAAGTTCGGCCCCGTCTCCCTCCCGTCCGAAAGCGGCTTCCGCGTCGCCATGCTGATCGGCTCCGGCGTCGGCATCGCCGCCGCGATCGTCGCCTTCCTCATTCCGACCCGCCCCACAGCCACCCAGCCGCAGGCGGACTCCCTCCCGGATGCCGCCCCCGAGGCGGTCGAGGCGAAGGCCTGACCCCACCCGCGCACCCGGGCCACACTCTCGCAGTATCAAAGAAACCGCAGGTCAGATCCCTGGCCTGCGGTTTTCTGGTGTTTTCTGGCCGTGGCGGTTCTCCGCCATTTCGGGCCGTGACCCGGACCGAGCGGAGGGACGAGGCGGAGCAGCCGGCACGGGGAACGGCAGACCGGGCCCGGCGGAATCAGGGGCAGAACTAGCGGAGCGAGGCCGGGCGCATGTCCGTCCAGGTGGCGTCGACATGGGCCAGGCACTCCTGGCGGGTGGCGCCCGTCAAGGTCGGCTCCCAGCCCGCCGGGACCTCCGCGAAGGACGGCCAGAGCGAGTGCTGGCCCTCGGAGTTGACCAGGACGGAGAAGGTGCCGTCGGCATCCTCGAAGGGGTTCGTTGCCATGTCAGCTTCCTCTGCTCGGCGGTGCCTCGCCCCTGTGCGGCGGCGAGCGGACGTCACAATCCACTCTCCGCGATGACCTATATTCCCTCTCCATCGGTCCTTCATATAGTGATTTGGATCAGAAAGGAGGTACATGATCACCCGGTATGTGGGTGCCGTGTGAACGCTTTATGGATCTTGGTTGATTCTGCGACGTGGCAAGGCCCACAATGTCTCGGCGACTCCGGGTGGGGGACTCGGGGGAAGTGGAGGGCGTCTTGCACCGGATCGACTTCAGGCTGCTCGGACCGCTGGACGTACGGGTGGACGGGGAACCCGTCAGACTTGGTGGTGGCCGTCAGCGCACCGTGCTGACGATGCTCCTCATCGCTCTGAACAGAGTGGTCTCCGTGGACGCCCTCATCGAGGCCGTCTGGGGCGAGGAGCCACCGGCCACCGCGCGGAACCAGGTCGCCATCTGTGTCACCGCGCTGCGCAAGACCTTCCGCACCTCGGCCGGCGTCGACGACCTGATCGTCACCTCCCACCCCGGCTACATCCTCGACCTCGGCGCGCATCGGATCGACATCCACGAGGTCGAGACCCGGGTGCGCAAGGCGCGGGAGCTGGCCCGGGCCGGCGACACCGTCCAGGCGTGCGCCCTGTTCACCGAGGCACTCTCGCTGTGGCGCGGATCCGCGCTCGACGGGGCCGCGGGCGGACCCATCGACCACGAGGCCTCCCGGCTCGCCGAGTTCCGGCTGGAGTTGCGCGAGGAGCAGGCGGGACTGCAACTGCGGCTCGGCCAGCACCGTTCACTCATCTCCGACTTGGCCGCACTGGTCCGCGAGCACCCGCTGCGGGAACAGGCCCGGGCCCATCTGATGCTGGCCCAGTACCGTTCGGGGCGACGGGCCGAGGCGCTGGAGATCTTCCGCGAGGGACGCCAGGTGCTCGTGGAGGAGCTGGGCATCGAGCCCGGCGCCGAGCTGCAGGAGCTGCACGAACTGATCCTGCGGGACGACCCCGAGCTGACCCTGCCGCCGGAGCCCCAGGCCGCCCCGGAGCTGCGTACCGTGCCCGCGCAACTCCCCTCGTCGGCCGCCGCGTTCACCGGGCGCGGCCGGGAACTTGCGCTGCTCGACCGGCTGCTCGACGGGGAGGGCCAGGAGTCGCCGCTCGCCGTGGCGGCCGTCTCCGGCATTGCCGGGGTCGGCAAGAGCGCGCTCACGGTGCACTGGGCCCACCAGGTCGCCGGGCGGTTCCCGGACGGCCAGCTCTTCGCCGACCTGCGCGGCTACGACGAGTCGGACTCGCCGCAGGCGCCGACCGCCGTGCTCGACCGGTTCCTGCGCGCGCTCGGCGTGCCGGGGCCCCAGATACCGGGCGACCAGCACGAGCGGGCCGCGCTGTACCGGTCGATCCTGGACGGCAAACGGATCCTGGTGGTACTCGACAACGCCCGGTCGTTCGCGCAGATCAGGCCGTTGCTGCCGGGCGGCCGCCACTGCTGTGTACTGATCACGAGCCGGGACGCCATCGACGACCTCACCGGCGACTACGACGTACACCGCATCGAGCTGAACGTGCTCGGCCAGGCGGAGGCGACCGCCATGCTCGGTGCGGTGGCCGGACCGGAGCGGATCGCCGCCGACCCGGAGGCCGCCGCCCGGCTCGGCACGCTCTGCGACCGGCTGCCGCTGGCACTGCGGATCGCGGGCGCCCGGTTGACCGCCAAGCCCCACTGGTCGGTCCGGCACCTGGTGCGACGCCTGGAGGACCAGCGACGCCGGCTCGACGAACTCAGCCCCAACGAGGGCGGCGTGCGAGCCGGTTTCCGGCTCAGCTACCGCGATCTGCCGCCCGCGGCGGCCCGCATGTACCGGCGGCTCGGGCTGCTGACCATGCCCGACTTCGCGGCATGGGTCGGCGCGACGGTGCTCGACACCGACCCGATCGAGGCCGAGGACCTCATCGAGGAACTGGTCGACGCCCAGCTCCTGGAGGTCGCCTCGGGCCGCCCCGGCGAGCCGCCCCGCTACCGCTTTCAGACCCTGCTGCGCCTGTTCGCCTGGGAGTGCGCCCAGGAGGAGGACACCCCGGAGGAGCGCGAGGGCGTCCTCGACCGGGCCCTGGACGGCTGGCTCTCGCTGTGCTGGGTCGCCTACCAACGGTTGTACGGCGCCGAGTTCGCGTCCCTGGACGGGATCCCGGGGCCGAACCTTCCGCAGTCGCTGGTGGAGGAGCTGCTCACGGATCCGATGGAGTGGATGGAGGCGGAGCACAGCGCCCTGGTCGACGCGGTCCGGCAGGCCGCCGAGACCGGCCGGGCCGCCCATGCCTGGAAGTTGGCGCTGCTCAGCAACCCGCTGCAGGAGTCCCACAACTATCTGGAGGAGTGGGAGATCTGCTCCGAGCGCGCGTTGGCGGCCGCTCAGCGGTGCTCCGACCGCCAGGGCGAGGCCAGCATGCAGCGGCTGCTCGGCGGGGTCGCGCTGCACACTCAGCGTTACGAGATCGCCGAGGGGCGGCTCAGGGCGGCTCTGCGGATCTTCGACGAGATCGGCGACGTGGCGGGCGCCGCCCTCACCCGGCGCATGCTCACCCACAACGCGCGGGTACGCGGCGACCTCGACCAGGCGCTGCGGGACGGCGAGGCCTCGCTACTCGGCTTCCGGGAGATCGGGGACGCCCGCGGCGAGTCGCACGGGCTCGGCGCCCTGGCACAGATAGAGCTGGAGCGCGGAAACCTGGAGCGCAGCCTGCGGCTGTCCACCGAGGCCATCGCCCTGAGCCGGGCGACGGGGCTGGTGCGCGGCCTCGCACAGTCCATCCTCCGCCTGGCCGAGGCACTGATGCGGCACGGCCGGCTCGACGAGGCGGCGAGCGAGTGCGACGAAGCCCTGAGGATCGTCCGGGAGCACGGCGACCGGACCGGCGAGGCCCACATCCTGCGGCTCGCGGGCGAGATTCTCTGGCGGCAGGGGAATCTGACCGAGGCGGAGGTGACCCTGCAGCAGGCGTTCACGATCGCCGACGAGATCAACGACCATCTGCTGCGGGCCCGGGCCGAGGCCAATCTGGGCTGCCTGGACCTGCTGGCCGGGCGGGACGGGGCAGTGGGCCGGCTGCGCCGGGCCAGGAACACCTTCGCCGAGTACGGCGCCAGACCACAGGGCGAACGGATCACCCTGGTCATGGACTCGTTGACGGCGGAGCATCCCCCGTACGGGCCGTCGCCCGAGGAGCTCCGGCAGTTACTCTCCGCGCACTGACCCTCCCGCCGAAACAGAGCGCCTGGACGGAGCGAGCCCCGCACCTGCGCCAGGTGCGGGGCTCCGTCACTCGGGTCAGCTCCAGGGGTTGTTCTCGTCGACGACCGCCGGGGTGTCGGCGATGACGACGACCGACGGGGCCTCGACGGCCCGGACGGACGGCATCTCAACCGCGCCTGTGCCGCCGACCAGCAGGACACCGCCCAGAGCGGGCGCGCCGAGAACCGAGGCCAGGAAAGTGCGGGTGCTGCTGCGCATTACTTCTCCCCCATATAAAAACAGTCATTCGTACGCCATGTGCGGGTGAACGTTTCGTCAACCGCCCCGACCGCTCGCCTTGTCTGCGGTGTGCCCGGTGCGACAGGAGAAACGTTATGGATCACACCTGTCGACCCGATGTTGTTTCGATTTTGCCCCTCACGAAATCGAGCCGAAAAGACGTCAAAAATGAGCCGTCCTACCCTCCAAGAGTGTTCATCACAGAACTCACAACGGGGGCCCACATGGAATTTCGACTGCTAGGACCGGTCGAGGCGAGCCGGGGCGGCACCGTCGCCGCACTGTCGGGTTCGAAGATCCACACGGTGCTGGCGGCGCTGTTGCTGGCCCGCGGCCGGGTCGTGTCCGACGGCCGCCTCAGCCACCTGCTGTGGGGCTGGTCGCCGCCCGCGACGCTGAACTCGCAGATCTACACCTATGTCTCGCGGCTGCGCAAGCAGCTCGGACCCGATGTCGAGATCGCGCGGCAGCAGCCAGGATACGTACTGCGCCCCGGAAACAGCAGCATCGACTTTCTCGAATTCGAGCGGCTCGACCGGCTCGGCCGGAAGGCGTTGCGGCAGCGAGACTACGAAACGGCCGGTAACTTCCTGAGGGACGCACTCGAACTCTGGCGGGGGCCCGCGCTCGCGAACGTCACCGAATTCCTTTCGGAAGTCGAGATTCCGCAATTGGACGACGCCCGCGCGGCGACCCTGGAAAACCGGATCGAGGCCGATCTCGCCCTCGGCCGGCACCAGGAGATCACCGCCGAGCTGACCGGTCTGGTGACCCGCCACCCCACGCGCGAGAAGCTCCGCTCGCAGCTGATGCTGGCCCTGCACCGCTCGGGTCGGCAGTCCGACGCCCTGCATGCCTACCACCACGGTCGCCGCATCCTCGCCGACGAGCTCGGTGTCGACCCCGGCGCCGAGCTCGAAGCGGCGTACCACATCGTGCTGCGCGGCGAGCGGACCCCGCCGCCCGCCACCGCGGCGCCCGCGACGCTGCCCGCCGACACCGTCGCCTTCACCGGCCGGGAGGACCAACTCGCCTCCCTCTGCGAGCTGGTGAGGCCCACGCCGGGCCGCGACGCCTGGCGCCCCCGGCGCTTGTTGATCACCGGCATGCCCGGCATCGGCAAGACCGCGCTCGCCGTGCGGGCCGCGCACGCCAGCACCGAGCACTTCCCCGACGGGCAGCTCTACGCCGATCTGCGCGGCCCCGACGGCACCCCGAAGGACCCCTGCGACGTCCTGCTGCGGCTACTGCGGGCGCTCGGCGAGACCGGTCTCGACCGGGAGAGCCACATCGCCGACGACCTCGACGAGCTGGTTCGCCGCTACCGCACCCGCACCGCGGGCAAGCGCCTCCTGCTGGTGCTCGACAACGCCTCCGGCGACCTCCAGCTGGGTCCACTGCTGCCCGGCAGCCCCGACATCGCGGTCATCGTCACCGCGCGGACCCCTCTCACCGAGACGGTCGGCGCGCACACCACGGTGCTCGGCCCGCTGGACGACGCCGCCGCGCACGAGCTGCTGCGCACGGCGGCCGGTCCCGGCCGGATCGACGCCGCACCCCAAGCGGCCCGGGAGATAGTGGCGCACTGCGCGGGGCTCCCGCTGGCGCTGCGGATCGCGGGAGCCCGGCTCGCCGCCCGGCCGCACTTGTCGCCGGACCGGCTCGCCCAGCGACTCGCCGACCCGCGCACCCGGCTGCTCGAACTCCGCCTCGGCGACCTCGATGTACAGCGTTCCCTGGGCCGGCCGCTGGAGGGGCTCGACCGGCCGAGCCGGGCGCTGCTCGGCCGGCTGCCGCTGCTTGGTCGAGAGCCCTTCCACGCAGCGGCGGCCGGGGTGGCGTTCGGCACCGGTGAGGCCGCGGCCGAGGAGGTCCTGGAGCAGCTGGTGGACCTCTCGATGCTCGACCTGTGCGGCATCGACCGCCGCGGCCTGCCGCTGTACCAGCTGCACCCTCTGGTGCGACTGCTCTTCCAAGAGCCGCTGGAGGACGCCGTCGGGTCCGGATCCCTGCCCGGTTCCGCCCCTCGCTCCACCCCGCTCCCCGCGTCCGGCTTCGGTCTCATCAAGGCGGGCTGACACGGGACAGGAGCTCGGCGGGGCAGCTCAGGCCGGCATCGGGGCGGGGGTCGCGACGCGGGCGACGCGCGGGCGGGCGAGCGCCCGGTACGGCTCGACGCCGAGCGCCAGGGACACGTCGAGGCGAGCCGCGTTGAAGAAGATCTCCTCCCCGGCGAGCAGGTCCGGGTCGACCACCAGCTCCAGCTCCGGGTGGAAACTGAACGGCACGATCGAGCCGCTGACGCAGCCCGAGAGCCTCTCGGCGATCTCGCGGGACGCGAAGGCGCTGTCGGTACCCCCGAACAGCTCCTGGACGCAGGCCATGTCGACGCGGCGGTCGCCGGGCACCACCACCAGCACGTAGCGGCGTCTTCGGCGCCCCGTGCCCACCCTCACCACCAGGCACTTGGCAGCCTGTTCCAGGGGGTGGCCACGCAGCTCCGAGGCGAGGTCGGTGCGGCCCTCGGGGGCGTGCCGGATCAGCCGGTACGGGACGTGGGCGCCGTTCAGCAGGGAGAGCAGGCGACGCGAGGTGTCGGTGCGCGGGACTTCGGCGCGGGAGGCCCCGATACGCGGGACCTCGCCACGCAGGACTTCGGTGCTCATGCGCGCTCCGTCCGGCCGGTTCGGGCGGTGGCCGCCGGCACGGTCCAGCTCTGGTCGGCGCCGACGGAGGCGGCGGCGCGGCCGAGCGCGGTGGGCGGTACGGGCGAGTCCACGACGAGGCCGGCCAGGGCGGTGGTGCCGGCGGCGTCCCTGGCGACCTGCATGGCCGCGATGTTCACGCCCTCGTCGGCGAACTCGCAGCCGATCAGGCCGACCGCGCCCGGCCGGTCCGGGTAGCGCAGGAAGGCGAGGTCGCCGGAGAGCGGCAGCTCCAGCTCGTGGCCGAGCACCTCGACGAGCTTCTCCCGGAGGCGGACACCGGCCAGGGTGCCGCTCACGGTGACGACGCGACCGTCGGGAAAGATGCCGCGCAGGGTGACGATGGAGCGGTGGCTCCCGCCCCCCTGGTGGGTGGTGAGCCGCGAGGTCAGGCCGCGCTCCAGGGCAACCAGCGGGGCGTTCACATGACTGACCGCGCCCCCGGCGACGGTCTCCAGCAGGCCCTTGAGCGCCCCGAGTTCGAGCACGCCGGCGTCCAGCTCGGCGATCTCGCCGTGCAGCTGGATCTCCAGCTGCGCGGGGACGCCGCCCACGGCCCGGGTGAAGACCTGGCCGAGCCGCTCGGTCAGCGGCAGCCACGGGCGTACCGCGTCGGGGACCGGGCCGCCCTGCACGTTCACCCCGTCCGGCACGTGATCGCCGGCCAGTGCGAGCCGCACCGAGTGGGCGGCGGCGATGCCCGCCTTCTCCTGCGCCTCGTCGGTGGAGGCACCCAGGTGCGGGGTCACGACGACGTTGTCGAGGCCGAACAGCGGCGATTCGGTGCACGGTTCGGCGGCGTACACGTCGAGTCCGGCGCCCGCGACGCGGCCCTCCTTGAGCGCGGCGTACAGCTCGTTCTCGTCGACGATGCCGCCGCGCGCGGCGTTGACGATGCGCACGGTGGGCTTGACCTTGCGCAGCGCCTCGAAGCCGATCAGGCCGGTGGTCTCCGGGGTGCGCGGCAGGTGGACGGTGAGGAAGTCGGCCTGGGCAAGCAGCTCGTCGAGCGAGAGCAGCCGCACACCGACGGCGGCCGCGCCCGCGGCGGTCACGTAGGGGTCGTACGCCGCCACGTCCATCCCGAAGGCGGCCATCCGCTGGGCGACGAGGCTGCCGATGCGGCCGAGGCCGACGACGCCGAGGACCTTGCCGGCCAGCTCGACGCCGGACCACCGGCTGCGCTGCCAGGCGCCGGTCTTCAGGGCCGCGTCGGCCTGCGGGATGTTGCGGGCGACGGCCAGCAGCAGGCCGACGGCCATTTCCGCGGCGCTGGTGATGTTGGACGTCGGGGCGTTGGCGACGAGGACGCCGGCCTCGGTGGCGGCCGGGATGTCGACGTTGTCGAGGCCGACGCCGGCCCGGGCGATGACCTTGAGGCGGGGCGCGGCGGTGATCGCCTCCCGGTCCATCCGGGTGGCGCTGCGCACGAGGACGGCGTCGGCCTCGGCGAGCGCGGGCAGCAGGGCCGCACGGTCGGCGCCGTCGACACGGCGGATGTCGACGTCCCAGCCGAGCGCCTCGACGGTGGCCGGGGAGAGCTCTTCGGCGAGCAGGACGACGGGGCGCGGGGAGCGCACGTGGGCACGGTGACGGATCACGGTCTGGCCTCTCGGTGAGTGCTGTCTGCTGACGTGCTCGGACATAGGGGGCAGCCGCCCCTCTGGGGGCCCGGCGGGCCCGGGAAGATCTAGTAGCCGCCCCACTGGACGAGCAGTCGGGCGCGCTCCGCCTCGTCCATCAGGTCGATGCGGTGCACGGGCGTCGCCGGGTCGTCGGCGAAGGCCCGCAGCACCTTCGCGGTGCGGCCGAGGAACTTCGCCGCCTCGTCGGCCCCATGAGTGTCGGGGCGGTGGCCGAGGCGCATGGTGAGTGCGCCGCCGGGCCCTGGGACGGCGACCAGGCGCAGCGGATAGTGCGTGGCGTCGTCGACCCCGATGCCGGTGAGCCTGGGGCTCGCGAGGCCGCCGGAGAGAGCGTCGAGGTCGAGCGGGTAGTTGACGAGCATGGTGGTGGTGTCGAACAGCTGGCCGGTGTGGGCGAGTTGCTGGATGCGGCCGAGCCCCAGGTGGTGGTGGTCGATGAGTTCGGCCTGTTCGCTCTGGAGGCGGGCGAACACGTCGAGGAGGCTCGCCCCGCCGGGCACCCGGAGCCGTACGGGCAGGGTGTTGACGAAGAGGCCCACCATGCGTTCCATGCCCGCGAGTTCGGAAGGACGCCCGGAGACGGTGGTGCCGAACACGACGTCGTCGCGTCCGGTGGCGCGGGCCAGGACCAGCGCCCAGGCGCCCTGGAGCAGGGTGTTGAGGGTGAGCCCGTGCCGCCGCGCCTCGTCGGTGAGGCGGCCGAGCAACTCGGCGGGGAGCTCCTCGATGACGGTCTCCTGCGGGACGGGGTCGCGGTCGGCCGCCTCGGGGGCGACGAGCAGCGGGCCCTCGAGTCCGTCGAGGTGCGCCGCCCAGGCGGCCTCGGCGGCGGCGGTGTCCTGTCCGGCGAGCCATTCCAGGTGCGCCGCGTGCGGGACGGGCCGGGGCAGGGCTTCGGCGCTGCCGCGCGCCCACAGGGTGAACAGCTCCTCCACGAGGACCGGCGTCGACCAGCCGTCCCAGGCGATGTGATGCCCGGTGATGATCAACTGGTGTCGTTCGGCGCCGAGCCGCAGAGTGACGAGCCGGAGCAGCGGTGGCCGGGTGAGGTCGAAGCGACGGGCCCGCTCACGGGCGGCCACCGACGCGGCCTCGGCGGCCCGGTCCCGCTCGGGGAGCGCGCCGAGGTCCACCTCGGCCCAGGGCAGGGCCACTTCGCGGTGGACCACCTGGGCCGGGACGGTCAGGCCCTCGTGGTGGAAGCCGGCCCGCAGTGCGGTGTGCCGGGCGACCAGGCGTTCCCCGGCCCGCAGCAGCGCGGCCGTGTCGAGCGGGCCTTCCAGGTCGAGGCGTACCTGCGTGGTGTAGACGTCGAGCCCCTCCCCCGCCTCGGCGGCGTGGAAGAGGAAGCCCTCCTGGAGCGGGGTGAGGGGCAGGATGTCGGCGGGGCTCGGGGCGGTGGCCTCCAACTGCTCGATGTCGTCCTGAGTGAGCCTGATCAGCGGCAGGTCGGACGGGGTGCGCCCGCCCGCGCCCGGCCGGCCGGCGAGGAGGGCGAGGGCGTCCAGTTCGGCGAGCCACAGGTGGGTGAGTTCGGCGGTCTCCTCGGGGGTGAAGAGCTCCCCGGGAGTGGTCCACACGGCGTGCAGTTCGGGGCCGGAGGGGGTCTCCTGGGCCAGTACGTGCACTTCGAGGGCGTACGGCGTGGGCATGCCGGGGTCGGCTCCGTGCGGCAGCGCCGCGGACGGCAGGATCCGCCAGCCGCCGCCGGTGGCCGCGGGGTCGTCGCCGATCCTGCCGAGGTAGTTGAACAGGATCTGGGCTCGCGGCAGTCGGGCGTCCGCAGGGTGTGCGCGCAGCTGTTCCTTGACCCGCTTGACCGCACCGGGCAGGTCGGCACCCGCCGGGGTGAGCAGGGCCGGGCGGACCTCGGTGAACCAGCCGACCGTGCGGGACAGGTCGCGGGCGTCACCGGTGTCCCGGCCGTGCCCCTCGATGTCGACGGCCACAGACCCCGAGGGGCCGCCCCGCTTGACCCGCCAGGCGTCGACGGCCCGGGCGAGCGCGGTGACCAGGAGATCGTCGGGGCGGCCGTGGAAGGCGGCCGGCACCGCGCCGAGCAGGTCATCGGCGAGGTCGGCCGGGACGACGAGCCGGGTGTGCCGGGCGGCGGCGAAGGTGTCCCGCCCGGGGTCCACGGCGCGCGCGCCGAGCGGCGCCCCGTGGGGGCTCTCCACGGTCCGGGCGTCCTCGGCCTCCCGGGCGCGGGCCCATGTCCGGTAGGAGGCCGGGACCGGGGCGAGGGCAACCGGGCGGCCCTCGGTGAGGGCGGCCGTGGCGGCGGCCAGATCGGGCAGGACGATCCGCCAGGACACCCCGTCGATCACCAGGTGGTGGGCGCAGAGCAGGAGTTGGTCCGGTTCGCCGTCGGGGGTGATCAGGCGTACGGCGCGCAGCATCACACCGCGCTCGGGGGCGAGCCCGGCACGGGCCGCCTCGGCGGCGGCGGTGACGGCGGCCGTACGCTCCGGGGCGCCCTGGTCCGGGAGCTCGGCGCGAGCCAGGCGGATCGGGGTGGCGCCCGGGGCGCCCGGGGCTGGGATCGCGAAGTGCGGCTCGCCGTCGCCGCGCACCAGCGTGGCGCGCAACATGTCGTGCCGGTCGGCCACGGCCTGTAGGGCAGCGGTGAGGGTACGGTCGTCGAGCCCGGCGGGCAGCTCCACCAGGACGGCCTGATGGAATCCGTCGAACTCGCCGCCCCTGGCGAGGAGTTCTTGGCCGAGTGGGCTCAGCGGGGCCGAGCCGAGGCCGGCGTCCGGGGCTTCGGCCGCCGGTTCCGCGGCGGCGTCCCGCGCTGCTTCGGCGAGCGCGGCGGCGGTGCGCAGCCGGAAGACCTCGCGGGCCGTGACGACCAGTCCGGCCTCGCGGGCCCGGGAGACGACCTGCATCGCCATGATGGAGTCGCCGCCCAGGTCGAAGAACGAGTCGTCGGCGCCGATCTCGGCGAGGCCGAGCAGCTCGGCGAAGGCGGCGGTGAAGACCCTCTCGCGGCCGCCCGCGGCGCTGCGCCCTCCGCCGGTCGGCGTCTCGGGGGCGGGCAGTGCCTTGCGGTCGGCCTTCCCGTTCGGCGTCAGCGGCAGCTCGTCGAGCACGACGAACGCCGAGGGCACCATGAACTCCGGGAGGACCGCGGCCAGTTCGCCGCGTACTGCTTCCTCGTCGAAGCCGGTGGCCACGACGTACGCGACGATGCGCCGCGCGCCGGGCCGGTCCTCGCGGACGACGACGACCGCCTGGGCGACGTACTCGCCTGCGGTCAGGGCGTTCTCGATCTCGCCGAGCTCGATGCGCAGGCCGCGCACCTTCACCTGGTGGTCGGTGCGGCCCACGTAGTCCAGTACGCCGTCGGCTCGCCAGCGCACCAGGTCACCTGTGCGGTACATGCGTGAGCCGGGCGCCCCGAACGGGTTGGCCACGAATCGCTCGGCGGTCAGGCCCGGGCGGCCCGCGTAGCCGCGCGCGAGGCCGGTGCCCGCCAGATACAGCTCGCCCGCGACCCCGACCGGGACCGGGCGCAGGCCGCCGTCCAGGACGTACACCTGGGTGTTGGTGATCGGCGCGCCGATCGGCACCGAGCGAGCGTCCGGCTCGGGGCGGCACTCCCAGGAGGTGACGTCGACGGAGGCCTCGGTCGGCCCGTACAGGTTGTGCAGCCCGACGTCCGGCAGCACCTCGTGGAAGCGGAGCTGCTGGTCGAGCGGGAGCGCCTCGCCGCTGCACACCACGCGCAGCAGGCCGGTGCAGCGCGCGGCGGCGGGTTCGCGCAGGAACGCGGCGAGCATCGACGGCACGAAGTGCACGGTGGTGACCCGGTGCCGGACGATCAGCTCGGCGAGCTGCTCGGCGTCCTTGTGGGCGTCCGGTGGCGCGACGACGAGGGTGGCGCCTTCGAGCAGCGGCCAGAAGAACTCCCACACGGAGACGTCGAAGCCCGCCGGGGTCTTCTGGAGCACCCGGTCCCGGGCGGTGAGCCGGTAGCGCTCCTGCATCCAGTTGAGCCGGTTGACGATGCCCCGGTGCGGCACCGCGACGCCCTTGGGGCGGCCGGTCGAGCCCGAGGTGAAGATCGTGTACGCCGTGTCGTCGAGGGACGCGGCCGGGTGGCCGTGTGCGGCGGGCCGGGTCCGGGGCAGCCCCGACAGGTCGAGGGTGTCGAGGTCGCGGACCGGGACGTCGGTGGCGGGCAGCCGGACGGCCGTGCCGGTGGTGGTGAGCACGGCGACCGGGGCGCCGTCCTCGAGGAGCTGCGCGATGCGGCCCGCCGGGTAGTCCGGATCGACGGGCAGATAGGCGGCGCCCGCCTTCAGCACGGCGTACAAGGCGACGACCAGTTCGAGGGAGCGCCGCACGGCGACCGCGACGAGCCGGTCGGGGCCCGCCCCGTCGGCGATCAGCAACCGGGCCAGCTGGTTGGCCCGGACGTCGAGTTCGCGGTAGGTGAGCGAGGTGTCGCCGAAGACGACGGCGGTAGCCTCGGGCGTGCGGTCGGCCTGCGCCTCGAAGCGCTCGATGAGCGTGGCGGTGGGCCTCGGGCCCTCGGTGGCGTTCCAGGTGGTGAGCAGCCGGTGCCGCTCCTCCTCGGACAGTACGTCGATGGCGCCGACCGGGCGGGTGGGCTCGGCGGCGATGGCCTCCAGGACACGGATGAGCCGGTCGAGCAGGGTCGTCGCCTCGGCGGCGCCGACGACGTCGGTGCGGTGGCCGAGGCGGAGGTCGAGCCCGTCGCCGGGGGTGACGGCGAGCCGCAGCGGGTAGTGCGTGGCGTCACCGATGCCGTAGCCGGTGAGGCGGAGCCCGCCGCGCGAGAGCAGGCCGTCGAGGGCCGTGTGGTCGAGCGGGAAGTTCTGGAAGACGGTGGTGGTGTCGAAGAGGGTGCCGTGCCCGGCGGCCCGCTGAACGCTCACGAGGCCGAGGTGGTGGTGGTCGAGCAGTTCGGCCTGTTCGGCCTGGAGCCGGGCGAGCGCGGTCAGGGCCGGCTCGTCCTCATGGAACCGGATCCGGACCGGGACGGTGTTGAGGAGCATCCCCACCATCCGTTCCGCTCCCGCGAGCTGCGCCGGACGGCCGGAGACCGTGCCGCCGAGGACGATGTCGTCACGGCCGGTGAGCCGGCCGAGCAGCAGGCCCCAGGCGAACTGGACCACCGTGTTGGCGGTGACGCCGTGCGGGCGGCCGTGCTCGGCGAGCCGGTCGGCGACCGCGGCGGTGAGCTGCGCCCTGACCTCGTCCTGCGGGGCGGGCGGCAGGTCGGCCGCGTGCGGGGCGTACAGGGTGGGTTCGGCGAGCCCGTCGAGCGCGGCCGCCCAGGCCTCCTCGGCGCCCGGCCGGTCCTGGGCACGCTGCCAGGCGAGGAAGGAGCGGTACGGGACGGCCGGGGGCAGTGCCGCGTCCGGGCCGTCGGCGTACAGCGTGAACAGCTCGGTAAGCAGCAGCGGCACCGACCAGCCGTCCCACAGGATGTGGTGGGCGGTCAGCACCAGCCGGTGCCGCCCGGCGTCGAGCCCGAGCAGCGCGAACCGCAGCAGCGGCGGACGCGTCAGGTCGAAGCCCCGGGTGCGCTGGGCCGCGGCGAGCCGGGCGGCCTCGTCCTCACGCTCGTCCTCGCCGAGTCCCTCGAGGTCGAACTCCTCCCAGGCGAGGGGCACATGCCGGTGCACCAGTTGGACCGGACGCTTGAGCCCCGCGTGCCGGAAGGCGGCGCGCAGCGCGGTGTGCCGGGCGATCAGCCGCTCGGCGGCCGAGCGGAGCGCGGCCCGGTCGAGCGCACCCTCCAGGTCGATCCGGATCTGAGTGGCGTACGCGTCGACGGCGCCCGCGGCCCGCGCGTCGGCGGCGTGGAGCAGGAAACCCTCCTGGAGCGGGGAGAGCGGCAGCAGCTCCTCGATGCCCTCGGGAAGGGCGCGGGCGGGGCGCGCGGCGGGCGCGGATCTTGATGCCTCGGCGGCCGGGACCTGCCCGCGGGGCGTCTCCCGTGCCGTGTTCGATGCCGTGTTCTGTGCCGTCGGTGTCATGTCAGTGCCCCGCTTCCACGGCCAGGTCGGCGTCAGCCAGGCCGAGTTCGTCGGCGAACCCGGCTTCCAGTACGGCCAGTTCGTCGTCGTCCAGCTCGATGAGCGGCTCGTCGGAGGGGGCCGGGGCGGCCGGCGCCGGCCGTGCGGACTCGGCGATCGCGGCGGCCGTGCGCAGCCGGAAGACGTCGCGGGCGCTGATCACCAAGCCGGCCTCGCGGACCCGGGCCACCACCTGCATCGCCATGATGGAGTCGCCGCCCAGGTCGAAGAAGGAGTCCTCGACGCCGGCCCCGGCGATGCCGAGGACCTGCTGGAACGCGGCCGCGAGGATCTCCTCATGGGCGCCGGCCGGCCCCCGGCCGCCTCCTGTGGTGGGGGCCTCGGGGGCGGGCAGCGCCGCGCGGTCGACCTTGCCGTTCGGCGTCAGCGGCAGCTCGTCGAGCGCCACGATCGCCGAGGGCACCATGAACTCAGGTAGTCCGTCCGAGAGTTCGGCGGTCAGCCGCTCCGGCCGGAGGTCCTCGCCGACGACGTACGCCACCAGGCGCCGGGCGCCGGGTCGGTCCTCGCGGACGAGGACGATCGTCCCGGCCACGCCGTCGAGCGCCATCAGGGCGGCCTCGATCTCGCCGAGCTCGATGCGGAAGCCGCGCACCTTCACCTGGTGGTCGGTGCGGCCCACGTACGCGAGTACGCCGTCGGCGCGCCAGCGCACCAGGTCACCGGTGCGGTACATGCGCGAGCCGGGCACCCCGAACGGGTCGGCGACGAACCGCTCGGCGGTCAGACCCGGGCGACGCACATAGCCGCGCGCCAGGCCCGCGCCCGCCAGGTACAGCTCGCCCGCGACCCCGGCCGGGACCGGGCGCAGGCCGCCGTCCAGGACGTAGGCCCGCATGTTGTCGAGGGCGGCACCGATCGGCGGCACGTCGTCGACGGTGTCGAGCGGGAAGTGGGTCGCGTAGGTGGTGGTCTCGGTCGGCCCGTAGACATGGGCGAGGGCGAGCTCGGGGCAGGCCTCGCGGACCCGGCGCATGGCGGCGGGGGTGGCGGCCTCGCCACCGGTCAGGACGGTGCGCAGGGGCGCGAAGGCGGCCGGGTCCTCCCCCGCGATCAGGTTGAACAGGGCGGTGGTCAGGAAGACCCCGGTGAGGCCGTGGCGGGCGGCGAGCTCCCGCAGGCCCGGCGCGTCGAGCCCGGCGGGCGGAGCGACGACGATCCGGCCGCCGGAGAGCAGCGGCACCCAGATCTCGTAGGTGGAGGCGTCGAAGGCGTGCGGTGAGTGCATGAGCAGGCGCTCGTGGGCGCCGCCCCGCCAGCGCCGGTCGGCGGCGAACGCGGCCACGTCGCGGTGCGCGACGGCGACACCCTTGGGCACGCCCGTCGAGCCGGAGGTGTAGATGACGTACGCCAACTGGGCGCTGTCGATGGGGATTTCCGGGTTGCCGGGGTCGGCGTCGACATCGGCGGCGTGGGCGGTGGTGCCGGCGACCCGCAGGACGGTGACGTCGGCGGCGAAGCCGAGGGCCGCGTCGTCCCGGTCGGTGATCAGGACCGGGGCGCCGGTGTCCTGGAGCACCCAGCCCATCCGCTCCGGCGGGTACCCGGCGTGCAGCGGCACGTACGCGGCGCCGGACTTGACGACGGCGAGGGTCGCCACGACGACCTCCGGCGAGCGTTCCAGGAGCATCGCGACGGGGGTCTCCGCGCCGACGCCCAGCGCGATGAGGCGGCGGGCGAGGGCGCTGGCACGGGAGTTGAGCTCCCGGTAGGTGATCGCCCGCTCGCCCGCGGCGATCGCGACCGCGTCGGGGGTGCGGGCGGCCTGCCGCTCGAAGAGGGCGGCGAGACTGTCGTCCGGCACCGGGCACGCGGTGTCGTTCCAGCCGTCGAGGAGCTGGGCCAGGGAGTCGGCCGGCAGCAGGTCGACCGTGGCGAAGGAGCGGTCGGGTGTCTCGGTGACCTCCTCCAGGAAGTGCAGGAACCACTCCTGGCAGGCGGCGAGGTCGGCGTCGGTGTAGCGCTCGGGGTTGCCGTCGAAGTCGATGCGCAGGCCGGTGCCGTCGCCCCGGTCGTAGAGGGCGACGGACAGGTCGTCGACCGGGCCGAGGCCCAGGTTGTGGATGTCGGCGCGACAGCCCGCGAACCTCAGCTCGTAGTCGAACGCCATGATGTTGACGACCGGGCCCATCAGGCTGTGGTCGCTGCCGGTCAGGCCCAGGTCGCGGCGGAGGTCCTCGTAGCGGGCCCGCTGGTGCTTGAGCGCGCCGCGCGCCTCCCGGGTGACCCGGGGCATCAGCTCACGCATGGAGTCGCCCGGGGCGACCTCGATGCGCAGCGGCAGCACGTTGGAGGCGAGCAGCGGAGTGCGGCGGATCGCCGGGGTGGCGCGGCCCGTGACCGGGAGGCCGACGACGACCTCGCGCTGTCCGGTGACGCGGTGCAGGAACGCGGCGGTGGCGGCGACGGCGAACAGCGGCCAGCGGGTACGGCAGCCGCGCGCGGCCACGGCGAGGCGGTCGGCGTACTCCTGCGGCAGCCTGCTGGTGCGGCGGATCCGCACGGCCGGCGGGGCCGCCGCGGCGCCGGGGCCGCCGGAGAGGTGGTCGCTGAGCAGCGCGGGTGCGGGCATCCCGGCGAGCCGCCCGGTCCAGTACTCCCGGTCGGCACAGGCCTGTTCGCCCGCGCGGTAGGCGGCGTCCTCGGCGAGGGTCTCGGCGAGCGGGGCGAACGGTTCGAGGCCGCCCTCGACGGCGGTGGTGCCCGCCAGCTCCGTGTAGGCGTCGGCGACCTTGCGGGAGATCAGCGAGCCTCCGAAGCCGTCGATGAGGATGTGGTGGACCCGCTGGTAGTAGAGGAAGCGGTCGTCGGCGACGCGGAACAGCGCGAACGTGCTGAGGTGGCCCTCGGCCAGGTCGATCGGGCGCTCCATGTCGTCGTCGATCCACGCCCGGGCGGCGTCGAACGCCTCCGGTTCGGTGCGCAGGTCGAAGTACGGGAGCCCGGGCAGCGGCCCGTCGTCGACGAGCTGCCAGAGGCCCCCGTCGGGGTCCTCGACGACGCGGCGGACCCGCAGCGTCTCGGCGTCCGTGAGGAGCCGGTGCCAGGCGGCCTCCATCAGCTTCGGGTCGAGCTCGCCCGTGATGTCGAAGTACTCGGCGATGTTGTAGGCGAAGCCGGTGCGGTCGAGGCCGTGCGCGAACCAGACTCCGGTCTGCGGCACCGACAGCGGCAGCCGCCGCAGGGCGGGAGCGGGCGGGTCGGACGGGTGGCGGTTCACGGGCGGGTCCCCCTGTCGGCGGGTGCGGTCACGGTCGTCGCGCGGACGGTCCCGGGCAGTTGGGCGGCGAGCCGGTCGGTGAGCAGCTGCATCAGTTGCTCACCCGCCGTCTCCAGGTAGAAGTGGCCGCCGGGCAGGGTGTGCACCTCGTGTCCGGCCACGGTGTGCCGCGCCCACTGGGCGGCGTCGTCCGGTGTGCAGGAGCGGTCGCTGTCGCCGGTGACGACGGTGACCGGGCAGGTCAGCGGGGCGCCCGCGGTGAAGCGGTACTTCTCGATGAGGCGGAAGTCGCCGCGCAGCACGGGCAGCGTCAGCTCGCGCAGCTCGGGGTTGTCGAGCAGGGCGGCTCCGGCGCCGCCGAGGGCGCGTACGTACTCCATGGCATCGGCGTCGCCGCTGAAGCTCAGGGCGCGGCTGATGTCGATGTGCGGGGCCTTGCGGGCGGAGACGAACAGCCGGGTGGGGGCACCCGGGTGGGTGGCGCGCAGCCGGCGTGCGGTCTCGAACGCGACGGTGCCGCCCATGCTGTGGCCGAAGAACGCGGCGGGCTTGTCCAGGCGCGGCCTGATGGCCTCGGTGACACCTGCGACGAGCTCTTCGAGGGTCTCGGCGAGCGGTTCGCCGTAGCGGTCCTGGCGGCCCGGGTACTGAACGGCCACCAGCTCGATGTCCGGCGGAGCCAGCTGGGTCAGCTCGCGAAAGGTGCTGGCCGCGCCGCCCGCGTGCGGGAAACAGAACAGTCGCAGCCTGGCGGCCGGACGGACGGCGAACACCCGCAACCAGTCGGTGCCGGTGGCGGCCTGGACAACAGTCATGAGCGCGGCAACTCCCTGCTCGTCAGCGGTGGTTCGGTGGAGGCGGTGAGATGCACCGCGACAACGGTGAAGCCCCGGACGGCTATCCGTCCGGGGCTTCACTCTGCCGGGAGTGCCTATATTTTTCCGTTACGCGACCATGACGGGGGACGTGAAGGTCCCGTACGGAGACGGCCCTCCAGGAGTCGTGAACTGCCGGTTCCCGGCAGGACTTGGCTAGGCGGACTGGACGGTGACGTCGCCGCCCGCGCTGTGCGCCTTGACCTTGTTGGCCGAGCCGTCGTTGACCGGCACGTCGACCTTCTTGTTGCCGCCGTCCGTGGAGGCGTCGACGGCGTACGAGCCCTTGGGGAGTTTGACCGTCACGTTGCCGCCCTCGCTGTCGGCGTTGACGCTCGCGGGTGCCGTGCCGAAGGCCACGTCGACGTTGCCGCCGCCGGTCTTGGCGACGACGGTGCCGCCGAGGCCGGTGCCGGTGATGTTGCCGCCGCCGGTGCTGGCGTCGACCTTGACACCGGCCGGCACCTCGATGCGGTAGTCCACGGAGCACTTGGAGGCGGAGCCGCCGCAGTCGCCGCCCTTGAGGGCCAGCGCGCCGCCGGAGACGGAGTGCTCGGTCTTCGGCTTGCTGTCGCTGTACTCCAACCGCTCGGTCACCTTGATCGCGCTGCCGGTGCCGGCCACGATCTCGATGTTCCCGCCGTTGTTGTCGACGCTCACCCCGGTGACCTTGTCGGTCACGTCGTACGACTGGCTGGAGCTGGAGGCGGACTTGCCGAGGCCGTCCGACTCCTGGCACCCGGTGGTGACGACCGCCGCGGCCGCCACGGTCACCGCGCACACGACGAACTTCTTGAGGCTCCTGCTGTCAATGCTCACGAGGATCTACCTTCTCATCTTCCGTGCGGGTGGTCGGCTTATCGGCGGGACGTGGCGAGGTCGGCGGACTCCGCCTCGGGCGCGGCGAGTTCGCCGGTGGCGGAGACGGGCGCCGGGGTGGCGGCCTGGGGGCGCTTGCCCCAGGCGCGGTCGCCGAGGAGGGTCAGCGCGGCAGGGAGGAGCAGGCCGCGGACGACGGTCGCGTCGATGGCGATCGCGGCGGCCATGCCGACGCCGAGCATCTTGTACTCGATGCCGGACATCGTGGCGAAGAGCGCGAAGACGGAGATCATCACGACCGCGGCGCTGGTGACGACGCCGGCGCTGGAGCCGACCCCGCTGACCACCGCGTCCTTGGCGCTGTCGCCGCGCTGCCACAGCTCGCGGACCCGGCTGAGGATGAAGACGTGGTAGTCCATGCTCAGGCCGAACAGGATCACGAACATGAAGAGCGGGAGCCAGCTGACGATTCCGCCGTAGGAGTCGAAGCCGAGCAGACCGCCCAGGCCGCCGTTCTGGAAGCCGAGGACGACCAGGCCGTAGGCCGCCCCGATGGAGAGCAGGTTGAGCGCGATGGAGACGAGGGCGACGACCGGCGCGCGGAAGGCGAGGGTCAGCACGACCAGCGCGAGGACCAGGACGAAGGCGAAGACCCAGGGGGCGCGGCCGCTGAGCGCGGAGGCGAAGTCGTGCTGTCCGGCGATGGAGCCGGTGACGGCGTACTCCAGGCCCTTGGTGTCCTTGAATGCCTTCGGCAGGGCGTCGTCGCGGAGCGTCCTGAGCGCGTCGGTGGAGACCTTGTCGGTGCCGGAACCGGCCAGCGGAACCTTGATGACCAGGGCCTCGCCGACCTTGTGGGTGGAGATCTGCTCGCCGAGGGCCGGGCTGTCGGCGGCCTCGCGGCGCAGTTCGGCGACGGCCGCGTCGGCCTTGCCGGTGGTGGCGCCCTCGCCCCAGACGACGACCGAGGCCGGGGCGGGACCGCCGGGGAAGGCCTCCTGAATGCGGACGCCGGCGTCGACGGCCTCGATGGAGCGCGGCAGCGAGCGGGTCTGGCCCGGGTCGGAGAGCTTCATGTGGAGCGCCGGCGCGGCCAGGGCGAGCAGCAGGACCACGGCGGCGGCGCCCATCAGCAGCGGCCTGCGCACCACGCCGCGGGCGATGGCGGTCCAGGTACGGGACTCGGTGGCGGCGGTGCGGCGGCGGCCCAGGAAGGGGATGCGCAGCGCGTCGACGCGGTGGCCGAGCAGGGAGAGGGTGGCGGGCAGTACGGTGACCGAGCCGAGGACGGCGAGGCCGACCACGAGAACGGTGCCGACGGCCATGCCGTTGAAGACGTCGATGCCGGTGATGAAGAGCCCGGCGACGGAGAGCATCACGGTGATACCGGAGACGACGACCGCGTGGCCGGAGGTGCGGGCGCTGGCCTCCAGGGCCTCGATGGCGGACCTGCCCGCCGCGCGCTCCTCGCGTTCGCGGCGCAGGTAGAAGAGCGAGTAGTCGACGCCGACCGCCATGCCGATCAGCAGGACCACGGAGGAGACCGTGCTGTTGGCGGGGATGAAGTTGCCCACGACGCCGAGCAGGCCGAGGGCGGCGAGCACCGAGGTGACGGCGAGCAGCACCGGGATGCCGGCGGCGACCAGGGCGCCGAAGACCACCAGCAGGATGATCAGGGTGAGCGGCAGCGAGGTCAGCTCCGCCTTGGCGAGGTCCTTGTCGGCGGCGTCGTTGACGGCCGTCTGCAGGGACAGGTCGCCGGCCTCGGCGATGCGCACGTCCGGGTGGGCGGCCTTGGTCTTCTGCACGGCGGCGAGCACTGATTCGAAGTGCGCGTCGACCTGCTCCTCGGGGCCCGCGACGGTGAGGCCGACCAGGCCGGAGTGGCCGTCCTTGGAGATCTGCTCCGCGCCCTCGGCGCCGAGGGGGGACGCTACGTCGGTGGCGGCGCCGCCGGTCGCCTTCAGGTTGGCGATCAGGTCCCGGGCGGCCTGCTGCAGCCTGGCGTCGTCGGCGAACCTCGCGGAGGTCCGGTTCTTGGCCTCGACCAGCACGGACTCCTGGTAGGGCTCCTCGACGTCCTGGTCGCGGATGATTTTCTGGGCCCGGCCGGACTCACCGGGGTCGGAGGTCTGCGCGCCGGACCCGGCCGCTCCGCCGATCAGCACGGCGAGCACCACCAGCAGGAGCCAGCCCCCGATCGTCTTCTTGGCATTGCGGGCGGACCAGCCGGCGACTCGTACGGTCAGCGGCCTGCGCCCTTCCCCCAGCGGTGACGTGGGGGGTGTCATGCTCGGCATGAGATGGTCTCCTATGCAGGGGAGTGCAGTGCGGTAGCGGACGCACGCCGGCCGGGGTCACGGCCTACGGTTCCTAGGCCTTGCCGTGACACCAAGATCGGCTGTGCGGGACTTTCGTGTATTCCCTTGCCCGGGCCGCGCCACCGAGCGCCAACTCGGTGGTGCGGCCCACGGCACGCAGGGGGGTGGGACCAGGCCGCTCGGCCCTATTCGATCTCGCGCATCATCTTCTCCATCGAGACGATGGCCTGACGCGCCTGCGTGAGCTCGTCGGACGTACGGCGGTGAAGCTCCACGTTGTCCTCGAGCAGTTGGGCGTACTTGGCGGTGAGCCGGCGGTACTCGTCCTCCCGGGCGGCCAGCATGCGGGCCCGCCATGTGGCGGCGATCTGCCAGACGATCACGATCAGCAGCAGGAAGACGCCGCCGGACGCCACGAGGCCCGTCGAGTCGCCGCTCCACGGATCACTGGCCAGCTCCACCGTCTCGTACCCGTTCACTTCGCTCCCTTTGTGGTGCTCGCGGTCTCGTTCTTGCTCTCGTCCTGATCGGTCAGGGTCCGGGCCGCGTCGGCCACGGTCTCGGGGGTCAGATGCAGGACGAAGGGGGTGACTTCGAAGTACTTCATCGCCTTACCGCCCTCCGACAGTTCGAGTACTCCGGTCACGAGTCCCGCCGCCTCGAGGCGCTGCAGATGCATATGGAGCAACGGGCGGCTCATACCGATCTCGCGGGCGAGCCGACTGACGTAGTTACGCCCCTCCGACAGCGCCGCGATGATCCGCATCCGGTGCGGATTCCCGAGAGCTGCCAGCATCTGCAACACCTCATCACCGGTCGGGGTCGGGAATGTTTCCATCGCGACCTCTTTCATGTGTAAGAAAACCATGACAGGTGCCCGAGGTACCTGTCAACAGTTTCTTACACGTGAAAGACAGACGCTGTGGAGTTGTCCCGCTGCGCCGCATGGCGGAGCACCGGACCCATGGGGGCGTCCGGTGCTCCGAGCCTTCCGTGCAGCTCTATATCCCTTCGATATTCGGGTACGCCGACGGCGGGCACCCGGGGTCGGCCCACGCCGCCGGGTGCCCGCCGACCGGGCCGGATCAGCCCTGCCGCTCCTCCACGCCCATGCTGCGTACCGCGGGCGTGGCCAGGGCCACGAGGGCGAGGACGGCCATCGCGGCGGCCACGCCCAGAACGCTGCGGTACGTGCCCGCCGCGGCCAGCAGCAGCCCGCCGACAAGGGCTCCCAGGGAGTTCATGCCGGAGCCGACGAGGCCGAACACGCTCATCGCGCGGCCCTGCATCTCGTCCGGGGTCACCCGGACCTGGTGCACCCCGGCGGCCACGTTGAGCAGCGCCCCGGCCCAGCTGGTGCCCGCGCACAGCGCGCCGAGTACCACCGGCTGCCCGGTCAGCGCGATCCCGGCGATCAGGCCCGCCCAGCCGAGCAGCGCACCGATCAGGATCGCGGGCAGCGGCAGCCGCTTCATGAACCAGGAGGCGGTCAGCGCGCCCAGGACGCCGCCGACGCCCTCGATGACCCCGATGACGGCCATGTACGAAGGCGGGTACCCGCCCTCCTTGACGATCAGCACCAGGGCCAGATTGAGGATCTGGAACAGCAGGTTGCTGCCGCCGACAATGACGATCGCGGCCCGCATGAAGCGCTGTCGCCATACCCAGGCGATGCCCTCGCCGATCTCGGCCCGCACCGACCGTCCCGCCTCCTCGTCCCGCTCGTCCTGGAACGACTTGGGGATGAGCAGCAGCGTGACCAGCGCGAAGAAGTGGGTGAACGCGGCCACCCCGAACGGCAGCCAGCGGAACGCCTGGAAGAGGACCGCTGCGCTCGGCTGCCCGAGCAGCCCGGCGGCCTGGCCGCGCGCCTCGTTCTGCGACAGCGCGGCCGACAGGTGGTCGGGGTGCACGACGTGGCGTACGGCGGCCCGCTCGGCGAGCTTGTAGAAGATCACCGCGCCGCCCTCCAGGAACGCCGCGGCCATCACGTGCGGCACCGACAGCACCCCGAACCACAGCGCGGCGGCCAAACTGCCCATCGAGACCAGCCCGACCGCGTCGCACACCACCATCAGCCGTCGCCGGTCCCAGCGGTCCACCAGCGCGCCGGCCGGCAGCAGCAGGAGCAGCTGTGGCAACAGTGCCGCCGAGCCGACCAGGCCGGCGTCGGCGGGCGAGCCCGTGTACCAGAGCATCAGCAGCGGGTACGCCGAGACCGCGGCTCGGACGCCGAACTGGGACAGTCCCGCACCGGACCACAGCAGCAGGAAGTTCTTGTTGCGGCGCAGCGGGGGCGGCTTCTCGGTCTCCTCGGGGACCTCGGCCTGGTCGACCAGGGTCACCGGCCCGCCCCCACGGCCACCGGCTCGGAACACGGGACGCCGCCGACGGTGCCGAGGCGGCACCACTCCAGGACCGCCATCGCGCTGTGCATCTTGTTCTCCGCCTGGTCGAAGGCGATGCTGTGGCGCCCGTCCAGGACGTCGGCGGCCACCTCCTCGCCGCGGTGCGCGGGCAGGTCGTGCATGAAGACCGCGCGCGGGCTGGTCTTCCACAGGTCGGCGGTGACCCGGAACGGCAGGAAGCCTGCGCGCCAGTCCGGGTCGGCCTTGGCGGTGCCGGTGGTCTGCCAGCGCGTGGTGTAGATGACGTCGAAGTCGCCCGGGAGGGCGTCCATGTGGTGGTGCTCGACGACCGACGAGCCGGTCCGGGCGGCCTGTTCGTCCGCCCGGCGCCGTACCTGCCCGGCCAGCCCGTACCCCTGGGGCGTCCGCAGCTCCAGCGTGGTGCCGTTGAAGCGGCTCAGGCCGAGGGCGAGCGCGGCGGCGGTGTTGTTGCCCTCGCCGAGGTACAGCACCCGCAGCCCGTCGACCCGGCCGAACCGCCTTAGCAGCGTGGTGAGATCGGTGAGGCCCTGCGTGGGGTGCTCGTCCGCGCTCATCGCGTTGACCACCGACATCCGCCGCTGCGCGGCCCAGCCGCGCAGCTCGGCGGGGTCGCCCGCGGTCCGTGCGACCAGCACGTCCAGCATCCGGGAGAAGACCCGGCCGGTGTCCTCGGTGGTCTCGCCGGTGTTCAGCTGCAGGTCGTCCGGCCCGTACGAGAGGATCTGGCCGCCGAGCCGCAGCGCCCCGGCCGAGAAGGCGGTACGGGTCCGGGTGGAGGTCTTGCGGAAGTAGACGCCGGTGACGGTGCCGGCCAACGGGCCTCCGTGGGCGGCGGTGCCGGCGGAGAAGTCGGCGCCGCGGGCCACGATCGCGCGGAGTTCGGCGTCGGAGAGGTCGTCGAGGGAGATGAGGTGCCGAGGGGTCACGGTGTGCTCCTGGGTGCGTCGATGGCGGCCGGTCCGACGGGGTGGACCAACGAGGCCCTGCCGGACCGGCCACCGGAAAGGGGCGGGGTCAGACGGTGTCCATGGCGGCGGCGATTGCCTTGACCACGTGCTCGCCCGCGTCCCCGTTGGTCAGCACGACCAGTCCGGAGCCCGCGGTGAGCCGGGTGACGGACACCCCGTGGTATCCCGTCGGGGTGCCGCCGTGGCCGAACTGGGTGTCGGCGCCGGTGGCGTCGACCACGGTGCCCAGACCGTAGAAGGTGTCCCGGTGGGGCGTGAGCAGCTCGGCCGCCGTCTCCTCACGCAGCAGCGCGAGCGGCCTGCCGAGCGCCGAACGGCGGATCTCCAGGGCCAGCTTGGCGAGGTCGGGCGCGGTGGACCAGAGGCCGGCGGCAGCCGCGTCGGGGCGGATCCGGCGGCCGCCCTCGATCTGCCGGCCCTCGGCGTCGTGACCGAGCGCGACCTTGCCCACGCGCCCCGGCATGACGGGGAAGCCCTGGTCGAAGCTGCTGTCCCGCATGCCGAGCGGGTCGAGCACCAGGGTCCGCATCAGCTGGTGGAACGGCTCGCCGGTGGCGTCCGTCATGGCCTGCTGGAGCACCGAGTAATGGACGTTGGCCTTGCGGAAGACCGTGCCGGGTTCGAGGTCCCGGCCGACCGGGGCGGTCGTCGCGGGCCCGCTGCCGTGCAGCAGGTCGAGCAGGGTCGGTACCGCGTCGCCGGGCTGGAAGCCCTTGCCCGGGGTCGGCGTGAGACCGGCCAGGTGGCCGAGCAACTGCCGCACCGTGACCGGGACCTCACCGTCCGGCACGCGCCAGCCGCGCAGATAGGTGTTGACGTCCTCGTCGAGGGCGAGCACCCCGTCCCCGACCAGCCGCAGCGCGCCGAAGGCGGTGACGTGTTTGCTGAGGGAGCCGACCTGGAACGTCGTGACCGGCGTGACCGGGATCCCACCTGCGGCGAGGCCGTGTGCCTCGGCGGCGACCAGTTCGCCGCCGATGATGACGGCGACGCTGACCCCGGGCACCCGGTACCGCTCCAACACCTCGGCCGGCACCGGCAGCAGGCTCGCCGGGGCGGGCCCGGGGGCGGGCTTGGGCGCGGCGGCCGCGACCGCCTCGTCGACGGCCGCCGCCAGCTCCGCCAGCGTCTCGTGCTGGTAGAGCATGAACAGCGAGAGCGGCAGCTGGGCCTCGCGGGCGGCGGCGACCACCTGGATGACCAGAATGGAGTGGCCGCCACGGGCGAAGAAGCTGTCGGTGGCGCCCACCCGCTCCACCCCGAGCACCCTCGACCAGATGGCCGCGAGGGCGGTCTCGGTCGGGGTGGCGGGCTCCACGAACTCGCCCTCGCTGTCGGCCTCTTCGGGGCCGGGCAGCGCCTTGCGGTCGACCTTCCCGTTGGCGTTCAGCGGCATCGAGTCGAGGACCGTGAACGTCGCCGGGACCATGTAGTCGGGCAGCTTCCCGGTGCAGTGCCGGGCGAGCGCGCCCGCCTCGACGGCATCGTCGAGCACCACGTACGCGGCGAGCCGCACATCGCCCGGGGCGTGCTCGCGGCCCGTGACGAAAGCCGCGCGGACCGCCGGGTGGCCGAGCAGGACGGCCTGGATCTCGCCGGTCTCCACCCGATAGCCGCGGATCTTGACCTGGTCGTCGGCGCGGCCGAGGAACTCGACCGTGCCGTCGGCCAGCCAGCGCGCCAGGTCGCCGGTGCGGTAGATCCGGGCGCCCGGGGGGCCGTACGGGTCGGGCAGGAACGTCTCGGCGGTCAGGGCGGCTCGGCCGATGTAGCCGCGGGCGACTCCGGTGCCGCCGACGTACAGCTCGCCGACGGCCCCGGCCGGTACCCGGCGCATCCCGCCGTCCAGGACGCGCATCACCATGCCGGGAAGCGGGCGCCCGATCGGCACCACCTCGGCGGCGAGAGGCCACGTCAGCGGAAGGACACTGGTGCCGACGGAGGCCTCGGTCGGCCCGTACTCGTTGATGAGCCGTCCCGCTCCCAGCACCTCGGCCCAGCGGGAGGCGAGTTCGCCCTGAAGCGCCTCGCCCGCGACCACGATCACTCCGGCGAGGTCCCGGGCCTGCGCGTCGCTCACCTGGTGCGAGAGCACCTCCAGGTGGCCGGGGGTGAGCTTGAGGAAGGCGTACGGGCCATGGGCGAGCAGCCGCTCCCCCAGCTCGGACAGGTCGAGATCCTGCGGCAGCAGCACCACGGGCCGGCCGGCGAGCAGTGGCGCCCACAGGTTGGGGACGACCAGGTCGAAGGCGACCGAGGAGAAGACCGCGCCTCCGCCGGTGCCCGCGCCGACGAGGTCGCGGACCGCCCAGCCCAGATGGTTGGCGAGCCCCCGGTGGGAGACCGCGACCCCCTTGGGGCGGCCGGTGGAACCCGAGGTGTAGATGGCGTAGGCGAGTCGGTCCGGTTCGCTGGGGGCGCCGGCGGGGGCCGTCGGCCGGGCCGCGATCGCGGCGGCGTCGGCCGCCAGGTCGACGACCGTGACCCCGGCGGCGAACCGGTCGGTGTACCCGGTGCCGGTCAGCGCGAGGGTGGCGCCCGCGTCGTCGAGCATCGTCTCGATACGGGCGGCCGGGAACGCCGGGTCGAGCGGGATGTAGGCCGCTCCGGCCTTCCACACGCCGAGCAGCGCGGCGTGCAGGTCCGGGCCCCGGTCGAGGAGCACACCGACGAGCGACTCGGTGCCGACTCCCTGGGCGAGCAGGTGGTGCGCGATCTGATTGCCGCGCGCCTCCAACTCGGCGTAGGTCAGGGTGAATCCGTCCCCGGTGACCGCGACGGCGTCCGGGGTGCGGGCGGCCCGCTCGGCGAACACCTCGTACACCGGGCGGTCGGCGGTCGCCCCTTCGGGAGCCGTCTCCCAGCCCGCGATCCGGCCGGTCTCGGCGGGCGGCAGGCAGCCGGAGCGGGCGTCGCCGTCCGCACCGCCCGCCATCTCCACCAGGACCTGGCGGTAGAGGGCGGCGATCCGCTCGCCATGGGCCCGGCCGACCGCGCGGGGCGCGCAGCGCAGCTGGAGCCGGCCGGGGGCGGTGCCGACGGAGAAGCCGAACTCGTTGGAGCTGGCGCCGATACTGGCATCCGCGTCGACCCGGGCGCCCAGGTCCTGCTGCCCGGCGGCGACCGAGGTGAAGTCCTGATAGCTGAAGTACACCTCGACCAGCCGGGAGCCGTCGCCGAACTCCCGCTGGATGGCGGGCATCGGGAAGTGCCGGTGCGGCCAGCCGGCGAGCTCCGCGGCGAGGGTCCGCTCGACGAGCTCGCGCCAGGTGCGGGCACCGTCGGTGTACCCGATGGGCTGGATGTTCAGGAACATGCCGTGCACCCAGTCCGCGCCGGCCGCCTCGGGCCGCACGTGCGAGGTGAGGCCGGTCAGGAAGGCGGGCTCGGGAGTGAGCAGGCTGAGCGCCTTGAGATGGGCCGCGAGCAGCACGCTCTTCAGCGGCGCCTGGGCCTGCGCGGCGAGCCGTTCCAGGCCCTCGGTCAGGTCGGCGTAGCCGACGTCGAGGAGGTACATCTCCTCGGACGTGTCCGGGTCGGTCTCGCCCCAGCCGGCCGGCAGCGCGAACCGCTCGTGCCCGGCGACGACGGCCTGCCAGTGGGCCCGGTCCTCCCCCGACTCCAGGGCCCGCGCCTCGGCGGCGACGGTGTCGGCGAACCGTACGGCGGATGCCTCGTGGGCGGGCAGCTTCCCGGCCAGGGCCCCGTCGTACAGCGCGAGCAGTTCGGTGAGCAGCCCGCCCAGGCTCCAGCCGTCCAGGATCACATGGGAGTTGACGGCGGTGAGCTGGCGGCTCCCGTCGGCGCACAGGTGGACGGTGACGTCCAGCAGGGGCGCGGCGGCCGGATCGAGCGCGGTCCGGCCACGCTCGTCGACGTAGGCCTCGACGGCGGCGGTGGCGCCGGCCTCGCCGAGTCCGGTCAGGTCGACAACCTTCAGCCGGAGTTCTGTGGTGCCGTGCACCAGTTGCAGCGGGACGCTGTAGGTGTCGAGGTCGACGCTGGTGCGCAGCACGTCGTGCCGGGCCACCAAGGCGTCCAGGGCCCGCTGGAACGCGGCGGCGTCGAAGGGCCGCGCGTCGCGCAGCCGCAGGCTGGTCACCAGGTGGTAGTCGGGCCGCTCGGGCGCTGACAGCATCTCGATCTGCATGCCGAGCTGGTTCTGCGTCAGCGGATAGGCGTCCACCACACCGGCGGGCAGCAGCTCACGGTCCGCGGTGGATATCTGGGCGTACGGCGCGATCGGGGCCGGGGCGGCGGCGGGGGCGGCACCGGTGCGCCCCGCGAGCAGCTCGGCGAGCGGGCCGAGGACCGGCCGCTCCATGAGCTCGCGCACGCTCAGCCCGTACCCGGCGTCCCGCAGTGTGCCCACCAGCAGTACGGCCCGGATGGAGTCGCCGCCGAGGTCGAAGAAGCTGTCGTGGACGCCGACCTTGTCGACGCCGAGCACCGACTGGAACACCGCGGCGACCTGGGCCTCGATGGCCGTGCGGGGAGCGACGTACCCGGCGGCGGAGCGGAGCTGACCGCCCTCCTCCGGGGCGGGCAGGGCGCGCTTGTCGAGCTTGCCGTTGGTGGTGAGCGGGAGGGTGTCGAGCGCCACGAAGGCGGCCGGAACCATGTACTCGGGCAGGGTCCGCGCCAGGTGTGCGCGCAGGGCGCCCGCGTCGGGGAGGAACTGCCCGGCCGCCACGAGGTAGCCGACGAGTCGCTTGTCGCCGGGGGTGTCCTCGCGGACGACCACGACGGCCTGGGCGATGTCCTCGTGCGCGGTCAACGCGGCGGCGATCTCGCCGAGTTCGATGCGGTAGCCGCGGATCTTGACCTGGTCGTCGATACGGCCCAGGAACTCCAGGCTGCCGTCCTCACGGCGACGGGCGAGGTCACCGCTGCGGTACATCCGGCCGCCGGCCGGCCCGAACGGGTTCGGCACGAACCGCTCCGCGGTCAGGTCCGGACGTCCGAGGTAACCGCGCGCCACACCCGGACCCGCCACATGGATCTCACCCTCGGTGCCGACGGGCACCTCGGCGCCCTGGGCGTCGAGCAGATGCACGGTCAGGTCGGCCAGCGGACGGCCGACCGGGTTGCCCGCGCCCGGTGCGAAGTCCCGCTTGGTGAGCCGGTGGTAGGTGGTGTGGACGGTGGTCTCGGTGATGCCGTACATGTTGACGAGCGAGGTGCGACCGAGGCCCAGTCTGTCCGTCCATGGCTGGAGTTCGGAGACCTCCAGCTTCTCCCCCGCGAAAATCACCGCGCGCAGGCTCAGCTGTTTGACCCGGCGGTCACCGGAGGCGGCGGCCGCCACCAGGGACCGGAAAGCGGTCGGCGTCTGGGAAAGAACCGACACCTCCTCCCCGACCAACAGATCCAAGAACTCCTCCGGCGCACGCGTCACCGCCCGCGGAACCACCACCAGCCGCCCACCATGAGCCAACGCACCCCACATCTCGAAAACCGACACATCAAAGGCGTACGAATGCGCCATCGACCACACATCGGACTCATCGAACCCGTAATGCTCCTGCGCCGTCTCCAACAGCCGCACCACATTGGCATGCGTCAGCACCACACCCTTGGGCCGACCCGTCGAACCCGACGTATAGATCGTGTAGATCACATTGTCCGGATCACAGACCCGCACCGGATTCTCCACCGAAGCCGCAGCCAACGCGGCACACGTCTCCTCCGCATCCAGCACCACCACCACACCCGAAAACACACCCGACAACGACGGCAACAACGCCGACGTCGTCACCACCACCCGAGCACCCGCGTCCCCCAGCACAAACCCCAGACGCTCCACCGGATTCGCCGGATCCAACGGCAGATAACCCGCCCCCGACTTCAACACACCCAACAACGCGGGAACCAGATCCCCACCCCGCTCCAGATGCACACCCACCAGATCCTCCGGACCCACACCCGCCGCACGCAACACATGCGCCAACCGGTTCGCCCGCTCATTCACCTCCCCATACGACAACGACAACCCACCCGCCACCACCGCCACCGACCCCGGCGACCCCACCACCCACGACTCGAACAACTCATGAGCCAGAGCGCCCACTTCAGCCTCCCCCTGTACTGGTTCCGTGGCCCCGAACTCGTCGAGCCCGATCTCTCCGTCGAGCCCGATCTCCCCATCGAGCCCGTTCGCGATCGACTCCAGAACCTCGCGGTACATCTGGGCCAGGAGCTCGCCGTTCGCGCGGGTGATCAGGCCGGTGTCGCTGTGGATGCCGATCTTGCGGTCGCCGTGCGCGTGCACGGAGAGCCCGAACTCGGTCGGCGCCTCGCTGATGCCCGTCCCGGTGTCCACCAGGTCGGTGTCGGTCTGGTGGAAGTCGATGTAGTTGAAGTGGACGTCGAGCAGGCGCCGTCGGCCGCCCCAGGCACGCTGGATGGCGGGCAGCGGGTAGCGGCGGTGGGCCCAGATCTCCGTCTCGCGGCGGAACACCTGGACGATCGCCTCGCGCCAGGTGCGCGCCCCGCGCTCGTGGGCGAACGGCAGCGTGTTGAGGTGCATGCCGATCACCCGGTCGGCGCCGACGGCCTCGGGCCGGGCGTGGAAGACCACACCGGTGTGGAAGGCCGCGGCGTCCGTGAGGCGGCCCATGACGGTCAGGTGGGCGGTGAGCAGCACGGTCTTGAACGGCACGTCCGCCTCGGCGGCCCGCGCGCGCAGGGCCTCGGCGAGTGAGTCCAGCGGCACGTCGATGCCGTACGGCTCCGCGGTGGCCGGGTCGCCGGCCCAGGCGGCGGGCGGGGCGAGCCGGGCGTGCTCCTTGACGATCCGCTCCCAGTAGGCGCGGTCGGCGGCGCTGTCCAGCGAGTCGAGTTCCCCCGCGACGAAGTCCGCGAAGCGCACCGGCGGGGCCTGGTACGGGGCGGACTCGCCCGAGTCGCGGACCTCCCGGTAGGCGTTCACAAGCTCCATCTCCAGGGTGTGCTGGCTCCAGCCCTCGACGATCACGTGGGACTGGGTCAGGGTCAGCCACCAGGCGTCGTCGCTCTCCAGGTGGATGGCGACGCGCAGCAGCGGGGCGACACGGAAGTCGAACAGGTCGGCGCGCTCGGCGGCGACGTACGCGAGCAGTTCGCGCTCGCCGTCCACCGGACTGGTCCCCCTCAAGTCGTCGATCCGGACGGGCACTTCGGCCGTCGCGTGCACCAGCTGCATCGGTACGCCGTAGCCGGTGATGTGCACCGAGGTGCGCAACATGTCGTGGCGGGCGGTGACGGTGCGGACGGCGGCGCGCAGCGCGTCGGCGTCGAAGGGCCGGTCGTCGCGGATCCGCTTGGAGACCACCGTGTGGTAGTTGTTGCGGCCGTTCTCGGAGAGCAGTTCGGCGACCATGCCGAGCTGGACCTGGCCGAGCGGGTAGGCGTCGACGGCGTCGGCGGGCAGCAGCGCCCGGTCGGCCGCGCCGATCAGGGAGAACGGGCGGACCGCACCGGCCTGGACGGTCAACTTGTCGCGCCCGGCCGCCAGTTCGGCCAGGGTCGCGACCGTGCGGTGCTCGAAGACGTCCCGCACGGACACGTCGTAGCCGCGGCCGCGCAGCGCTCCGACGACGGTGACGGCGCGGATCGAGTCGCCGCCCCGGTCGAAGAAGCCGTCCTGGGCGCCGATCCGGCGGGCCCCGAGGGCCTGCTCCCAGACCTCGGCGACCGCGCGCTCCGCCTCGGTGGCGGGCTCGGCGTACGCCGCGTCGGCGTCCGTGTCCGCCTCGGGGACCGGCAGGCCGCGCCGGTCGACCTTGCCGTTCGGGGTGAGCGGCAAGGCGTCCAGGGTGACGTAGGCGCCGGGGACCATCGCCGGCGGCAGCTGCTCGGCGAGCTCGGCGCGTAGCGCGGCCACGTCGAGGGTGTCGTCCTCGGCGGGCACCAGGTAGGCGACCAGGAGCTGGACGCCCGGGGTGTCCTCACGGACGATCGCGGCGGCGTCGGCGACCTCGGGGCGGTCGACGAGCACGGCTTCGATCTCGCCGAGTTCGATGCGCTGGCCGCGGATCTTCACCTGGTGGTCGACGCGGCCCAGGAACTCGACGTCGCCCTCCCGGTTCCAGGCGACGACGTCACCGGTCCGGTACAGGCGGGAGCCGGCCGGGCCGTACGGGTCGGGCACGAACCGCTCGGCCGTCAGACCGGGGCGGCCACCGTAGCCGCGGGCGACGCCGACGCCACCCGCGTAGAGCTCGCCGGGGACACCGACCGGGACCGGGGCCAGGTGCTCGTCCAGTACGTACAGCCGGAAGTTGCGGACCGGCTTTCCGATGGTGACGCGAGTGTCGCCGATCTCGTCACCGGCCCGGATCAGGGCGTGTGTGATGTCGTCGGAGCACTCGGTCGGGCCGTAGGCGTTGACCATCGGCACGTGCGGGAAGCGGTCGAACCAGCGGCGGCACAGGTCCGGCGGCAGCGCCTCGCCGGTCACCACCATCCAGCGCAGGGACGGGAGCCGGACGTCGAGGGCGCCCGCGTCCATCGCGTCGAGCGCGGCGCGCAGCAGCGACGGTACGACTTCGAGGACGGTGATGTGCTCGTCGGCGGTGCGCGGGAACAAGGACAGGGGGTCGAGCGCGGTGTCCGCGTCGGCCACCCGGACCCGGCCGCCGACCGCGAACGCGGCGAGCATCTGCCACACCGAGATGTCGAAGGCCATCGACGCGTTCTGCACGATGCTGTCGGCGCCGGTCAGTTCCAGGTCCTCGACCTTGGCGAGCAGGTGGTTGGCCATGCCGTGCCGGTGGACGTGGACGCCCTTGGGCCTGCCGGTGGAGCCGGAGGTGTAGATGACGTACGCCAGGTCGTCGGGGTGGGCGGTCTCCGGCAGATCGGTGGCGTCCTGCGCGGCCCAGTCGGCCGGCTCGTCGAGCAGCACCGCGGCGGCGTCGATCCCGGCCAGGGCGTCGGCGTACGAGCCCTGGGTGATCAGCACCTTCACCTGCGCGTCGGCGGCCATGAAGGCGAGCCGGGACGCCGGGTAGCCCGGGTCGAGCGGCAGGTAGGCGCCGCCCGCCTTGAGCACCGCGAGGACGGCGAGGACCGTCTTGGGGGAACGGTCGGCGCTGATGCCGACCACCGTGTCGGGGCCGACGCCGAGGCCGCGCAGGTGGCGGGCGAGCCGGTTGGCCTCCGCGTTGGCGGCGGCGTAGCTGAGCGCGGTGGTGTCGTCGGAGATCGCCGGCCGGTCGGGGTACTCGGCGGCATACCGCTCGAACTCCCGCTCGATGCTGATCCAGGACGACGTACGGGCCGTGTCCGCCCAGGAGTCGAGCAGTTCCGCGTCGGCGGCGCACAGACGGGTCGTGCGGGCATCGCCGTCGACACCCTCGGCGGCCATCGCCTCCAGGACCGACCGGTACATCGCGGCCAGGCGGTCCGCCGCGTCCCGGCCGAGCACCGAGGTGTCGGTCTTCAGGGTGAGACCCCCGCCGGAGGTCGAGACCTCCAGGGCGAACTCGGTGGAGCCCGAGCCGAGCCCGGCCGCGAGATCGAGCTGCCGGCCGTCCAGGTTGTGGAAGTCCTGGTAGTTGAAGATCACCTCGATGAGGCGCCCGGCCGTGCCGGCGGTGCGCTGGATCTCCGGCAGCGGGAAGCGGCGGTGCGGCCAGAGCGCGACCTCGCGGTCGAAGACCTGGCGCACCAGCTCCCCCCAGGTGCGGGCGGTACGGGTGTGCGGGAACGGCAAGGTGTTGACGTACATGCCGAACACCCGGTCGGAGCCCAGGACTTCGGTGCGCGTGTCGCAGATCAGCCCCGTGTGGAAGGCGGGCTCGTCGGTGAGCTGGCCGAGCACCTTGAGGTGGGCGGCGAGCAGCACGCTCTTGACGGAGACCCCGGCCCTGGCGGCGAAGGCGCGCAGCGGCGCCTCCAGGTCCATCAGCTCCACGGTGACCGCGTAGTCCTCGGCCGCGCCCGTGCGGTCCGCCCAGTCGGCGGGCAGCACGAACGGCGTGTACCCCTGCACCACTCCCTGCCAGTGCGCGCGGTCCTCGGCCGACTCCAGGGAGGCCAGCTCGGCGGCCACGGTGTCCGCGAAGCGGACATCCGGCGCCTGGTACGTCTCGGGCGCGCGGCCCGCCGCGAACGCCCGGTAGCAGGCGATGATCTCCATCAGCATCGCGTGCTGCGACCAGCCCTCGGTGATCATGTGGGACTGTGTGAGCCCCAGCCACCACCCGTCACTCACGACATGCGCCGCGACCCTCAGTTGCGGAGCGACCGCCGGGTCGAGCAACTCGGCCCGCTCCGACGCCTGGTGGGCTCGCAGCTCCGCGTCGACGCCCGCCGCGTCCAGGTCGCTCAGGTCGTGCACCGCGACCGGGGTCCCGGCCGAGGCGTGCACGAGCTGCAGCGGCCGGGAGGCCGTGGACAGGTCGAAGGAGGTGCGCAGCACCTCGTGCCGGGCCGTGACGGTGCGCACCGCCGCGCGGAGCGCGTCCGCGTCGAACGGCTGCTCGTCGCGGACCTTGTAGCCCGCGGTCGAGTGGTACGCCGCCGGGGCGCCGCCCCGCGAACCGGCCACCATCTCGACGAGCATGCCGGTCTGCACCTGGGTCAGCGGGTACGCGTCGACCACGCCGGCCGGCAGCAGCGCCCGGTCCGCCGCACTGATCATCGCGAACCGCTCGACCGTGCGGAACTCCTCGACCGGGGCGGTGCGGCCCGCGAGCAGCTCGGCGACCGAGGCGATGGTGCGCCGCTCGAAGACGTCCCGGACGGACACGTCGAGACCGGCCGCGCGCATCGCGCCGACCAGCGCGACGGCACGGATCGAGTCGCCGCCGAGGTCGAAGAACGCGTCCTCGACGCCGACCGAGTCCAGACCGAGGGCGTCGGCCCAGATCAGCGCGAGGCGCTGCTCCTGCGGGGTGCGCGGGGCGACCGAGCCGGCCGCCACCGCCAGGTCGGAGCGGTCCGGCGCGGGCAGGGCGCGCTTGTCGAGCTTGCCGTTGGTGGTGAGCGGAATGGTGTCGAGCGCCACGAAGAGGGCCGGGACCATGTAGTCCGGCAGTGCGCGGCCCAGGCTCTCACGCAGCGTGCGGGGATCGGCGAGTCCGCCCTCGGCGGGCACCGCGTACGCCACGAGCTGCTTGTCGCCGGGGGTGTCCTCGCGGACGACCACGACGGCCTGAGCGATGGACGGCTCGGCGGCGAGCGCGGCGGCGATCTCGCCGAGTTCGATGCGGTAGCCCCGGATCTTGACCTGGTCGTCGATACGGCCCAGGACTTCCAGACCTCCGTCGGCCAGCCGCTTGGCCACATCGCCGCTTCGGTACATCCGGCCGCCGGCCGGCCCGAACGGGTTCGGCACGAACCGCTCCGCGGTCAGGTCCGGACGTCCGAGGTAACCGCGCGCCACACCCGGGCCCGCCACATGGATCTCGCCGGGGACACCGACCGGCACCGGCCGGCCGTCCGCGTCGAGCAGCAGCACCGAGAGGTCGGAGAGCGGATGCCCGACCCGGCTGGTCGCCGGACGGGCCAGGTCCACACCGTCCACCTTGTGGTAGGTGGTGTGCACGGTGGTCTCGGTGATGCCGTACATGTTGACGAGCGCGGGAGCGTCGAGGCCCAACACATCCGTCCACGGCCGAAGTTCGGAGACCTCCAGCTTCTCCCCCGCGAAGACGACAGCACGCAGGGAAAGCTCGTGAACCCGGCGGTCACCGGAGGCGGCGGCCGCCACCAGGGACCGGAAAGCGGTCGGCGTCTGGGAAAGAACCGACACCTCCTCCCCGACCAACAGATCCAAAAACTCCTCCGGCGCACGCGTCACCGCCTGCGGAACCACCACCAGCCGCCCACCATGAGCCAACGCACCCCACATCTCGAAAACCGACACATCAAAGGCGTACGAATGCGCCATCGACCACACATCGGACTCATCGAACCCGTAATGCTCCTGCGCCGTCTCCAACAGCCGCACCAC
>NZ_JBVKCA010000022.1:0-30400 GCF_055656965.1 Streptomyces sp. NPDC111656
CGCAAGTACCACCACAACGAGATGACGTTCTCGATGGTGTACGCCTACAGCGAGAACTACGTCCTGCCCATCTCCCACGACGAGGTCGTCCACGGCAAACGCTCACTCGTGTCGAAGATGCCCGGCGACTGGTGGCAGCAACGCGCCACCACCCGCGCCTACCTCGGTTTCATGTGGGCCCACCCCGGCAAACAACTCCTCTTCATGGGCCAGGAATTCGCCCAGGGCGCCGAATGGTCCGAAGCCCACGGCCCCGACTGGTGGCTCCTGGACCCCGCCTACCCCGCCGAACCCGACCACCGCGGCGTCCGCGACCTCGTCCGCGACCTCAACACCGTCTACCGCCACGAACCCGCCCTCTGGCAACGCGACACCGACCCCGCCGGCTTCACCTGGATCGCCGGCGACGCCGCCGACGACAACGTCCTCGCCTTCCTCCGCCACGACACCGACGGCACCCCCCTGCTCGCCGTCTCCCACTTCTCCCCCGTCGTCCGCCACGACTACCGCCTCGGCATCCCCGAAGACATCCCCGCCTGGCACGAAGTCCTCAACACCGACGCCGCCCGCTACGGCGGCAGCGACGTCCACAACCCCCACCCCGTCAAACCCGAGCCCCACCCCGCCCACGGCCACCCCACCAGCCTCCGTCTGACCCTGCCTCCCCTGGCCACGATCTGGCTCCGCCCCGCCTGACGGCTTCAGCGGCCACGACGAGGGACGGGGCGCAGGAGCGTGAACTCCTCGCCCCGCCCGGTGGTCAGACCGTCGCCGCCCGCAGCGCCTGAGGCAGCTCGCCCTCGTACACGATCCCGAGCGCCTGCGTCGCCCGCGTCAGCGCCACGTACAGGTCGCTCGTGCCGTACCGCGCCGGTTCGACCACGAGGACGGAGTCGAATTCCAGTCCCTTGGCCTGACGGGGGTCGAGGAGGACGACCGTCCGGGTCAGGTCGGGCTCCTCCCCCGCCGTCACGTCCTCCAGTCGGGCCGCGAGCGAGGTGTGCAGTTCGCGGGGTGCGATCACCGCGAGCCGTCCCTCGGCGGGGGTCAGCTCGGCGACGGCCTTCGCGACGGTGCCGGGCAGGTCGTCCCCGGCGGCACGTGCCCACGGTCGTACGCCCGTCGAGCGCACCGAACGCGGCGGTTCGAAGTCCGGGTGCCGCGCGCGCAGGACGCCCGCCGCCACGTCCATGATCTCGGACGGGGTGCGGTAGTTGACCGCGAGGCGCTTGTGCTCCCAGCGGTCCTCGACGTAGGGGCTGAGGATCTCCGACCAGGAGCCCACTCCGGCCGCCTCCGCGGTCTGCGCGGGGTCGCCGACCAGGGTCATCGAGCGGGTCGGGCTGCGCCGCATCAGCAGGCGCCAGGCCATCGGCGAGAGTTCCTGCGCCTCGTCGACGATGATGTGGCCGAACGTCCAGGTCCGGTCGGCCGCCGCGCGTTCGGCGGCGCTGCGGTGGTCGTCCTCCTCGTGCCGCTCGGCCATCCGCTCGGCGTCGATGATGTTGTGCGCGGACAGGACCTCGGAGTCCTCCTCGTCCTTGTCCTCGAACTCGTAGGTGCGGGAGGCGTAGGACACGTCCAGCACGCCCTGCGCGTACGCCACCTGGGCGCGGCGTTCCTGGTCGGCGAGGGCACGGGCCACGCGGTCGTCCTCGCCGAGCAGTTCGGCGGCCTCGTCGAGGAGGGGGACGTCGGCGGTGGTCCAGGCCCCGGTGACCGGGCGGCGGATCGCGGCCGCGTCCTCGTCCGGGACGTATCCCTCGGGGTCCGCGAGGAAGTCGGCGACCAGGCGCTGCGGGGTCAGCCGCGGCCACAGCTGGTCGATGGCCGACCAGACCTCGGGGTTCTCGGCGAGGTCGTCGCGGATCTGGGTGATGTCGCTCGGGTCGAGCAGGTTCGAACCGTCGAAGGGGTCGGTGCCGATGCGCTCGGCCAGCATGTCGGTGAGCGTGTTGAGGATGTGGCCCTCGAAGTACTCGCGGGCCACGTTGTGCGGCAGCTGCGCCTCACGGGTGCGTTCGCGGGCGACCTGGACGAGCCCGGCGTCGAGCATCAGGATGTCCCGGTCGTGCTCGATCGCGATGACCGGGTCGGGCAGCGTCTGGCGGCTTTGGACCACGGCGGCGAGCACCTCGGCCATGTCGGCGCGGCCCTTCACCGCGGCGGCCCGCGGGGCGTCGGTGGCGGTCGCCCGGACGCCGGGGAACAGTTCGCCGACGGTCGCGAGCAGCACGCCCGTCTCGCCGAGCGAGGGCAGTACCTCGCCGATGTAACCGAGGAAGGCGGGGTTCGGTCCGACGATCAGGACGGCGCGCTTCGCCAGCAGTTCCCGGTACTCGTAGAGCAGGTACGCGGCCCTGTGCAGCGCCACCGCCGTCTTTCCGGTGCCGGGGCCGCCCTCGACGACCAGCACGCCCTTGTGCGGGGCGCGGATGATCCGGTCCTGTTCGGCCTGGATGGTCTGCACGATGTCGCTCATGCGGCCGGTGCGCGCCGAGTTCAGCGCGGCCAGCAGTACGGCGTCGCCGGTCGGGTCCTCGTGGCCGGTGCGCTCGTGGTCGCCGAGGTCGAGGATCTCGTCGTGCAGGTCGGTCACCCGGCGGCCGTCGGTGGTGATGTGCCGGCGGCGGCGCAGGTCCATCGGCGTGTGGCCGGTGGCGAGGTAGAAGGGGCGGGCGACCGGGGCCCGCCAGTCGATGAGGATGGGGGTGTGCTCGGTGTCGTCGGCGCGGACGCCGATACGGCCGATGTGATGGGTGACGCCGGAGGTGAGGTCGATCCGGCCGAAGCAGAGCGAGCCGTCCACGGCGTTCAGTGCGGCGAGCAGGCCCGAGCGCTCGGCGACGAGCACGTCCCGTTCGAGCCTGGCCTGCATGGGTGTGTTGCCCTGCGCGAGCGCGTCGCCGACGGAGGCCTCGGTGTCGCCCCGCAGCACGTCCACGCGTGCGTACAACCCGTCGATGAATTCCTGCTCGTGCCGCAATTCATCGTCGGGAAATCCTGTGGTGCCCTCTGCGTTTGCGCCCCTGTTTGACAATTCCGCTCCCGGCCGGATATACTGTGCCCAGTGAACTTCTCCGCGACCCAATTCTCCTGAAGTCGCGAATCATTCAATATACGCAGCGAAATCCCCCGAGCGCAATTGCTCGGGGGATTTTTGTAGTTCTGCTGTATATCGGCGAGGTCGGAGCACGCCGGACGGTCAGAGCACGTCGGACAGCTCCTCCAGCAGCCGGCGCTTCGGCCGGGCGCCCACCATCGATTTCACCGGCTCGCCCCCGCGGAACACCATGAACGTGGGCATCGACAGCACCCGGTAGGCGTTCGTCGTCAGCGGGTTGGTGTCCACGTCCAGCTGGACCACCTTGAGCCGCTCGCCCTCCTCGGCCGCCAGGGCACTGAGCACCGGCCCCATCTGCCGGCACGGCGGGCACCAGTCGGCCGTGAACTCCACCAGCACCGGGAGCTCGGCGCCGATCACCTCCGTCTCGAAGTCCGCGTCCGTCACCGAAGCCACGCCTGCCACCTTGATCACCCTGTCCGCCCTTCCAGTTCGCATACGGGTTCCGGGCCGCCCGGAACCTCCGCCTCGGCCGCCAGCTCGTCACGCGCCCGCTCGGCCCGCGCCAGCTGCGCACCGACCTCGGCCCGTACGGCCTGCAACTCGTCGATCAGCGAGTCGAGCTCGCCCAGCTTGCGCCGGTAGACCGCGAGCGAGGCCGGACAGGAGTCGCCCTCCGGGTGCCCCGCCCGCAGACACTCCACGAAGGGCCGGGTCTCCTCCAGGTCGAACCCGAAGTCCTGCAGCGTCCTGATCTGCCGCAGCAGCCGCAGGTCGTGATCGTCGTACGTCCGGTACCCGTTCTCGCCCCGCCGCGCGGGCAGCAGCCCCCGTGACTCGTAGTACCGAAGAGTCCGCGTGGTGGTCCCGGCCCGCGCCGCCAGCTCGCCGATTCGCATGCCCCGACGGTATTCCTTGACGCCGACGTCAACGCAAGGGCGGCAGTGGCTTTCGCGCCACCGGTGAGGACAGCACGATCGAGGTCGTCGTGCGCCCCAGTGCGGAGGTCTGTTCCAGGACGTCCTCCAGGTGGATCGTGTCCGCGACGGCGACCTTGAGGATCCAGCAGTCCTCGCCGACGACGTGGTGGACCTCGATGATCTCCGGGCGGGAGATCAGCTCCAGGGTCCTGGGGTGGCGCAGGGTGTAGCCGCCGTGCGGATTGACGCGGACGAAGGCCTGGATGCCGTAGCCGAGGAGGGGCGGTGAGACATGGGCGCCGTAACCGGTGACGGCGCCCGTGGACTCCAGCCGCCGTACGCGCTCGGCGACGGCCGCGGGGCTCAGCCGCACGCGCCGGCCGAGCTCGCTGAGCTTGATCCGGCCGTCGCTCTGCAGCAGTTCCAGGATCTGCCGGTCCACCGCGTCGAAGGCCACCGACGTTTCGTCGGTGACGGCGCGCGCTTGCCGTGGTTCCTTCGGTGCAGCGGTCGGATCTCCCATGTCTCCCCCTTCAGACGTGACGCGTACGCCGGGAGAATTATGACCACGGAAGCCCGGTGGACGCGGGAAGTGCGAGGGGGAGGAACGCCGTGCGCGAGATAGGTGTCATTGGCGGGAACCGCTATTTCGGAAAGCGGCTGATTGCCCGGCTGCTGGCCGCCGGGGACCACGTCACCGTCATCAATCGCGGTTCCTCCGCACCGCCCGCCGGGGCGGTCCATCTCGTCGCGGACCGCAAGGACGGGAATTCCCTGGAGAAGGCGCTGGGTTCACGCACCTTCGATGTGGTGGTCGACCAGGTCTGCTACACACCGCGGCAGGCGGAGATCGCGCGACGGGTCTTCACGGGACGCACCCGGCGGTACGTCATGACCTCCACCGTCGAGGTGTACGAGCACGAGGACTCGGCGGATCTCGTACGGGAGGACGCCGTGGACCCCCATGCCGTGCCCGTCGACCTCGCACTCCCCTGGGACGAGCCGGGGTTCCTCGAGGGCCACTACGGGGAGGGCAAGCGCCAGGCCGAGGCGGTGTTCGCGGCCGACCCCGCGTTCCCGTACACGGCCGTCCGGGTGGCCCACGTCCTGGGCGGGGACGACGACTTCACCGGCCGCCTCCAGCACTACGCGGAGCGCATCCGCACGGGCGAGGCGATCGCCGTACCGCCCGTGAACCGCCCGGCGACGTACATCCACGTCGAGGAGATCGCCGACTTCCTGTTCTGGGCGGCGGGCGAGGACTTCACGGGCCCGGTCAACGCGGCCTCCCACGGGCCGCTGACCACGCGGGAGCTGTGCGAGGCGATCGCCGTGCACCTCCCGGACGGCAAGACCCTCCTGCGGCCCGTCGAGGTCGGCGCGGTCTCCCCCTTCTCCTTCAGCCGTTCCTACGGCATGGACAACTCCCGGGCCACCGTGCTCGGGTTCACCTTCGGCGACGCACGGACGTGGCTGCCGCGCGCCGTGGCCGAGACCCTGGGCTCCGACCGCCCGTAGACGATCCTCGGCAAACGGCGGTGGCGGGCGCTGACGCCGTGCGGGGCGTCAGGCGTGCGCGGCCACGCCCGCCGACTCCTCGACCTCCAGCAGCGACGCGCTGTGCCGCTCCTCCTCGAACGCCCTGCGTCCGCCGCGCAGTCCGAAGAGGCGTTTGGCGAGGGCGATGTAGAGGACGGCGAGGATGTTGAGGACCAGGGTGGCGATCTTCAAGTAGCTGACGTGCTCGGTGAGTTCGTAGATCTCCAGGGGCAGGAAGGCGGCGGTGGCGACCACCGTCAGATACTCCGCCCAGCGCTTGGCGTACCAGAGGCCGCCCGCCTCGACGAGTTCGATCAGCGCGTACGCCAGCAGCAGCGCGGCCACCAGGGCCAGCGTGGAGTGTTTGTAGCCGAAGGACTTCTGGATGGTGCCGACGACCGGCGAGTGGTCGAGGTCGTAGTGGAAGTGTTTGAAGACCGGCCGGAAGACGTCGAGGTTCTCGTCGAAGAGCCGGCGCACCGAGTCCTGACTGTTGCTGAACTTCCACACCGCGGCCGCGACCAGCACGATGAACACCCCGCGCACGGCCCGCTCGATCGCCAGGAAGCGCAGGATGAACAGATCACGCAGCACCTTGCCGCGCGGCACCAGGGGTGCGTCCTCCGCGGGGCCCGAGCCATGGGGTTCGCCCAGCACGAAGTCGCCGCAGCGCAGACAGCGCCAGGCCTCGCCGAGGCTCGTCTCGGCGCGCAGCCGCCGGCGCAGTTCCGGCTCGCCGGGCGCGTACGTCACATGACCTTTGCGCGCGCACGTCCGCCGGTCCCAGTCGATCTTCATACTCCGTGTCCTCCGCAGAACATGCCGTGCCGTGCCGGTCAGTCCGGCACGGCACGGTAGTGCATGTTCTACGAGACGGCGGCCCGAGGGTCACGGTTCCGAGGCGGGCTGAGGTGCGCTCAACGCGCCGCCGCGCCGGTGAGTTCCGGCTGTTCCTCCGCTGCCTGCTCCGGGGTCTCCCCCGGGTGCGCGCCGCCCTTGTGGGGCAGCAGGAAGGCGACCAGCACGGTCCCCACGCCCAGGATCACCGCGCCGATCAGGCTGGTGTGCGCCACCGCGTCCGAGAAGGACGAACCGACGGCGTCCGCCATCCGCTCGGCCCCGTGGGTGAGTTGGTCGGCCTGCGCCTTCAGCTGCGCGGCCTTCTCGGTGTTCCCGGCGTGCCCCGCCCGCGCGGCCTGCTCGCCGAGCTGCCGGGCCTTGTCACCGATGCCCTGGGCGACCGCGTAGCCCGCGCCGACCGAGTCCTGCGCCGTGGACAGGGCGCCCGCCGGAAGCTTGCTGCCCGCGGTGGCGTCCGAGAGGTGCGCGGAGTACGAACTCGCCAGCACGGAACCGAGGATCGCGATGCCGAGCGAGCCGCCGAGCTCCAGCGAGGTGTCGTTGACGGCTCCGCCGACGCCGAGTTCGGCCTCGGGGAACGCGCCCATGATGGCGTCCGTGCAGGGCGAGAGCGCGAGCCCGATCGCCAGGCCCAGGAGGGTGAGGGGCAGCACGAGATCACCGTACGAGGATGCCGCGTCGACCCGGGTGAGCAGCGCGAGCGCCGCCGTGCCGCCGACCATGCCCGCGGTCACCGTGATCTTCATGCCGATGCGCGGGGTGAGGTATCCGGTGAGCGTCGAGCCGACGAACACGGCCCCGGCGAGCGGCAGCATCCGCACCCCGGTGTCCAGCGCGTCGTAGCCGAGGACGAACTGGAGGTGCTGGGTGAGGTAGTAGAAGGCGCCGAAGACGGCCAGGAAGAAGAGGGCGACGGCGAGGTTGGAGCCCGCGAACCGGCGGTGGCCGAAGCGGCGTACGTCGACGACCGGGCGCGGGTGGCGCAGCTCCCACACCACGAAGGCCACCAGCCCGGCGCCAGCGACGACCGCGGCGGTCACGGCTTTGACGCCCCATCCGAAGTGCGGCCCCTCAATGATCATGTAGACCAGCGAGCCGATCCAGACCACGGACAGCAGGCCGCCGACGTGGTCGATGCGGTGGTGGTGCGCGGCCCTGGACGGCGGTACGAGGACGAGGGCGCCGACGATCGCGAGCACGGCGATGGGGACGTTGATCAGGAACGTGGACGACCAGCCGTGGTGCTCCAGCAGCGCGCCGGCGACCAGTGGCCCGGCCGCGATGGCGAGTCCGGCGGTGGCGGTCCACAGGGTGATCGCCTTCGCCCGCTCCTCGCGCGGGAAGGTCGCGGCGAGCAGGGAGAGCGTCGCGGGCATGATCAGGGCGGCGCCGACGCCCATCACGGCACGGGCCGCGATGACCCCGGCGGAGCTGTCGACGAGCGAGCCCGCGACCGCGCCCCCGCCGAACACGACGAGCCCCAGGATGAGCGCGCCGCGCCGGCTGTACTTGTCGCCGATCGCACCGAGCAGCAGCATCAGCGCGGCGTACGGGACGGTGTAGCCGTCGATGACCCACTGCAGGTCCGCGCTGGACAGGCCCAGGTCCTGGGTCATGTCCGGGGCCGCGACGGTGAGGGCGGTGTTCGCCATCACGATGATCAGCAGGCTCAGGCAGAGCACCAGCAGCGCCCACCAGCGCCGGGCGTAGGGCCGGTCCATCCCCTCGACCGGTTCGTTCATGACGAGACGCATGACTACGGTCGCCCCTTCTCTTCGCTCCATTTGCACATTGGCGTGCAGTTGCACAACCATGTGCAATGTATCGAGGTGCACAACGCTGTGCAAATCAAGGAGGTGGAGCCCTTGTGGAGGGCACGAGTGATCACCTCGCGCGGATCCGGGGGGCGTGCAGAATGGCAGCCATGACCACGGGTAGTGCCAGCCGCGCGGATGCGAACCGCCGCCGCATCCTCGACGTCGCGCTCGCCGAACTGCTGCGCGACCCCGACGCGTCCATGGACCAGATCGCACGGGCCGCGGGCGTCGTGCGGCGCACGGTGTACGGGCACTTCCCCAGCCGCGAGGTGCTGATCAGCACGTTGACCGACGGCGCGGTGGAGGCGGTGGCCGCGGCGCACGCGGCGGGCCGGGAGAGCGGACGGGACCCGGCGGAATCACTGGTCCGCTCGACGCTCGCCGTCTGGGAGATCGCCGACCGCTACCGGCTGCTGGTCGCCCTCGCCCAGCGCAGCGTCACGGTCCAGGGCATCCGCGAGCGACTCACGCCGGTGCGCGCGGCCTGCGCGGAGCTGCTGCGGCGCGGCCTCGACCAGGGCGTGTTCGAGTCTCCGCTGCCGGCGCCCGCACTGGCGTACGTCCACGAGCAGATGCTGTTCGCCCTCATGGAGGCGGTGAACGACGGCCTGCTGGCGCCGGAGGAGGCGGGCCGCTCCGCCGCGATCACCATGCTGACCGCGGCGGGCGTACCCGCCTCCAGAGCCACCGAACTGGTGACCAAGCTGAGCGATTGAGCTTGTCCGACACATACACCGAGCGGCCAGGTCTACGGGGGGAGAACCTGGCCGCCCGGCGGCTTGGGGGACTTATGAGCCCCGTGGGTGGGGCGCCCCGTCAGGGGCGCGGGGCTGTGTCATCATGCGGCTCCGCCGCGTGGGCGCGATCAGCCACAACGGACCCGCAGCTCCAAACGGCGCTTACGCCTTCGCCAGCTCCTTCTCGCCGCCCTGCTCCGGCACCTCCGGGGCGACGTCGATCGCGTCGTCCTCGTCGCTGTCCAGCAGAGTCTTCTCGTCGAACGGCAGCTCCCCGGCGAGCACCCGGTTCACCCGCTCCTTGTCGACCTCACCGGTCCACGTACCGATGAGCAGCGTGGCGACCGCGTTGCCCGCGAAGTTGGTGACCGCGCGCGCCTCGCTCATGAACCGGTCGATACCGATGATCAGACCGACACCGTCCACGAGCGCGGGCTTGTGCGACTGCAGACCACTGGCCAGGACGGCGATACCGGAGCCGGAGACACCCGCCGCGCCCTTCGAGGCGACCATCATGAAGAGCAGCAGACCGATCTGCTGGCCGATGCTCATCGGCTGGTCCATCGCGTCGGCGATGAACAGCGAGGCCATGGTCAGGTAGATCATCGTGCCGTCGAGGTTGAAGGAGTAGCCGGTCGGCACGGTGATGCCGACGACCGGGCGGCTGACGCCCAGGTGCTCCATCTTGGCGATGAGCCGCGGCAGCGCGGACTCGGACGACGAGGTCGAGACGATCAGCAGGAACTCCCGGCCGAGGTACTTCAGCAGCTGGAAGAGGCTGACCTTGGCGACGAGCTTCGTCAGGGTGCCGAGCACGATGACGATGAAGAGCGCACAGGTGATGTAGAAGCCGAGCATGATCGTGCCCAGCGCCTTCAGCGCGTCCATACCGGTCTCGCCGATGACGGCCGCCATGGCGCCGAAGGCACCGACAGGGGCGGCCCACATGATCATGCCGAGGATGCGGAAGACCAGCTTCTGGATGTGCTCGACACCCTTCAGCACCGGCTGCCCCGCACGGCCCATGGCCTGCAGCGCGAAGCCCACGAGGAGGGCGATCAGCAGGGTCTGGAGCACCTGGCCCTCGGTGAAGGCCGAGACGAAGGTGGTCGGGATGATCCCGAGGATGAAGTCGACGGGGCCCTCGGCGGCGGCCTCGGCCTGCGTGTGCCCGACGCCCTTCACGGCCTCGGTCAGGTGCATCCCGCTGCCCGGGTGGATGATGTTGCCGACGACCAGCCCGATGGCCAGCGCCACGAAGGACATACAGATGAAGTAGCCGAGCGCGAGCCCGCCGACCTTGCCGACCTTGGCGGCCTTGCGTACCGAGCCGACGCCGAGCACGATCGTGCAGAAGATGATCGGGGAGATCATCATCTTGATCAGGCTCACGAAGCCGGTGCCGATCGGCTTGAGCTCCTTGGCGAAGTCCGGCGCGGCGAACCCGACGGCGATGCCGAGCACAACCGCGATGATCACCGCGATGTACAGATAGTGGGTGCGGTCCCGCTTGGCGGCGGGTGCGGCAGGTGCCGTTTGGGTGCTGGCCACGGCTGCCCTCCTTGACGACGTCATCGGCATCATCCGGCGTGCGGCTCACGTCCGGCGGAACCCGGAGTGCGGCCTGCTCCGGCGGGATCCCGCGGTGCGGCTCACTCGGGGGGATCCCGGGGTGCGGCTCACTCCGGGGGATGCGGTGACTATCTCCCGCCCTGTGAGGGCGGTCACCCTTCCGTTCATTTAGTTCACGCTTACATGGAGAGGCAGACTGAACGACATGCGCTTCCTCCCCGTCCCGCGACCCCGCAGCCTGGCCGGCCAGCTCTTCGGCATGCAGGCCGTGCTCATCGCGGTGCTCGTCGCGGGGTACGCGCTGTTCAGTTACGTCAGCGACCGCAGCCAGGCCGAGGACGCGGCGGGCCGCCAGGCCATGGCCGTGGCCCGTTCGATCGCCGACGCACCCTCCGTCCGGGACGCCATCCGCACCACGAACCCCACCAAGGACCTCCAGCCGTACGCGCTCCAGGTACAGCGGGACACCGGCGTGGACTTCGTGACGATCATGAACCCGCAGGGCATCCGCTGGACCCACCCCGACGAGACGCTGATCGGCAAGCACTTCCTCGGGCACATCGGGCCCGCCCTGCACGGCAAGTCCTTCACGGAGACGTACACGGGCAGCCTCGGGGCGTCCGTCCGTGCCGTCACCCCGATCCTCGACAACGGCCACATCGTCGGCCTGGTCAGCGCGGGCATCAAGGTCGAGGCGATCACCCAGCGCGTACAGGAACAGGTGACCGCCCTCATCGGCGTCGCGGGCAGCGCACTCGTGCTCGGCGGCATCGGCACCTACGTCATCAACGCCCGGCTGCGCCGCTCCACGCACGGCATGAACGCGGCCGAGCTGAGCCGGATGCACGACTACCACCAGGCCGCGCTGCACGCCGTGCGCGAGGGGCTGCTGATGCTGGACGGGCAGTACAGGGTGGCGCTGATGAACGACGGCGGGCGGGAGCTGCTGGGGGTGACGGACGAGGTCGTCGGACACTCCGTGGCCGAACTCGGGCTGCCCGCACCGCTCACGGGCGCCCTGCTGTCGGCGGAGCCGCGGGTGGACGAGGTGCATCTGACGGCGTCGCGCGTGCTGGTCGTGAACACCTCCCCGGTGTCCGGCGGCGAGCGGCGCGGCACGGTGGTCACCCTGCGTGATGTGACCGAACTCCAGTCCCTGATGGGCGAGTTGGACTCCGAGCGCGGCTTCACCCAGGCGCTGCGCTCGCAGGCGCACGAGGCCGCGAACCGGCTGCACACGGTGGTCTCGCTGATCGAGCTCGGGCGCGCCGAGGAGGCCGTCGAGTTCGCCACCGCCGAGCTCGAACTCGCCCAGACGCTCACCGACGAGGTGATCTCGGCGGTCAGCGAACCGGTCCTCGCCGCCCTGCTGCTGGGCAAGGCGGCCCAGGCGAACGAGCGGGGCGTGGAGCTGGTGGTGTCGGAGGAGAGCGGTATCGACGACGGGCTGCTCCAGACCGACCTGCCGGCCCGTGACCTGGTCACCGTGCTGGGCAATCTGATCGACAACGCGATGGACGCGGCGCAGGGGACGGTGGGGGCACGGGTGACCGTCACGGCCTTCACGGACGACTCCGCCCTGGTCCTGCGGGTCGCCGACACGGGCGCGGGAGTAGACCCCGCCCACACGGAGGCGGTCTTCCAACGCGGCTGGTCCACCAAGCCGGCGGGGCCCGGCGGCCGGGGCCTCGGGCTGGCCCTCGTACGCCAGGCGGTGAGCCGGCACCACGGCACGCTGACGGTGACGGAGGCGCCCGGGGGCGGGGCGGAGTTCGAGGCGCGGCTGTCGTTGCCTACGGTGGCCCCGCGCGCCCCTGCCGCACCCGTGCCGGAGGCCGCCGAAGAACCGGCCCCGGCCACCACCGAAAGGGCCGCCACCGAAGGGGCCACCGCCGAGCCCGAGTCCGCCCAGCACGCCCTGCCTGGAGGCGACGTATGACCGCCGACCCCATCCGCGTACTCGTCGTCGAGGACGACCCCGTCGCTGCCGACGCGCACGTCATGTATGTGGGCCGGGTGCCCGGCTTCACCGCGGTCGGCAAGGCGCACACGGGCGCGGAGGCGCGGCGCGCGCTGGATCGTACGCCGGTGGACCTGCTGCTGCTCGACCTGCATCTGCCGGACGTGCACGGACTGCAGCTCGCCCGCTCCCTGCGTGCCGCCGGCTATCACGCGGACGTGATCGCGGTGACGTCCGCGCGGGACCTCGCTGTCGTACGGGAAGGGGTCTCGCTCGGGGTCGTCCAGTACGTCCTGAAGCCCTTCACCTTCGCCACCCTGCGCGACCGCCTCGTGCGGTACGCCGAGTTCCACGCGGCGGTGGGCGAGGCGAGCGGCCAGGACGAGGTGGACCGCGCCCTGGCCACCCTGCGCGCCCCCGGCCCGGCCGCCCTCCCCAAGGGCCTCAGCGCGCCGACGCTGGAGCGGGTCACCCGGACGCTGCGGGACAGCGCCGAGGGCCTGACGGCGGCCGGGGTCGCGGAGTCGGTCGGCATCTCCCGGATCACGGCCCGGCGCTATCTGGAGCACCTGGTGGAGGCGGGACGTGCGGCGCGTGCTCCGCAGTACGGGCAGGTGGGGCGGCCGGAGTTGCAGTACCGGTGGGTCAAGGGCTGATCGCGCGGGGCGCCGGCCGTCCGGCAGGACATGCGGCCCGGTGGGACTTATGTCCCCCCTGGGACATCACACGCGGCCCCGTCTCCGCGAGCCCCGCAAGGTCACGAGCCGCTGCAAGGTCATTGACGTGGACTAGTCCACGCTCTTACGTTCACCGGGCAGACAACTCGGCCACCAATGACGTCGGCCAGTAGGAGGTCGTGCCCGTGCGCCCCACCGCCGCCCCGCTACTCCTCGCCACTCTGCTCACCGCGACCGCGCTCAGCGCCTGCGGATCGGGCTCCGGAAGCGATCCGGACACCGTGAAGGTCTCCTTCAAGCAGTCCACGGACAACTCGATCCGCGTCATGGACACCTACCTGGGGGAGATGAAGAAGGAGTTCGAGAAGGCCAACCCCGGCAAGAAGGTCGAACTCGTCCCGATCAAGGCCCCGGACTCCGAGTACTACACCAAGCTCCAGCAGATGCTGAGATCCCCCAAGACGGCCCCGGACCTGGTCTACGAGGACACCTTCCTCATCAACTCGGACATCACGAGCGGGTACTTGAAGCCCCTGGACCCCTATCTCGACAAGTGGCCCGACTGGAACCAGTTCGTCGACACGGCGCAGTCGGCCGCGAAGGCGCAGGACGGGAAGACGTACGGCGTCCCGGACGGCACGGACACCCGGGGCCTCTGGTTCGACAAGGGCATCTTCAAGAAGGCTGGCCTGCCCGCCGACTGGCAGCCCAAGACGTGGGACGAGGTGCTGGCCGCCGCACGCACCATCAAGGCGAAGGTCCCCGACGTCACCCCGCTCAACGTCTACACGGGCAAGCCGGCGGGCGAGGCGGCCACCATGCAGGGCTTCGAGATGCTGCTGTACGGGACGGGTGACGGCACGTCGGACCCTCTGTACGACACGGCGTCGAAGAAGTGGATCGCGGGCAGTCGGGCCTTCAAGGACGCGCTCACCTTCGTGCACACGGTCTACAAGGAGAAGCTGGGCCCCGACGTCTCGGACGCCCTCGACCCGAACTTCCCCACGACCGTCCGCGGCGAACTGATGCCCAAGGGCAAGCTCGGCATCAACCTGGACGGCAGCTGGCTGCCGCAGGACTGGCTGAAGGGCGCGGGACACGAGTGGCCCGAGTGGTCGCAGAAACTCGGCCTCGCGTACATGCCGACGCAGACCGGCCAGGCTCCCGGCAAGGTGAGCATGTCCGGCGGCTGGACCTGGTCGATCCCCGCCAAGGCGTCCAACCCGGACCTCGCCTTCAAGTTCATCGAGACGATGCAGACCAAGGCGAACGCGCAGAAGTGGTACATCGCCAACTCAGGCATCGCGGTGCGGGGGGACGTGGCCTCCGACCCCGGGTACGTGAAGGCGCAGCCCGGCATCAAGTTCTTCACGGACCTGGTCGCGAGCACGCACTACCGCCCCGCGTACCCGGCCTATCCCAAGGTCTCGACGGCCATCCAGGAGGCCATGGAGGGCGTGACGACGGGTGACAGCTCGGTCGACAAGGCGGCGAGCGGGTACGACGAGGAGCTGAAGACGGCCACCGACAACCAGGTGATCAGGAAGTGAGGCTGCGCCGCACCCTGACCCGCGCCCTGCCCCTCACCCCCGCCGTCGCCCTCCTGCTCCTCTTCCTGGCGGGCCCGATCGCGTACTGCGCGTACATCGCCTTCACCGACCTCCAGCTCACCGGCCAGGCGCACTCGTCCTTCGTCGGCCTCGAGAACTTCCGGGCGGCGTTCAAGGACGACGCGTTCCTGAACGCGGTCTGGCTGACGCTGGTGTTCACGGTCCTGTCGTCGCTGGTCGGCCAGAACACGCTGGGCCTGGCGCTGGCTTCGCTGATGCAGCGGGCGTCGAAGCCGGTGCGGACGGTCGTGGGCGGGATCGTGATCACGGCGTGGGTGCTGCCGGAGGTGGTGGCCGGGTTCCTGCTGTACGCGTTCTTCCGACGGGAAGGCACGCTGAACGCGATCCTGGACTGGCTCCACCTGCCCACCCAGAACTGGCTGTTCACGCTGCCGATCCTGGCGGTGTCGTTCGCGAACGTCTGGCGGGGGACGGCCTTCTCCATGCTGGTGTACTCGGCGGCCCTGAACGAGATACCGAAGGAGATCACCGAGGCGGCGGAGGTGGACGGGGCGGGTGGCTGGCGCCGTATGTGGCACATCACGCTGCCGATGATCCGCCGCTCCATCGGTACGAACCTGATGCTCAACACCCTGCAGACGCTGTCGGTGTTCGGGCTGATCTGGGTGATGACGAGGGGCGGCCCGGGGAACAGGAGCCAGACGCTGCCGCTCTTCATGTACGAGCAGGCCTTCCAGAAGAGCATGATCGGATACGGCACCGCGGTGGCGCTGCTCCTGCTGGTGGTCGGCTCGCTGTTCTCTCTGGTGTACATGCGGCTGCTGCGGACGGAGGTGTGACATGCCGGTCCGTACGAGACTGAGGTCCCGCCGCACCGGCCGCCGGCTGGCCGCCGACGCGGGCCTGCTGGTGGTGGCCGCCGCCTTCGTCCTCCCCCTGGCCTGGGTGATCCTGTCCGCTCTCGACCCGCACGCGGGCCTCAGGGTGCAGGTCCCGGACAGTCTCACGCTGGACAACTTCGACGCCGTCCTGAAGCCGGACATCACCTATACACCGCTGCTCAACAGCCTGATCCTGTGCGGGGGCGGGACGCTGCTCACGGTGGTGTGCGCGGCGCTGGCCGCGTATCCGCTGTCGCGGTTCCGCTCGCGACTGAACCGTCCCTTCCTCCTGACGATCCTCTTCGCGACGTGCCTGCCGATTACGGCGATCATGGTCCCGGTGTACGCCTTGTTCGTACGGGTGAACCTCATCGACACCGTGCAGGGCACGATCTTCTTCTTCGCCGCGTCCCAACTCCCCTTCGCCATCTGGCTGATGAAGAACTTCATGGACGGCGTGCCGAAGGAACTGGAGGAGGCGGCGTGGACGGACGGGGCGTCGTCGCTCCAGTCCCTGGTACGGATCGTGCTGCCGCTGATGGGTCCGGGGGTGGCAGTGGTGACGGTCTTCTCGTTCGTGATGATGTGGGGGAACTTCTTCGTCCCGTTCATGCTCCTGCTGACCCCGGACCAGATGCCGGCGTCCGTGAGCATCAACGACTTCTTCGGAAACCGGGGAACGGTGGTCTACGGACAGCTGGCCGCGTTCTCGGTCATCTACTCGACGCCGGTGATCCTGCTGTACGTACTGGTGGCCAGGCGATTGGGCGGGGGGTTCGCGTTGGGCGGCGCGGTCAAGGGGTGAGGGCCGGGCCCGCCCCACCCGCCGAGGCCGAGGCCTACTCCTCCTCCAACGCCAGCACCCCGACCGTCTCCAGCACCCCGACCGTCTGCCCCCCGCTCGTCTCTCCGGTCGGCTTGAATCCCAGCCCGAGATAAAAGCCCTCCGGGCCGGTCTCGCCGGGGTGCCAGGTGACCGTGAGACGGGTGCCGCCCCGGCGCCTGATCTCGGCGGCCACGGCCTCGACCGCGAAGCGGCCGTATCCCCTGCCCTGTTCCCCGGCCGCGATGTTCAGACGCCACAGCCCGGAGCGGAGGTCGGTGCCCGCCTCGCCTCCGTCCCAGTTGATGTCGAAGAAGGCCATCAGAAACCCGACGGTCCGCTCCCCGTCCATGATGAGGCGGGGCCAGGCGACACCGGGATGCACATACGCCTCGCCCAGCGACTTCACGACGGGCGCGACCAGGTGCTCCTGATCGGGGCGGACCTTCAGTCCGATCGCGGTGTCGAAATTGCCGGGAGTGATCTTCTCAAGGCGCGGTGCGGTCGTCATGCCCTCACCCTAGGTGACCGAATCAACCGATTTTTCGACGCACCCTTCAGGGCGCAGCCCCCGCCCCGAAACCCCGGGAGGATCCGACGGGAAGGGGCGGTGAGGGCAGAGCCGTATGTTCGTACGATCCGTGATTGTGTCCGAACAGACCGTAGTCACCACCGCCCCGGCCCCATATTTTGTGCGCGTGCAGCGACCGCAGGCCCATCAGCCCACCCCGCCCTTCAACGCTCCGGCCGCCCGCAGACTGCGGACCGCCCTCGGCATGGGCCCCGAGCACGTCGCGTACGGGATGAGAGCCTCGTACGGGCTGCCGTACGTCACCCCCGACCTCGTCCTGGCCTGGGAGAGAGGGACGACCACCCCCAACGGGCCCGAACTCACCGCGCTCGCAAGCGTGTTGTGGTGTTCACCGGGTGAACTCATCGGCGCACCACGGACGTTGCGCGAGCACCGCGTGTCACGCGGGCTGGCCCAAGAGGACATCGCACGGGCCGTGGGCCTCGAACTCCTCGCCTACCAGCGGATGGAGGAGGCCGACGAGTGGCGCGGCAACGAGCGGCAGTCGGTCGTCCTCGCCGACACCCTCGAACTGTCGCTGCGGGACTTCGTCACCGTCACGGGGCGCGACGACAAGCTCGCCGAACTGTTGCGCAGCGCGGTGACGACGCGCTGGCAGGCGTACGTCCGTCCGGTCGGGAAGATGATCCCGCTGGACCGGCGCCTCCTGGAGGACGTCCTCCAGGAGATGCACACGGAGTACCAGGGGCAGATGGTGGTCACGCTCAGCTGGAGCGGCGGATCGGCCGCCGCCGACGCCGACGACTCCGGCCGTGACTTCCTCGACCGGATCGTCGATCACTTCTGGGCCGTGGTCCAGAGAGCCACGTACTGAGTCCGCTCGAACCGAGCTCGTACGACCCCGGGCAGTACGACCGCCGTACGACCCGGCCCGTACGACCTAGAAGACCGACTCCGCCTCGTCCATCCGGTCCTTCGGCACCGTCTTCAGCTCCGTGACCGCCTCCGCCAGCGGCACCATCAGCACGTCCGTCCCCCGCAGCGCCGTCATCCGCCCGAAGTCACCCCGGTGCGCCGCCTCCACCGCGTGCCAGCCGAACCGCGTGGCGAGCACCCGGTCGTACGCGGTCGGGGTGCCGCCCCGCTGCACATGGCCGAGGATGACCGGCTTGGCCTCCTTGCCGAGGCGCCGCTCCAGCTCGTACGCCAGCGCCGTGCCGATGCCCTGGAAGCGCTCGTGGCCGAACTGGTCTATGGCGCCGTGGCCGTAGTCCATGGTGCCCTCGACGGGGTGGGCGCCCTCGGCGACGCAGATGACCGCGAACTTCTTGCCGCGGGCGAAGCGCTCCTCGACCATCGCCATCACGTCGGACGGGTCGAAGGGCCGCTCGGGCAGGCAGATGCCGTGGGCGCCGGCCGCCATGCCGGACTCCAGGGCGATCCAGCCCGCGTGCCGGCCCATGACCTCGACGACCATCACGCGCTGGTGGGACTCGGCCGTGGTCTTCAGGCGGTCCATGGCCTCCGAGGCCACGCCCACCGCCGTGTCGAAACCGAAGGTCCGGTCGGTCGACGAGATGTCGTTGTCGATCGTCTTGGGGACACCGACCACCGGCAGCCCCGCGTCCGACAGCATCCGGGCGGCCGTCAGCGTGCCCTCGCCGCCGATCGGGATCAGCACGTCGATGCCGAACTCGCGGGCCATGTCCTGCGCGTTCTCGCAGGCCTCGCGGAGTCGGTCGCGCTGCAGTCGCGAGGAGCCGAGAATCGTGCCGCCACGGGCGAGGATGCCGCTGACCGCGTTGAGGTCGAGGGTGCGGTAGCGGCCGTCGAGCAAGCCCGCGTAGCCGTCCTCGAAGCCGATGACCTCGTCCCCGAAATTGGTGACCGCTCGGTGCACGACCGACCGGATCACGGCGTTCAGGCCCGGGCAGTCGCCGCCTGCGGTGAGAACTCCGATACGCATCGTGCTGTGTCTCCTGCTCGCTGCTGGTACGTGTGAGCCGGTCCGATTGTTTCACGAGACGCAGGGCACCGACGATTCCCTCGTTCCCACCAGGACGTTTGTCCTGGCGGGCGCCGTAGCTACCCTCAGAGGTATTGTCAAGAGGGTTCCGCTCACCCCAGTGGGCCATTTTTCCGAGCCCCGAAACCACCCAGCGCCACAACGGATGGAGAGCACGCGTGACCCGCAGCGTCTACGTGACCGGGATCGACCGCGGCGACGGCCGCCAGGTCGTCGAGCTGGGGGTCATGGAGCTCCTGACTCGCCAGGTCGACCGGGTGGGCGTCTTCCGTCCACTCGTCCACGACGGCCCGGACCGGCTCTTCGAGCTGCTGCGCGCCCGCTACCGGCTGACCCAGGACCCGGCGAGCGTGTACGGCATGGACTACCACGAGGCGTCCACGCTCCAGGCCGAGCAGGGTGCGGACGAACTGGTCTCCTCCCTCGTCGACCGGTTCCACCTCGTCGCCCGCGACTACGAAGTCGTCCTCGTCCTGGGCACCGACTTCGCCGACACCCAGTTCCCGGACGAGCTGGCGCTGAACGCGCGGCTCGCGAACGAGTTCGGCGCCTCCGTGATCCCCGTGGTCGGCGGACGCGGGCAGACCGCCGAGTCCGTGCGCGCCGAGACACGCAACGCCTACCGCGCGTACGACGGTCTGGGCTGCGACGTCCTCGCCATGGTCGTGAACCGGGTGGCCCCGGCCGACCGCGCCGAGATCAGCGAGCGGATCGACCACCGTCTGCCCGTCCCCTGTTACGTGCTGCCCGACGAGCCCGCCCTCTCCGCGCCCACCGTCGCGCAGATCACCCACGCCCTCGGCGGCAAGGTGCTCCTCGGCGACGACGCGGGCCTCGCCCGGGACGCGCTCGACTTCGTCTTCGGCGGCGCCATGCTGCCGAACTTCCTGAACGCCCTGACCCCGGGATGCCTCGTGGTCACCCCGGGCGATCGCGCCGACCTGGTCGTCGGCTCGCTCGCCGCGCACAGCGCAGGCACCCCGCCCATAGCCGGCGTGCTCCTCACCCTGAACGAGCGGCCCAGCGACGAGGTCCTCACCCTCGCCGCCCGCCTCGCCCCCGGCACCCCGGTGATCTCGGTGGCCGGCAACTCCTTCCCCACCGCGGCCGAACTCTTCTCCCTGGAGGGGAAGTTGAACGCCGCGACCCCGCGCAAGGCGGAGACCGCCCTCGGTCTCTTCGAGCGGTACGTCGACACCAGTGATCTCCTCAGGCGCGTCTCGGCGCCGAGCAGCGACCGCCTCACCCCGATGATGTTCGAGCACAAGCTCCTCGAACAGGCCCGCTCCGACAAGCGCCGCGTCGTGCTCCCCGAGGGCACCGAGGCCCGCGTCCTGCACGCCGCGGAGGTGCTGCTGCGCCGGGGGGTGTGCGACCTGACGCTGCTCGGTCCCGTCGACCAGATCCGCAAGAAGGCCGCCGACCTCGGCATCGACCTGGGCGACACCCAGCTGATCGACCCGGTCACCTCCGAGCTGCGCGAGCGCTTCGCCGAGAAGTACGCCGCCCTGCGCGCCCACAGGGGCGTCACCGTCGAGCTGGCCTACGACGTCGTCGCCGACGTGAACTACTTCGGGACGCTGATGGTGCAGGAGGGGCTCGCAGACGGCATGGTCTCCGGCTCCGTGCACTCCACCGCCGCGACCATCCGGCCCGCCTTCGAGATCATCAAGACCAAGCCGGACACCAAGATCGTCTCGTCCGTCTTCTTCATGTGCCTCGCCGACAAGGTCCTGGTCTACGGCGACTGCGCGGTGAACCCCGACCCGAACGCCGAGCAGCTCTGCGACATCGCCATCCAGTCGGCCGTCACGGCCGAACAGTTCGGCGTCGAGCCCCGGATCGCGATGCTGTCGTACTCGACGGGCACGTCCGGGTCGGGCGCCGACGTCGACAAGGTGCGCGAGGCCACCGACCTGGTGCGGCTGCGCCGCGACGACCTGAAGATCGAGGGGCCGATCCAGTACGACGCCGCGGTCGAGCCGACCGTCGCGGCGACCAAGCTGCCGGACTCGGAGGTCGCCGGGCAGGCGTCCGTGCTGATCTTCCCCGACCTGAACACCGGCAACAACACCTACAAGGCCGTACAGCGCTCGGCCGGCGCGATCGCCGTCGGACCGGTCCTGCAGGGCCTGCGCAAGCCCGTCAACGACCTGTCCCGCGGGGCGCTCGTACAGGACATTGTCAACACGGTCGTGATCACGGCGATCCAGGCCCAGACTTCGAGCAGGGCATGACCACCACCATCCTCGACCCAGAAGGCACCCCCGCAGTGACCGCCACCCGCGTCCTCGTCCTCAACTCCGGCTCCTCGTCGGTGAAGTACCAGCTGCTCGACATGCGAGACAGCGGCCGTCTCGCCATGGGCCTCGTCGAGCGCATCGGCGAGGGCACCTCCCGGCTGAAGCACACGGCGCTCACCACGGGCGAGACCCGCGAGACGGTCGGTCCCATCGCCGACCACGCCGCCGCGCTCAAGGCCGTCGCCGAGGAACTGGCCAAGGACGGCCTCGGCCTGGACTCCCCCGAGCTGGCCGCGATCGGCCACCGGGTGGTGCACGGCGGGCAGCGGTTCACCGCGCCCACCGTCATAGACGAGGCCGTGCTCGCCGAGATCGAGCGGCTGATCCCGGTCGCCCCGCTGCACAACCCGGCGAACCTGATCGGTATCCGTACGGCCCAGGCGCTGCGCCCCGACCTGCCCCAGGTCGGCGTCTTCGACACCGCGTTCCACACGACGATGCCGGAGTCGGCGGCGCGCTACGCGATCGACGTGAAGACCGCCGACGAGTACCGCATCCGGCGCTACGGCTTCCACGGAACCTCGCACGCGTACGTGTCCCGGGCGACGGCCGAGCTCCTGGGCAAGGCCCCCGAGGACGTGAACGTCATCGTGCTGCATCTGGGCAACGGCGCGTCCGCGTCCGCCGTACGGGGCGGCCGCTGCGTGGACACCTCCATGGGGCTCACGCCGCTGGAGGGACTGGTCATGGGCACGCGGTCGGGCGACGTGGATCCCGCGGTCATCCTCCATTTGATGCGCGTTGGCGGGATGTCCACGGACGAGATCGACACTTTGCTGAACAAGAAGAGCGGCCTGATCGGTCTGTGCGGCGACAACGACATGCGGGAGATCCGTCGCCGTGTCGACGAGGGTGACGAGCAGGCGCGGCTCGCCTTCGACATCTACATCCACCGCCTGAAGAAGTACATCGGCGCCTACTACGCGGTACTGGGCCGGGTGGACGCGATCGCCTTCACCGCCGGAGTGGGCGAGAACGCCGCTCCGGTGCGCGAGGCGGCGGTGGCCGGCCTGGAGGAACTCGGCCTGGCGGTCGACGCCGACCTGAACGCGGCTCGAGGGGACGGGCCCAGACTCGTCTCCCCCGAGGGCGCACGGGTCGCGGTCGCCGTGGTGCCGACCGACGAGGAACTGGAGATCGCCACGCAGACCTACGCACTCGTGGACGCGTCCCACGGCCTCATCTGAGCGGCACCACGCCACCTCGAACGGGGGGCAGGTGCAGCCTCAGCTGAGCGGCAGCGCGCCCCTTTGTATCTTCCGCCAGACGGAATATTCCGTAGCGAAACAAACCGATAGGATCGCCCTATGCGCCGTTCGAAAATCGTCTGTACTCTCGGCCCCGCGGTCGACTCCCACGAGCAGCTCGTCGCGCTGATCGAAGCCGGCATGAACGTGGCCCGCTTCAACTTCAGCCACGGCACACAGGCCGAGCACCAGAGCCGCTACGACCGGGTCCGAGCCGCCGCGGCCGAGACCGGCAAGGCCATCGGTGTCCTCGCCGACCTGCAGGGCCCGAAGATCCGTCTGGAGACCTTCGCCGAGGGACCCGTCGAGCTGGTGCGCGGTGACGAGTTCACCATCACCACCGAGGACGTGCCCGGCGACAAGCACATCTGCGGCACGACCTACAAGGGCCTGCCCGGTGACGTCTCCAAGGGCGACCCGATCCTCATCAACGACGGCAACGTCGAGCTGAAGGTCGTCGAGGTCGACGGTTCCCGCGTCAGGACGGTCGTCATCGAGGGCGGTGTGATCTCGGACCACAAGGGCATCAACCTGCCCGGTACGGCCGTGAACGTGCCGGCGCTGTCCGAGAAGGACGTCGAGGACCTGCGCTTCGCGCTGCGGATGGGCTGCGACATGGTCGCCCTGTCCTTCGTGCGTGACGCGGGCGACGTGAACGACGTGCACAAGGTGATGGACGAGGAGGGCCGCCGGGTCCCCGTCATCGCCAAGGTCGAGAAGCCGCAGGCGGTCGAGAACATGGAGGCCGTCGTCGCGGCGTTCGACGCCGTCATGGTGGCCCGTGGCGACCTGGCCGTCGAGTACCCGCTCGAGAAGGTCCCGATGGTGCAGAAGCGCCTCGTGGAGCTGTGCCGCCGCAACGCCAAGCCGGTGATCGTCGCGACCCAGATGATGGAGTCGATGATCACCAACTCCCGCCCGACCCGCGCCGAGGCCTCCGACGTCGCCAACGCGATCCTCGACGGCGCCGACGCGGTCATGCTCTCGGCCGAGTCGAGCGTGGGCGCGTACCCGATCGAGACGGTCAAGACGATGTCGAAGATCGTCGTGGCGGCGGAGGAAGAGCTCCTCTCCAAGGGTCTGCAGCCCCTGGTCCCCGGCAAGAAGCCGCGCACGCAGGGTGGTTCGGTCGCCCGTGCCGCCTGCGAGATCGCCGACTTCCTCGGCGGCAAGGGCCTGGTCGCCTTCACCAAGTCGGGTGACACAGCCCGCCGGCTCTCCCGCTATCGCGCGGCCCAGCCGATCCTGGCCTTCACCACCGACGAGGGCACCCGCAACCAGCTCGCGCTGAGCTGGGGCGTCGAGTCGCACGTCGTGCCGTTCGTGAAGAGCACCGACGAGATGGTCGACCTCGTCGACCACGAGCTCCAGAAGCTCAAGCGGTTCAACGACGGCGACATCGTCGTGATGACCGCCGGCTCGCCCCCCGGCGTCCCCGGCACCACCAACATGGTCCGGATCCACCACCTGGGCGAGAGCAGCCGCACCGCCTGACCCGCGGCTCCCGTACGCCACCGAGGGCGCCTCCTGTCACAGGGGGCGCCCTCGGTGTTCGATGATCACGGGCGGTTCACGGCAGCGCGCCGGCCAACCGCTGATACGCCTCGAACTCGCTCCACCGCGGGTGATCCGCAAGGAGCGGGGCCAGGGCGCGCGGGGGCGCGAGCAGCTGTCGGATCATCCGGAGCGCACGCATCCGGGCATGCTCCAGCTCACGCCACCGCGGGGCGAGCTCGGCTGCCTCCTCCGAGCTCATCGGCATGGCGTCCAGCGCTCGTTCGAGCACCGGGCCGGGATCGAACAGGGGGACGTCCGCACGCGGCCCCACCTTCTCCAGCAGCCAGGACCTGAGCCACAGGTCGCGCAACAGCCATTCGTTGCGCTGCGTGCCGGTCGCACGCTCGGCGGCCGCCAGCAGGGCCGGCCACGCCTCGGTGATCGCCCGCCACTGCTCGTCGCTCACCCCGGCCGGGTCCGCCTGGATGCGGGCGGCGAACTGCTGGGCCGCGGCCATCCATTGGCTCACGTCCCCAGAGGCGTCGTCCGTAGCCACCGCCGACCAACGACGCGCGTGCGCGTCCAGGTCGAGCCGGTCCAGCCCGTCGAAGAGGCCACTCATCAGAACATCTCCCCCGCCGCCGCGCACGCTTGCCTGCCGTGCTGTTCCGCTCCGCTCCGTTCAGGGCTGTGGCCCGGTTCCTCCGCATGAGCGGAGGAACCGGGCCACAGCCCTGTGCGGCTCCCGAACGGGTCTTGGTCGCGACCGGCCGTCAGCCGGTCACGTACTGGTGCATCCCGGGTACGGTCAGCGTGCCGCCGAACTGGCCGGCCTGGACGACCTTCACCTTGGTGAAGTAGATCAGCGGTATGTTCAGCGGCGGCGGGTTGTCCGGGCTGAACGTGATCGGGATCAGGCCGAGCAGGTTGCCGGAGATGCTCTCGGTGTACATCACCGTCTTGCCGTCACGGATGGTGGACGTCGTACCGCTGCCGGCCTGCACGTGGTACGTCTTGCCGGACTGCTTGTCGTTCACCGTCTGGTGCAGATCGCCGATGTCGGTGCCGTCGGAGATGACGTACTTCAGGACCTTCTTGACGCTGCCGTTGGCGGTCTTCACCTTCACGATGCCCTGGTAGTCCGCGCCCTTGAGGAGCAGCGAACTGGCGTTCAGGTACCAGGGGTCGTCGGGCAGGGTCACCGGGTTGTCGACGCCGCCCTCGGCGTCGGTGGCGACCGGGCAGTTGGCCGCGTCGGTGGTGGAGCTCGCGGACGGGCTGGGGGACGAGGTGACCGCGTCGGTCGCGTCCTTGACCGCCTTGGTGGTGTCCTCGGCCGCCTTGGTCGCCGTGTCGGTCGTGTCCTTCACGGTGTTCTTGACCGTGTCGGCGACCTTGCCGGTGGTGTCCTTGAGCGTGTCGGACGTGGTCTTGTCGCCGGTGTCCTTGGTCGCGCTCGCCGAGGCGGACGCGGAGGCCGACGGCGTGGGGCTCGCGGTGGCGCTCGACGTGGAGTCGCTGCCGCCGGTGAAGATGCCCGTGATCGCGTCGCCGATGGTGCCCAGCAGGTCGCCCCCGCTGCTCGCGGACGCCGACGGGGTCGCCGCCGAAGTGCTGCCACCGCCACTGCTCTGCGCCGACTTGCTCGCGGACGGCGTCGGCGTGGACCCGGCCTTGTCGTCGGAACCTGAATCCGACGAAGAGGTCTTGTCCGGCGACGCGGACGTGCTGGCCGAGGGGGTCGGCTCCGGCTTGTCGGCGGACGCGGAGGCGCTCGCCGAGGAAGAGGAGGAGGCCGAAGCTGAGGGGGTCGGACTGGCCGACGTGTCCTTGCCGTCCACGGCCTCGACGCAGTTCTGGTACTCGTCGGCGGTCAGGCTCTTGGCGGGCGAGTGGTCGTCGGCCTGGGCGAGTGTCGGCGTGAATCCCATCCCCATGAGGACCGCGGTCGGCATCGCCGCGATGGCGACGGCCTTGCCCGCGGGCACGTGGAACCTGGTGAACAGCGGCTTCCTCGGGGCCGCGTGGCGCGGCCCGGTTCTCACCCGGGACTCGTCCACCTCGGTCCCGCGGATCACCTCGTCAGCCGGCACTGTGCCTCCCGTTCGCCCCGTAGGCGGAGCTCATTCCTGACAGGTCCCTCGGCTCGCCCGACTCGTCGGCGACCGCGGGGCCCGCGCTGTCGGCACCGTGCTGGATGCCCATGGACTCCGGGCTCTGCGGCAGGTGCGGGGTGTTCGGGGTGGTGTCGAGGGCGTCCGGGGCGCCGCCCTCGCTCTTGTGCGCCGGCGCGCGCTGCTCCTCGCCGGGCTCACCAGGAACCCAGGAGACCGCCATCGCACCGCCGGTCATGGCGAAGAGGAAGCCGATGAGGAAGCCACCGAGGTTGGACACCGGGATGGAGACCAGCGCGAGCAGGATCGCGGCGACCCCGGCGAAGGTCCGTACATGCTTCTGGAACCAGAGGCTGATACCCAGGACCCAGAGCAGCACGCCGATGATCAGGGAGCCGGCGCCGGCGGTGGTGGACATCGCCAGCGTCAGATGGCCGATCTGGAGGTTCGCATACGGGAAGTAGGCGATGGGGAAGCCGCCGAGCAGGATGAACAAGCCGGCCCAGAACGGGCGATCGCCCCTCCAGGTACGGAAGTTCCGCCGGAAGACTTGGAGATAGTGCTCGCTCTGCCCGGGTGACTCGGCGCTCATGGAAACGGCTCCCTGGAACGGCTTTACTGTGAGACGTACGCGCTTGAGAAGTTCACGTACTACTGGAAAGGGTGGGGCGGGCGGGGCAACTGCCGGCTCCCCCGCCCGCCCCCTGGAGTGCCTAGTAGCACTCCTTGACGCCCTTGGACACCGACATCTTCAGACCGCTGAGCTTGAACGTACCGGCGGTGGTCGCCCACGCCGTCTGCTTCACATCGGTCAGGTCGGCCGACTCGGCCTGCTGGGCGAATCCGTACGGGTTCGCCTGGTCGCCCTTGCCGATGCCCGGACCCTTGCTGGCGTCCTTGGCCGCAACACCGATGTCGATGTTGTGGAACGTCGCGTCAGCCTGCAGGTCCTCGACGTCGATGTACAGGTTCTCGGCCTGGACCGGAGTGCCACCGCCGCCCGCCTTCAGGACCAGACTGACCGATCCGAGCAGCGGGATGTTCGGGGTGACCACGGACTGGCACATGTTGGTGATCGACGCGGACTTGAACGCCGAGACCGCGACGGGGTGAGCCGTCTTCTGACCGTCGAGGGTGTACCCCGAGTCGATGGCTCCGTACTGCGAGAAGCCTTCTCCGTGGAGCGAGTCCGCCGTCACCTTGAACGACTGACCCGACACACTGAACGACGCGGCGAGAGCGCCCTGCGCGAGGGCGACACCTATCGCTGCCGTGGCGGCCACACTGGGCACCATCACGACCGCGAACCGCTTCCATCTGGTCCCGCCACGCACCTGGGACTCCATATTTCCTCCTTCTCGGACGTACATCTCCTGGCCCTGACTGCCCCATGTCGGCGGCTCAGCCGGGCAGGGATGGGAGAAGTGCTACGTCCTCGGGAAGGAGAGCGCCCGTACCCGTCGAGCGCCAACTGCGCCCGACATCACCGGCGATCACCCCCGAGCGACAACCACTGGTCGCGCCTGACACACATCACGCACAACCTGCTGGACAGGCTCCGCCGAACGGCAGAGACCCCCCTGTCCAAGGGCCGGCGCCACTGCCGCCGCCCCTACTCGGTGGGGACCCAGAAAACCCCTTGACCCGATTGGTTGTCGGGGTAGGGGGAATGGACCGAGCGTCGCCGATCGTGGTGCATTCTCGCCGCCCGCACAAGGGGGTTCGTTACTGGCTAGTAACGGCCGGATAACCGAACAACGACCCGGCGGTATCGGTCGACAACTCTGGGTGGCGCCAAGGGGGACACCAAAACAGTTGATCCATGGACAGAATCCGACAGATCAACGCTCCTGACTTACTCCGAGTAACAGCGGCCGCGTTTACCAAGTTTTGGTAAAGCGCGGCCACCTGCCGCTCTCTCGGCAAATCTTTCACCTGGGCATCACACGCCCCGGCGTTTAGGAACAGGTCAGCACACCGGGCGGAGCCCGGTCCGGGAGCCGATCAGAACAGCGCCCGCGCCAGCGCCCGGCGCGCCGCGATCACCCGCGGATCGTCGCCACCCACGACCTCGAAGAGCTCCAACAGCCTCAGCCGTACGGCATCCCGGTCGTCGCCCGCCGTGCGCTGCACCGTGTCGATGAGCCGCCCGAACGCGTCCTCGACGTGCCCGCCCACCAGGTCGAGGTCCGCGGCCGCGATCTGCGCCGGTACGTCCTTGGGCTTCTCGGCGGCGTCCTTGCGCACCTGGAGCGGGTCGGCACCCTGCACACGCTGCAGCAACTCGGCCTGCGCGAGGCCGAGCCTGGCCTCCGTGTTGCCCGGGTCGTCGCTCAGCACGTTCTTGTACGCCTGTACCGCGCCGCCGAAGTCACCCGCGTCCAGGGCCTGCACAGCGGCCTCCAGGAGCGCGTCGTAGGGCCCTGCCGGCACCTCGTGCACCTCCGGGGCGCTGCCGGGCTCGGCCTCGGGGTCGACCGTCAGGCCGGTCAGGCCGAAGCGCTGCTCGGCGACCTCGACGAGCTGGTCGAGGGTCCCGCGGATCTGCGCCTCCGCGGCCGCACCCTGGAAGAGCGGCAGAGCCTGCCCCGCCACGACGGCGAACACGGCCGGGATCCCCTGGATCCCGAACTGCTGCATCAACATCTGGTTGGCGTCGACATCGATCTTGGCAAGGACGAACCGTCCGTTGTACTCGACGGCAAGCCGTTCGAGCACCGGGCTCAACTGCTTGCAGGGCTCGCACCACTCGGCCCAGAAGTCGATGACGACCGGAACCTCGGTGGACCGCTGAAGGACATCGCGCTCGAATCCCGCCTCGTCGACATCGATGACGAGGCCGGCGGGAGAGACGGCCCCGCCTCCGTCGCCCTGCCTGGCCGCTTCGGCGCGCGCCTGCTCCGCCTTCGCCTTGGCCTCCTGGGCCGCCTTCACCGCGGCGAGGTCGACGACTCCGCTCATGGACATGTTCCGTGGCTGCATGAGTACATCCTCCCCCTTCCTCGCGCACGTGTGAAAAGCGCTGTGAAAGCCGGGCCGCTTTACGACGCGACCCGACTCGATCCGTGCTGTCGGGCGCCGGGTCCCCACCTGGCGCCCATGGTTGTCGCCCGTCCACGAGTCACCATGTACGAGCTTTCGCTACGGCTCGTAGCGTAACTGTCCCTCGGGTCCCCTGTCCGCCATACCCCGGTGATCTCCCTCACGACTTCACACAACCGCCTGATTTGGCCGGCCGGGGCGGCGGATAAGGTCCTGACATGCAGAGTCGCGCCACCACCCCCCGCACGGGACGCCCGCGCAGCGCTGCCGCGGACGCCGCGATCCTGCAGGCGACGCGGGCGGCGCTGGTCGAACTGGGCTGGTCCAAGCTGACGTTGGGGGACGTGGCGACCCGGGCCGGGGTCGCCAAGACGACCCTCTACCGTCGCTGGGCGGGCAAGAACGAGCTCGTGGTCGACGCGGTGGCCGTCCTCTTCGACGAACTGGAACTCCCCGACCGCGGGAGCCTCGCCGCCGACATCGAGGGCGTGGTGCTTCAGTTCGCGGAGCTCCTGAACCGGCCCGAGACCGCGACGGCCCTGATGGCGGTGGTGGCCGAGTCGACCCGCGACGAACCGCTGCGCGAACGCATCCGCACGTCCATCGTCGACCGCCAGAAGCGGCTCGTCGTGGAGGGGCGCGCCCGGGCCACCGCGCGCGGCGAACTCCCTCCGGAGTCCGACCCCGAGGCCGCCGCGCGTACGGCGGACCTCATCTTCGACGTGGTCGCGGGGGCGGTGGTGCATCGCACTCTCGTCAGCGGGGAGCCCGCGGACGAGGAGTGGGTCCGCGCGTTCACCCAGGTCCTCCTCCTGGGCCTGACAGCCACACCTCCCGCCCCCTGAACAAACCTCGCCGTCAAACGGTGGGCAGGTCGGGGTAGGTGGGGCGCGGTGAGTGGCCTCGCCGTCGACCACCGGCCGACCCGAGGCTTTCAGGGGCGCGAGGAACTGCGCGACCGGCCCCCACGCACCCGCGGCCGAAAGAGGACGCCCGAGGCCTGGGGCGCAGCCCCGGCTCAAGGGGCGCGAGGAACAGCGCGACCAGCCCCCACCCACCCGCGGCCGAAGAAGGACGCCCGAGGCCTGGGGCGCAGCCCCGGCTCAAGGGGCGCGAGGAACTGCGCGACCAGCCCCCACCCACCCGCGGCCGAAGAAGGACGCCCGAGGCCTGGGGCGCAGCCCCGGCTCAAGGGGCGCGAGGAACTGCGCGACCAG
>NZ_JBVKCA010000022.1:30500-35743 GCF_055656965.1 Streptomyces sp. NPDC111656
CCCTCACGCACCCGCAGAGAACGATGGACGCACGGGGTCCGAGGCGGAGCCCCGGCGGGTCAGAAGCCCGCCGGTTCCGTGTACACCCCCCACTCGTCCCGGAGCACGTCACAGATCTCGCCGAGCGTAGCCTCGGCCCGCACCGCCTCCAGCATGGGCACGATCATGTTCGACCCGTCCCGCGCAGCGGCAAGCATCGCGTCCAGCGAGGCCCGTACGCGCGCGTCGTCGCGCCCACCCCGCCGCACGCCCAACTCCCGTACCTGCTCCCGCTCCACTTCGTGACTGACCCGCAGGATCTCCAGATCCCCGGTCACGGACCCGTGATGGACGTTCACGCCCACGACCCGCTTGTCACCCTTCTCCAACGCCCGCTGGTACTGGAACGCCGACTCGGCGATCTCCCCGGTGAACCAGCCGTCCTCGATGCCCCGAAGGATGCCGGAGGTGATGGGACCGATCGGGTGCTGCCCGTCGGGATGCGCCCGCAGCCCCCGCTCCTTGATCTGCTCGAAGATCTTCTCCGCGTCGGCCTCGATCCGGTCGGTGAGCTGCTCGACGTACCAGGAACCGCCCAGCGGGTCGGCGACGTTGGCGACGCCCGTCTCCTCCATCAGTACCTGCTGCGTCCGCAGGGCGATCTCGGCGGCCTGCTCGGACGGCAGCGCGAGCGTCTCGTCCAGCGCGTTGGTGTGCAGGGAGTTCGTGCCGCCCAGAACGGCCGCGAGCGCCTCCACCGCCGTACGCACGACGTTGTTGTACGGCTGCTGCGCCGTCAGCGAGACACCCGCGGTCTGCGTGTGGAAGCGCAGCCACTGGGCCTTGTCCGACTTCGCCCCGTACACGTCCCGCATCCACCGTGCCCAGATCCGCCGCGCCGCCCGGAACTTGGCGATCTCCTCGAAGAAGTCGAGGTGCGCGTCGAAGAAGAAGGAGAGGCCGGGGGCGAAGACGTCCACGTCGAGGCCGCGCGAGAGCCCCAGCTCGACGTAGCCGAACCCGTCCGCCAGCGTGTACGCCAGCTCCTGCGCGGCCGTGGAGCCGGCCTCCCGGATGTGGTAGCCGGAGACGGACAGCGGCTTGTACGCGGGGATCTTCGCGGCGCAGTGCTCCATCAGGTCGCCGATGAGGCGCAGGTGCGGCTCGGGCTGGAAGAGCCACTCCTTCTGGGCGATGTACTCCTTGAAGATGTCGGTCTGGAGGGTGCCGTTCAGGACGGACGGGTCGATCCCCTGCCGTTCCGCCGCGACCAGGTACATGCAGAAGACGGGTACGGCCGGTCCGCTGATGGTCATCGATGTCGTGACGTCACCCAGCGGGATGTCCTTGAACAGGACCTCCATGTCGGCCGCCGAGTCGATCGCGACGCCGCAGTGCCCGACCTCGCCGAGGGAGCGTGGATCGTCGGAGTCGCGCCCCATGAGCGTCGGCATGTCGAAGGCGACCGACAGTCCGCCGCCGCCCGCGGCGAGGATCATCTTGTAGCGCTCGTTCGTCTGCTCCGCGTTCCCGAACCCGGCGAACTGGCGGATCGTCCACGTACGCCCTCGGTAGCCGGTCGGATACAGGCCGCGGGTGAACGGGTACTCGCCGGGCCAGCCGATCCGCTCGAAGCCGTCGTACCTGTCCCCCGGCCGTGGCCCGTACACCGGCTCCACCGGATCACCGGAGAGCGTGGTGAAGTCGGCCTCACGCTTGCGCGAGGTGTCGTACCGGGCCTGCCAGCGTCGGCGGCCCTCTTCGATGGCGTCAGCGTCCATGCTTCGAATTTACTAGGACGTCCTACTAAATGTCGATGGCAAACCGCCACGGACCACTCCCGTGGCGGTAGGGGTTACGCCTTGACGACCGCCGGAGAGTCCTCCGCGATCTTCGACTCCAGCTCCTGGGTGACCTTCCGCTCCACGAAGAACGCGGCCGTCGGAATGGTCCCCGCGAGCAGCACCCACAGCTGCTTGCCCACCGGCCACTTCGCCTTGGCGCCCAGGTCGAAGGCGAAGACCAGGTACACGACGTACAGCCAGCCGTGCGCGATGGCGACGACGCGGGTGAAGTCCACGGCACCGTCCATCTGGAACACGTACTTGGCGATCACACCGAGGGTCAGCAGGACCAGCAGCGCACCGGTGACGTAGGCCATCACGCGGTAGCGGGTCAGCACGCTCTTCTTCATGGGGATGAGCGTAACGACCCCATTTGCGCGATCTACGAGCACCCCCGCCCCGGCGCGCCTGTGTACCTCTGCTCCTCCGTCTCTCCGTCCCTCGTCTCTTCCTCTATGCCTCGTCGAAGTCGCTCGCGGCGATGCGCAGGGGCCGCAGCATCGCGAAGATCTCCGCGCACTCCTCGGAGTCGTAGGCCCCGAGCCCGAAGTCCATCGCCATCAGGTCGCGGGTCGCCGCGTCGCAGACCTCACGGCCCTTCTCGGTGATGGAGGCGAGCGTGCCGCGCCCGTCGTTGGGGTTGGGCCGCTTGTCGACGAGCCCGGACTTCACCAGCCGGTCCACGGTGTTCGTGACGGAGGTCGGGTGCACCATGAGGCGCTCGCCGATCTTGGACATCGGGAGCTCGCCGGCCTTGGAGAAGGTGAGCAGGACCAGTGCCTCGTAGCGCGCGAAGGTGAGTCCGTACGGCTTGACGACCGCGTCGACCTCGGCGAGCAGGATCTGGTGCGCGCGCATGATCGAGGTGATCGCGGCCATGGACGGCACGGATCCCCAGCGCTGCTTCCAGAGTTCGTCGGCGCGGGCGATGGGATCGAAGGCAAGGCTGAGCGGCTTCGGCACGGCATAAGACCTTACCCGCCGGTCATATGCTGGTCAGCCCCGTCTCGCCTTTCGGTCCCTGACCCCTCTACGACGGGGGTCGCGGCCCCTTCCGTACGCCGCGCCTCCACCGCCAGCAGTACGCAGCAGAGGGTGCCCAGCACCCCCGCGCCCGCGACGGTCGCCCGCACTCCGGCGAACTCCGCCGCCACCCCCGACAGCGCCATTCCCACCCCCTGGACGGTCATCAGACCGGCGGTGTTCAGCGTCATCGCCCGCCCTCGCAGTTCCTCGGGCACGACCCGCACGAACCACTGGTCCAGGCCGAGCGAGTACGCGGATCCGGTGCCCGCGAGCAGCAGCAGGGCCAGCGACCAGCCGAGGTCCGGCCGCAGGACGTAACCGACGTACGGCAGCAGGGTGACGCAGACGAGCGGGAGGGCGAGCCGGGTGCGGGTGGCGGGCCGCAGCCTCGAACCCGCGTACAGCTCCCCCGCGATCGTGCCGACCGGCAGGGCGCACATCAGCAGGCCGAGCCCGGCCGATCCGGCACCGAGCCCGTCGGCATAGGGCGCGGCCAGCGCCTCCGGCGCGACGGCGAACATCGGCGGCACCCAGAACAGCAGGAGAAGGGCCCGTACACGCCGGTCGGCGAGGATCCTGCGGGTTCCGTGGAGCGAGTCCCGCACCAGCGCGCCTTCGTGACGGGCCCGCGCGGGCCGTCGCCGGGTGCCGAAGCGCAGCAGCGCGGCGGAGGTCAGGAAGGTGCACACCGTGATGAGCAGCGCGCCGCGCGGCGACACGACGCTGAGCAGCACGCCGCCGAGCCCGAACCCGGCGAGCAGCGCGCCCTGCGAGACGATCCGCAGCAGGGAGCGGCCCAGTACGAACAGGTCGCCGTCGCCGAGGACGTCGGTCAGCGTCGCCGTCCGCGCCCCCTGGAAGAGCGGTGAGACGACGGCGAGCGCGCAGCGCATGGCCAGTAGTACGGCGATGGGCGCGCCCGGCACCACCATGACGGCCACGCAGCCCGCGCACACCAGGTCGCACACCACGAGGATCCGGCGGGCCGGGAAGCGGTCCGCGGCGCCGGCGAGGAGGGTGCCGCCGACGAGGTACGGGAGGAAGCCGAGGGCGAACGTCAGGGCGCTCATCAGGGGCGAGCCCGTCAGGTCGTAGACCAGGACGGACAGGGCGAGCTCGCTGACCACGAGCCCGAGCAGCGAGAACGCGTGGGCGGTGAAGACGGCGCGGAACTCCCGTACGGCGAAGACTCGGCCGTAGCCCGTGGCTTCGGGCGCGTTCGGTGGGGTGGTCGGTGGGGCGTCCTCCGGGGTGGTCGGTGGGTCGGGGAGCGTCGTTGTGGCCTTCGTCTCCGCCATCTCTGCTTCCGGCATGGGCAACAGCGTGCTCACCCGTCGAGCCGGCCCGTAGAGTTTCGGTTCCAGCCGAATCTTCAGTTCTTCAGGGGGTGCCTTTCCTTGCCTTCCCTTCTGCACTTCGGGGAGGACGACCTCCTCAACTGCCGTTTCGCGGTGTCGCCCCTGTGGGAGACGCACGAGGCGGTCCGCACGCTCGACCGTCCCGCGCGGCACGGCTACCACGCGCACTGGCTGCGCCGTATCCGCGCGGCCGCCGCCGGACTCGACCTCGCGCCGCTGTGGCTGCTGATGCCGCAGCGCGGCTACTGCCCCGACTGGCTCTGCCCGCCCCCGATCGGTCCTGCGGCCACCTTCGAGGAGGAGATCGCGGCGGTCCGCGCGGCCGACCCCGAGGCGGCCCGCGAGGAGGCCGCGAGGTCGCTCGCGGACACCCCGGGCGCCCTCGAATCGTCCCGAGGCCGGTCGCTGTTGAAGGACCCGATGCGCATGGTCCAGGAGCTGGCCGACCTGATGGAGACGGCCTGGCACGCGCTCGTCGAGCCGGACTGGCCGCGGCTGCGCGCCCTGCTGGAGGCGGACATCGCGTTCCACTCGCGACGGCTCGCGGAGGTCGGTCTGGGCGGGCTGCTGCCGGAGATCGACCGCCGGTTCGGCTGGCGCTCCCACACGCTGACCATCGAGTGGAAGGGCCGGCACGAGCGGGACCTCGCGGGCCAGGGCCTGATGCTGGTGCCGAGCGTCTTCATCTGGCCGGAGGTGGTCAGTTCCTTCGAGCCCCCCTGGCAGCCCACGCTCGCCTACCCCGCCCGCGGCATCGGCGGCCTGTGGGCCGAACCGACGGACCACACCCCCGACGCTCTCGTGCGACTCCTGGGACGGGGCAGGGCCACCGTCCTCACGGCCCTGGACGAACCCACCACCACGAGCGCCCTCGCCCACCGCCTCCGGCTCGCCCCGTCGTCCGTCTCCGCCCACCTCACGGTCCTGCGCGCCGGAGGCCTGCTCACCTCACGCCGCTACGGCCACCAGGTCCTGTACGAACGCACGCCCCTGGGGATGGCGCTGGCGTCGGGTGCGGAGCACTAGGGCCTGTCCG
>NZ_JBVKCA010000022.1:35841-83581 GCF_055656965.1 Streptomyces sp. NPDC111656
CTGCTCACCTCACGCCGCTACGGCCACCAGGTCCTGTACGAACGCACGCCCCTGGGGATGGCGCTGGCGTCGGGTGCGGAGCACTAGGGCCTGTCCGGCGGATCATGCCGCAGACGCGGGGCTTGGCACGCCCGCATCGACAAGACATCGCCCGTTTCCTGCGACCTGACCCGCCGGACAGGCCCTGGCCTGTCCCGCGTCGCCCCGGTCAGCCGCGCGTGGTGCGGCGCAGATGGTGGCGGATGGCTCGTTGGGCGACCGGGCCGAGGGTGTCGAGGGCGGCGACCAGGGCGGCCAGTTGTTCCAGGGCGTCGAGGGCGGCCCGGGAACCCTCGGGGTCGACCCCCTCGTACAGCTCGATGCCGACGAAGGACGCGGCGACGGCACGCGCCAGCCCGGCCGGATCGGCGAACTCGCCGAGCGGGGTCGGCGCCAGGACCCGGACCAGAACCCGCTCGATCTCGGTGATCCACAGATCCAGCCCCGCCGAGGTCGCGGGTGCCAGACGCGCGTCCGTCTGCGCCCCGGCGAGGAGCTGCCCCAGGACGGCGACATGCCCCTCGGCCCGCTCCACCTCGTGCATCTCCCGCCCGAACGCCAGGAGTTCCGCCAGCGACCCGACCTCGGCGAGCCGTTCCCGGTAGTGCGCGACCCGCTGCTCCGCCCCGTGGCGGACCGCGGCCGACAGCAACTCGTCCACGGACCCGAAGTGGTAGAAGACGAGGGCCTGGTTGACCCCGGCGGTCGCCGCGATCGTACGGGCCGAGGTCTTCGCGATCCCCTGCTCGGTGAGCGTCCGCAGGGCGCCCTCCAGCAGTTTCGCCCGGGTCGCCTCGCTCACGCGCGCGCCTCCTCGCGGACGGGCCGCAGCCCGGGCCGCACCCCGCGGGTCCGGACGTCGGTGTACGTCGCCCGGAAGCTGCCCTCGTAGCCGAAGAGCGGGCCGAAGTGGCGGTTCACGACCCGCACCTGGATGTGGAAGCGACCCGTGGAGTCGTCGAAGGACTCGCGCACCTGGGCGTCGGCGCCGATGAGTTCGGGGACGCGGACGTCCACCGGGCCCTCCCGGAAGCGGTGTTCGCCGGAGCGGATCAGCAGGGAACCGTCGGGCTCGGCGCGCAGGTGCAGGTCGCTGGCGAGGTGCTGATGCGTGCCGAGGTAGTCGAGGACGCGGTCGCCCTTGGGGCTCAGCACCATCTGGGCATCGAAGCGGCGGGAGCGGCCGGGCAGGTCGAAGGTGCGCACGAAGCTCACCGTCTCACGGCCGAAGGTGTCGGCGTAGGGCACATTCTCGATCATGAAGGGGACGTTCCGGCCCGCACGCGGGACGAGGATGTTGCGGGTGCCGCCGAGGGCCAGGAACGGCTTCACGAAGCCCCTCCCGTGCCAGACGCGGTCCATGACGCCGTGGCCGGTGCACGCCTCACCGCCGGCCAGGCCCACGGAGAAGCGTCGGCGCAGCTCGGGGTGGAGGCGGTCGAAGTCGGCGCCCATCGCGGTGCGGAAGATGGAGGGGATCACCGCTGCTCCAGGGTGGCCAGGACGCGCGGCGCACGGGCCTGCGCGATCGGGATGCGCAGGCAGCGGCGGGCGGCCGGGGTGCCGGGCAGCGGGGGTGCGAAGAGCGCCAGGAGGGCGGCGACGACGGCCAGTACGGGGGTCGAGTAGAGGGCGAGCGGCGCCAGTGGGCCCGCCGCGTCCACGAGCGCGCCGTACACCGTGCCCGAGCAGGCGGCCAGCAGGACGAAGCCGCGTACGGCGCACTCGGCGAGCCAGTGGCGCAGCGCCCGCTCCGGTGTGATGTCCCGCTCCAGCCACAGCCGCAGCCGGTCGAAGGACCAGGCCGTGGCCCAGCCGATGAGGGGGCGGAAGAGGAGCCGGTCGGCCAGGGCTCCGAAGCGGCCCCAGCGCGGGCGGTAGTCGTACCCGGTGAGGAAGCGGACGCCGTCGGCGTCGGGGACGTAGCGCCAGTAGCCGCTGCCCTCGGCGAGGAGGGAGAGCGGGTGCGGGAAGGCGAAGCGCAGGGCGGAGGTGCGGGTGCCGTCGGGGCGCTCCTTCTCCCCGGCGCAGGTGCCCGTACCGGCGACGGTCAGGAAGGGCAGCACCCGGGTGGCGTACCGGAAGCCCTGTGGCTCGCCCTCGGTGCGCGGGAGGTGGTCGATGGAGGTGAACCTCAGGTCCCAGCGCTGGTGCTGCGCGGGGTCCTGCGTCCGTGCCCACAGGTCGTCGAGATCGCCTCGTACATGTGTCTCTACGTAGAGCCCCATTTTCCGAACCCCCAGATCAGTGACCATTTTTGAGCGATCGCTCAATCGATCACGCCTGAGATTACCGGGATTTGAGCGATCGCTCAAACAATCGGGCGCGAAAAACCCCGGCCCACTGGACCGGGGTTTCGGGTCTTCCCGCCGGAGGCCTACGCGGACAGGTGCCGCTCGACCGTCTCCACCTTGGAGGTCAGACCGTCCGTCACACCGGGGCGGATGTCCGCCTTCAGGACGACGGAGACGCGCGGCGCCCGCGCCTCGACGGCGGCGACGGCGCGCTTGACCACGTCCATCACCTCGTCCCACCCACCTTCTACGGAGGTGAACATGGCGTCGGTGCGGTTCGGAAGCCCCGATTCGCGCACGACCCGGACGGCGTCGGCGACGTACTCCCCCACGTCCTCGCCGACGCCCAGGGGCGTCACGGAGAAGGCGACGATCATGAGGACTTCACGACTCCCTCGCGGCGGGCACGGGAGGCGATGACCGCGTCCTCGCTCTCGCGCCGCAGCTTGCGCTCGGCGAAGAAGCCGCCGGTGGGCAGCACGGAGAGGACGAAGTAGAGGGCCGCCGTCTTCTTGCCCCACTTGGTGCGGCTCCAGGCGTCCGCCCAGAAGATCACGTAGAGGATGAAGAGGATCCCGTGGATGGAGCCCATGACGGGCACCCCGTTGAAGTCCGTGGTCCGCTTCAGCACCGAGCAGAGGAGCAGCAGCAGGAAGGAGACGGCCTCGGGGGCCGAGACCAGGCGGAGGCGGCGGAGGGCGGTGGCGGTCTTGATGTCCACGGGTCACCTTCGGTGGGAGATTCGCTTTCGGCGGGAAGCCGCTTTGTGAACGTAAGCACAAGCGTCCACCATTGTGGCACCCGACCCGGGGCACCACGGCCCCGGGGTACGGGGCGGGGATGTCCGCTTGGCCCCTAAGGGTCCGCTCAGGGGTGAGATCCACCTCTGGACCCTGTCCGCGTCCCCGCCCTGCCGCTACCTTCACCACGTGGCGATGTTCCGACTTCAAGGCAGCAAGGTGCTGGCCGTCGACATGACCGGGGACGCCGTGAAGGCGAAGAACGGCTCGATGGTCGCGTACGACGGTCAGATGGCGTTCAAGAAGCTGAGCGGTGGTGGGGAGGGGATCCGCGGGATGGTGACCCGGCGCATCACCGGTGAGCAGATGACGGTGATGGAGGTGAAGGGGCAAGGGACCTGCTGGTTCGCGGACCGGGCCTCCGAGATCAACCTGGTGAACCTCCAGGGGGACAAGCTGTACGTCGAGTCGAGCAACCTGCTCGCGACCGACGCGGGCCTGCGGACGGGCACGTCCTTCACGGGCCTCAGAGGCGCCTCCCAGGGCAACGGGCTGTTCACGACCACCGTCGAGGGCCACGGCCAGGCAGCGATCACGTCCGACGGCCCGGCGGTGGTGCTGCGCGTCAGCTCCCAGTACCCGCTGACGGTCGACCCGGGGGCGTACATCGCGCACCAGGGCAATGTCCGGCAGTCCTTCCAGGCCGGCGTGACCTTCCGCACATTCATGGGCGAGGGCGGCGGCGAGGCCTTCCAGATCCGCTTCGAGGGCGACGGACTGGTCTACGTACAGCCCAGTGAGCGCAACACGATCGCGGGGGATGTGTGACATGCCCTTCCGCGAAGTGAACTCCAAGATGATCGAGGCGACGGTCCTGCCCGGCCAGCGCCTGTTCAGTCAGCGCGGCGCGATGCTCGCCTACAAGGGCGACGTCTCCTTCACACCGAACGTCCAGGGCGGTCAGGGCGGGGTCATGTCGATGATCGGCCGCCGGGTCGCCCATGAGGCGACCCCGCTGATGACCGTCGAGGGCAGCGGCACGGTCTTCTTCGGGCACGGCGGCCATCACATCCAGGTGATCAACCTCGCGGGCGACACCCTGTACGTCGAGGCGGACCGGCTGCTGGCCTTCGACGGCACCCTCCAGCAGGGCACGATGTTCCTCGGCTCGCAGGGCGGGGTCATGGGCATGGTCCGCGGCCAGGTGACGGGCCAGGGGCTCTTCACGACCACTCTCAAGGGGCATGGCGCGGTGGCCGTGATGGCCCATGGGGGCGTGATCGAGGTCCCCATCTCCCCCCAGCGCCCCATCCATGTCGACCCCCAGGCGTACGTGGCGCACCACGGTGACGTACGCAACAAGCTGTCCACGGCGCTCGGCTGGCGCGACATGGTGGGCCGCGGCTCGGGCGAGGCGTTCCAACTGGAGCTGAGCGGCAGTGGTGCGGTGTACGTCCAGGCCTCGGAGGAGAAGCTGTGAGCGCGTACGGGACTCCGGGCGGCCCGGTGATCTACGACCCGATGACCCTGCCGGTCGACGACAACGTCAACAAGTACACCTTCTGCGTGGAGCTCAAGGGGAGCCAGTGGTTCCTGCAGAAGGGCAAGATGATCGCCTACTACGGGTCGATGGACTTCAACGGCATCGGGCACGGCCGACTGGACCGTCTCGTGCGCACATCATTCCATTCGCCTCTGCACGCGAGCGACTGGGTGGTGGCGGAGGGCTCGGGCAAGATGCTCCTCGCCGACCGGGCCTTCGACGTGAATTCGTATGACTTGGACGAGGGCAACCTGACCATTCGCTCTGGCAACCTGCTCGCTTTTCAGCCAAGTCTCGCGCTCAAGCAATCGATCGTGCCGGGCTTTTTGACGCTGATCGGAACCGGCAAGTTCGTGGCGGCCTCTAACGGTCCGGTGGTGTTCATGGAGCCTCCCATTCGGGTGGATCCGCAAGCGCTTGTCGGCTGGGCCGACTGCCCGTCCCCGTGCCATCACTATGACCACGGGTACATGACAGGCCTCATGGGCGGTCTACGTGCACTGACAGGCCTCGGCGGGGCCTCTGGAGAGGAGCACCAGTTCGAGTTCGTAGGGGCCGGCACGGTCCTGCTGCAGTCCACGGAGGTCCTCATGGCCGAGCAGGCCACGGGGGCCGTTCCGCATGAGCCGGGCGTGCCCGGCGGTGGCGGGGTACCCGGTCACCAGGGGCAGCACGGTCAGCAAGCCGGCGCACCGCGTCTTCCCGGACAGCTCGGGGACCTCCAGCGTCGCTTCGGTCTGTGAGCGGTAGTCTGCGGAGTGTGACGTCGAACGCGTGCGCGTAGTCACACCACCCTCACTAGTTCGCCTTTCAACATTTTAGGTAGACTTCATTCATGGAGACCGAGACGGCCACGCGCTGGCTGACCGATGCGGAGCAGTGCGCCTGGCGCACCCACCTGGAGGTCAACAGGCTGTTGACGTACCAGCTCGAAAGGGATCTGCAGCCGTTCGGGCTGACGATGAACGACTACGAGATCCTGGTGAACCTCTCCGAGTCGGAGGGCTTCCGGCTGCGGATGAGCGACCTCGCGGCCGCCACCCTCCAGTCCAAGAGCCGGCTCTCGCACCAGATCACCCGCATGGAGAACGCGGACTTGGTCCGGCGCGAGAACTGCGAGTCCGACCGCCGGGGACTGTTCGCCGTCCTCACCGAGCACGGCATGGAGACCATGCAGAAGGTCGCCCCGCACCACGTGGCGTCCGTACGCAGGCACTTCATGGATCTGCTGTCCCCGGAGGCCCTGGAGGAGCTGCACAAGTCGTTGCGGCCGATCGCGGAGCATTTGCGGGGGCAGCGAGGCAAGCCGTAGCGGCTCGGTGAGTGCGGGCCGACCGTAGCCGCGGGTTGCCTGTCACTGCGGGTAGTCCGTGGCTGGTCGCGCCGTTCCCCGCGCCCCTCTGGGGCGCGGGCCCGCCTGGCGCACGGAGAGGAGTCCCGCCGCCACCGCCAGCGCCACCGTCCCCGACAGGGCAAAGCACAGGCCAAGGGGGAGGTGGCCCACCAGAAGGCCTGCTCCCGCGGTGCCGCCCGCGCTTCCGGCGTTCACCGCGGTGTTGACCCAGGCTCCGGCCTGGGTACGGCGGCCCGGCAGGGCCGCCTCGTCGGCGATCAGGTACGACGTCGTGAGGGCCGGGGCGACGAAGAATCCGGCGCAGGCCACGGCGACGGTCAGGGTGCCGAGGCCGGGAGCGAGGCCCGCGGCCGCCAGGGCGAGGCCCAGGCCGCCCGCCAGCAGCGGCAGCCGCGCCCGTGCGGGCGTACGCCAGTCGACGGCGCCGTTCAGGAGGCCGCCCAGGGCGCTGCCCAGCGACAGTGCGGCGAACACCCAGGCCACCACGTCGTTCCCGTGATGGTGCCGGGTGGCGTAGGCCATCACCAGAAGGTCGACTGCTCCCACGGACAGGCCGACGCCCGCCGCGACGACGACGGGCTGCAGGAGCGCGCGCCCGTCGCGGAATCGGCGCCCGCGCTCTGGGCGTGCGACGGGCTTCGTGACGGCCGGACGTACGCCCGCCACGGCCGGCGACAGGACGAAGGCGAGGGTTCCGGCCCACACCAGCAGGGCGCAGAGCGCGAGCGCGGCGGCCGGGGGTGCGAACTGGACGACCGCGCCCACCAGCAGCGGACCCGAGACGAAGAGGATCTCCTCGGCGATCCCGTCCAGGCTGTACGCCCGCTGCAGGACCCGGTTGTCCTCGATGACCTCGCCCCACAGGGCGCGCACCGTGGGGCCGAGGGGCGGTGTGCAGGCGCCCGCGGTGACGGCGAGGGCGCCGAGGGCGGGTGCGGGTGTTCCGGGCCGCCAGGCCGCTGTCGCGAGGGTCGCGAGCAGGGTGGCGTAGAGCGAGGCCATCGGGATGAGGGCGCGGCGGGGGCCGTGGCGGTCGATCAGGGCCGCCCTCACGGGTGACAGGAGCACGCTTGTCGCACCGAACAGTGCCATGACCGTGCCGGCGGCGGCGTACGAGCCGGTGGCCTCGGTCACGCTGAGCATCACGGCCAGCGAGACCATGCCGTAGGAGAGTCTGCCGATGAGGGCGGCGGTGAAGGTGTGGCGGGTGTGGGGGATGCGGAAGAACGCGGCGTACGAGGGCCGCGGCGCGGGCGCAGACATGTTGGGGTTCCTCGACCGGGAGGCGGAAAGGGGTCGCCTGAGTGCCGCGACGACCCACCCACCGGTGTCCGTCGCGGGCCTGGGCGGGCCCTATGCCAAGAGGAGGAACATGCGCCTTAACGTAACAGCGGGCACGGGAAGTTGACACCACGCGTGTCCTCGCCCCCGCATCGGCCTGAACGGCCTCGTCCTCAAACGCCGGACGGGCTGAAGGCACGGGCCAGGTGGAGGCTTTCAGGGGCGCGGGGAACTGCGCGACCAGCCCCCACCCGCCCGCAGTCGACGAAGCCACCAGGGGGTCTGGGGGCGGAGCCCCCAGGTTCGGGATGGGACGGGTAGGGGCGGCGGGGGCGAGGGAACCCCTGTCTCAGGCCTCTGTCAGGCCCTCGACCAACGAGTCCGCCGCCCGGTAGGGATCCAGCTCCCCCGCCACGATCCGCTCCGCGAGCGCGCTCAGGCGGCGGTCACCATGAAGGTCACCGATACGTTGGCGCAGCGCCGTGACGGCGATCGTCTCGACCTCCTGGGACGCCCGGGCGAGACGACGCTCGGCGAGGACCCCGTGCTCCTCCATCCAGGCGTGGTGCTTCTCGAGGGCCTCGACGACCTCGTCGATGCCCTCGCCCCGCGCCGCGACCGTCTTGACGATCGGCGGCCGCCAGTCCCCGGGTCCTCGGGACTCGCCGAGCCCGAGCATGTAGTTCAGCTCACGCGCGGTCGCGTCGGCACCGTCCCGGTCGGCCTTGTTCACCACGTACACGTCGCCGATCTCCAGGATTCCGGCCTTCGCCGCCTGGATGCCGTCGCCCATGCCGGGGGCGAGCAGGACCACCGAGGTGTCCGCCTGGGAGGCGATCTCCACCTCCGACTGGCCCACGCCGACCGTCTCCACCAGGATCACGTCACAGCCCGCCGCGTCCAGGACGCGGATGGCCTGGGGGGCCGCCCAGGCCAGACCGCCCAGATGGCCCCGCGTGGCCATCGAACGGATGTAGACGCCGGGATCGGAGGCGTGCTCGGACATGCGGACACGGTCACCGAGCAGGGCGCCTCCGGAGAACGGCGAGGACGGGTCGACGGCCAGGACCCCGACCCGCTTGCCCTGCCGCCGGTACGCCGTCACCAGCGCCGAGGTCGAGGTCGACTTGCCCACGCCCGGAGAGCCGGTGAGCCCGACGACGTACGCGTTGCCGGTCAGCGGGGCCAGCGCCGCCATGACCTCGCGCAACTGCGGGGACGCCCCCTCCACCAGGGAGATCAGCCGGGCCACGGCCCGCGGCCTGCCTTCCCTGGCCAGGGCCACCAGCGAGGAGACGTCCTGCATCACAGCTCCGTTCAGATCCGTTCAGAGTCGTACGCACCGAGGTCGTTCAGAGTCGTACGCACCAAGGTCGTACGGCAAAGAGACAACGGCTTCAGGCCTTGGGTACCCGCACGATCAGCGCGTCACCCTGCCCGCCGCCACCGCACAGCGCCGCCGCGCCGACCCCGCCGCCGCGCCGCTTGAGCTCCAGGGCGAGGTGCAGCACGAGGCGGGCGCCGGACATCCCGATCGGGTGACCGAGGGCGATGGCACCACCGTTGACGTTCACCTTTTCCGTGGATACGCCGAGGTCCTTCATTGACTGCACGGCGACCGCGGCGAACGCCTCGTTGATCTCGATCAGGTCGAGGTCGGAGACGTCGAGGCCCTCCTTCTTCAGGGCGTGCAGGATCGCGTTCGAGGGCTGGGACTGGAGCGAGTTGTCCGGACCCGCGACGTTCCCGTGCGCGCCGATCTCGGCGATCCACTGGAGGCCGAGCTCCTGCGCCTTGGTCTTGCTCATCACGACCACGGCCGCGGCGCCGTCGGAGATCTGCGAGGAGGTGCCCGCCGTGATCGTGCCGTCCCGGGTGAAGGCGGGGCGCAGCTTGCCCAGCGACTCCACCGTCGTCTCGGCGCGGATGCCCTCGTCCTTGCTGAAGACGACGGGCTCGCCCTTGCGCTGCGGAATCTCCACGGGCGTGATCTCCGCCTCGAAGATGCCGTTCTTCTGGGCGGTGGCCGCACGCTGGTGGGAGAGGGCCGCGATCTCGTCCTGCTCCGGGCGGGCGATGCCCAGGCGTGTGTTGTGCTTCTCCGTCGACTCGCCCATGGCGATGTTCTCGAAGGCGTCGGTGAGACCGTCGTACGCCATCGCGTCGAGCATCTCGATCGCGCCGTACTTGAAGCCCTCGCGGGACTTGGGGAGCAGGTGGGGCGCGTTCGTCATGGACTCCTGGCCGCCCGCGACCACGATGTCGAATTCACCCGCGCGGATCAGCTGGTCCGCGAGCGCGATGGCGTCGAGACCGGACAGACACACCTTGTTGATCGTGAGCGCCGGGACGCTCATCGGGATGCCCGCCTTGACCGCGGCCTGGCGTGCCGGGATCTGGCCCGCCCCGGCCTGCAGCACCTGGCCCATGATCACGTACTGCACCTGGTCGCCACCGATTCCCGCACGGTCGAGGGCGGCCTTGATCGCGAAGCCTCCGAGGTCGGCCCCGGAGAAGGACTTCAGCGAGCCCAGCAACCGCCCCATGGGCGTTCGGGCGCCCGCGACGATCACCGAGGTACTGCTGTTCGTTCCAGACATGAGGTGCGATCCCCTTACCGGCTGCACAGCCGAGGAGTGAACGAGGGTTTACTTGAATGTACTGAGCGGTAGGCCACCCGTCATCCGGCAGTCAGTGTGATCGCGCGCACGTTGCGTAACCGCCGTATGAGCGCTGCACTGACTCCATGCTGACGCGAATCGACCACATCGGTATCGCCTGCTTCGACCTCGACGCGACTGTCGAGTTCTACCGGGCGACGTACGGCTTCGAGGTCTTCCACTCCGAGGTCAACGAGGAGCAGGGCGTCCGCGAGGCCATGCTCAAGATCAATGAGACGTCCGACGGCGGCGCCTCCTACCTCCAGCTCCTGGAGCCGACCCGCGAGGACTCGGCCGTCGGGAAGTGGCTGGCGAAGAACGGCGAAGGTGTCCATCACATCGCGTTCGGTACGGCGGACGTCGACGCCGATGCCGCCGATATCAGGGAGAAAGGCGTACGAGTCCTCTACGACGAGCCCCGACGCGGCTCCATGGGGTCACGAATCACGTTCCTTCACCCGAAGGATTGCCATGGTGTCCTGACAGAACTGGTCACTTCGGCGGCTGTTGAGTCACCTGAGCACTGACCTCCGTATATCTGGGCCGGTAGGGTTGGGGGTGGCCGCTGCCGTTTCGGGGCGGCCCAGGGCCTGTCCGGCGACAGGCCCTGAGGTCATGCCGTCCTGAGGACGGCGTGGTCAAGGGCCGGGGTCCAGGTTTCGGGGGACGAGCGTCGGGCGACAGCCCGTGCTCCGCTGTTGATCTGACACCATTCCCCGGGGGCCCCGTTCGGCGGATGGACGGGGTTCGTTTGGAGAGACTTGCGACCAGGGGACGGATGGGACCGCGCAGTGCGGGGCTACGAACGCCAGGAGCGAGAGCCGGCGGCTGACGTCGACCACCTCTCTCGGTTCGAGGCCGAGATGGAACGGCTGAAGACCGAGCGGGAGAAGGCCGTCCAGCACGCCGAGGACCTCGGCTATCAGGTCGAGGTGCTGCGCGCCAAGCTGCACGAGGCGCGCCGCAGTCTGGCGACCCGGCCTGCCTACGAGAGCGGCGGCGACCTCGGCTATCAGGCCGAGCAATTGCTCCGTAATGCCCAGATCCAGGCCGATCAGCTGCGCGCCGATGCCGAGCGCGAGATGAGCCAGGCCCGGGCGCAGACGCAGCGCATCCTCCAGGAGCACGCCGAGCAGGCCGCCCGGCTGCAGGCGGAGCTGCACCAGGAGGCGGTCGCGCGCCGCCAGCAGCTCGATCAGGAGCTGGCCGAGCGCCGTCAGACCGTCGAGTCGCACGTCAACGAGAACGTGGCGTGGGCCGAGCAGCTGCGCGCCCGCAGCGAGCAGCAGGCCCGCCGGCTCCTGGAGGAGTCGCGCGCGGAGGCGGACCAGGCGCTGAGTGCCGCCCGTGCGGAGGCCGAGCGGACCGCCGCCGAGGCCCGCCAGCGGCTGACGAACGACGCCGAGTCGGCCCGCGCGGAAGCCGAGGCGCTGCTGCGCCGGGCCCGCACGGACGCCGAGCGGCTGCTGAACGCCGCGTCGACGCAGGCCCAGGAGGCCACCGACCACGCCGAGCAGCTGCGCAGCTCCACGGCGAACGAGTCGGACAGCGCCCGCCGCCAGGCCACCGAGCTGAGCCGGGCCGCCGAGCAGCGCATGACGGAGGCCGAGTCGGCGCTGCGCGAGGCGCGGACCGAGGCGGACAAGGTCGTCGCCGAGGCGAAGGAAACTGCGGCCAAGGCCCTGGCGAGCGCCGAGTCGGCGAACGAGCAGCGCACGCGGACGGCGAAGGAACAGGTCGCCCGGCTGGTCAGCGAGGCCACCAAGGAGGCCGAGACCACCAAGTCCGACGCCGAGCAGGCCGTCGCGGACGCCAAGACCAAGGCCGAGAAGATCGTCGCGGAGGCCGAGGAGACCGCGCGCAGCCTCACCGCCGAGGAGACCGCCTCCCAGCTCTCCAAGGCGGCCCGTACCGCCGAGGACGTCCTGGACAAGGCGTCCGATGACGCCAAGGCGACCAGGAAGGCGGCGGCCGAGGAGGCCGAGCGGATCCGCACCGAGGCGGAGTCCGAGGCGGACCGGCTGCGTGCCGAGGCGCACGACATCGCCGAGCAGCTCAAGGGCACGGCGAAGGACGACACCAAGGAGTACCGCGCCAAGACGGTCGAGCTGCAGGAGGAGGCGCGCCGGCTGCGCGGCGAGGCCGAGCAGCTGCGCTCCGAGGCCAACGCCGAGGGCGAGCGGATCCGCTCCGAGGCCCGGCGCGAGGCCGTCCAGCAGATCGAGGAGGCGGCCAAGACCGCCGAAGAGCTGCTCGCGAAGGCCAAGGCGGACGCGGACGAGCTGCGGAACACGGCCACCGGCGACAGCGAGCGGGTGCGCACCGAGGCCATCGAGCGCGCCACGACGCTGCGCCGCCAGGCCGAGGAGACCCTGGAGCGCACGCGCAAGGAGGCCGAGCGCAACCGCGAGGAGGCCGTCGAGCTCTCCGACACGATCAAGGCGGAGGCCGAGCGGGCCGCCGAGGCGCTGCGCGAGGAGACCGAGCGCGCCATAGCGGCCCGTCGGACGGAGGCCGCCGAGGAGCTGACCCGGCTGCACACCGAGGCCGAGCAGCGGCTCACCTCGGCCGAGCAGGCGCTGAGCGACGCACGGGCGGACGCCGAGCGGATCCGCCGCGAGGCTGCCGAGGAGAGCGACCGACTGCGTTCGGAGGCCGCCGAGCGGATCCGTACGCTGCAGGCGCAGGCCGAGGCGGAGGCCGACCGGCTGCGCAACGAGGCCGCCGCGGACGCCTCCGCGTCGCGCGCCGAGGGCGAGAACATCGCCGTACGACTGCGTTCGGAGGCCGCGGCGGAGGCCGAGCGGCTGAAGTCGGAGGCTCAGGACAGCGCCGACCGGGTACGGACGGAGGCCCAGGCCGCGGCCGAGCGGCTGGCCACCGAGGGCGCGGAGACGCTGGCCGCCGCCCAGGAGGAGGCCGCCCGGCGGCGCCGCGAGGCCGAGGAACTCCTCGGTTCCGCTCGCCAGGAGGCCGACCAGGAGCGCGAGCGGGCCCGCGAGCAGAGCGAGGAGCTCCTCGCCTCCGCGCGCAACCGTGTCGACGAGGCCCAGGCCGAGGCCGTACGACTGGTCGAGGAGGCCGACCGGCGCGCGACCGAGATGGTCTCCAGCGCCGAGCAGACCGCGCAGCAGGTGCGCGACGCCGTGGCGGGGCTGCACGAGCAGGCCCAGGAGGAGATCACCGGCCTGCGCAGCGCCGCCGAGCACGCGGCGGACCGGACCAGGACCGAGGCGCAGGAGGAGGCGGACCGGGTCCGCGCCGACGCGTACGCGGAGCGGGAGCGTGCCTCCGAGGACGCGAGCCGTATCCGGCGCGAGGCGGCCGAGGAGACGGACGCCGCCAAGTCGCTCGCGGAGCGTACGGTTTCGGAGGCGATCGCCGAGTCCGAGCGGCTGCGTTCGGAAGCCGCCGAGCACGCCCAGCGGGTGCGCACCGAGGCCTCCGACACCATCGCGAACGCCGAGCAGGACGCTTCGCGCAGCCGTGCCGAGGCCCGGGAGGACGCGAACCGGATCCGTTCGGACGCGGCCACGCAGGTCGACACGCTCATCACCGAGGCGCGCTCCGAGGCGGAGCGGCTGACGAACGAGACGAACGCCGAGGCCGAGCGCGTGCGCGCGGAGTCCGTGGCCAAGGCCGAGCGGCTGGTCTCGGACGCGACCGGGGACGCGGAGCGGCTGCGGGCCGAGGCCGCCGAGACGGTCGGTTCCGCGCAGCAGCACGCCGAGCGGATCCGCAGCGAGTCCGAGCGGGTCAAGGCCGAGGCGGCGGCGGAGGCCGAGCGGCTCACGTCCGGTGCCCGCGAGGAGGCCGACCGGACGCTGGACGCGGCACGCCGGGAGGCCAACAAGCGGCGCTCCGAGGCGGCCGAGCAGGTCGACACCCTCATCTCGGAGACGGCGTCCGAGGCGGACAAGCTGCTCGCCGAGGCGCAGCAGAGCGCGCAGAAGACCACGGCGGACGCCGAGTCGCAGGCCGACACGATGGTGGGCGCGGCACGCAACGAGGCCGAGCGGCTGGTCTCCGAGGCGACCGTCGAGGGCAACACCATGGTGGAGCGGTCCCGTAGGGACGCGGACGAGCTGCTGGTCGGCGCGCGTCGGGACGCGACCGCCATAAGGGAGCGGGCGGAGGAGCTGCGCGACCGCGTCACCACCGAGATCGAGGAACTGCACGAGCGGGCCAGGCGTGAGTCGGCCGAGGCGATGAAGACGGCCGGTGATCGCTGCGACGCGCTGGTGCGGGCGGCCGAGGACCAGCTCGCCGAGGCCGAGGCGAAGGCGAAGGACCTGGTTTCGGAGGCCAACTCCGAGGCGAGCAAGGTCCGTATCGCCGCGGTCAAGAAGGCCGAGGGGCTCCTCAAGGAGGCCGAGCAGAAGAAGAGCTCGCTCATCGCGGAGGCGACGGAGATCAAGGCCGAGGCCATCCGCGAGGCGCGGGCCGCGGTCGAGGAGGGCAAGCGCGAGCTGGAGGTGCTGATCCGCCGGCGCGAGGACATCAACGCCGAGATCTCCCGTGTCCAGGATGTCCTGGAGGCGTTGGAGTCCTTTGAGGCCCCGTCCGCAGGCAAGGACGGTGGGGTCAAAGCGGGCGCTGCCGCCGGCGCAACTCGTTCGAGTGGCAAGTCATCAGAAGGCTAGCCATAACCGCCCATTCCGTGCTTTGCGCGGACCTTTGCCACAGGTCCTGGCAAGCCGTCTGACAGTTAGCCACCCAAAAGGAGTCTCATTCTCCAGATCAAACACGCATCCGCTCGATGACACACCGCTTTGGCCCCTAGGATTCCCCCTATCACCTCACCGGTCTCATTCGACAGGAACCCCATGAGCGACACTTCCCCCTACGGCTTCGAGCTTGTGCGGCGTGGGTACGACCGCGCTCAGGTGGACGAACGCATTTCGAAGCTCGTCTCCGACCGTGACAGCGCTCTGGCCCGTATCACTGCTCTCGAAAAGCGCATCGAGGAACTCCACCTCGAGACGCAGAACGCCCAGGCCCAGGTCACCGACGCCGAACCGTCGTACGCGGGTCTCGGCGCGCGTGTCGAGAAGATCCTCCGCCTCGCCGAGGAGGAGGCGAAGGATCTGCGCGAGGAGGCCCGTCGCGCGTCCGAGCAGCACCGTGAGCTCGCCGAGTCGGCCGCCCAGCAGGTTCGCAACGACGCAGAATCGTTCGCTGCAGACCGCAAGTCCAAGGCCGAGGACGAGGGCGTCCGGATCGTCGAGAAGGCCAAGAGCGACGCCTCCCAGCTGCGCCAGGAGGCGCAGAAGGACGCGCAGTCCAAGCGCGAGGAGGCGGACGCCCTCTTCGAGGAGACCCGTGCCAAGGCCGCGCAGGCCGCCGCCGACTTCGAGACGAACCTCGCCAAGCGCCGCGAGCAGTCCGAGCGCGACCTGGCGTCGCGTCAGGCCAAGGCCGAGAAGCGCCTCGCGGAGATCGAGCACCGCGCGGAGCAGCTTCGCCTGGAGGCCGAGAAGCTGCGCACGGACGCCGAGCGCCGCGCCCGCCAGACGGTGGAGACGGCCCAGCGCCAGGCCGAGGACATCGTGGCCGACGCGAACGCCAAGGCCGACCGCATCCGCTCGGAATCCGAGCGCGAGCTGGCGGCGCTGACGAACCGTCGCGACTCGATCAACGCTCAGCTCACGAACGTCCGCGAGATGCTCGCGACGCTCACGGGCGCCGCGGTGGCCGCCGCGACCACGCCGGCCGAGGACGAGCCGATCTCCCGCGGGGTTCCGGCCCAGCAGACCCGATAGGTTCGGGTAGTTTCCGGCAGCACTCCGGCCCGCGCTCTCTTCTCGGGAGCGCGGGCCGTTGGCGTGCCCCGTGAGAGGCGCGGGCCGTGACATCGTGCGGCTCCGCCACGTGCAGCGACAAGCCACGACGGCGCGGCATTCGGAGACGGTGAACATGCGGCAAACACACCGCCGCCCAAGTGGCACGGCCCCATACCGCGTCCTACCGTGTCCGCATGATCGAGCTTGAGGGGCTGACCAAGCGGTACGGCGAGAAGGTGGCGGTCAACCATCTGACCTTCACCGTCAGACCCGGTATCGTCACGGGGTTCCTCGGTCCGAACGGCGCGGGCAAGTCCACGACGATGCGGATGATGCTCGGCCTCGACCGCCCCACCGCGGGCGACGTACGCATCGACGGGCAGCACTACGACCACCTCAAGGACCCGCTGAAGTACATCGGCGCCCTGCTGGACGCCAAGGCCATGCACGGCGGCCGCAGCGCCTTCAACCATCTCCTCTGTCTCGCCCAGAGCAACGGCATCCCCAAGGCCCGGGTGGACGAGGTCCTGGACACCGTGGGCCTCACCTCGGTGGCCAGGAAGAAGGCCAAGGGCTTCTCGCTCGGCATGGGCCAACGACTCGGCATCGCGGGCGCGCTGCTCGGCGACCCGCGGATCCTCATGTTCGACGAGCCGGTCAACGGCCTCGACCCCGAGGGCATCCACTGGATCCGCAACCTGATGAAGTCGCTGGCCGGCCAGGGCCGTACGGTCTTCGTGTCGAGTCACCTCATGAGCGAGATGGCGCTGACCGCGGATCACCTCGTCGTCATCGGCCAGGGCCGCCTCCTCGCGGACACCTCCATGGCCGACTTCATCGCGCAGAACTCGCGGTCGTACGTCCGTATCCGCTCTCCCCAGCGCGAGCGGCTGCTCGACGTCCTGCACGGGGCGGGGATCACCGTCGTCGAGAGCGGCAGCGGGACGCTGGAGGTGGACGGCGCGAAGTCGGAGCAGATCGGTGAGCTGGCCGCGCAGCACCAGATCGTGCTGCACGAGCTGAGCCCCCAGCAGGCCTCCCTGGAGGAGGCGTTCATGCAGCTGACCGCGGAGTCGGTGGAGTACCACGCGCACACCGATGCCCCACCCCAGCAGTGGGGCGGCGGCTGGAACAAGGAGACCTGAGCATGGCTGCGACCCAGGTCCTCAAGTCCGAGTGGACCAAGATCCGGTCCGTCGCGTCCACGGTCTGGACGCTCAGTCTCGCCGCGGTGGTCACGATCGCGCTGGGCATCCTGATCTCGCTGCTGTCGAAGAACGAGTTCGACAAGATGGGCGAGAAGGACCGGCTCTCCTTCGACCCGACCTACATCAGCTTCGCGGGGATGAGCCTCGGCCAGCTCGCGATGATCGTGTTCGGGGTGCTCGTGGTCGGCAACGAGTACAGCACCGGCATGATCCGCACCTCGTTGGCCGCGGTCCCGCAGCGCGCCACGTTCCTCTTCAGCAAGATCGCGGTGGCGGCAGGGCTCGCCCTCGCCGTCGGCATGATCACCAGCTTCATCGCCTTCTTCCTGGGACAGGCGGCACTCGGCACGCACAGCGCGTCGATCAGCGACTCCGGGGTGCTGCGCGCGGTGATCGGCGGCGGGCTCTACATGACGCTGATCGCGGTCTTCTCGATGGGTGTCGCGACGATGCTGCGCAGCCCGATGCTCTCGCTCGGCATCCTCATGCCGTTCTTCTTCCTGATCTCCAACATCCTCGGCGCGGTGTCGGCGACCAAGAAGATCGGCCGCTATCTGCCCGACCAGGCCGGCAGCAAGATCATGCGGGTGGTGACCCCGATCGGCGACGACACCCCGTACGGACCCTGGGGCGGCCTGGCGATCATGGTCCTGTGGGTGGTCGCGGCGCTCCTCGGGGGCTATCTGCTGCTGAAGCGGCGGGACGCCTAGACATTCACGGCCTGGAGCCCTCTGGACGTTCAGGCCCTGGAGGTCCTCCGGGTACTCAGGGCCTCGGGTCCTCGCCGTTCGGGTGGGGTTCCAGGGCGTCGAAGTCCGCCCAGCCCTCCCAGCGCCACACGTCCTTGTCCAGGTCCGGCTGGAGCGGCACGAAGCGGCCGATTTCGAAGTCGCCCGCCTCCAGGTCGAACCAGCGCTCGTCGGCGACCTCGGTGCCCAGGCCCACGGTCCGCGCCGTCAGCCGGACGAGGAGCTTGACGCCGTACGAGCCGGACAGCTCCTTGCCCTGGATACGCCGGAACGGCAGTTCGGCCACCGGTGCCTCGACCGGTATCCACACGGTGAACGGCGCCCCGCGCTCGACCGCGAGCCAGTACCGCTCGTCGGCCGGTTCGCCCTGCGCGTCCAGGACCTTCAGCCACTGCTTGTAGATGACCAGGCTGCCGTCGTGCGGGGAGCGCTCCAGGTAACGCAGATGGGCACGGGCGCGCAGATCCACGACGGACAGGTTGTCGAAGCGGTTGTAGAAACGGACGGCGATGATCGCGTCCTCGCTGTCGGCGTGGCGCCTCGAGTAGCCGGGGAAGTCCGCGGTCCAGGCCTGCGAGATGCTGGCGCGCTGCCGCCAGACGAACGGCCGCAGCGCGAACATCTTGATCAGGACGATGCCCAGCAGCACCGCGGGCACCAGGGAGCCCGTGACGGAGGCGACCGTGGCGAGCAGTTGGTGCGCGGTGCTGTCCGGCTCGGGGGCGAGATTGTCCGTACCGACACTCGCCCGCAGCACCGCGAGGCTGAGGTCGAAGAGCCGCTCCCCGTTCGAGAACCGCTGCGCCATCGACCGCGACGAGTGTTCGGTGAGCGTCCACGCGGTCGCGATGACGACGGAGAGCCCCGCCAGTGCGCCCAGCGTCATCAGGAGGAGGGCGTGGACGGTACGTCCGGCGATCCACCAGCGAACGGACGTACGGAAGCGTGGATGGGCCCGTCCCCGCCCCGAGGACGCCACCCGACTCCACCCGCGTCTCATCAACCTCAACTCACGTCCCCCGTAACCCACTTCGCCCCCACTCGTACAATGGGACGGCATGATTCCCGGTGTCCGTTCCGGCCAACCCCGCCCGGACGGGGAGACCAGGCCCCACCCCGGGTACACCTCGCGTGGAAGGCTGTTGCCCGTATCGCGCGACCACCCCCGAAGGGCGTCACCGTGACGACGAAGGACCGAAGCCTGCAGGCGCTGGGCCTGGACGACGTGCCCGCGAAGCAGCCGCTCACCTATCCCGGCCGTCCCACCACCGAGCCCTCGCTGCTCACCGGCGGCGAACTGCTCCAGCTCGACGTGCGGCCGCTGCGGCTCGGCGAGTGGTACGTGGAGGAGCGCCAGGAGCAGCAGCGGCTCGACGAGGCGCTCGCCGACCTCGGCCAGGTCGGCACCGGGCACCGCCACCCGGTGATCGCCGTCGGCTCCAACGCCTCCCCCGGCCAGGTCGCCCACAAGCTGACCCGGCTCGGCATCCCGGCGACGGTGCCGATGGTGCCGGTGCGGGTGCACGGCATCGGGGTGGGCTGCTCGGGGCACATCAGTCCGGCGGGGTACGTGGCGGGGACGCCGTACGTGGACCCGCGCGCCGCGACCACGCTCGTCGTCACCTGGCTGGACTCGACGCAGCTGAAGGCGGTCGACGACACCGAGTTTCCGGACTACCGGCGGGCGATACTCCCGGGCGACGCGTTCGCGATGACGATGCCCTCCGGGGAGCGGCTCGGCGGCGCGTACATCTACTTCAGCGCGCACGGGGTGCTCGCCGATCCGGCCACCGGGCAGCCGCGTCCGGGCGGCGGCGACCAGGCAGAGCTGCTCGCCGCGCTGCTGGCCGGCTCCGCCCGGCTGCGCGAACTGCTCGGCCCCGACCCGGCCACCTGGGTGCGGCGCGCGGGAGCCGACCGCGCGCTGCGCGAGCGGGGCACGCTGGTCTTCGGTGAGGAGGGCTGGGTACTGCCGCAGACGGACTTCCTGCCGTACGTCGACGACGCGTCCGAGCTGCGGCTGTACGACGACCTGCCACCGCTGGACGACTCGCTTCCCCGGCGGGCGTGAGGGGTGCCCGGTATCGGGTGCGGAGGTTCCGTTTCCAGCCTGACCTGGCAGGACGGGTACCTGACAAAGGGAGGCTGCGGGTAAGGCCCAGGTAAGACTGTTGTCCCAGCCGTCCCCCACGTGACCTGCACATTTTTACTTTCTCTTGAGTGGAACCGTCAACGCCCCGATATCCTCCTAACCCTTACGGGGGCGTGCGCCCCGACGTCCTGAACCTTTCGATGGGTGCGGAGCATGATCGAGGCAGTCGGCCTGACGAAGCGCTACGGCGCCAAGACGGCCGTGTACAACCTTTCCTTCCAGGTGCGGCCGGGTGCCGTCACCGGCTTCCTCGGGCCCAACGGCTCGGGCAAGTCGACGACGATGCGGATGATCCTCGGCCTCGACAACCCCACCTCGGGGCAGGTCACCATCGGCGGCTTCCCCTACCGCAAGCTGCCCAACGCGCCCCGCCAGGTCGGCGCGCTCCTCGACGCCAAGGCCGTGCACGGCGGTCGGCACGCCCGCAACCACCTGCTCTGCCTCGCCCAGCTGTCGGGCATCCCGGCCCGCCGGGTCGACGAGGTGCTCGGTGTGGTCGGGCTGCAGGACGTGGCCAAGAAGCGCTCCAAGGGCTTCTCGCTCGGCATGGGGCAGCGGCTCGGCATCGCGGCCGCGCTCCTCGGCGACCCTCAGGTGCTGCTCTTCGACGAGCCGGTCAACGGCCTCGACCCCGAGGGCATCCTCTGGGTCCGCAACCTGATGAAGGCGCTCGCGGCGGAGGGCCGCACGGTCTTCGTCTCCTCGCACCTGATGAGCGAGATGGCGCTGACCGCCGACCACCTGATCGTGATCGGCCGCGGTCAGCTGCTCGCCGACCAGAACATCAGGGACTTCATCTCGCACAACTCGGCCGACTTCGCCCGGGTCCGCACCCCGGAGACCGAGCCGCAGCAGCGCGAGAAGCTGACCGCCGCGCTCACCGAGGCGGGCGGCCAGGTGCTGCCCGAGCAGGACGGCGCGCTGCGCGTGATGGGCCTGCCGCTGCCCCGCATCAGCGACCTCGCGCACTCCGCCGACGTACGCCTGTGGGAGCTCTCTCCGCACCAGGCCTCGCTGGAGGAGGCGTACATGCGGATGACACAGGGCGCCGTCGACTACCGCTCCACCATCGACCAGAAGGCCGGGCTCCAGCAGGAGCTGCCGCCGGGTGCCATGCCGCCGCAGCTGCCGGTCGCGGGCCAGGGCCAGCCGGGCTGGTACGCACCGCCGCCGCCCCAGCAGGGCGGGCAGCCGTTCGCGATGCCGCAGGGCGCCCCGCAGGCGGGTCCCTACGGCGCTCCGGGCGCCCCGGGTGCGCCGGGTGCCGCGGACGTCAATCCGTACGCCCAGCCCGCTCCCCAGACCCCCGCGCAGCCGCCTGTCGCGCCCCCGGCGCCCGCCGCTCCCGCCACCCCCGACCTGACCAAGCCCGAGGACGCCCGATGAGCACGCCCCCGCCCCCGATGCCGCAGCAGGCCGCCGCTGCCCCCACCTGGCAGGCGGCGCCCGGCACTTCGTACAGCTCGCCGATCCCGGTCACCCCCACCCACCTCGGCCACGCGCTCACCTCCGAGTGGACGAAGATCAAGTCGGTGCGCTCGACGCTCTGGACCCTCGGCATCTTCCTGCTCCTGGTGGTCGGCATCGGCTTCCTGGTCGCCGCGCAGACCCAGGACGCCGACTTCAGCGACGTGCCGTACACGATCCCGGCCTTCTTCGGGCTGATCCTCGGCCAGATCTGCCTGATCACGCTGGGCGTCCTGGTCGTCTCCTCGGAGTACGGCACCGGCATGATCCGCACGACCTTCACGGCCTCGCCGCAGCGCCACCGGGTGCTCTCCGCCAAGTTGATCATCTTCTTCGCGGTGGCGTTCGCCGTCTCGGTGTTCTCCATCGGCCTGGTCGGCCTCATGACCTCGGCCATGCACAGCGGCTCCTCGCACGTCTCCTGGGGCGGCACGGTCGTCAAGGGCGCGCTGTACGTCTCGCTGCTCGGCGTCCTGTCCCTCGCGGTGGGCTCGATGCTGCGGCACTCGGCGGGCGCGATCACCACGATGCTCGGCGTCGTGCTGGTGCCCGCGATCCTGCCCGCGTTCCTGATGATGTCGCAGAGCATGCGCACGATCGGCGAGAAGATGCAGGAGTACGCCGCTCCCAACGCCCTCGCCAGGATGTTCGCGCTGGACAACGAGAGCAGCGGCGGCGGCGCGCAGCTCGGCCTGCTCGCCGGGGTGACGGCGGCGGCGATCGCCGGCGCGTACGTGCTGCTGGAGCGCCGGGACGTGTGAGTCCGCTCCGGCCCGAAGTGGCCTAGAACCTGGGCGCGTTACGGGACCGCTGCACCCTTGAGGTGCGGCGGTCCTTCGCGTTCCAGCAGGCCTTGTGCCAGTGGCGGCGCTCGTCGACGCCCGAGTGCTCCGGCCAGGCCACCACGTGCGGGACGCCGGAGGGGATCATCTGGTCGCAGCCCGGGCAGCGGTAGGTCTTGCCCTCGGCGCTGGCGCCCGCCACATGACGCACGCTCCACTCCTCGCCCTGCCAGCTCTCCGTGGACTGCCAGCCGCCGTACCGCCCGGAGCGGTCGTCCTCCGCGCTCCGGTCGGAGGGGTCGGAACCCTTGGGACGGTTGCGACGCGGGGACACAGGACACCTCACGGAGCTATACAGGGAGCAGGGTCTGCTCCAGCCTACGCGGAGCAGACAGGGGTAGCCGTACCCCACCAACCCCCTCAGATCGCCCTCCCGTCGGCTCATTCTGCAGACAATCCGCAAATCTCTCCGACAGGCCGTGTCCTCGGCACGTGTCGGGCGGTTATGCCGGTGGGGGAGCTCCGCGTCGGAGCCGAGGAAGCAGGAAAGCACCATGCACGTTGGAAGTTTTGTACTGGCGGCCCAGTTCCCTGGCCAGGGCCAGGGGGAGGCCCTGCACCGCGCGGTGCGCACGGCCGCGGTCGCCGAGGAGGCCGGGCTCGACGCGGTGTGGCTGGCCGAGCACCACTTCGTGCCGTACGGGACGTGCCCGTCGGCGGTCACCCTGGCCGCCCTGCTGCTGGGCCGCACCAGCCGCATCCGCGTGGGTACGGCGGTGAGCGTACTGCCCACCGTCCACCCCGTCGCCCTCGGCGAGCAGGCCGCGCTGCTGCACGTGACGTCCGGCGGCCGTTTCACACTGGGCGTGGGCCGGGGCGGGCCCTGGGTGGACCTGGAGGTCTTCGGCGCGGGCCTGGAGGCATACGAGAAGGGGTTCCCGGAATCACTCGATCTACTGGTGCGCTGGCTGCGCGAGCCGTCCGTGGAAGGGCGGGGCGAGCGGTTCAGGTTCCGCGAAGTGCCCGTCGTGCCCCGGCCGTCGGAATCACTGAGCGGCTCCGCCGGCCCCGAGGTCGTCGTCGCGTGCACCTCGCCGGCGAGCGTGCGGCTCGCCGCCGAGCGGGGGCTGCCCATGCTCCTCGGCATGCATGTCGGTGACGAGGAGAAGGCCGAAATGGTATCCCTGTGGCGGCAGTTGGCGCGTGTGGCGGGACGTTCGACGGACGAGATCCTCGGCGCGGCCCATGTGTCGGCCGGCGTCTGCCAGATCGCGGACCGTCGCACCGACGCCGTCGAGGCACTCCTCAAGGCGATGCCGGGCTGGCTGAGGCAGGGGCTGGACGCGCATGTGACGGTCGACGGCCGCGCCCGCGCGATGCGGGACCCGCTGGCGTACACGGAACTCCTGTGCGGGCTGCACCCGGTGGGCACGCCGCGCCTGTGCGCCGACCGTCTCGCGGCCACCTCGGAGCGCACCGGCATCTCCCGCTTCGCCCTCCTCGTCGAGGGCTCCGGCGACCTGGCGGCGACCGAGGAGAACGTCCGACGACTCGGCGCCGAGGTACTCCCCCACCTCGGCTGAGACAGGTCACCGCGGACGGCGTGGGCCCGGGAGAGGGTGCGGGCGCCCTGGGCCCACCAAGGGTCTCCAGGGCCCCACAACCGACTTGTCCCGCCCCGCGGCCCGGACAAACTCGGTCTCCTCCCTGACCCGACGCACACACCCACCCACGATCCACGTCCCGCCGTCGACCCGGGGACCCGGGGGAGCCCGCCGCCCCGTACAGATGCACCTCCCGCGTACGGAGCGGCAAGCAATGCGGCATCAAGGCGTCACGTCAGCAGTCTCGGAACTCCGGCGACTGATTCAGCAGCTGACTGCGCACCGAGGTGAAGCGTGCCAGCGTGTCGTCCACTGAGGTGTCCAGTGGGAACACCGCCACCCGATGGCAGTTCTGGAAGGCCAGCCGCACACCGAAGTGCCGCTGCAGCGCGCCGCGTATCGCGTCACTCGCGAGCGCACGAAGCAGCTGGCCACGCGCCTGCTCGTCCGGCGGAGGCGTCTGGTTGTCGGCGAAGTTGCCGCCGTCCACCTTCAGCTGAGCCACCAGGGAGCTGATCATCTCCCATGCGTAGGGCAGGGAGGTCCGGACGCAGTCGACGAATTCTGCTTCGTCGACCTCGCCTCGCTCGGCCTTCTCGAGTAGGGCCGGTGAGACGTCGAGCGACATGGGTTCTCCTCTCGCACCCCCAGACCTCGGGGGTTGCCGGACAGGTAAGGGACATTCGCGATATCGAACACTCTGAGTACACGCATCGCGACCTCCCGTTTATACGGTAAGCAACGTACGGTGACGGCACCAGGAGAATGCGCACATAGCGAACTCCCAGTAGGCCCACAATCAGCCACGACCGAACAGGCGTCTTCCAGGGCGAATCGCGTGGACCTCTGCCCGTCGAGTAGCGTTGCGGACCATGCGTCTCGTCATTGCCCGCTGCTCCGTTGACTACGCGGGCCGGCTCACCGCCCATCTCCCGTCGGCCCCCCGTCTCATCCTGGTGAAGGCGGACGGCAGCGTCTCGATCCACGCTGACGACCGGGCCTACAAGCCCCTCAACTGGATGTCGCCGCCCTGCACCCTGAAGGAGGGCTCCGGCGACGAGGAGGGCGTCTGGACCGTCATCAACAAGGCGGGCGAGAAGCTCATCATCACGATGGAGGAAGTCCTCCACGACTCCTCGCACGAACTCGGCGTGGACCCCGGCCTGATCAAGGACGGCGTGGAAGCGCACCTCCAGGAGCTCCTCGCCGACCGCATCGAAACGCTCGGCGAGGGCTACACGCTCATCCGCCGCGAGTACATGACGGCCATCGGCCCCGTCGACATCCTGTGCCGCGACGGCGAGGGCCAGACCGTCGCGATCGAGATCAAGCGCCGCGGCGAGATCGACGGCGTGGAGCAGCTCACCCGCTACCTGGAGCTGCTCAACCGCGACCCGCACCTCGCGCCGGTCCGTGGCGTCTTCGCCGCCCAGGAGATCAAGCCGCAGGCGCGCGTCCTCGCCACGGACCGCGGCATCGGCTGCACGGTGCTGGACTACGACGCGCTGCGGGGCATCGAGGACGACAAGCTGCGGTTGTTCTGATTCGAACGACTTTGACTCAATCGGTCATGTGGTTCACCGGTCAGAAGTGAGGGCCGGGTCCGATGTCGGACCCGGCCCTCACCTTTGTCGTGCTGCTCAGATCACCGAGCCGGCCGGCGACCCGGCGGCACTGCTGCTCGCCGGAACACTCGCGGAAGTGCTGTGCGGGGCGCTGGCAGTGGTGCTCGCGGGGATGCTGGAGGCGGGGCCGCTGGCGGAGTTCGAGGTGGAGGGCGCCGTCGTCGTCGGGGTGGGCGACCCGGAGGACGGCTCCGATGGCGAGGGATCCACCGAAGCCGACGGCGAAGAGCTCGTCGACGGCTTCGGCGAGGTCGTCGGCGGCTTGGTCGTCGGCGGCTTGGTCGTCGACTTGGACGGCGACGTCGACGTACCGCCGCCCCCGTGCGTCCCACTCGGGCCGGCCGAAGGCCGCCCGCTCGTACTCGTCGGCGGCGTCGGGTCGTCCGAGGTCCCGTACGTGCCGTCGGGGCCCGGATCCGTCGGCGTGGTCACCACGCCCGCGTCGCTGTCGCCCCCGCCGCCCTTCTTCGCCTTGTCGGCGCCGAGGCTGTCGTCCTGGCCGCCCTGGCTGGCCGAGGGGTTGACCCCGACCTTCTCGGACGGGTTGTCGGTGTTGTTGTTCGAGGTCGCGCCGAGCGTCACCACGGTGCCGAGCACCGCGACCAGCAGCGCGCCCGCGCCCGCGGCCACCAGGTTGCGCCGGGTGCCGGCCACCAGACGACTGCCCACGCCCACGCGCTTCGACGCCGGACCCGGTTCGAACCGGTTGGTGACCAGCGTCGAGGGCTCCCTGACCGGGGCGGAGAGCACGAACGCGGCCGGTACGCCGCCGGGCGGCGATGCCGACTCCTCGTGTCGCGCGTCGGGCACCTCCTCGCCCGCCGCCGTGCGCCCGCCGGGCAGTACGGCCCCGGAGCGGTCGGCGACCAGCGCGAGGGCCCGGCGGCCCGCGACGGTGCCACGCTTGTCGGCGAGGGCACCGCGCAGCCCGATGGAGGACTCCAGCTCCGCGCGGGCCCGGTCCAGCTGACCGCCGCAGAGCGCGAGGATGCCCAACTCGTGGTGGAAGTAGGCCTGTTCGCCGACCTCGCCGGCGAGCCGGGAGCCCTCAGCGCCGGAGCGCAGCGCGCGCTCCCAGGCGTTCCAGTCCAGTCCCGCGGCGAAGGCGGGCGCGGCCGTGCGGGCCAGCTGCACGGCGACGCTCTCGTCCTGCTCGTCGGCCGGGGCCGTGGTGAGCGGGACCAGGACGGTGAGGGCGGCGAGCACGGCGTCGGCCTCGGCGCAGACCCGTTCCGGGGTGACCGAGGGGTGTCCGGCCCACCAGGTGTAGTGCTGGGCCGCGGAGCGGGCCTGCTCCTCCAGCCCGTCGGCGTATCCGGCGGCCTCCAGCTGGGCCTGCACACCGGCGGCGAGCCGGTAGCGGGAGCCGACCGGGGAGACCAGCGCGCAGCCCGCCAGTTCGGCGAGCGCGGCGTCGGCGTGGGTGTCGTCCACGAGGGCGGGCAGATGCGTCTGGTGCGGCACCTCGCCGCCGAGCGCGATGGCGAAGCGCAGGGTGGCGCGGGCCGACCCGCTCAGGCGGGAGGCGAGCAGCGCGGCGGGCGCGGCCCCCTCGGCGAGCGAGGGCAGCGGTACGTCGTGGCCGTCGGCGGCCTCGAAGGGCGCGTCGACCGGCAGGTCGACCGGGGCGTCCTGGAAGGCGCCGAAGTCGTCGAAGGCGTTCTCCTTGGCCTGCAACTGGTCGCGCTGTCGCAGCAGGGCGCCGGCCTGCATGAAGCGCAGCGGCAGGCCCTCGGACTCGAACCAGAGGTCGCCCGCCCAGTTCGCCTCCTCCTCGGTCAGCACGCGTCCGACGGTCCGCTCCAGGAGCTCGAGCCCGCCGCTGCGGTCGAGTCCGCCGAGGAAGACCTCTTCGAGGAGGGAGTCGGCGGAGGGCGCGGGGACGTCGGGGGTCGCGGCGATGGCGAAGGCGCACTCGGGGGTGGCGTCGAGGAGTTCGTCGAGCGCGGTGCCGCCGATCTCCACGTCGTCGAGGACGACGACCGCTCCGATCCCGTGGACGAGTTCGAGCAGTTCGTCCCGTTCGGGACGGTACAGGGGCGCGTTGTAGACGGCGGCGAACAGGTCGTACAGCAGGTCGGTCGCCGTGCGCCGGTATCCGGAGAGGCGGACGACGCCGTCGGGGGCGAGGTCCGCGCAGTCGTCGGCGACGGCGTCGAGCAGGCTGGTGCGGCCGGAGCCGGCGGGGCCTGTGAGGCGTACGGAACGCCCGCGCGCCAGCAGGCGGACGAGCCGCTCGCGCTCCCCCTGACGCTCCAGGAGCGGCAGTCGGGGCTGGGCGGGGCCCGGCGGTACGGGCGGCAGGGCGGCGCGCGCCAGATCGGCACGCTCGGCGGCGCTGAACTTCGTGGGCCGCTGCGGTCGCTCTCCCGGCGGGCAGACCTCTATCTCGCTGCCGTCGACGGGGTTGACCGTGAGCAGGAAGTCGCCCGAGACGAGTTGGACGGTACGGGCGAGTGCGGGTGTGTGCTGGCCGAGGTCGGCGGTGAGCGCATCACGCGGCGGGCGCGAGCGAGGCGCCTGGCCGTCGTCGTCATGGCCGTACTCTTCGGGTCCCCGGTTGTTCGGGTCCATGTTCCAAGCCCCCCAAAAGCGTCGTGTGCGAATCTTGTCGCCGGGAGTCCGGTGACAAGGACCCAGGCCCCTCCCGGCCTTGCTGCACACCGCGCTGTCGCTTCTGGTCCGGTGCCCGCTCGCAGGGTTTCGGGTGGCGGGCAGCCGAACCCTAAACCTTCGCACAGTATCTCCGACAGGCCGGGGTACCGCGCCGTCCGAGACGTCACAGTCTCGTGAGGATTGTGCGCGAGGTGCCTTTCGCGCGCCGCTCAGGAGGCGTACGCCGGGTCACACCCGGGGCAGTGACTCGACTCCGATGCCGCCCTCGATCGCGAGGATCCGGTGCAGCCGGGTGGCCACCAGCAGGCGCTGCATCTGTGGTGGTACACGGCGCAGCACGAGGCGTCGGCCGCACCGCCCGGCCCTTCGGTGGGCCCCCATGATGACACCGAGCCCGGTGGCGTCCCAGGAGTCCAGCTCGGACAGGTCCAGCACCAGGTCGCCGACTCCGTCGTCGACGGCCGAGTGCAGGACCGTACGGGCGTCCGCCGCGCTGCGTACGTCGAGGCGGCCCCCGACGACCAGCTCGGCGTGGTCGCCCCTGATGTACATATGCGCTCCCCGAGAGTGCGTCTCGTACTCTGCGTCAGTCTCTCTGCGTCAGCGTCGGTCCGCGTTTTGCGTGTGCACCGTCTGACTGGCTTGAGGCGGCAGAGGTTGCCGTCTGTAAGCGAACCGATACCGAATTCACCTCATGGGGTGACACCCCAGAGGCACGTGCGGTTTCCGTGACGAGTGATGCTGGATGACTCACTTGATTCAGTGCTTGTAGAAGCCCTGCCCGCTCTTGCGCCCGATGTCACCGGCGTCAACCATCCGGCGCATCAGCTCCGGCGGGGCGAACTTCTCGTCCTGGGTCTCGGTGTAGATGTTGCCGGTGGCGTGCAGGAGGATGTCGACGCCTGTGAGGTCGGCCGTGGCGAGCGGGCCCATGGCGTGGCCGAAGCCCAGTTTGCAGGCGAGGTCGATGTCCTCGGCGGTGGCCACGCCGGACTCGTACAGCTTGGTGGCCTCGACGACGAGCGCGGAGATGAGCCGGGTCGTCACGAAGCCGGCCACGTCGCGGTTGACGACGATGCAGGTCTTGCCGACGGACTCGGCGAACTCCCGTGCGGTGGCGAGGGTTTCGTCGCTCGTCTTGTAGCCGCGCACCAGTTCGCACAGCTGCATCATCGGCACGGGTGAGAAGAAGTGGACGCCGACGACCCGCTCCGGGCGCTCGGTGGCCGCGGCGATCTTGGTGATCGGGATGGCGGAGGTGTTCGAGGCGAGCACGGTGTCGTCCCGCACGATCTTGTCGAGCGCGCGGAAGATGTCGTGCTTGACCTCGAGCTTCTCGAAGACGGCCTCGACGACGATGTCCGCGTCAGCGGCGGCGTCGAGATCGGTGGTCGCGGTGATCCGGCCGAGCGCGGCGTCGGCGTCGTGCGCCTCCAGCCTGCCCTTGCTCACGAACTTGTCGTAGGAGGCCTTGATGCCGTCGATGCCGCGCGTGAGCGCCTCGTCGGTGACATCCCGCAGAACGACGTCCCAGCCCGCCTGCGCGGACACCTGAGCGATACCGGACCCCATGAGCCCGGCTCCGATGACGGCGAGCTTCCCTGCCACTGTGCGACTCCCCTGACGCGCTGTATATGTCTGCCTCTCGGCCGGACACTAGCGCTCGTGAGGGCCTGTGTGACCGGTAAGTAATGCGTGTCACGGTCTCACGCCGTGAGACGGTCGTCACGTCTCAACTGACGGACTTGGCGATCCTCCCCCGACCGAAGTCAAGGGGATTCCGACCTATGCGGTCGGTGCGTCAATTCCTTGCGGTTTCACGCTGGTTGGCGCTTCACGGAGCTCCTTGTGACCGCAGGCGGTGTACACGAACCTCGCTTGGCTCTTGCGATCGCCCGGATACACATGCGCACAAACAGGGCACGTCGTTGACGTATGAGCAGGATTCACCGTGCGCACCGTGGCACCGGTACGTCGGGCGCAGTCGCGTACCGCCAACTCGATGGAATGCCAGCCTTTGTCCCGGATGGCACGGTTGAGTCCGGGCTTCTGTCGAATCCTGACGCCGGGCTCCACCCCGGATCCCCTGGTAGTGGCGGTCATGGCCGCGGTGTCGAGGTCTTCGAGGACCACGAGGGCATTGCCGTCCACAATCTGACGGGCGCTCCGCGCATGGAAGTCCTGGCGCCGCCGGCCGCGCTCCAGCGACACGGCGGGCGCTTTGACGCCGTCCTCCACCGGAAAGCAGACGTACCAGTGCTTGCCGTCGGGGTCACGGTGGCTGATTTCACCGCGCCGCCGAGCAAGTCCCGGAGCGTCTGCCGCACATAGCCGACCCACGTACCTCGGCGTCGGTACTTCCTGCCCACCGGCATGGTTCACCACCTTCCGTTCCGAGCGCAGCCAGGACTCCACTTGGATCAACGCCGTTCCCGATGCAAGGACACGGGTACGAAGGGAGAACATGCGCACGGAATCGAACGCCTGAGAGGAACGGTGCGCAGGCTCCGAAGCAGTGCTCAGTCACACGTCGGTTCCCCTCGCGAGACCGTCTAAATTGGCCTCATGGTCAATCTGACGCGCATCTACACCAGGACCGGCGACCAGGGCACCACAGCTCTCGGGGACATGAGCCGGGTCGCCAAGACCGATCCCCGGATCTCGGCCTACGCGGACGCCAACGAGGCGAACGCGGTCCTCGGAACGGCGATCGCACTGGGCGGCCTCGACGCGGAGGTCGTCGCGGTCCTCACCCGGGTGCAGAACGACCTCTTCGACGTCGGCGCGGACCTGTCGACCCCGGTGGTCGAGGACCCGAAGTTCCCGCCCCTGCGCGTCGAGCAGTTCTACATCGACAAGCTGGAGGCGGACTGCGACCGCTTCAACGACGAGCTGGAGAAGCTGCGCTCCTTCATCCTGCCCGGCGGCACCCCGGGCGCGGCACTGCTGCACCAGGCGTGCACGGTCGTACGCCGCGCCGAGCGGTCGACATGGGCGGCGCTGGAGGTCCACGGCGACGTCATGAACCCGCTGACCGCCACCTATCTGAACCGGCTCTCCGACCTGCTGTTCATCCTGGCCCGCACCGCGAACAAGGAAGCCGGGGACGTGCTGTGGGTCCCGGGCGGCGAGCGCTAGGGCCTGTCGTGGGTGACCGGGGCGCGTTTGGGTCGGAGCAGATAGGTCAGGGCGATCAGGCCGTGGAGCCCCACCGCCCGTAGCGCCACCCACTGGAAGGCGCGCAGCGACGAGGTGTCGCCGACGCCCACGAACCAGATCGCGCCCTGGAGGAGGGCGCACGCGACGGTCGCCGCGAGGAGGGTGCGGAGCCAGAGGCGGCCCTCGTGGGCGGCCCGCGGCAGGCCGAAGCGCGGGGGCTTCGGCGGGGGCGGGCCGCCGACGAGGCGGTGGGCGGCGTGGCCGTCCAGCCGGCGGATCGTGTAGTGGCCGTACGCGACGGTGAAGCCGATGTAGAGCGCGGCCAGGCCGTGTTCCCAGCTCGGTTCGGCGCCGTTCCTGAGGTCGATCGCCGTCACCACGAAGAGCACCACCTCCAGCAGCGGCTCGCACAGCAGCAGGGCCACGCTGGTGCGGCGCAGCCCCAGCAGATAGCGGACGGCGAGGCCCGCGGCCAGCAGCACCCAGAAGCCGGCCTCGCACGCGACGATCAACCCGACGATCACGGTTCGCTCCTCTCGGTCACCCCTCCAGGCTCGCGTCCGGGGCGGCTCGGATCGTCATCGCCGGTGACGAAGTCCCGGTACATCGAAAGATGCAGTTCCGGACCCTTCCCGGGCATCACGCGGTGAGCCGGTGCGCCGTGTTGGATGGAGTCATGGACGGAGTCATGGCCGGGCGACTGCCCCGCCCCCACCGCGACGACGTGGGCATCGCGGTCGGCGGACTGCTCGGCGGGCTCTTCCTGTGGAGCGTCGGTCTCTACAGCCGTAGGCCGGACGATCCGATGTCCCGTGCGGACCAGGGCTGGGCCGTCCTGGTGCCGCTGGCCGTGATGGCCTGCTGCGAACTGCTGCGCCGGACACGGCCGCGCACCGCCCTGCTCGTGGGCACCCTCGCGCTCGTCGCCGACCTGCTGACCCGCGGCAGCCTGGCCACCGTCGTGATGTTCACGGACCTGGTCTACGCGGCCGTCCTGTACGGCTCCCCCGGCGCGGCCCGCCGCATCCCCTGGATCACCGGGTTGATCACGGTGATCGCGACCGTGTGGCCGGTCGCGGCCTGGCACAAGCCGGAGGGGCTGCTGATCGGCGCGTTCACCGGCCTGGTGACGTTCACCCCCGCCGCCACCGGCTTGATCGTCCGCAACCACCGCGACACCGCCGTCGCCGAACGGCTGCGCGCCGAACAGACGACTCTGCTCGCCGAGATGGACCGCGCCCACGCCGTCACCGCCGAACGGGCCCGGATGGCACGGGAGTTGCACGACATGGTGGCCAACCATCTCTCCGCGATCGCGATCCACTCCACGGCCGCGCTCTCCATCGACGACCCGAGCACGTCCAAGGACGCGCTCACCGTCATCCGTGAGAACAGCGTCGAGGGGCTCGCCGAGATGCGCCGGCTGATCGGGATCCTGCGCGACGGCAGCGGTGAGCGCGAGCCGTCCGCCGCCCCCACCCTCGACGGACTCGGCGCCCTGGTGGCCGGCGCCCGCACCAACGGACTCGACGTCACCCTCACCACCGAGCACGGCAAGGTGCCCGCCCCGGTCGAACTCGCCGCCTACCGCATCGTCCAGGAGTCGCTGACCAACGCCCTCAAGCACGCGCCCGAGGGCCGTGTCGCGGTGACGCTCACCCAGCGGGACGGCTCGCTCACCATCGCGGTGACCAGTGCGTACGGCGCTCCGAGCGGCCCCCGCGCCCCCGGTTCCGGCGCCGGTCTGGTGGGGATGCGGGAGCGGGCCGACCTGCTGGGCGGCAGCTTCGAGGCGGGGCCCGAGCCCTCCCCCGACAGCGGGAACGTCAAGAACGGCAAGGGTGGAAAGGACGGCAAGGACGACGCGATCTGGGCCGTACGCGCCACTCTGCCTCTCGTCCAAGGAGAACCCGAATGATCCGCGTGCTCGTCGCCGAGGACCAGTCCGCCGTACGCGCCGGGCTCGTCCTCATCCTGCGCAGCGCGCCCGACATCGAGGTGGTCGGCGAGGCCGCGGACGGCGAGCAGGCGGTCGCGCTCGCCCGCGAACTCCGCCCGGACCTGGTCCTGATGGATGTGCAGATGCCCCGGCTCGACGGGGTGTCCGCCACTCGTCAGGTCGTCGCCGAGCAGCTCGCCGACGTGCTCGTACTCACCACCTTCGACCTCGACGAGTACGTCTTCGGGGCGCTGCGCGCGGGCGCCTCCGGGTTTCTACTGAAGAACACGGAGGCGAGGGACCTGCTGGTGGCGGTGCGGACGGTGGCGAGCGGCGAGGGGCTGATCGCCCCGGCCGTGACGCGTCGGCTGATCGCCGAGTTCGCCGCGAAGCCGGTTCGGGAGCCGAGCGCCGACCCGGCCGTGCTCGACGCGCTGACGCGCCGGGAGCGGGAAGTGCTGTCCTGCCTGGGTGAGGGGCTCTCCAACGCGGAGATCGCGGGCCGGCTGGACATGGCGGAAGCGACGGTGAAGACCCACGTCAGCCGTCTGCTGGGGAAGCTGGAGCTGCGGAGCAGGGTCCAAGCGGCCGTGCTGGCCCAGGAGTTGGGAGTCTGACCCACCTCGCGGGTGCACTGGTCCAGACCTATTGACCTATGGTCCAGACCTTTCTATTCTCGCCGCACTGCGCTTAGCCATGCCCACGACACCCCCGAGGAGAGGCATCATGCGCTTCAGAACCAGAGTCCGACAGCGAACCGTGGCAGGACTCACCACCTTGCTGCTTCCGCTCGCCGCCCTCGTCGGGCTCGCGAGCCCCGCCTCGGCAGCCACCTCCGCCACCGCCACGTACACCAAGACCCAGGACTGGGGTACGGGCTTCGAAGGCAAGTGGACGGTCACCAACACCGGTACCACCAGCATCAGTTCCTGGACGATCGGCTGGGACTTCCCCTCCGGTACGTCCGTCACCTCGGCCTGGGACGCGGACGTCACCTCCTCCGGCACCCACTGGACCGCCAAGAACAAGTCCTACAACGGCACCCTCGCCGCGGGCGCCTCCGTCTCCTTCGGCTTCAACGGCGCCGGCACCGGATCTCCGTCCAACTGCACGCTCAACGGCGGTAGTTGTGACGGTGGCGGCACTGTCCCCGGCGACAACCCGCCGAGCGCGCCAGGCACCCCCACCGCCTCCGCGATCACCGACACCTCGGTGAAGCTCTCCTGGAGCGCGGCCACCGACGACAAGGGCATCAAGAACTACGACGTCCTGCGAGGCGGCGCCAAGGTCGCCACCGTGACCACGACCTCGTACACGGACACCGGTCTGACCGCCGGCACCGACTACTCGTACACCGTCCAGGCCCGTGACACCGCCGACCAGACCGGTCCGGTCAGCGCCGCGGTCGCGGTGCACACCACCGGTGGCGGCACCACCCCGCCGCCCACCGGCAACGCCGTCAAACTCGGCTACTTCACCGAGTGGGGCATCTACGGCCGCAACTACAACGTCAAGAACCTGGTGACGTCCGGCTCGGCCGCCAAGATCACGCACATCAACTACGCCTTCGGCAACGTCACCAATGGCCAGTGCGCGATCGGCGACTCCTACGCCGACTACGACAAGGCCTTCACCGCCGACCAGTCGGTCAGCGGTGTCGCCGACACCTGGGACCAGCCGCTGCGCGGCAACTTCAACCAACTGCGCGAGCTCAAGGCCAAGTACCCGAACATCAAGATCCTCTGGTCCTTCGGCGGCTGGACCTGGTCCGGCGGCTTCGCCCAGGCCGCGGCCAACCCGACCGCGTTCGCCCAGTCCTGCTACAACCTGGTCGAGGACCCGCGCTGGGCCGACGTCTTCGACGGCATCGACATCGACTGGGAGTACCCGAACGCCTGCGGTCTGTCCTGCGACACCAGCGGCGCCGCGGCCTACAAGAACCTGATGCAGGCACTGCGCGCCAAGTTCGGCACGGGCAACCTGGTCACCGCGGCCACCACGGCCGACGGCACCTCCGGCGGCAAGATCGACGCCGCCGACTACGCGGGCGCCTCGAGTTACGTCGACTGGTACAACGTGATGACGTACGACTTCTTCGGCGCCTTCGACGCGGACGGCCCGACCGCCCCGCACTCCCCGCTCACCTCGTACAGCGGCATCCCGACGCCCGGCTTCACCACGGCCGACGCGATCGCCAAGTTCAAGGCGAAGGGCGTGCCCGCGAGCAAGCTGCTGATCGGTATCGGCTTCTACGGGCGCGGCTGGACGGGCGTCACCCAGGACGCGCCGGGCGGCACGGCCACGGGGCCGGCGCCGGGAACGTACGAGCAGGGCATCGAGGACTACAAGGTGCTGAAGACGTCCTGCCCGGCCACCGGCACGATCGCCGGGACGGCGTACGCGCACTGCGGCAGCAACTGGTGGTCCTACGACACCCCGGCGACCATCGGCACGAAGATGGCCTGGGCCAAGAGCCAGGGCCTGGGCGGTGCGTTCTTCTGGGAGTTCAGCGGAGACACCAGCAACGGGGAACTGGTGAGCGCCCTCACCAGCGGGATCGGATAGCCCCTAGGCCACGTTGACGCTCCCCCAGACTTCGTCCGGGGGGACCCCCACCCAGCGAGTGAGTGTGGCCTTTCAGGCCACATTCACTCGCTGTCCGGGCGGGGCTGCCTCCAGCCACGCGAGGAAACCGGTCAGCGCGTCCTCGCTCATCGCCAGTTCCAGGCGGGTGCCCCGGTGCACACAGGCCAGGATGATCGCGTCGGAGAGCAGAGCGAGCTCCTCCTCGCCGTCCGGGGTGCGGCGGCCGGCCACCTCGATCGCCGAGCGTTCCAGGACGCGGCGCGGGCGGGGGGAGTACGAGAAGACGCGGTACCACTCGATGCGGTCGCCGTTGTAGCGGGCGACGCCGTAGCCCCAGCCTTTTCCGTTGGGGTCGCTCTTCTCCGGGACGTCCCAGCGCAGGCTGCAGTCGAAGGTGCCCCCGGAGCGCTGGATCAGCCGGCGGCGGAGGCCGAAGACGAACAGCCCCACCACCACGAGCGCCACTACCAATCCGCACACAGTCAGAGCGAGGACCATCGACACCGACCTCCTCGTCTCCTAGGTAACGGAAAAGAAAAAACCTCCGCATTTGCCTCAGCCGCGGCGGGGACCGGAGTGATCCGGTCCCCGCCGCGGCTGAGGCAAAGCATCACACAGCGCGGCGACTCAGCGCGCCGACACCGCCCGCAGACGGACGTCCGCGCGGCGCTCGGCGGAGGCATCACCCTCCGCCTTCGCGCGCTCGAGCTCCCGCTCCACGCGCTGGACGTCGATCTCGTCCGACAGCTCGGCGATCTCGGCCAGCAGTGACAGCTTGTTGTCGGCGAACGAGACGAAACCGCCGTGCACCGCGGCGACGACCGTTCCACCATCACTCGTACGGATGGTCACCGGGCCCGACTCCAGCACACCGAGCAGCGGCTGGTGACCGGGCATGACGCCGATGTCGCCGGACGTGGTACGCGCGACGACCAGGGTGGCCTCGCCGGACCAGACACTGCGGTCCGCGGCGACGAGCTCGACGTGCAGCTCAGCAGCCAAGGTGGGCTCCTCGGGTCACCACCCGGCATGGCCGCCGGGTGTTGGGTCAAAGTCTAATGGGCGTACGGAGGGGGACGGGACGCGCCCCGCGAGGTGCGGTCCCGTCCCCCTCCTTCACGAACACGAGTTCCTCAGGAACCGGAGTCCCTCAGGTACGCGAGATTCAGGAGACGCCGAGCTCCTTGGCGTTGGCCTTGAGGTCCTCAATGCCACCGCACAGGAAGAACGCCTGCTCCGGGAAGTGGTCGTACTCACCGTCGATGATCGCGTTGAAGGCCACGATCGACTCGTCCAGCGGGACGTCCGACCCGTCGACGCCGGTGAACTGCTTGGCGACGTGGGTGTTCTGGGACAGGAAGCGCTCCACGCGACGGGCGCGGTGGACAGTGAGCTTGTCCTCCTCGCCGAGCTCGTCGATACCGAGGATCGCGATGATGTCCTGGAGGTCCTTGTACTTCTGGAGGACCGACTTGACGCGCATGGCGGCGTTGTAGTGGTCCGCCGCGATGTAGCGCGGGTCCAGGATGCGGGACGTGGAGTCCAGCGGGTCCACTGCCGGGTAGATGCCCTTCTCGGAGATCGGACGGGACAGAACCGTCGTCGCGTCGAGGTGGGCGAACGTGGTGGCCGGGGCCGGGTCGGTCAGGTCGTCCGCGGGGACGTAGATCGCCTGCATCGAGGTGATCGAGTGACCACGGGTCGAGGTGATGCGCTCCTGGAGGAGACCCATCTCGTCGGCCAGGTTCGGCTGGTAGCCCACCGCGGAGGGCATGCGGCCGAGCAGGGTCGAGACCTCGGAACCGGCCTGCGTGAAGCGGAAGATGTTGTCGATGAAGAACAGCACGTCCTGGTTCTGGACGTCACGGAAGTACTCCGCCATCGTCAGACCCGCCAGGGCCACGCGCAGACGGGTGCCCGGGGGCTCGTCCATCTGACCGAAGACAAGCGCGGTCTTGTCGATGACGCCCGAGTCCGACATCTCCTCGATGAGGTCGTTGCCCTCACGGGTGCGCTCACCGACACCGGCGAACACGGAGACACCGTCGTGGTTGTTGGCGACGCGGTAGATCATCTCCTGGATGAGCACCGTCTTGCCGACACCGGCACCACCGAACAGACCGATCTTTCCACCCTTGACGTACGGGGTGAGAAGGTCGATGACCTTGACGCCGGTCTCGAACATCTCGGTCTTCGACTCGAGCTCGTCGAAGCGCGGGGCCTTGCGGTGGATGGACCAGCGCTCGCCCTCGTACTTCTCGTCGGAGTTCAGCACCTCACCGAGGGTGTTGAACACCTTGCCCTTGGTGAAGTCGCCGACCGGAACGGTGATGCCCGTGCCGGTGTCGGTGACCGCGGCCTGGCGGACCAGACCGTCGGTGGGCTGCATGGAGATCGTGCGGACCAGGCCGTCACCCAGGTGCTGGGCGACCTCCAGGGTCAGCGTCTTCTTCTCGCCGTCCTTGGCCGGGTCGGCCACCTCGACGTGAAGGGCGTTGTAGATGTCCGGCATCGCGTCGACGGGGAACTCCACGTCGACGACCGGGCCGATGACCCGGGCGACGCGGCCCGTGGCAACGGCCGTCTCAGAAGTCGTCGTCATTACTTGTCACTCCCCGCGGTCGCGTCGGCAAGGGCTGCGGACCCACCGACGATCTCGCTGATTTCCTGGGTGATTTCGGCCTGGCGGGCCGCATTGGCAAGACGGGAGAGCGTGGTGATCAGGTCTCCCGCGTTGTCGGTCGCCGACTTCATCGCGCGGCGGGTGGCGGCGTGCTTGGAGGCAGCCGACTGGAGCAGCGCGTTGTAGATACGGCTCTCGACGTACCGGGGCAGCAGGGCGTCGAGGACGTCCTCCGCCGACGGCTCGAACTCGTACAGCGGAAGGATCTCGCCCTTGGGCGCCTCTTCCGCGACCTCTTCGAGGCGCAGTGGCAGCAGGCGGCCGTCGACCGCGTTCTGCGTCATCATCGACACGAACTCGGTGTAGACGATGTGGAGTTCATCCACGCCGCCGTCAGCCGTCGCCGTTTCGATGGCCTCGATGAGCGGCGCCGCGACCTTCTTGGCGTCCGCGTAAGTGGGCTCGTCGGTGAAACCCGACCACGACTCCACGACCTTGCGCTCGCGGAAGTTGTAGTGGGCCAGACCGCGGCGGCCGACGATGTACGTGTCGACCTCCTTGCCCTCCGCCTCAAGACGGGCGGTCAACAGCTCCGCCGCCTTGATGGCGTTGGAGTTGAAGGCGCCGGCCAGTCCGCGGTCGCTCGTGAGGAGCAGCACCGCGGAACGGGTCGCCGACTCCGCCTCCGTGGTCAGCGGGTGCTTGGTGTTCGAGCCGGTGCCGACCGCCGTGACCGCGCGGGTGAGCTCGGTCGCGTACGGCGCGGAGGCCGCCACCTTGCGCTGCGCCTTGACGACGCGCGAGGCGGCGATCATCTCCATCGCCTTGGTGATCTTCTTGGTCGCGGTGACGGATCGGATGCGACGCTTGTAGACCCGGAGCTGGGCTCCCATGAGTCAGGTCCCTTCCTTACGTCACTTGGCCGCGGCCGGAACGTCTTCGCCGAGAAGCTTGCCGTCCGAGGTCTCGAACTGCTTCTTGAAGTCCGCGATGGCGTCGGCGATGGCCGTGAGGGTGTCGTCCGACATCTTGCCGCCCTCCTTGATGGAGGTCATGAGGCCCTGCTCCTTGCGGTGCAGGTACTCCAGGAGCTCCTTCTCGAAGCGGCGGATGTCGGCGACCGGCACCTCGTCCATCTTGCCGGTGGTCGCGGACCACACGGAGACGACCTGGTCCTCGGTGGCCATCGGCTGGTACTGAGCCTGCTTGAGCAGCTCGACCAGGCGCTGACCGCGCTCCAGCTGGGACTTCGACGCGGCGTCCAGGTCGGAACCGAAGGCGGCGAACGCCTCCAGCTCGCGGTACTGGGCCAGGTCGAGGCGAAGACGGCCGGAGACCTGCTTCATCGCCTTGTGCTGGGCGGAGCCACCGACGCGGGAGACCGAGATACCGACGTTCAGGGCCGGACGCTGGCCGGCGTTGAACAGGTCGGACTCCAGGAAGCACTGGCCGTCGGTGATGGAGATGACGTTGGTCGGGATGAACGCCGACACGTCGTTCGCCTTGGTCTCGACGATCGGCAGACCCGTCATCGAACCGGCGCCCAGGTCGTCGGAGAGCTTCGCGCAGCGCTCCAGCAGACGGGAGTGCAGGTAGAAGACGTCACCGGGGTAGGCCTCGCGCCCCGGCGGACGGCGGAGCAGCAGGGACACGGCGCGGTAGGCGTCGGCCTGCTTCGAGAGGTCGTCGAAGATGATGAGGACGTGCTTGCCCTCGTACATCCACTGCTGACCGATGGCCGAACCGGTGTACGGCGCAAGGTACTTGAAGCCGGCCGGGTCGGACGCCGGGGCGGCGACGATGGTCGTGTACTCCAGCGCGCCGGCCTCTTCGAGGGCGCCACGCACGGAGGCGATGGTCGAACCCTTCTGACCGATGGCGACGTAGATGCAGCGGACCTGCTTCTTGGTGTCGCCCGAGCGCCAGTTGTCGCGCTGGTTGATGATCGTGTCGACGGCCAGCGCGGTCTTGCCGGTCTGACGGTCGCCGATGACCAGCTGACGCTGGCCACGGCCGATCGGGGTCATCGCGTCGACGGCCTTGTAGCCGGTCTCCATCGGCTCGTGCACCGACTTGCGGACCATGACGCCCGGGGCCTGCAGCTCGAGGGCGCGGCGGCCGGTGGTCTCGATCTCGCCGAGGCCGTCGATCGGGTTGCCGAGCGGGTCGACGACGCGGCCGAGGTAGCCCTCGCCCACGGCGACGGACAGCACCTCACCGGTGCGCTGCACCGGCTGGCCCTCCTCGATACCGCTGAACTCTCCGAGGACGACCGCACCGATCTCGCGCTCTTCCAGGTTCAGCGCGAGACCGAGGGTTCCGTCCTCGAACTTCAGCAGCTCGTTCGCCATCGCCGAGGGAAGGCCCTCGATCTTGGCGATACCGTCGCCGGCGACGGTGACCGTACCGACCTCCTCGCGCGAGGCCGCGTCCGGCTTGTACGACTGGACAAAGTTCTCCAGCGCGTCCCGGATCTCCTCCGGCCGGATCGTGAGCTCCGCCATCTGGGTTCCCTGCTCTCCTTGTTGGGCCCGAAGTTTTCTTGGGGGGTCTGGGGTCAGCCCCCAGGAATCCTCTGCACGGCCCAACCAGGGCCGTATGTACTACGTGGTTACGCGTATTGAGTTGCTACTGGCCGACGATGCGGCGGCGCGCGTCCTCGAGTCGGTCCGCGACGGCACCGTCGATGATCTCGTCGCCGACCTGCACCCGGATCCCGCCGACGACCTCGGGGTCCACGTCGAGGTTGAGGTGCATCGGACGGCCGTAGAGCTTCGCCAGAGCGGCGCCGAGGCGCTGCTTCTGTCCGTCGCTCAGCGGGACCGCCGAGGTGACGACGGCGACCATGCGGTTGCGGCGCTCGGCGGCGAGCTTGGACAGGGACTCGAGTCCCGCCTCCAGGCTACGTCCCCGGGGCGCGGCCACAAGGCGCGTCACCAGGCGTTCGGTGGTCGGGTTGGCCCGGCCACCGAGCAGGCTGTGCAGCAGCTCGCCCTTGGCCGCCTTGGAGGCGGTGCGGTCGGTCAGCGCGGCGCGCAGCTCGGTGTTCGAAGAGACGATCCGACCGAAGCGGAACAGTTCGTCCTCGACGTCGTCGAGCGCGTTCGCCCGCTGGGCGGCCGTGAGGTCGGCGATGCTCGCCAGCTCCTCCAGCGTGTCCACCAGGTCACGCGGCTGCGACCAGCGCGAGCGCACCAGGCCGGCCACCAGGTCCGCGGTCGGCCCGCCGACCTGGCCGCCGAGCAGGCGCTGGGCCAGCTCGGCCTTGGCCTCGCCGGCCTGCGCCGGGTCGGTCAGGACCCGACGCAGCGACACCTCGCGGTTGAGCAGCGCGGTGACGGCGGCCAGCTCGTCGGCGAGCTGGACCGCGTCCACGGACGTCGAGTCCGTCAGCGCATCGAGACGCTCACGAGCTGCAGCGAGGGCCTCGCGGCTTGCTCCGTGTGCGGTCATCGAGTCGCCTCGGCCTTCTCCTCGAGCTCGTCGAGGAAGCGGTCGATGACACGGCTCTGCCGGGCGTGGTCCTCGAGGGACTCACCGACGAGCTTGCCGGCCAGGTCGGTGGCGAGCTTGCCCACGTCCTGGCGCAGCGCCTGCGAGGCGGCCTTGCGGTCGGCCTCGAGCTGCGAGTGACCGGCGGCGATGATCTCCTCGCGCTGCCGCTGGCCTTCCGCACGCATGTCGGCGATGAGCGTGGCGCCCTGCTCCTGCGCCTCCTGGCGCAGACGCGCGGCCTCGTGCCGGGCCTCAGCGAGCTGGGCCTTGTACTGCTCCAGCACGCTCTGGGCTTCGACCTTCATGGCGTCGGCCTCTTCGATACCGCCTTCGATCGCCGCGCGGCGCTCTTCCAGAACCTTGTTGATGTTCGGGAGGAGCTTCTTCCAGAAGAAGAAGAACACGATGGCGAAGGCGATGGTGCCGACGAGCAGCTCGGGGCCGGCCGGGATGAGCGGGTTCTGCTCTTCCTCGGCTGCGAGAGCAACCAGGTTGGCGATCACATCAGTGCCTTTCGTCGAAAAGTGTCAGGTGGCTAGTGCTTAGCGACCGAACACGAACGGCATGACGATGCCGATGAGGGCGAGCGCCTCACAGAAGGCGAAGCCGAGGATCTGGTTGGCACGGATCAGGCCGGCAGCTTCGGGCTGACGGGCCAGGGCCTGGGTGCCGTTACCGAAGATGATGCCGACGCCGACGCCGGGGCCGATGGCGGCGAGGCCGTAGCCGATGGAACCGAGCGAACCCGTGACAGCGGCGAGGGTCTCAGTGGCAGCCATGCTGAATCTTCCTTCTCTTTCTTGGACCGGCGGGGGTTGGCCACCGGACGTTCTGGGGCTTGCGGGGGGCGGTGACTCAGTGGTGCTCGGCGAGCGCGCCCTGGAGGTACGAACAGGCCAGCAGCACGAAGACGTACGCCTGGACGGCCTGCACGAAAAGCTCGAAGAGGATCATGATGATGGTCATCACGAACGACACACCGGCCGCCGGGATCATCCAGCTGTTCAGCAGGTACCAGGAGGCGACCGTGAACATGACCAGCATCAGGTGGCCGGCGAACATGTTGGCGAAGAGTCGGACCGCGTGCGTGAAGGGTCGGACGAAGATGTTCGAGAGGAACTCGATGACCATCACGAGGGGCAGCACCCCGCCGAGCGACTTGTCGTAGCCCGTCACGTTCTTGAAGAAGCCGACGAAGCCGTGGCGCTTGAACGTGACCGAGATCCAGAGGATCCAGACCAGCGCGGCCAGTACCACCGGGAAGGCGAAGACCGACGAGACCGGGAACTGGGCCAGCGGGATCACGGACCAGATGTTCATGATCCAGATGAAGAAGAACAGCGAGACCATCAGCGGGACGTACTTCTCGCCCTCGCGCTTGCCGAGCGTCTCGTAGACGATGCCGCGGCGCACGAAGTCGTATCCGGCCTCACCGACCATCTGCAGCTTGCCCGGGATCACCTTGGCCTTGCCGAAGGCCGCCCAGAAGAAGGCGACGACAAGGATGGAGGTGAGGAGGGCGAGCAGCATGACCTTGTTGAACTCGAACCCCCCGACCGTGGCGAGCGGCTTGAAGAGGAACGAGTGCAGGCCCGGAGCCGGAAAGCCACACCCGTTGTCGGACATGATCCGACAGCTCCAGTCAAAGGCGAGCTGGGTCTGGTCAGCACTCACCACGGGCTCCTTCGGCGTGACGCATAGGTACGGCAACCTCGTTGTGTCGGCGCGGCGCGCAGCCGCGGTTCGGCACTGGACTGGTGTAACGGATGTGAGGGCGGCTGTGGGGCATCAAGCCTCGCGATTGAGCAGGCGTCAGCTCAGATGCCCGCGCCCGCGATGCCGCAGTTGGCACCGGACGATAGCAGGATCTCCCACATGGCTTTATCCCGGCCCTACCCCTCACGACGAGGACCCTGATTTCTCGGGCTTCTCGCTCTTCTTCTCGGGTTCGGGGTCGACATAGAAGATCTTGGCCTTCATGTGTGCCCGCGCCTGCGCCGCCATCCACACGACGGTCGCGAGGACGAGGCCGACCGCGAACGCCCTGGGGTTGAACAGAGACGTGTTCTTGAAGAGTGCCACGAAGATCAGGAGCAGCAGGAGCTGGGCCACGTAGAGCATCAGGCCCATGGCCTGGAACAGCTGCGGGAGCGTTTTTGCCGTCCACTGCAGGACGTAGAGGCCGATCCCCATGAAGAGGATGGCCAGCAGTGTGCCGATGCCCGCGCCGAGCGCGCCTTTGCCACCCGCGACCACGCCACTGACGGCGACGGCGATCACGCCGACAGCCGCTGTGGGGACAGCGGTGTGCAATAGGTTCCGGGCGTCATTGGACGGCATGGCGGCAACTCCGCTTGCTTCGGGGGCAGGGTGTCGTCATGGACGAGCGTAGTCCCGGGCTGAGAGAGAACCTCACGCCAAGGGGCCGTCTCACTACGGTCCTTCGGCTCTATCCCGGGTTCTCGTGAACCGTATCACAAACTATTTGATGCGGTCTTTACCTAGAAGGTGTGCTCGCCGTCACACATGAGAGTGAACCTGCGCGTTTGTGCAATATCGAGGGCGACATGTCTGGTATTGACGCGGTTTGCCGGTGATCCCTCTTGCAGAATTCTTACTTTGCGTCAGCGTGAAGATTCGGCTTTGCGCCCCTCCGGGAAGCGCGCGCGGGGCCCAATTGCCGTCGCTCCGTTGACTCCTGAGACACCCGTGGTGACCGGGGAACGGTGTTCGCGCACACCCTCTTCCCGCTCCTGGGCCGCCTTCTCGTGGGACGTCGGCTCCTCGTACGCGACGGAGGCCACGGCCGCCTCCGCATCGGCCGCCAGGGCGACCCTGCGACGACGGCGGTAGCGCGGCGGCACCAGGTTCTCGGCCCAGCGCGGGGCACGCGGCGTGAAGCGCGGCAGCAGGAGCAGTACGAGACCCACCGCGCTGAGCGCCGCGATGCCGAGCACGATCCACATGGACGCCGAGTTCACCGAGAAGGCGAGCGCTCCGAAGGCGATCAGCGCCGACCAGAAGTACATGATCAGGACGGCCCTGCTGTGCGAGTGGCCGACCTCCAGGAGGCGGTGGTGCAGGTGGCCGCGGTCGGCGGCGAAGGGCGACTGACCGCGCCAGGTGCGCCGCACGATGGCGAGCACCAGGTCGGCGGCCGGGACCGCGATGATCGTCAGCGGCAGCAGCAGCGGGATGTAGACCGGCACCGTCTGGTGCACGGTGTTGCGCTCCGAGCCGGAGAACAGGTTCATCGCGTCCGGGTCGATCTGCCCGGTGATGGAGATCGCGCCGGCGGCCAGCACCAGGCCGATCAGCATCGAGCCGGAGTCACCCATGAAGATCCGGGCGGGGTGCATGTTGTGCGGCAGGAAGCCCAGACACATGCCCATGAGGATCGACGCGAAGAGGGTCGCCGGGGCGGCGGCCTCGATGCCGTAGCTGTACCAGATGCGGTACGCGTACAGGAAGAACGCGGCGGAGGCGATGCACACCATGCCGGCGGCGAGACCGTCGAGGCCGTCGACGAAGTTCACCGCGTTGATCGTGATGACGACCAGCGCCACGGTGAGCAGGGTGCCCTGCCACTGGGTCAGCGCGACCAGGCCGACGCCGGGGATGGGCAGCCACAGGATCGTCAGACCCTGCATGACCATCACACCCGCGGCGATCATCTGGCCGCCCAGTTTGATGAGGGCGTCGATCTCGAACTTGTCGTCCAGGACACCGATCAGCCAGATCAGCGCGGCGCCGGAGAGCAGTGCGCGGGGCTCGTTGGAGTCCGAGAAGACCGCGTTGAGGTTCCGCAGATGGTCGGCGACCAGCAGACCGGCGCACAGACCGAAGAACATCGCGATGCCACCGAGCCGTGGCGTGGGTTCCCGGTGCACGTCACGTGCCCGGATCTGCGGCATGGCTCCGGCCACGATCGCGAACTTCCGTACCGGCCCTGTCAGCAGATACGTCACCGCGGCCGTGATGCAGAGCGTCAGCAGATATTCACGCACGGGCTTCCCCACAGGTCTCGCTGGCCATCTCAGCCCCACACCCTAGCGATGCGCGCATATGGTTGGGGACTTCCGGGTAGCGACGATGGTTGCACGAGTGGCTGTGCACACGTGTGCGTGTACCCCTCACTCGTCCGGATAGGGCGGAAATCTCCCGGCCAGATCCCTTACTTCTTCACGTGCCCGCTTGCTGTCGGCCTCGTCCCGCAGCACGGCCGCGAACAACTTCGCGACCTGCGACATCTCCGCCTCGCCCATCCCCTGCGTGGTCAGCGCGGCCGTGCCGAGGCGCAGGCCGCGGATGTCGCCGTGCGGCAGCGCGCAGGTGTCGAGGACCATTCCGGCGGCGGCCAGCCGGCCGCGCGCGCTGCGTCCGTCGAGACCGAGCGGAGCGGTGTCCGCGGTGAGCATGTGGGTGTCGGTCCCCCCGGTGGTGAGGGCGAGCCCCTCCGCGGCCAGCCCCTCGGCCAGCACCTTCGCGTTGGCGACCACCTGGTGCGCGTACACCGCGAACGCGGGGGTCGCGGCCTCGCCGAACGCGACGGCCTTGGCGGCGATGGTGTGCATCTGGGCGCCGCCCTGGGTGAAGGGGAACACGGCCCGGTCGACCCGCTCGGCCAGCTCGCCGCCACAGAGGATCATGCCGCCGCGGGGGCCGCGCAGGACCTTGTGCGTGGTGGCGCAGACGACATCGGCGTACGGCACCGGACTGGGCGCCGCTCCCCCGGCGACCAGGCCGATGGGGTGGGCGGCGTCGGCGATGAGATAGGCGCCGACCTCGTCGGCGATCGCCCGGAAGAGCGCGTAGTCGATGTGCCGGGGGTAGGAGATCGCCCCGCAGACGATGGCCTTCGGCCGGTGCGTACGGGCCAGTGTGCGCACCTGCTCGTAGTCGATGAGCCCGCTCTCCGCCTCCACCCCGTACCCGACGAAGTCGAACCAGCGGCCGGAGAAGTTCGCGGGCGACCCGTGCGTGAGATGGCCACCGAACGGCAGGCCCATGGCCAGGACCGTGTCCCCCGGCCGCAGCAGGGCGGCGTACGTGGCGAGGACGGCCGAGGATCCGGAGTGGGACTGCACGTTGGCGTGCTCGGCGCCGAAGAGGGCCTTGGCGCGCTCGACGGCGAGGCGCTCGGCGACGTCGACGATCTCGCAGCCGCCGTGGTGGCGTGCGCCGGGATACCCCTCGGCGTACTTGTTCGCCAGCGGCGACCCGAGGGCGGTCAGCACCGCCTTCGACGTGAAGTTCTCGGCCGCGATCAGCTGGAGCGTCGTCGACTGCCGCGCCAGCTCCCCCATCAGGATCTCGGCGAGCTCCGGGTCCTGCAGACGCAGAACATCCGCTTCCAGCGTTTGTGTGACCGGCATGGTGGACTCCGGGCCTCGGCAGGGTGCGCTACGTCCAATGTAGAACCGGGACCGGTGGGACGCCCGGTATTACGGCCTATCGGGCGCTCCACGAAAAAACGCCCACAGCAACCACCCGCGTAGAGCGGCAGCGGCCCGCACCAGAGCGCGGGCACGTTCGACCACACCGTCCTCCAGCGGAGGGAGCGTGGCCGGGGCCCAATCCCCCACGCGTTCCGTCCGTCGAACCCCCACCGCAGGGCGGATCAGGCTCGCGCGCGAACCCCGGTCAGCGCCGTCACCACCGGATCCAGTGCCTCATTGATCTCGTCGCCGATCGAGCGGAAGAACGGCAAGGGCGCGCCGTACGGGTCGAAGACCTCGTCCGCCTCCGCCGTGGGCGCCAACAGCCACCCGCGCAGAGCGGCAGCGGCCCGCACCAGAGCGCGGGCACGTTCGACCACACCGTCCTCCAGCGGAGGAAGCGTGGCCGGGGCCCAATCCCCCACGCGCCCCTCGCACCGCTCGGCCCCGGCGGGCCTCCCTGGCTTCGGGCCGCTGCGCCGGACTCCGTCCGTCGAACCCCCACCACAGGGCGGATCAGGCTCGCGCGCGAACCCCGGTCAGCGCCGTCACCACCGGATCCAGTGCCTCATTGATCTCGTCGCCGATCGAGCGGAAGAACGG
>NZ_JBVKCA010000022.1:83679-137276 GCF_055656965.1 Streptomyces sp. NPDC111656
GGCAAGGGCGCGCCGTACGGGTCGAAGACCTCGTCCGCCTCCGCCGTCGGCGCCAACAGCCACCCGCGTAGAGCGGCAGCGGCCCGCACCAGAGCGCGGGCACGTTCGACCACACCGTCCTCCAGCGGAGGGAGCGTGGCCGGGTCTATGGCGCGGACCAGCCTGGTGAACTCCTTCAGGGTGAAGGTGCGCAGGCCCGCGGAGTGGCCCATGGAGATGACCTGGGCGCGGTGGTCGCGGGTCGCGGTGAGGACCAGGTCGGCCCTGATGACGTGGTCGTCGAGGAGCTCGCGGCCGACGAAGCCGGAGGGGTCCGCGCCGAAGTCCGCGAGGACCGTCTCGGCGTTGGCCTCCATGGGGGCGCCCTCGTGCCCCCAGGTGCCGGCGCTCTCGACGATGAGTCCGCCCCACAGGGGATCGCCCAGCCGGTCCGCGAGGGCATGGCGGGTCAGCCGCTCGGTGATCGGCGAGCGGCACACGTTGCCGGTGCTGACGTGGAGGATGCGGAAGGACCCCCTGGGGGACCCATTGGTCCCCGTGATCCCCGTGCCTATGCCACGCCCCGCGTCAGGGGCTGTCAATTCGCCACCTCGAGGTCGGGTACGACCTTCCGGAGCTCCTCCGCCGACAGGGCACCCGCACGCAGCAGGACCGGCACCTTGCCGGTGACGTCGACGATCGAGGAGGGAACGTTGCCGGGGGTCGGACCGCCGTCCAGGTACACGGAGACGGAGTCGCCGAGCATCTCCTGCGCGGCGTCACAGTCCTCCGGCGCCGGGTGGCCCGTCAGGTTCGCGGAGGAGACGGCCATCGGGCCGACCTCCGTCAGCAGTTCGATGGCGACCGGGTGCAGCGGCATACGGATGGCCACCGTGCCCCGGGTGTCGCCCAAGTCCCACTGCAGGGACGGCTGGTGCTTGGCGACAAGGGTGAGCGCACCCGGCCAGAACGCGTCGACGAGCTCCCAGGCCATCTCGGAGAAGTCCGTGACGAGGCCGTGCAGGGTGTTCGGGGAGCCGATGAGGACAGGGGTGGGCATGTTGCGGCCCCGGCCCTTGGCCTCAAGAAGGTCGGCGACGGCTTCCGAGGTGAACGCGTCGGCGCCGATGCCGTACACCGTGTCCGTCGGGAGGACCACCAGCTCGCCACGGCGGACGGCGGACGCGGCCTCACGCAGACCGGTGATGCGGTCGGTCGCGTCGTTGGTGTCGTATCGCCGTGCCATCTAGCGGGCCTCCTCGTACGCGTACTGCTGGCTGGGGGTCACGATGCGCGCGCTCACGGCATCGCCTTGCGGGCGGTCGCGAACCGCGGCCGGTTGTTGAGGTCCGGGTGGTCGGCCGCGTCGGCCCAGCCCCGCTCCTCGGTGAAGATCCACGGCACCTGCCCGCCCTGGGTGTCGGCGTGCTCGATGACGACGACACCGCCGGGGCGCAGCAGCCGGTGCGCGGTGCGCTCGATGCCACGGATGAGGTCCAGTCCGTCCTCGCCCGAGAACAGGGCGAGTTCGGGATCGTAGTCCCGGGCCTCCGGCGCCACGTACTCCCATTCCGTGAGCGGGATGTACGGCGGGTTGGAGATCACCAGGTCCACCTGGCCGTCGAGGTCCCTGAAGGCTTCCAGGGCGTCTCCCTGGCGCAGGTCGACCCTGGACCCCTCGACGTTCTTGCGCGTCCACCGGAGGGCGTCCTCGGACAGCTCCACGGCGTGTACACGGGAGCGCGGGACCTCCTGCGCGAGCGCGAGCGCGATGGCGCCCGAGCCGGTGCACAGGTCGACGATCAGCGGCTCGACGACATCCATCGCGCGGACGGCGTCTATGGCCCAGCCGACGACGGACTCCGTCTCCGGACGCGGGACGAACACCCCGGGGCCCACCTGGAGTTCCAGATAGCGGAAGTAGGCGTGCCCGGTGATGTGCTGGAGCGGCTCGCGGGCCTCGCGGCGCGCGGTCACCTCCCAGTAGCGGGCGTCGAAGTCCACGTCCTTGACGGTGTGCAGCTCGCCCCGCTTCACGCCGTGCACGAAGGCGGCGAGCTCCTCCGCGTCGTTGCGCGGCGAGGGCACGCCGGCGTCGGCCAGCCGCTGGGTGGCCTGGGCCACTTCCGCGAGCAGCAGGTTCACGCTGGTCCTCCGGGGCTGAGCTGTTGTCGTACGGCTTGACGAGCAGGGCTTACAGGTACGGCCTCACAAAGCTGCGTCCGGCCGCCCGGCCGTTGCGCCGTTCGGCCGTCCGCCGTTCCGCCTTACGCGGCCGCGAGCTTCGCGGCCGAGTCGGCGTCGACGCACGCCTGGATCATCGCGTCGAGGTCCCCGTCGAGCACCTGGTCCAAGTTGTACGCCTTGAATCCGACGCGGTGGTCCGAGATGCGGTTCTCCGGGAAGTTGTACGTACGGATCTTCTCGGAGCGGTCGACGGTGCGGACCTGGCTGCGGCGGGCGTCCGCGGCCTCACGCTCCGCTTCCTCCTGCGCCGCGGCGAGGAGCCTGGAGCGCAGGATACGCATCGCCTGCTCCTTGTTCTGCAGCTGGCTCTTCTCGTTCTGGCAGGAGGCGACGACTCCGGTCGGAATGTGCGTGATACGCACCGCGGAGTCGGTCGTGTTGACGGACTGGCCGCCGGGGCCCGACGAACGGTAGACGTCGATGCGCAGGTCGTTCGCGTGGATCTCGACGTCGACCTCCTCGGCCTCGGGCGTGACCAGCACACCGGCCGCGGAGGTGTGGATACGGCCCTGCGACTCGGTCGAGGGCACCCGCTGCACGCGGTGCACCCCGCCCTCGTACTTCAGGCGCGCCCAGACACCCTGACCGGGCTCGGTGGCACCCTGGCCGCCCTTGGTCTTCACCGCGACCTGGACGTCCTTGTAGCCGCCGAGCTCGGACTCGGTGGAGTCGATGATCTCGGTCTTCCAGCCGACACGCTCGGCGTAGCGCAGGTACATGCGCAGCAGGTCGCCGGCGAACAGGGCAGACTCGTCACCACCCGCGCCCGCCTTGATCTCGAGGATGACGTCCTTGTCGTCGCTGGGGTCGCGCGGGACCAGCAGCAGGCGGAGCTTCTCGGTGAGCTCCTCGCGCTGCTTCTCCAGCTCCTTGACCTCGGCCGCGAAGTCGGGGTCGTCGGCGGCGAACTCCTTCGCCGTGCCGATGTCGTCCCCGGTCTGCTTCCAGGAGCGGTACGTCGCGACGATCGGGGTCAGCTCGGCGTAGCGCTTGTTCAGCTTGCGCGCGTTGGCCTGGTCGGCGTGGACCGACGGGTCAGCGAGCTTCTTCTCCAGATCGGCGTGCTCGCCGATGAGTTCCTCGACCGCCTCGAACATCTCCGGCTCCAATGGACTGTCCCCAGCTCCATCATGGGCTCAGGGACGTAGGTAAGACGAATGTGGGGGCTGCACCGCAAAGCGCCGGCCCCGGCGCCCCCGTGCCGGGGACGCCGAAGACCGGCGCTGTGGGCTCGCTACTTCTTGGCAGCGGCAGCCTTGCCGAAGCGGGCCTCGAAGCGGGCCACGCGGCCACCGGTGTCGAGGATCTTCTGCTTGCCCGTGTAGAACGGGTGGCACTCGGAGCAGACCTCGGCGCGGATGGAACCGCTGGAGATCGTGCTACGGGTGGTGAACGACGCGCCACAGGTGCAGCTGACCTGCGTCTCGACGTACTCGGGGTGGATGTCGCGCTTCAAGGTGTCTCCTAGTTTCGGGAGGGCGCCGGGTCGCCACCGCGGGATGCGGGTGCGTGAACCGGAGCCGACGTACCAGTCTGCCAGGACTGGCGCCATCCCCCAAAACCGGGGGCTTGGATGATCTATTCCCGAGCCTGTGTACGGGGCTCGTACGGGCCCCGGCGCGGCCTCCGTACCGGCTTCAGCTCGAGCTGACGACGCCCTTCGCGGTGCCCGTGGCCGTGCCCTTCGTGGCCGCCTTCGGGATCGTCCGGTCGTTCTTCAGGGCGGTCCACACCAGCTGCGCCTTGGCCTTGTCGACGAGGACGCGGTTGGCGTCCACGCTGTCGTACTGGACCGGCATCGTCACCATGTTCATGTTCGACGAGCTGATGCCCTTGAGGCCGTTGGCGAAGGACGCGAGGCTCTTGACCGTGCCGAGGTCGGAGTCGGTGGTGACGGTCTTGGTCGCGGTGTCGGCGAGGTCGTACAGCTTCGTGGGGCTGGACAGCACGCCGATGTGCTTGACCTGGTTGACCAGGGCCTTGATGAACGCCTGCTGGAGCTGGATGCGGCCGAGGTCGGAGCCGTCGCCGACGCCGTGCCGGGTGCGGACGAGGCCGAGCGCCTGCTGTCCGTCGAGCGTGTGCGTGCCGGCGGTCAGGTTCAGATGGCTGTCGGGGTCCTTGATGTTCTTGGTGGTGGTCACCCGAACGCCGTCGAGGTCGTCGATGAGCTTCTGGAAGCCGCTGAAGTCGACCTCGATGTAGTGGTCCATGCGGATACCGGACATGGATTCGACGGTCTTCACCGCGCAGGCGGCCCCGCCGGTGGAGTACGCGGAGTTGAACATCACGCCGGTCGCGGCGTCGTGGGTGACGCCCTTGGCGTCGGTGCAGGAGGGGCGCGGGACGAGGGTGTCGCGGGGTATGGAGACCACGCTGGCCTTCTTGTGGCCCTCGTATATGTGCACGATCATCGCCGTGTCCGAGCGGGCGCTGCCGTCGTCGGTGCCGCCGCCCAGCTTCTTGTTGCCGCCGGAGCGGGTGTCGGAGCCCAGGACCAGGATGTTCTCGGAGCCGTTGTCGACCTTCAGCGGCCGGTCGGTGCCGAGGGCCTGGTTGATGTCGACGGTCTTGATGTTGCCGTTGAGCTTGAAGTACAGGTACCCGGCGCCGGTGCCCCCCAGCACCACGATGCCCGCCGCGGTCCAGGCCGTGATGAGCAGGGCCTTGCTCCGCGTGCCGCGCGGCTTGCGGCGGCTGCCCTTCGCACGGCGACGCGGGACGCTCGTTCCGGGATCACCCGGTGTGCCGGGTTCCGGCATGCTCTCGGCAGGCATGTGCTCCTCTTGTCCTCGTCGCGGTCGGTTACCCCCTGCTTTCAGGGCCAAGCCCGGTTCGGTGCGCCAAGTAGTGCCTCATGGTCGCTCCGTACGGTCAGACGGGGAAACTCGGGCAAGGGTTGCACAACGCACGGCGCCCACCGCGTGGCGCGATGGGCACAGTGCGTGACGGACAGGCTGGAGGGAAACCCCGCTCACCTGCGATTTCAGCCGAAGATGTCGTACTGCTTGAAATCAGTGCCGATCTTGACGGCTGTGGCAAAGATCTCGCTGGTCGCGTTGCCGGTACCGGGGTAGAGGTACAGCGTGCCGGCGGGCGTACGGGCCAGGAAGTCGGCCTTGCCGTCACCGGTCACGTCGCCCACCGCGTCGAAGGCGTTGTAGCCGGCCCAGGTGCGCACCTTGATCCGGCTGGAGAACGCGCCGGAACCCGACTTGCCGGTGCCCTTGAAGAGATAGACGTACGAGCCGGTCTTGCTGCGCGCGATCAGGTCGGCCTTGCCGTCGCCGGTGAAGTCGCCGTGGGCGCGCAGGGAGTTGTACTGGTTCCAGCCGGAGCTCACCTTGACGCGGGCCGAGAAGGTGCCGTTGCCCTTGCCCGGGTAGATCCACAGGACGCCGCCGGAGTCGACCGAGAGCAGGTCGGGCAGGGCGTCACCGGTGACGTCGCCCGGGGCGACGACGCGGGTGCGGGTCTTCCAGTCGCTGAAGAGCTTGGTGTCGGCCCACTTGCCCGTGGACGTCAGGTAGTGCCACCAGTGGATGTCGCCGTTGGAGGTGCGGCGCTCGACGACGTCCTGGTAGCCGTCCCGGTCGAGGTCGGTCTGCAGGACGACGTTCGACGTGCTCCAGCCGCCCCACGACTGCCCGGCGCCGAACGAGGTGCCCTTGGAGTCCTTCTCGTACAGCGTCTTGGTGGAGGAGTTGCGGACGAACAGGTCGGCCTTGTGGTCACCGCTCAGGTTCGTGTCGTCGACGCGCGGATAGGCGGCACCGACGTACGTGCTCACCTTGGTGAAGACGCTGTACGCGCCCTTCTCGACGCAGTCCGTCACGCCCCAGGAGACGACGCCCACGATGCGGCCGCCCACGATCAGCGGGCCGCCGGAGTCGCCGTTGCAGGCGGAGGTGGTGCCGGTGTCGCTGCCCGTCGCGGGGTTGCCCGCGCAGACCATGTGACCCTTGATGAACTCGCCGCCGTAGTAGCCGCCGCACGTGGCGTCGGACTTGATGGGCAGCGTGGCCGTCTTCAGGGTCCCGGAGATGTCCTGGGTCGCGGAGGAGGTGCGGCCCCAGCCGTAGAGCGTCGCCTTGGTGCCGGAGGCGTACGAGGCGGTGTCGCCCGACGTCGTCATCCGGATCGGCTTGGCCTTGACGGGCCCGTCCAGCGTGAGGACCGCGATGTCGTTGTTGATGGTCGACGCGTTGTAGGAGGGGTGGTTCCACTGCCGCCAGACGGCGCTGGCGGTGCCGCCGTGCAGATCGGTTCCGCCCGCCGAGGGAAGCTGAGAAGTGCCGGTGACGACACTGCCGTGGGCCTTCCAGTCGAACCCCTTGACGCAGTGCGCGGCGGTGAGGATCTTCGTCGGCGAGACGACGGAGCCGGCGCAGAAGAAGCCGACGTCGTCGCTGGTGCTGCCGGTGCCCTTGTCGTCGGAGTACAGGAGCTGGGCCATCCACGGGGCGGTGGTGATGGTGGTCGTGGTGCCGCCGATGATCTTCGGGTCGACGGAGGCGCCGCTCGTGTTCGCGCTCGCGCTCGTGCCCGTGCTCGTACCGGTGGTCGCGGTCTTGCCCGTACCTGTACCCGTGCTCGCGCCGGCGCTCGTGCTCGTGCTCGGGGAGGACTTCGTCGTCGGCTGTCCGGCCGTGCCGTCACTCGCGAGGGCCCCGGCGATCCGCTTCTCCAGCGTGGCCAGGCTCGGCGAGGTGCCGGTCGTACTGGCGAGCGGAGCCGGCTGCGTGGTGGCGGCGTTCGCCGACGACATCAGGAGCGCACCCCCGACGGCCGCCGCCAGAGCCGCCGCCGCGACGGGCACGGCGATGCGTATCCGGCGTCTGTGACGACCGCGCCCGGACATGGATGTATCCACTCAAGTCCCCCCTGAGACTCATGCGTTGGAAGAGAGCGCGATCGTACAGGTGTCCCAGGCAGCACAAAGGGCCGCCCCCGTCACCGGGAGCGGCCCTCAGCTGTGCGGATGTCGTCAGTCGTTGCCCGGCATCGGCGTCGTCTTCTGGATCTGCAGCAGGAACTCGGCGTTCGACTTCGTCTGCTTCATCTTGTCGAGCAGCAGCTCGATCGCCTGCTGCTGGTCGAGCGCGTGCAGCACGCGACGCAGCTTCCAGGTGATGGCGAGCTCGTCGCTGCCGAGCAGGATCTCTTCCTTACGGGTACCGGACGCGTCGACGTCCACCGCCGGGAAGATGCGCTTGTCGGCGAGCTTCCGGTCGAGCTTGAGCTCGGCGTTGCCCGTGCCCTTGAACTCCTCGAAGATGACCTCGTCCATGCGCGAGCCGGTGTCGACGAGCGCGGTCGCGAGGATGGTCAGCGAGCCGCCGTCCTCGATGTTGCGCGCCGCACCGAAGAAGCGCTTCGGCGGGTAGAGGGCCGTCGAGTCGACACCACCGGACAGGATGCGGCCGGAGGCCGGGGCGGCGAGGTTGTACGCACGGCCCAGACGCGTGATCGAGTCGAGCAGGACGACGACGTCGTGGCCCAGTTCCACGAGGCGCTTGGCACGCTCGATGGCGAGCTCGGCGACCGTGGTGTGGTCCTCGGCCGGGCGGTCGAAGGTCGAGGAGATGACCTCGCCCTTGACCGACCGCTGCATGTCGGTGACCTCTTCCGGACGCTCGTCGACCAGGACGACCATCAGGTGGCACTCGGGGTTGTTGTGCGTGATCGCGTTGGCGATCGCCTGCATGATCATGGTCTTGCCGGTCTTCGGCGGGGCCACGATCAGACCACGCTGGCCCTTGCCGATCGGCGCGACGAGGTCGATGATGCGGGTCGTCAGCACACCCGGGTCCGTCTCCAGGCGGAGGCGGTCCTGCGGGTAAAGGGGCGTCAGCTTGTTGAACTCCGGTCGCCCGCGCCCGGAGTCGGGGGCCATGCCGTTGGTCGAGTCCAGGCGAACGAGCGCGTTGAACTTCTCGCGGCGCTCGCCGTCCTTGGGCTGACGGACCGCACCCGTGACGTGGTCGCCCTTGCGCAGCCCGTTCTTGCGGACCTGGGCGAGGGAGACGTACACGTCGTTCGGGCCCGGCAGGTAGCCGGACGTACGGATGAACGCGTAGTTGTCGAGGATGTCCAGGATGCCCGCGACGGGGATCAGGACGTCGTCGTCGGCGAGCTGCGGCTCGTTGGTGGCGAACTCGTCGCGGCCACGACGGCCCCGACGGTCGCGGTAGCGCCCGCGGCGGCCGCGGCGACCACCCTCGAAGTCGTCGTCGTCCTGCGGGCCGTTGTCACGCTGCTGGCGGTCCTGGCGGTCCTGACGGCCGCCGCCCTGCTGCTGACGGTCCTGACGGTCCTGGCGCTGCTGACCGGCGCCACCCTGGCCCTGGCCCTGGCCCTGCTGCTCGTCGCCCTTGCCACCGCGGCGGTCACGGTCACGGCCGCCACGCTCGCGGTCGCCACGCTCGCCGCGGTCACGGCGGTCCCGGCGGCCCTGCCGACCGTCGACGCCGTCACCGGCGTCGGTCCTGGTCTCGGCGGGGGCCTCGACGACGGCGGCCTTCGGCTCGCTCTTCGCCTCGGCGGTGACCGTCTCGGGGCTGCCGGCCTCGGCCACGGCACGGCGACGGCGACGCTCACCCGCGGGGGCGTCGTCGCTGGCCGGCTGGCCGGGGATCTCGATCTGCTGCTGGGCCACGGCCTTCTCGGCCGCGGGCTTCTCGGCGGCCTTCTTCTCGGCGGCCGGAGCGGCGTCGTCGCCGGTACGGGCCTTGGAGGTGGCCCGGCGCTTCGGCTTGGTCTCGGTGGCGGCCTCGGCCTTGGCCGGGGCACCCCCGCCCGCCTGCGCCTCCTTGATGACCTCGATCAGCTGGCTCTTGCGCATCCGCGCGGTGCCCCTGATACCGAGGCCGGACGCGACCTGCTGCAGCTCGGCCAGCACCATGCCCTCGAGGCCGGTACCGCGGCGCCGCCGGGAGCCGGCACCGGAGGCAGGCGCGGCAGAGGCGTCCGTGGCGGGCGCGGCAGCGGTCTCCTCGACACGTGCGCCCATCAGATCGGTGGTGTCGCTCACGAAGGGTCCTTCCCTGGAGCGGACGTCGGCCTGTCTGGCTCGGCGACCGGTTGTGCTGTCCGGCATTGGTCCTTGCTGTGTGGACCGTGCCGGGGCGGTGGTCCGCCAAAGAGGCGGAAGACATATCTGGTGATGACGATTCCGGAGCCGTGGCACTGAATTGCGGTGTCATCGACACGGTCACGCCGGTTCCGGAGCGTGCTCAGCACTGCTCAGCGCATAGCACCCAATGCATGGCACAAAGCAGTTTGGGAGGCTCCCGGAAGAATGGTTGTCCCGGACGGGGACACGAAGCACCTCGCCATGGTGGGGTCGGGTGCAGACTTGAGGTTAACACTACCGGATCCAACAAACATTCCCCCTCTCCAAATCCGGCAACCGCGCGCTTTTAATGGACGCCCGCCGGGGCGAGCGGCAGGACGCACGCCCCCGCCTCGTCGAGGTCCAGCCGATTGGCGGCCCAGCCCTGACCTGCGAGATGAGCGACCTTGTCGGCGGATTCCTCGTCGGCCAGCGCGAGGACGGTGGGGCCCGCGCCGGAGATCACCGCGGGGATGCCGTCGGCCCGCAACCGCTCCACCAGCGCCGCGCTCTCCGGCATGGCCGGGGCGCGGTACTCCTGGTGCAGCCGGTCCTCGGTGGCGGGCAGCAGCAGCTCGGGGCGCCGGCTGAGGGCCTCGACGAGCAGTGCGGCCCGGCCCGCGTTGGCGGCGGCGTCGACGTGCGGAACGGTGCGCGGCAGCAGACCGCGCGCGGTCTCGGTGAGCACCGGCTTTCCGGGTACGAAAACCACCGGAACGATGGAATCGGCAGGGTCCATCCTGATCGCCCGCGCGGCTCCGGCCTCCATCCAGGAGAGCGTGAATCCGCCGAGCAGACAGGCCGCGACATTGTCGGGATGACCCTCGATCTCGGTGGCGAGCTCAAGAAGCGCGGTGTCGTCGAGTTTGCTGTCGCCGCCTATGGTCACGGCGCGCGCGGCGACGATTCCGGCGCAGATGGCGGCCGAGGAGGAGCCGAGGCCCCGCCCGTGCGGAATGCGATTGGCGCAGACGATCTCGAGGCCGCGCGGTTGTCCGCCCAGCAGATCGAAGGCGGTGCGCAGGGAGCGTACGAGGAGGTGATTCTCGTCGCGGGGCAGCGTCTCACTGCCCTCACCTGCGATGTCGATGTGCAGCCCGGAGTCGGCCACCCGGACGACCACGTCGTCGTACAGCCCCAGTGACAGGCCGAAGGCGTCGAAGCCCGGCCCGAGGTTGGCGCTGGTGGCGGGGACGCGCACCCGGACGGCGGCGGCGCGGAACGCTGGACCGGCCATCGCTCGATGACTCTCCTTGAGCTGCGTGATGTACGAGATTTTCGATGTGCTGCGAGAGGAACTGTGTGTTTCGGATGAACTCGGATGAACTGCGAGAGGGACTGCGATACGTACGGAAGACCCGGAGACCGCAGTGACTGCCCTGACTGCACTGACGGCGCGGCACCGCGGCATATGCGGCGGGCGGGTTCGGTACAGCCTATCGAAGGAAGGTTCTGTGGCGACATAGGGCGCACAGGAGGCGCACGATGCGTGTCGTAAGCCCCCCGTGCACCCCCTGTCGGGTTGCGGTAGGGGTGACCTTGGCAGCGGCAGGATTTCGCCAACTTCTGGCGAATTCCGCCCGCCGCCAATGGCCTCTGACAGGCCCCGACGGCTTTTGGCGGATGTGCGCCAGGCGGCTTTACGCCACTCTGCCCACCCCGCCGTCCGCCGGTCCGAGCCCCTTCGTCTTACGGCCCTTTCGCCTTACGCCAGTCCGAGCCGCTCCGCCGCCGCGGCCGCGTCCACAGGAACGGTAACCGGCTGCGGGGCGCCCGCAACGGCCCAGTCCGGATCCTTGAGCCCGTTTCCAGTGACCGTGCAGACGATCCGCTGGCCGGGGTCGACCTTGCCCTGCTCGGCGGCCTTCAGCAGACCGGCGACCGACGCGGCGGACGCGGGCTCGACGAAAACTCCCTCCTGCGCGGCCAACAGCCGGTAGGCGCGCAGGATCTCACGGTCCGTCACCTCGTCGATGAAGCCGCCGGACTCGTCCCGCGCGGCCAGCGCGAACTTCCACGAGGCCGGGTTGCCGATGCGGATCGCCGTGGCGATCGTCGAGGGGTCCTTGACGACCTCGCCGCGCACGATGGGCGCGGAACCGGAGGCCTGGAAGCCCCACATGCGCGGGGTACGCCCGGCGACGCCGTCGGCGGCGTACTCCGTGTAGCCCTTCCAGTACGCGGTGATGTTGCCCGCGTTGCCCACCGGCAGGACGTGGATGTCGGGCGCGTCGCCGAGCATGTCCACGATCTCGAAGGCGGCGGTCTTCTGGCCCTCGATGCGCACCGGGTTGACCGAATTGACCAGCGCCACCGGGTAGTTGTCGGACAGCGAGCGCGCGAGCGTCAGGCAGTCGTCGAAGTTGCCGTCGACCTGGAGGATCTTCGCCCCGTGCACGAGGGCCTGGCCCATCTTGCCGATGGCGATCTTGCCCTGCGGGACGAGCACGGCACACACCATGCCCGCACGCACGGCGTACGCGGCGGCGGAGGCGGACGTATTGCCGGTGGAGGCGCAGATGACAGCCTTCGCGCCCTCCTCCTTGGCCCGCGTGATGGCCATGGTCATACCGCGGTCCTTGAAGGACCCGGTCGGGTTGGCGCCCTCCACCTTCAGGTGGACCTCGCAGCCCGTGCGCTCGGAGAGCACCTGCGCGGGCACGAGCGGCGTACCGCCCTCACGGAGCGTCACGACCGGCGTGCTGTCGGACACCGGAAGCCGGTCCCGGTACTCCTCGATGATTCCGCGCCACTGGTGGGTCATTGCTGGTTACTCTCCTTCAACCCGCATGATGCTGGCGACACCCCGCACGGTGTCGAGGCTGCGCAGCGCCTCCACGGTCCCGTTCAGGGACGCGTCGGACGCTCGGTGGGTGACGACGACGAGAGAGGCCTCGCCGTCCTTGCCCTGCTGGCGCACCGTATCGATCGATACGCCGTGCTCGGCGAAAACGGTGGCCACCTGGGCGAGAACACCAGGTTTGTCCGCCACGTCGAGGCTGATGTGGTAGCGCGTCACGACCTCGCCCATGGGCGAGACGGGCAGCTGGGTGTACGCGGAGTCGCCGGGCCCGGTCGCGCCGCTGAGCTTGTTGCGGCAGACGGCGACGAGGTCACCGAGCACGGCGGACGCGGTCGGGGCGCCGCCGGCGCCCGGCCCGTAGAACATGAGCTGCCCGGCGGCATCCGACTCTACGAACACCGCGTTGTACGCGCCGCGCACGGAGGCGAGGGGGTGGCTCAGCGGAATCATCGCCGGATGCACGCGCGCCGTCACCGATCCCCCGTCCGCCGCCCGCTCACAGATGGCGAGCAGCTTGATGGTGCAGCCCATCTCCTTCGCCGAGGCGAAGTCGGCGGCGGTGACCTCGGTCATGCCCTCGCGGTACACGTCGTCGAGGCGCACACGCGTGTGGAAGGCGATTCCGGCGAGGATGGCGGCCTTGGCGGCCGCGTCGAACGCCTCGACGTCGGCGGTCGGGTCGGCTTCGGCGTACCCGAGCGCGGTGGCCTCGTCGAGGGCTTCCTGATAGCCGGCCCCGGTGGAGTCCATCTTGTCGAGGATGAAGTTCGTCGTCCCGTTGACGATCCCCATCACGCGGTTGATCTTGTCGCCGGCGAGGGACTCGCGCAGCGGCCGGATCAGCGGGATGGCGCCGGCGACGGCGGCCTCGTAGTAGAGGTCACGGCTGTTCGCGTCCGCCGCCGCGTGCAGGGCCGCCCCGTCCTGGGCGAGGAGCGCCTTGTTGGCGGAGACGACGGAGGCACCGTGCTCGAAGGCGGTGGTGATGAGGGAGCGGGCGGGCTCGATACCGCCGATGACCTCGACGACGACGTCGATGTCCCCGCGTTTGACCAGGGCGGTGGCGTCGGTGGTGACGAGCTCGGGGTCGATGCCCTCGCGCACCTTGGAGGGCCGGCGGACGGCCACGCCCGCCAGCTCGACGGGGGCCCCGATCCTGGCTGCGAGGTCGTCGGCGTGCGTCGTCATGATGCGCGCCACCTCTGAGCCGACAACCCCACAGCCCAGCAGCGCCACCTTCAGCGGACGCGTACGCATCATCCGACCTCGTTTCCTCATACCGTCTACGGTTGGACCAGTCTCACTCACCGGACGGGAGTTTCTATCCCTGGTCCGGATCGTGAGACATCTATTTCATTTTTCCGACAGGCGGCGGCAGGAGATCTTCCACCTGCGCCGACCGTCCGTTCCGACCTCGATCAGCCGGTCATTCCGACCTCTACCAGCCGGTCATTCCCCCCGCGACCAGCCACGGTCGTTCCTCCCTCGACCGGCCGGTCATCCGACGTCGAGACGCAGGAGGTCCTCCTCCGTCTCCCGGCGGACGATCACCCGGGCCTCGCCGTCGCGCACGGCGACGACCGGCGGGCGCAGGGCGTGGTTGTAGTTGCTGGCCATGGACCGACAGTAGGCGCCCGTGGCGGGTACGGCGATGAGATCGCCAGGGGCCAGATCGGAGGGCAGGAAGGCGTCCTTGACCACGATGTCGCCACTCTCGCAGTGCTTGCCGACGACGCGGACGAGCATGGGCTCGGCGTCGGAGGTACGCGAGACGAGGGCGACGCTGTACTCGGCGTCGTACAGCGCGGTCCGAATGTTGTCGGACATGCCCCCGTCGACGGAGACGTACGTCCGCAGCCCTTCGAGCGGCTTGATGGTGCCGACCTCGTACAGCGTGAAGGCGGTGGGCCCGACGATGGCGCGCCCCGGCTCGACCGAGATCCGAGGCGTCCGCAGCTTCGCGGCCTCGCACTCCCGCGTGACGATCTCGCCGAGCGCCTTCGCGATCTCGTGCGGCTCGCTGGGATCGTCGTCGCTCGTGTACGCGATGCCGAGACCACCACCGAGGTCGATCTCGGGCAGCTCGACCCCGTGCTCGTCACGAACGGCGGCCAGCAGCGACACCACGCGCCGGGCGGCGACCTCGAACCCGGCCATGTCGAAGATCTGCGAACCGATGTGCGAGTGGATGCCCACGAGCTCGAGCCCGTCGAGCGCGAGCGCCCGCCGCACCGCCTCCGCGGCCTGACCGTCGGCCAGCGCGATCCCGAACTTCTGGTCCTCGTGGGCGGTGGCGATGAACTCGTGGGTGTGCGCCTCGACCCCCACGGTCACGCGGATCTGCACCCGCTGCCGCTTGCCGAGGGACTGTGCGATGTGGGCGACGCGGACGATCTCCTGGAAGGAGTCGAGAACGATCCGCCCGACCCCGCTCACGATGGCGGTGGTGATCTCTTCCTCGGACTTGTTGTTGCCGTGGAAGGCGATGCGGTCGGCGGGCATCCCGGCGGAGAGGGCGGTGGCGAGCTCACCGCCGGAGCACACGTCGAGGTTGAGCCCCTCCTCGTGCAGCCACCGCACGACGGCGCGAGAGAGGAAGGCCTTCCCGGCGTAGAAGACGTCGGCGTCGTGCCCGAAGGCGGTACGCCAGGCACGGGCGCGCTCGCGGAAGTCGGTCTCGTCGATGAAATAGGCGGGGGTGCCGAACTCCTCGGCGAGCCTGGTGACTTCCATCCCGCCGACGCTGACGACGCCGTCGTCCGTACGGCTGACGGTGTGCGCCCAGACCTTGGGGTCGAGGGCGTTGAGGTCGGCGGGCGGGGCGCTGTAGTGGCCCTCGGGGAGGACATCGGCGTGACGGGGCCCGGCGGGGTGTGCGGAACGGCTCATTTTTCTCTCACAGACGGTCACAGATAGTCAGGGGCGCTGATGCCGAGCAGGGACAGGCCGCCGGCCAGCACCGTCCCGGCGGCTTCGGCGAGCGCGAGCCGGGCGCGGTGGGCGGCCGAGGGTTTCTCGTCGCCGAGCGGCAGCACGGTGTGCTGGAAGGCGAGGAGGGCGTCGGCGGTGGTGACGAGGTGCCGGGCGAGCCGGTCGGGCGCGCGGTGCAGCGCCGCCTGCGTCAGCACGGCCGGATACCCGGCGAGCGCCCCGACGAGCTCGTCGCCGCCGGGTACGTCTTCGGGTACGTCACCGGGGTCGCCGGTGCAGCCGAGCGCGGCGGCGTTACGGGTGAGGGCCCGGGTGCGGGCGTGGGCGTACCGGACCCGGAAGAGGGGGTTGCTCTCCCGCTGAAGCAGGTGATCGGCACTGATCCGCGGCCGATCGTGGGACGCGGGGTGCAGCAGGGCCCACCGGGCGGCGTCGGGGCCGAGGGGGGTGGGGTCTTCGGGGGCGGGAGTGGGGCGGAGGGTGGTGATCCGGAGGTGCGGGCGCGGGCGGCGGGGGCGCGGGGGATCGGCCTGCGGCGCCTTGGTGCGTGGGGGCTCGTCGTGCGAGGGCTGAGCGCCGGCTGTCTTGGCCTCCAAGAGGTCGGTGCCGGCGGGCTCGGCGCCCGAGAGGTCTGTGGCCGCGGGCTCGGCGCACGAGAACTCGGTGCCTGCGGGCTCGGCGCACGAGGTATGGATGTGGTGCACCTCCGCACGGCCGCCCTGGGTGGCCACGATCCGTACGAGCGTGTCGGCGACGACTTCGGCCCGGATGTCGTACGGGATCCGGAGCGGGACGATCTGCCCGGCAAGTACATCGCCGTGCCCATAGGCGGCACGCCGACGCTGGATCTCCCGTACGAGTGAGGCGCCCGCGCCACCTCCCAGCCGAATGTTGAGGAACCCCGGCCCGGTGATCTCGACGTCGGCGACACCTTCGCTGCGGGTGAGGTGGGGCCGCAGGATCTCCGCGACCTGCTGTGCCGGCCGCCCGGCGGGCCGCGCCAACTGCAACGCGATGTTCGTGGCGTAGTCCCCACACCCACCCGGCCCCGGCGGCGTCACCACCGCCCGCACCGGTACGACCACGCTCAGCTCCCCCTCGTCCACGGCACGACGCACCGCGCGCAGCACGGTACGGGAGAGCTCGACGGGGGTCACGGGACAAGCGTAGGGGAGGAGGGGGGTGGGCAGGCGACTCGATTTGGCAAGGGTCCGGGATGTGGACGGGGTACGGAGGGCGAGGGTGTTCGGGGTAGGGGTACGGCCACTCGGACGACATGCAGGGACGCCGGCGAAGTAGGGCCGAAGCCGCACGCCGACCGCATCCGGCCGCCGGAACCCCACCACTCCCACGCAACACCGATCACCGACACGCGGACGGGCACGCGCCCGCAGGGCCGACCACCGCCGACTCCTCACCCCTCAGCGGCGCGGCGCCCGCTCAATGCCCGGCACGCTGAGCCTCCTCGGCCCCGAGCTCATCGGAACCGAACGCCTCCCCGCCAAAAGCACCGCCACCACCGCCCCCACTCCCTCGCCGCTCCATCAACTCCCGCACGAGCCGCACGAGTTCGGCAGGTTCAAAGGGCTTGGCAAGAAAGGCGTCAACGCCGACGTCGAGCCCGCTCTCGACCTCGTACTGCGTACAGGCACTGACGATGGCGAGGGGAAGATTCCGGGTCCGGGGGTCGGCACGCAGCCGGGCGGCGGTACGCAACCCGTCGAGCCGAGGCATGACCACATCCAGGGTCACCACATCGGGCCGCACGTGATGCACGACGTCCAGGCATTCGGCACCGTCGGCCGCGGTCACGACCTCGATGCCCTCCAGCTCGAGATTGACCCTGATCAGCTGCCGGATGACCTTGTTGTCGTCCACAACAAGCACCCGGCCGGACGCGCCTGGCACAACTCGAGAGTAGGTCCGCGCCCACCGCGCCGTCCGGGTTTTCCCCACTTCCACCCCCGTGCGGGGGCGGCGACCACCCCATGGACGCCCCCGCGGACGCCTCCACTCCTCCTCCCCCGAACACCGCCTCGCCCCCACATAAACCCATGCCAGTCCCCCACGAAAGAGCTGGTAGGGTTCTACCCGTCGCCGCGAACACCGCGCCCGACACGCCCCCGTAGCTCAGGGGATAGAGCAACGGCCTCCGGAGCCGTGTGCGCAGGTTCGAATCCTGCCGGGGGCACAGAAGCCGGAACAGCGTGATCAACCCGCTGACCTGCTGAAGTGCCAGACATCAAGAGCCGGACCCAGTCTCACTGGGTCCGGCTCTTTGTCATTGCTCATCACTGCTCGCGATAGACCTGCGCTAGAACGCACTCTCAGCGTGACGCACCGCCCAGAGCCATGAGGCCCCTCAGGCGCGTCGATCAGCAGGTCTATCGCCGCACCATGCCTGTCATGCGCTAGGCCGAACCGGAAGGCGTCTTCCCATTTAAAAAAAATAACCGCCAGGCGATTTATTTGGGTGTACGGTCGAGGAACGAGAACGGCGGTTCGAAGCGTCGCATCCGGGAAGATCAACGCGCTTCGAACCGCCGTGGCCGGCCCTTGGGGCCTCAATGGAAGGGTACGTCAATGTCCACGAGCAGCAACGATGCGACGGTCGCCACTGCGGCTGATCGACTGCGCGGGGGTTCCATCACCATTCCCGCCAAGTTCGAAGCGATCGGCTTCCTGTCGTACGCCGGCGTCATGTCTAAGATCACTTTCACCGTGCCGTTCAAGGAGGTAGCTGAGCGGCTGACCTTCGAACGGCTCCTCACCCGTCACGACTTCGACACCGAGAGCCTGACCACGCCGGGCCAGCGAGACATCAGCGAGAAGCACGCGGAGAAGATTGCCACCTTCCTTACCGAGAGCGATCGGCCGTATCTCGGCACGCTTACGATCGCCATCCCGGAAGACCAGGTACAAGTCGAAAGGCTTCAGCAGGTCGCCAACGGTGTGTGGCTGGTGAAGGTCATCGTTCCGGTGACGAGCGAGAACCCGATCGTCGAAGACGGACAGCACCGCGTCAAGGGGCTGACGGACGCGTGGCGAACCGTCATGAAGGACCCCAACTCCGAGGAGTTCGCCGAGGCGCGCGAGATGCTGGAGCAGAGCAGCATTGAGATGACCCTTCTCCTGGAGGGTGACCCGTCGGTGCTGTCTACTATCTTCGTCAAGATGGCCAGCACGCGCCCCATCAGCGCGAGCCTCATCGCGATCATGGACAGCAGCGCTGTACAGAACGTGCTGGGCCAGCAAGTGACGCGCAAGAGTCGCTACCTGTCGGACCGCACCACCTATCTCGGAGCGAAGGCCGCACAGAAACTCGCGGCGTCGAAGGGCCGGAAGTACGACCCGCTCTACCCCGCAGCTGCCGTAAGGTCGGCCGCGGCCGCAATCGCAGGAGTCGGTGTGCGCGACCGTACTCCCGACCAGCGCGAGGACATCCTCAACCAGATCTTCACCGACCGCGCCAAGAGGGAAGGCCGCTCGCTGGAGCAGATCATCGAGGCCACCTCCACCGAGATCGTGGCGATCCTCGACTACGCCTTCACCCGTATCCCTGGGTGGAAGCAGATGGCCAGCGACAGGCTGACGGCTGCGGAGTTCAAGAAGGACTACGTGCACTCCTCGGCGGCCGGGCTCCACGTCATCGCGAACGTCATCGCGGCTGCACGCCTCGCCGGTCTCGACGCTCGTCACGTTGTCGATGAGCTTGCCAAGCTCCCTTGGCGGCGCGACAACCTCCGCAAGGCATCGAGGGATGGGGAAGAGGTCTACGTGCACGAGCTGTTCGAGGACACGCTCGTCCGATCTGCGTTCGATGCCAAGACAGGTACTTGGAAGGCAGGCCAGGCGGGTGCGACTCGCGGGGCTTACGAGGAGGCGACCCGTAAGGTGATCGCTACCTTCTCCCGCCAGTCCAAGGAGCTTGCGGCCATGCAGGAGTTGCCGGTGCTCTCTGGTCTCGGTCTGGTAACCGCCGGCCGCGGTCGGCCTCGTAAGAAGTAGCCCGCTTGTACGTGAGGGGGCAGGCCCGTCATGGGGCTTGCCCCCCACTTTCTCCTCAGTCCCTGGGGCAGGGCCCGGAGCGAGTCGCGCCGGGCCCTCACTAACGACTACGCCTCGGGGTCCCCCTCACCCTCCCAGGCGAGTTCCTTTTCGATCTTCTTGTTCATGGCCTCCTCCTGGCCGTAGATGCATCCCTCGTAGACGCGGTGGATCACCTCGGGCGAGTTGCCGACCCGACGCGCGACCTCGGCCACTGGCACGCCGGCGTTCAGCCACGTCGTGATGCAGGTGTGCCGTAGGTCGTACGGCCGCCCCCCGAGGATGGACGCCTGAAGGTCCGGAGAGAGCGCGTACTCCCGAGCGTCCCGCCACACGCGCCAATAGGTGCTGCTGCCCACGAGACCGCCCCGCTCGTTCGTGAAGAGCCGCCCGTCCTTGGCCGTGCCGAACTCCTTCAGGTGGGCGCGGAGCATGGCCACGAGCGGTGGGGGGATCGGGACCGGCCGGTCTTCCTTGGCCTCCCTCGACTTCAGGCCGCGCTTGTCGTGGCGCTCTCCGCTGTCTGTCCACTGCTTGCCCGACACGGGGTGCGTGTCGTGCAGCGTCAGAACGCCCCACCCCTTCTCCGGGAGAAAGCAATCAGCCTTCCTGAGGCCCACAGCCTCACTCGGGCGGAGCCCCGCGAAGTACATGACCGCGTAGAAGCCGACCAGGCGCCGGCCCTTCTTGCGGTCCCATGTCCCGACGTACGAGACCGAGGCGAGGAGTTGAGCAGCCTGCGTCTTGTTCACGAGAACGCGGGGGTCCACACGGTCCGATGAGGAGCTCTTCACCCTCTTGATGGAGATGAGTGGGTTCTCCGTCAGAAGCTTGCGCTCGATGGCGTATTCAACTGCTGTGTTGAGCGCGCGCCGACGACGACGGGAGGTCTCCCCCGCCGCGGGGGTGCCGTCCAGTTTGAAGGAGATCCGATACTGAACATCGCGAAGAACCTTCGGGTCTTCCAGCGAGGAGACGAGAAGCGATTTCTTGGAGATCCACCCGTAGGCGTCTTCAAGTTCCTCCGGCGGGTCAAGTTCGGCGTTCTTGGGAATGACCGCCCATCGGAAGGCGAGGCGCAGCTCTTCTGGTGACGGCATCTTCTGTTCCTGCTCCACCATGGCCAGCGTCACCGCGGCGAGCCCGTCGGCGATGCCCTCACGGGTCTTGGCCGCAGCGGTCGGCCAGCGCATCGCCATGTACTCGCGACAGAACGCGAACCAGGGCAGTTCTTCACGGACTTGCTCGGCAGCAACCTCAGCCCGTACCTCGGATTCAGGCAGTCCGTCCGTGATGCGGAATGCCTCGCCACGGCGCATTGCCTGCCACAGTTCAGATCTGCGGCTTTCTGCGAGAGCCGCCGTGGCGAAGGTGGCGCTACTGACCTTTCCTCCAACTTTCCAACGGAGTTGGTAGGGACGGGTCTTGCTCTGCGCCTTGGACACTTTCCACAGGCGCACATCGAGCGAAAACCCTTCCGGGGCCGAGCTGTTGCTCTGCTCGGCCCCACCGTCGGTGTCGTTCGTCACGCGCTCTCCTCCAGCGTCTGGAGCCACCGACTCAGTTCGGACCGGCGGATTCGCACCGCGCCGTTCGGGAGCTTGATGGACTTCGGGCCCTTCTTGTACTGCCGCCAGCGGTAGAAGGTCGCTCGCGGTACGCCTATCTCTTCGATCACTTCGGGGATGGTCAGCATCTCGTCGCGGGGCTTGGCCACGACTCCTCCTCGGGCGAGAGGGTCAAGGGAAGGTGGTGGGACCGGACGGGAGCCGCCACAGAAACCACGAAAACCACAGAAACCCTGGATTGGTGGGCTGACCTGCGGCGATACCGAGCGGTGGAGGCTGCCACAGAAATCGCGGAAAGTTCCACAGAAATAGGCGGCCGGACCGGCGAGGGCCGGTGGCGGGTTATTTCTGTGGCTTCTCGGTTGGTTTCTGTGGCAGCGCTCCGCAGGCTCCTGACAGGGCTGTCTGTGCTGGTCAGGGGCTTGGCGGGGTTATTTCTGTGATTCTGTGGTTTCTGTGGCGGGGGTCAGGCGGTCGGGTCGGTCAGGCGGGGGTGGATGAGGTAGCGGGGGGAGGGTGGCCGGCCTCGTCCTCCGGTGCGCTGGACGGCTTGGGCGCGCACGTAGCCGTGGTCTTCCAGCAGCGCCAGCACCGGATCGAGGTCGTTGGCGGTGCGGAACTCGGAGCGGGAGAGCTTGACCATCAGGTCCCGCTTGCTGACCTCACGCCACCCGTGGGCGTGGAGCACTTCCAGCACGGTGCGGGCGCGCTCGACGATGCGGTCGGCGCCCATGGAGTCGAACGCGGCGAGGCTGTGGCTGATGAAGTACTCGGCCAGCGAGATCGCGTCGCGCATGGTCGCTTCCGCCACGGGCACCGTGTGCCCTTTGGTGAGGTGTTCGGCGAGGTGGAGCAGGGCGGCCATGCGCGCGGTTGCGCCGACCAGCTTGCCGCCCCAATCGCCGATCTGGCCCATGATGCCGCCGCGGGCTTCCAGCATCGGTTCCACCCGTGCCTGAAAGGCTTTCAGGGCGGCGACTGCCTCGGGGGTGAGCTGGATGAGGGCCGGATCGGTCCATTCGGCGAGGAACAGCGTCAGGTCGAGGACGTGGCGCCGGTAGGTCTCCATCACCTGCTCGGGGATGGGGTCCGGCTCGATCTTGCGGCGGCCCACCAGCGACTCAGGAACCGAGTAGAGGAACCTGCCGAGCAGACCGCGGCCCTTGAACCCGTCCTGACGTCCGATGTCGTCCAAGACCTGCGGCTGCACGCACAACCCCATGGTGAGGGCGGGGTGTTCGATGTATTCCTCGCGGGTCTGCCGGTCGACCTTGAGCCGGTCTCCGGCGTGGCCTTTGAGGAAGACGCCCATGTTGGGCTTGCCGGAGTAGCGTCCGGCGATGATGTCGAAGATGTCGCCCTCCGCGGACATGACGGAGATCCGGCCCCCCTGCTCCGCCATGCGGGAGGTGACCGTCTCGGCGGTGGTGTCGTCGGCGAGCAACTGCGGTTTGGCCGGCACGCTGACGCTCTCCGCGGTCTGCGCCAGCGCGATCGCAGTGGAGACCAGTTCGTCCCGCTCGTCCGCGCCTGCCGTGGCTGCCTTGGACGCGGCCTTGTCGGCTGCCTCCTTGGCGAGCCGGGCGGTCATCTCGGCTTCCACGATGGCCGGTTGGGTGAGCGTGCGGAGCTGCTGTTCGGCCTCGTACAGAGGGTCGGTGAGCAGGCCGAACACGGCGGACTTCCGGTTGGCTGGCGGCAGCGAGACGACGACGTAGAGGTTGGTGGGCTCGCGCCAGTGCCCGCGCACCTGCACGACCGCCCTTCCGCCCGCCGCGGTAGCTAGCACGGACAGGGCGATGCATCCGGCGAGGTCGACGGGGGTCTGTGTCTCCTCGGCGACCGCGGCCACGAACTCCCGCAGCCACCCCGGAAGGGAGGCTGTGGGGAAGGGAGCGAGCTTGCGGGGTCCAGCGAGGGGAACGGGGTCCTCCCACACGGGTGCGGGCGGCTCGTCGAGGGTGGGCAGTCCGGCCCACAGGTCGGTGTTGTCCACAGGCTGTGCGGTCATGAGGCTGCCCTCCCTTCGGTGGGATCGCCGACGTGCGGGTCAGAGCCAAAGACAGTGCGGACGCCTTCGGCGACGTTCCTTCGGTCGCCTACGGTGACCCATAGTGCGGCCTGCGTGGCGTTCTGAGGCTGTTTCAGGGGATTGAAGGGCTTATAGGTCATTCGGCCCCCCTCTCGGCCGCGCTGAGGCCGTTGGCGACCGCACGGCGGGCGTAGGGCTCGGGTACACCGACCGAGACGGCCACGGCCACGATCTTTTCCCCGATCACGTCCAGTCCGCACGGTCCGGGGCAGCCGGTGTGCTGGACAGCGAGGAACCGGGCCACGCCGAACGCCTGTGATCCGGCACCGGATTCGACGCGGGAGCGCACGAGGGCGAGGCCGCGTTCCAGGCCGGTGCGGACGTAGCCGTCGGTGTGACGGCATCCGGTGGCAACCGTCCGGTCCCACGTGGCGCGCTCGGGGAGGGAAGAGACCACCTCCCCGCGGCCGGGGGTGGTCTCTTCCTTCACCACCAGGGCGCGGACGGCCGACGGCAGATCGGCCATGCGGCCGTCGCCCGGACCGAGCCAACGGGCATACGACCTCGCGGACTTGATGTCGACGCCAGCCCGAACCGCGTTGTGCGACCCCATGACGCCCCGGTAGATCCAGTGCTCACCGCGCGTCGTCGCCACGGTTCGGGTGGCGGGCAGAGTCTCGCGGGCCCAGGAGACGGCCGCCGCGTTGTCGAGGTCAACCACGGTCAGCCCCGCTCCTCCGGGGTGGTAGCCGACGCACACGGCCCGCTCCCATGCCGCCACCCACAGCGGCGAGGTGAGGACGTTCCGGTCGGTGGTGGCAGCGGCCCACGCGTGGCAAGGGGCGGGGCAGCGGCAGGTACCCGCGCGCTTCATGTTCGGCCGCCCGCCGCACGCGTTCTTGGCGCACGCGCGGCAGTTGCCGAACGGCACCTTCCCGTCCCGCAACGGCAGCACCGGTACAACGGCGGTGGCCAGGTAGAGGGCGGTCCGCAGGTGGCTCGCGTCGGGGTGATTCCAATCGAGGGGGAGCCGGGTCTTGCGGGCAGGTGTCATGCTGGAGGTCTCCTGTTCTGTCGAAGGGACGGAGAACCGGGGCGGTCGCGGTCTTTGGCGAGAGGCGTCCGCCCCAGCCATAGCTAGTGGTGCCTGGCCCAGTGGGCGTATTCCTGGCGGACGTAGCCGCGAGGGTTGGCGAGGGCGTCGGCCGCGATGATGGAACCGGCCTTGTCCGTGTCAAGAAGGCGCAGAGCTGCCGCTACAGCGGTTTCGGTGGCGTCGCCGTGCGGTTCGTCAGGCTCGTCCAGGAGCGCGATGCGGTCGAGTAGGGCCGCCTTGCGCAGGTAGAAGTCCCGATCCAGCGCCGTGAAGCACTTCGTGGCGGCCAGGGTGCGGGCCGTCCATCCGATCTCGCTGATGATGCTCGGGGCGAGCGCGTACGCCTTTTCCGGCGTCGGCCACGGTCCCGGCTCGGTGCGGTGATCAGCGGTGACGTACAGGCGGGTACGCTCACCGTCGCGGGTGGGGTAGGTGCGCACGGCACCGGTGGCGAACGCGCCACTGAGAGCGGTGGTGACGTGGTCGGTGTCGGCCGGGTCACAGATGATGCGGATCTCGAACATGGCTTCCTTTCGTCAGGCTGCGTCGAGGAAGGGCTGTTGCCAGGGCGGCAGGCTGGCCAGGACGCGGGTACGCCAGCGCATGGCGTAGTCGATGCAGTTGGCGCAGTTCTTGTGTGTGTGGCCGGGCAGCGGGGGCCTACGGCGGGCGTGATAGCTCCACGCGGCGGAATCGGCCGATGCGAGCAGGTGGCCGACGCGTTCCAGTCCCAGCGTCTTGAAGCCGAAGCCGTGCAGCTTCAGCCCGCGCGCGGCCATCGCGGTCACGATCGCCGCTCCCTCGCGGGTGGACTGCAAGCGGCAGACCGAGCCGAGCCCCACCGTGGGTTCGCGGGTCAGGTCGACCCCGGCACGCTCGTACAACTCGGCACACGACTCGTAGTCCGCGACCGTCCGGCCCTGAAGGACAGGGGCTATTCGCAACTCGGGGGCGAGGGAGCGTAGTTCGAGGAAGTTGGCGACGGTTCGGCGGATGTGCTCCGGCACGCTGAGATGGGTGCCGACGAACACGTTCGGTCCGGCGGTGCCGCCGTGGATGATGAGGTCTTCGCACATCCAGTCCTGCGGAGCGGCCCAGTCGTACGGGCCGACACATTCCCAGATGCGGCGCAGGTCCTCGATGTACTGGCGCGGGGAGCGCGTCCAACGGCCGTGGCGCTGGAGCTCCGAGAAACCGCCGGAGTCCACCGCGTACGGGCCGCGCGCCGCATCCAGCTTGACCGCGTTCACGAAGTGCTCGGACTTCAAGAACAGCGGCACCCTGGTCAGCCGAACCCAATGCCGCTTATGGGTGGTCAGGTAGAACTTCACCGATCCCACCGCGGGATCTCCGGGAGTCCCGCGGCTTCCAGCGCCTTGGGGTCGAAGCCGGGCAGCGTAGAGCGGGTGACGAGAGCCTGTGCGAGCTGTTCGGCGTAGGCGGCTCCGGTGCGGGCGACCTCGATCTGTGTCGTGGCGCGGAGGGTTTCGACGCGTTCGACGTGGGCGTACTCCTCGCGCCGCTCGCTCGTCTGCCGCTCGTACGCGACGGTCTCGCGGCGGTCGGTGCGCCAGTAGCGGGCGGCGAGTCCGTAGGCGCCGGCGGTGGCCAGGGACCACAGCAGCAGCGGAAGCGGGAGCCCGTCGGCGTATCCGGCCACGCCCGCGAAGGCGAGCGCGCCGGAAGCGGCGAACGCGGTCCCCACGAGGACGGAATCGCCCGTGCTGTTGCCCGCGGCCACGCCCGCGGCGGCAGCACCAGCGGACAGGACGGCCATCAACGCGGCGTTGCCGACGGAGTGTTCGGCGCCGTTGGCGTTCCAGATCCGGGCCAGCGCGAGCACAGTCGTGGTGGCGATGGCGGGCGCAGCCTTGGGCGCGGCACTGGTGAGCCAGTGCCGCGCAACGATGGGGTCGTTCACGAATACTCCTCCGGTCAGTTGCCGAGCTGGGACAGGAAGCGGGCGAAGGACGCCACCAGGCCGTGAATCGGGCCGTAGGCGCCGGTCCCGGCGGTGAAGAAGCCGAACAGGAACAGCAGCACCGCACCGCCCGCGTTGGCGGCGCGGGTCTTCACCGCGATGACGGAGGCGATGCCGAAGAGCAGCACCGCGGAGATGGTCAGGGTCATCGCGAGCCCTCCGGGCGCGGAGTGTCGGTGCCCGCGCGGTAGATGCGGGCCCACCGGTTGTAGAGCCAGCGGCCGACGCGTATGCGCTTGCCGGTCGCGTGGCAGCGGCGGCAGTCCTTGCCGCGCTTGAGCCGTCCCTTGCGGTCAGTCTTGAGCTGGTGGCCCATGCCGCGGCACTTGCGGCAGTTGCCGAACGGCGAGGCCGCACACACAGCGGCGTAACACAGCGTGACTCCGAGCAGGAGCGTGATAGCGAGCAGGGTGAGGGTCATGAAGGGCCCTTCCAGGCGGGTTTCAGGGGTTTCCGCAGGTGGGCCGCTATGCGCTAGCGGCCTGATCAGGGCGTGTTTGGGGCGCTATCGGGGCCGCTATCGATAGCGGCGTGTGGCGCTATCGATAGCGGCCCCGGAGACTCAGCCCGCGTCCCGCTTTCCGTCACGCTCCGCAATCGCTGCGGTGACGTGGGAGCGGTCGATGCCCCGCTTGTTGGTGAACTTGCCCTCGATGCGGCGGCCCACCTGGACGGTGGAGACGCCGCGGGGCTTCAGGGCCGCGGCGAGCGCGTCGGAGTCCCATCCGTCGTAGACCTCGGGGCGCAGTTCGGCGAGCCGCGCGACGATGGTCTCGGACCACGCCTTGGTCTCCTTGGCGGGGACCACGGCGAGGATGTCGGCGAGCAGGTCGTAGCTAGTGCTCGCGTCCGTCTCCGGCTCTTCCCCGAGCGCATGCCCGGACAGCAGTCCGGCCAGCTCACGGGCCTTGCGAGCGCGGGCCGCGATGCTGTCGGCGCCGGGTCCGTCCACGTACACCGAGCCCACGATCCGGGCGTCCGAGCCTTCGCCCACGAAGTAGTGGATGCCCTTGTCTCCCCAGGCGAACATGGTCGCCCGCACGCCCCGCTTGTAGGCGGACGTGCCGAGCACCATGTCGTTCTCCAACTGCCCCATGACCTTCAGGCACCAGCGCGCCGACGCGTTCGCGCTGATGCCGGTGGGCAGCGCCTTCGCGTCCGGCCGCTGGGTGGCGAGCAGGAGCACGATGCCGGTGGCCGGACCGCGCTTGACCAGATCGGTTGCGATTTCCTCGAACTCGTCCTTGTGCTTGGGGTGTTCGAAGAGAACCTGGCACTCGTCCACTCCGATCACGATCGGGTGCAGACCCAGGGAACGCTTGTCGGCGAGTTCGCTGGTCACCTTCGACTCCGGGCAGATGTCCCGCGGAAGCGAGCGGATCACCTTCGTGCGCCGGCGCAGTTCCTCGCGCAGCGCCCGGAAGTCGGCAAGGGCGTACTCGATGGCCTCGTCATCATCGCCCGCGGCGTGCCGGTGCGAAACCGCGTTGCCGACCGGGTCTAGATCACCGGTGCCCTTCATGTCGTAGGTGTGCAGCTCCGCCCGCGGGTCCAGCGCGGCGATCAGCAGCAACAGCCTGAGCAGGAACGTCTTGCCCATGCGTGGGATGGCGCCGATGATGCCCGCGATGTACATCAGGGTGACCTCGACCCAGCGTCCGCGCTGGTCGGTGCCGTAGGCGACGGGCTTGAACAGGTTCACCGAACCGCTGGTCAGCAGCGGCCACTTGGGCTTGCGGGAGGTCGACATGTCCTGATCGCCGACCCACAGCACCAGGTGCCCGGTGTGCTCGTTCGGTACCGCCTCGGGCCACACACACCCGAGCGGCCTGCGCAGGCCGGAGGCGAGCCGGTCGCGCCGCTCGATGACATCGGTCACGGTCACGCCGTACGGGAGGTTGCCCTCTGCACGCCAGCCCGGACCGTCGCGGGTGATCGGGGCAGTGAACTCGAAACCGTCCCGCCCCTTGCCCTGCGCCTGGTTGATCGCGGGAATGCCGAGCGAGCCGAGCGCACGCAGCACAATGTCACTGGTGAGCTTGACCGCCTTCGGGAGCTCCACCGCGCGGTGGATGACCGGGTCGTCCGCCTTGCGGCCAGCGAACCCGAGCGCCATCACGACCGCGCTCACCGACACCGCCTGAAGCCAGTCGGGGGCCAGCACGTAGATGGCGAGCGCGGAGCCGAGCCCGATGAACATCGCGAGCACGGCCACCAGGGTCCGGAGTCGGACCCGACCATCGCGCTGCCGCGACAGCTTCAGGTACTCGGCAGCGTCCTCGCGTCGGACCGCGGCGAGTCGGACCGGTTCGCCCTCGCGGTCGGCCACCCACCGCATGGTGCCGCCCAGGAACTTCGCGGCCCCGGACGGAGCCTGAAGCGTGAGCCGCGCGGCGTAGACCGGTGTGCGAAGCGCGTGGTAGCCCACCGAGTGGGCGTAGTGGCGTGCCACCCATCCGGTGGCGGTCTTCAGCTCCGCCGTGGACTTCAGCCACGCCGGAACGACGTCACGGCGCTGGGCACCGAGCAGCCGACCGAGGTAGCCCGGACCGGCCGCCTTGGCGGTCGGAAGGTCGACCAACCGGCGGGCGGTCGGGTCGCCCGACTCGGCAGCCGACCGACCGCTCTCGGACTCGGCCGACGGGTCGGAGTCGGGTCGTGTGGTCGGGTCGGCCGACTCGTTGCGGGCCGATCGGGCCTTGTCGAGGTCGAACACCTCGCCGCCGGAGTCGGCCATTTCGGCTTCCAGCCGGTTGAAGAGTTCGTTGTCGTCGTCGGGGTGCTTCACTGAGATTCCTTCCACTTTCGGGTGTGAGGGAGAGCGGGTCCGGCCGACGCTGTAGGAGGTGAGCGGCCGGACCCGTGGGGTTACATGCCGGGCGGGAGCGTGCTGCCGTGGGGGAACTCGAAGACCGTGACCAGGACTTCAAGGCCGGGGTCGTCGGCGTAGGCAACGCGGGTGTAGATGACCGTCAACGGGGTGCCGTCGCGGCCGGTGGTCGGATAGGCGCGGGCGTCGTGGCCCCAGGCCCGGCGTCGGCTGACCGTGAACCGGGCGTAGGACGCCGGGATCACGCCGTGCACGCCGAAGTTGCTGCCGGACAGGCAGACGACCCGCGCGGAGTCGGCGGGTAGCGGCCGACCGGGCGAGTCACCCGAGCCTCGGAAGAGACGGGTGATCCGTTTCAGGTTCACCACCAGCTCGACTTCGGCTTGGGCACGAGGTACGGGCAGCCGTTGTTCATGTGGTCCAGGCACGGCTGGCAGTCCTGACCGCGGAGCCTGCGGTGGATGCTCCGGTCGTGGGCGTGCTGCCAGCACTGCGGGCACTCGCCCGGAGGCGTCTCGCGCGCGGCCATGGTCACCACCACCCCGAGGACTTCTTGGCGGCCTTGGCGGTGGCGGCCTCGTTGACGATCCGCTGCCGCTCGGTCTGCAACGCGGTCAGCTCCGCGGTGAGTCGGGACTGCACCGACTGCCACAGCGTCTCCAGCTTCCGTTCCGCGCGGCCGGTGCTCTTGCCCCGCACGACCTTGTAGGAGCCTCCGGCGAGCGCCCGGAGCACCGCGCGCCGCTCGTGGCCGGTCAGCGGCCACATCTCGTCCTTGCGGACCGCTTCGAGCTTGCGTTCCGTCTGCCGGATCTCGCGGTCCAGGCGGCTGGTGTTGGGCTTGGCCATGGTTAACCCCTCCTCGGGGTGTCGGGGAAGGCGCAGGGCACGCACAGGCCGATCGAGGTCGGGATGACGTATCCCGCATCGGTTCGGCACTGCGGGCAGGTGCGGCGGGCGCACATCGCCTTGGCGAGCGCGGCCCGCTTGCCGGGCGTCATCGGCCGCACGGGCTTGGCACGGTCGATGCGGTAGAGGTAGGCGGCCAGCGGGCCGCGGCGGTAGCGCGGGCGCAGTACCTGAGCCGCGATCGGCTGACCGCCCGGACGTAAGCCGCGGGCGCGTAGTTGGCGACGCGTGGCGAGCCCGTCGGGGGCGTAGCGCCACGGGTAGGTGGGGATGCCGTACTGGCTTCCGGCCGGGTCGTAGCACTTGCCGAATGCCGCGGGCATCAGGCGGCCTCAGCCTCGGTCGCCTCGCCCTCCGCGTCGTCCACGGAGTGCAGCAGGCGGCCCTCGGCGCGCTCGGACTTCAACGCGTCGCGCAGCGCGCGGGCGTTGGTTGCCGAGCAGTGCACCTCGGTGCGGATGCGGTCCGCGGTCAGCTCCGCCTCGGTCCATTCCGCGGTGACCGTGCGCGCCTCGGTCAGCAGCTCCTCGAAGGTGCGCTGTGCCTTCGGCTTGGCCTTGTTGGCGGGCCGCCGGCGGGGGCGCGGCTTGGGGTCGGCCGCGGGCGCGGGCGGCTCTGCCGGAGGCGAGACGGGGGTGGTCTCTTCGGCGGGGGCGAGGTCGCCCATGCGCAGCATCACGCGCTCGCGCCGCGGGGTCTTGGACCGCCACTTGCGGCCGTACTGCTCGCGCAGGTCCGCGCGGGCCAACTGCCGTTCCTTCTCCCGCGCCAGCGCCTCGGTGTAGGAGGTGACCTCCCACAGCGTCATGCGGCGCCACAGCGCGAAGGTGGAGGGGAAGGCGAGCAGCCAGCGGGAGAACCGGATCTTTTCCATCCGGCGGCCGGTCGCCGCGCCGATCCGCACGGCGTAGATGTGCGCGCCGATCTCGGAGAACACCACCCACAGCAGCGGCATCGTGCCGTGCGCGACCTTGGCCGACAGGGAGTGTCCGGCCGCGATGTTCAGCCCGCACGTGATCAGCGTGAGCGCCCAGGGCACGAACCGCACCCACCCGAGCGCCATATCCATGCGGATCAGCAGCAGATTGGCGACGGTGAACACCGGGATGGCCACGTCGATACCGACCGGCAGCATCCACGGTGAGTGGAAACCCCAGCTCAGCGCGGCGGCGGACACCGCGTCGAAGGAGGAGATCAGACCCAGCGCGCCGACCGCGGCGGCAGCGAACGCGCCGACTCCGGCAAGTCCCAGCTCCGGGCGGGTCAGCGGCGGTACCCCGGACGCGGGCGCCTCGGAGGCGGGTGTGGTGGTCATGCCGCAACCCCCTTGCGCGCCGTGCGGCGGCGGGCGGGACGGACCAGGGGGACGACGTCGAACAGGTCCGGGTTCTCCTCGATGACCTGCGCAGCGACGCGGACCAGGTCGTCCGGAAGGTTCGGGTTCTCGGCGAGGATGTCGCGCGCCGCGTCCTCGCGGGCCGCGCGCTCTTCGTCCGTCTCGCCCGCGACCCCGAGCCACAGTTCAACCGGGGTCCCAAGCGCCAGTTCCGCGAAGTCCTCGATTGAGATGGCCTGTTGGCGGCCGATGTACGTGCGCATGGCAGTTCTCCTGACATCGAAGGGATGCCGGGGCGGTCGCGGTCTTTGGCGAGAGGCGACCGCCCCGGAAGACGAGAGCCGCACCGCAGACGCGGGCGGGGTGGTGCGGGGAGGGTCAGACCGTGGCGATGATGAGCGCGGCGACCAGCAGCCACAGGTGATGGAAGGACTGGTCAAGCGCGTAGGCGCCGGTACCGATGTGCGGGTTGTCGTCGCGGCCGGCGCGCGGGGTGCCGAGCCGGTAGAACTCGCCCTTGCCGGTCACCTTGGCCAGCCACGCCAGCGTGCTGCGACGGTCCGCCCACCAGTGCGTAACCGCGTCGATGCCGAGCCCGGCGAGGATGCCGAGCGCCGACAGGCGCAGGTCCAGCAGCCAGACGACCGGCAGGAGGACCACCAGCTTGGTGGCCGTCAGGGTGGCGACGTGCCGGGCGTCGGCGAGGCGGCCGACCCAGCCGGGGCGACCCTTGTGCGCGGCCTGATGGGAGCTCTGCACCCAGTGGTCACCCACGCTGTGCGCGACGTAGAGGGCAACGAACACGGCGGCGAAGGTGGCAGCGTTCACGGCGGTCACCTGCTCGCGTCGCGGGACTGGACGAGCTGAATGGCCAGCCGGGCGAAGTGGGCAACGGCGTCGAAGTCCGCGAAAGACACGCCGTAGGTCTCGGCCGTCTGAAGCACGCCGTGAAGGATCGAAGCGGCATCAGCCACCTGAGCGGCCGTCGGTCGGTGACCGGGGGCGAACTCCATGGCGGCCGAACCGATGCGGTGGGCGATGTTGTCGAGGTCGCGCTGATTCACGGTTCTTCTCCTGGTGTCGAGGGACGTGAAGCGGTCGCGGTACTTGGCGAGAGGCGACCGCCTCGCGGAGCGTGGCGGCGGAGTCAGAGACGATCCCGGCTCCCCTCAGCGCTGCTCGTCCGAGACGAGCAGCGGAGGCAACCGGCCGCCGCGCCAGAGCGCGGCGGCGAGGTGAGGTGGTGCGTTGTCTCCTTCATCGCGACCGCGCTCCCGTGTCAGGTAGAGCTGCCCGGCCTCGAAGTAGGCGTATGGAGACGTGACCTTGCGGTCTAAGCCCTCCGGTTAATGCCAAGGCGCCGGGTCGCCTCCCCCCGTCCGATGCGGGGCTCCTGGTCGTGCGCCCGTTCCGGTCGCTGACGCAACCCGAACGAGAGGAACATGTATCACGTGTTCCTCATCTTGCAGAGGGAGGTTCGCCCCGTCAAGCCCTTCGGCTGATGGAGGTCTGCGAGTCCCTCGCGCTCGATGTACCTACAGACTGGCGTCGGCAGCGACGACGTTCGACTTCGCGGTTGCGCGGCTCAAGTCGTTCTTGGCTACCGTGAAGTCGAACCAAGTCGTCCCAGGAAGTCGGAGGTTGGCATGGCGAACGAGCGACTGCGCGGCGCGATAGTGGACTTGGGCCTGACGCTCGATGAGGTCGCCGAACGACTCGGGGTCGCGGCCAAGACGGTTGAGCGATGGATCAATGAACCTGAGCGCAAGCCATACCGCCGCTTCCAGTTCGCAACGGCATCGCTGTTGAGGTGCGAGGTGTCGTACCTGTGGCCCGACGAGCGCACGTCAGCTGAGGTCGCGGCCGCTGGCAACGCGGAGTTGGTCAGGCTCTATCCGCACCGGTCCGTCGTGATGCAAAACCTCTGGACGAACCTCTACTCCAAGGCGACCCGTCAGTTTGACCTGTTGGTGTACTCCGGGTTCTGGCTCACGGAGGACGCGTCGTTCCACCGCATCGTGAAAGAGAAGTCAGCCGACGGAGTACCTATCCGTTTCATCCTGGGAGAGCCCACGTCGCCGGCCGTGGCAGCGCGCGGCGAGGACGAAGGGATCGGCGCGGCGATGGCAGGCAAGATCCGGAACGCCCTCATCAACTACGGCCCGCTTTTCGGCCTCCCGGGGGTGGAGTTCCGGTTGCACGGCACGACCCTCTACAACTCCATCTATCGGGCGGATGACGAGATGCTGGCGAACGGGCACCTCTACGGCGTCGGCGCCTACATGGCTCCCGTGCTGCACCTGCAACGCGTGCCGGGCGGTGAACTCTTCGACGCCTACGCTGAGAGTGTTGAGAAGGTCTGGGCATCGGCCCGCCCGATCTCTTCACCTGCCGATTGGGAAGGCACTGCCTGATGAGCCGCATCGACTACTTCCGGGACCCGAACGCTCCTCAGGCCAACTCGGTGGTGCCCTCGGTCACCGCGGTCGTGCGAGACGACGATGGGCGATTGCTGCTCATCCACAAGACGGACAACGACCTGTGGGCACTGCCCGGCGGTGGCCACGACATCGGCGAACGCATCGGTGACACTGCCGTCCGTGAGGTCGCGGAAGAGACCGGCATCGACGTTGAAGTAGACAGCATCGTGGGGCTCTACACCGACCCTGAACACGTGCTCGCGTACGACGACGGAGAGGTCCGGCAACAGTTCTCCATCTGCTTCCGAGCCCACCCCGTCGGGGGTTCTCTGCGTACGAGCAACGAATCGAAAGAGGTCCGCTGGGTAGACCCAACGGACCTTGACGAGCTGGACATTCACCCGTCGATGATGCTGCGCATCCGCCACGGCCTCGACGACACGCGGCGAGAGCCCTACATCGGCTGACTGTCGGCAGAGACCTGCGCCAACCTGCCCTCAACGCGCTTCGCCGCCGCATGGATTTCGGGTGCCGCGCGCTGGATGAACCGTCCGACGATCGTGTCCGGACCGTACCGGTCCACGATCTCATCCAGCCGCTCGGTCGACGTGGTCGGCGTCCCATCGGGCGTGGTCGTCATGTCGCAGTACAGCAAGGCGTCGACCAGGTCCGGACGCTCTAGCTCGAACTCTCCCTCAAGCTCCTGCCTCAGTCCGCGCTCCTCGGCTTCAAGCAGGGCGCAGGAGTGGTGGGCCACGAGACGAACAACCCGCTCGTCTGCCTTCTCCTGGTCTCGGAGGAACCGTGCACCGTCCAGGGGGTGAAAGCCGGTCGTGGCGATGGCCGGCGAGTACCCGATGTCATGCAGCACCGCGGCAGCTTCGAGCAACTCGGCATCGTCACCCATGATCGGGCCCAAGGAGCGAGCGCGCTTGGCGACCCCCAGCGAGTGCGCCCATCGGCGCGGGAGCGGATCGGACAGCAGCGATTCGGAGAGCGCGTACGCCCACTCAGTCAGTCCCATGGCGGCCAAGACTACGGCTGGACGGTGGAGGTCGGGAGAGCCCGCACTGTTCGCCCCTTGCCGTGAACGGTGGCGAGCAGCCCGTTTCCCTCCATCTGAGCAAGGACTCGACGCACGGCGGTACGGGAAGCGCTGAACCGCTCGCAGAGCTTCGCTTCGGACGGGTACGGGTCGCCCACCGAAAGCGAGTCCTCCGAAATGAGATCCATCATCCGCGCTGCGAGGGTTCGCCTGTCGCCACCGCGAACGACTCGCCATCCGATCCCTGGGGCGGACTCAACAACACCATCGCCTTCCAGCACCTTGAGAGCACGACGGATGGTGTTACGGGACACGCCATGCGAGCGCATGAGAGCAGCTTCCGACGACAGGGTATCGCCGGCGTCACCCGATTCGATCTGTTGGCGCAGCGCCTCAGAGACCTGCAAGTAGATGCCTCGCGGGTTCACTTGCGGCACGTGCCCTCACCTCCATCGACCGCAGCGGCTGCAGCGGCACCTCAGCGTATCCAGCTTTACATGCACGTCGACAGAGCAAGCAGTTTGATTCCCCCCTCGACGAGCTGCCCTACATGTTGCTACCGCTTCCGCTGATCCCCCTTCAGCGTTGAAGCACACCCCCTGACCAGCGGTGCCGTTCTTGTCGTGGGTCCCACGTCCACTCCACATGCAAGGTCCACCGCTTCAAAGTAGGATTGATGCAGACCAACAGGGCAAGCGGAACATTTCATGCTAGGCCCTAATGAGTCCCGCCTTTCAATCTCCCACTTGGGGGAAATGATGGCCAACACTCATGCGCGAGTGCATTACACATTGCACCTAATCGCCAGGCGTCAGACGTGGAATAGCACGTCAGACGTCATCAAAGCGATTCACCGCGCCAGGCCAGAGGAAATGAAGATTCGCGGGGATGGGTCAGCCGTCGAGCACTACATGTCTGCCCAATCAATCAGGAAGCTACTCGCCCTTATGGACGATCTTGACCTGATAGTGGTACGTAACAACGGACCCGTGTCTCTTGCCACAAGGGCTGCGGGCGCCGTAGACAATCCGAGAGACTTTGACCTCCTCATTCAGGCATCTGTCAGGAATATGCTTGATAAATCTGGCATTCAAATACCTGACATAGAGAAGGCCATCGACACCATACGGCTTCCCCTTGTGCCCGACGCCAAGACAATACATTTCAAGCTAAAAGAGAAGCGCGACCCGTCAGCATTCATCAATGTGGACATTTTCTCAAGGCTGCTCTATCTGTACGCATGTGCCGACGGGATCCAGCGCAACGTCCGTGTCCACTACAGCAGGGCGGAGGGGTAACTATGGGCCGCCCCGATGATTTCTTTGGCGAAGCAGATGCCTCCGTCGATTCCGCGGGAGCGCTAAAAGCTCAGCACGTTTTTCGCAGCATTGAACAAAACATCAAATGGGGACCGCGCACCTCCGGAAAACAAGTGATAGTGGGTGTTAAAGGAAGCGGCAAGACAGAGTTGCGCAGGCATCTAGAAAGCCAAGCTAATCCGGATTTCTACGTGCTGAACTTCGATGCCGACCACGCGCACTTCAGTCAGGATGTATCCACGGTCAAAGAGCCATCAGGCCGGACCAAGAACGCCGTCGCAACTATCCTCATCCGAGAGTTTGCACGTCGATTCAGCGAGTCCCAATCATCAAAGACCACCAAAGCAGGCAAGAAAGCCTTTGACGTAACCGCATCCATCGTGAGGCAATTCCCCAATGCGATAGATCTATCGGTCGCAGGCGCAACGCTGAAGCTAGGTGAACTGCTGAAACGTGACGCCGCCAGTGTGTTGCAGTCCACACTGGACCAAATATTTGCCGACACGCTCTCAACACTCCAAGACGCAGACAAAGCAGGCGTCATCCTCATTGACGACGTCGAAGAGGTCTTCTCCGGTATTTCAGATAACGCATTGTTCCTGGAAGGTGTCGCAAGGGCCGTCCGTGACATTAATACTCGCGGCAAGGAAAGACTCCACGCGGTGTTGTTCGTCAAGCACGGCCTCTGGCGATCATGGTTTGAGGACCCGAGAGAGTACGACAGAGTCAGGAGTGTGATTGACTTCTTGACCTGGGACCACGGTGCCCTGGTGGAACTCATCTCAAAACGGATTGCGCACCGACGGAACATGGACGTTGGACAGACTCCTAACATTGAGGAGCTCTGGGCCAAGGAATTTTCATGGACTGGCAGGTTCGAAGCTTTCACCCGTTATTGCACCCAGTACTGCGTGAGTGGACCCCGCGATATGGTAACGCTCTGCAATCTAGCCGCAACCAAGCCTGGTGAGAACGAACCGATTGCACGGAAGCACATCACAGCCAGCCTCGGAGCTTACTCAGAAGAGAAGGTCTTCGGCCTCAACGCCGACTTCGGCGACACCTATCCAGGCATTCACAGGTTTGTGGAGCAGGTCTTTCAGAGTGCCGCTCCACGGATGACCGGGGAGGAATTGGCTGACCTAATTGAGAGTCGCACCCTACTCAACTCCAACTTCCATGACGATTTCAAGAAAAATAAAGGATGGTATCCCGACACCAAGGGTCAATTGGCTCTGATCATGTATCAGATCGGCGTCGCTGGATATGAGTCGTCTCACAATATGATGTACGCTATCGAGGATCCAAATTTGTCAAAATCAGAATTCCTTGCCAAGGCCGTCGTTAGCGTGCACCCAGGATTCCGACCTCACTTGAATATAAAATAGTCAAAGTGCATGGCCGCTGCGTTTTCCAAGCTGGTAATCACAAGCGATTCGGAGAGACGTGCGTCCCTCGCCGCGCAGACACTTGAGACGAGAACTCCCTGCAGGCAGCCAGTCAGCCCGCGCGCAGTGCCGAACGAGAGGCTACCTTCGCGGCTCAGGGTTCCCAGATCCCTCGCCGGGGGCATGCCCACCTATGAGGTAAGGAGGAACGGGTCGAGACTGCTTGCGCGCATGGTATGCGATAGGGGGCCATCCTGTGCAGCGCGCAACAGGGAGAAGTCCCAGGTCAGCCCGCGTTTCTGGATCGGTCTAGGCATGCCCTCCGGAGCCGTGTGCGCAGGTTCGAATCCTGCCGGGGGCACCCCTTATGAGGTGCCCAAAGACCCCGTCACCAGCGGAAACGCTGAGGCCGGGGTCTTCGCGTATGTGCAGGCGTGTGCCGCTCAGAGCGGGCGTATGTCGGGGTCTGTGGACGAGGCGTGGACGGGATCTTGAAGCATCGTCCCAGGTGAGCCCTCAAAAACGACGAGGCCCCTGGACAGGATGCCAGGGGCCTCAGACACAACAGGTGGTGTCAGTCGTAATCGCGAAGCAGGTCCTCGCTACGTCCAGGCCGGCTCTTGCCGACCGTCGAGACTCTGCAGGTGGTGAGCAGGGCCTCGACCCCCTTGCCGTTCAGGGGGTACGCAGTCTCCACGCTAGGACTTGATGATGTTGCGGATCTCTTGCGCAACTCCCTCAAGAGCACCTAGCTGCTCTTCGAGCCCCTGCTTCTTGATCAGATATTCGCGTTGGACGTTCGTGCTCTTCGTTGTGTTGAGGTGCCGCAGCGCTTGCTCCAAGCGGTCGCTGCCCGTCCCACTGCGGACGGCCTCAATAACCACTGCAGCAGGACTTCCGAGCTTGTAGAGGACGGCGGTTGCATCCTGGTTCCCAAGCAGCTCGCTAGGCACATGCCCGATCCCCAGGTTGGCTAGCGTCTGTTCGATATCCGCCCTGACGCGCACCTTGAGTCGGTCCCTGCCTGTCAGGGTTCTCAAATCGATCATTGCGACGCGCAAGACGTCGCCGTGCAGCCGAAGGTTGTTGTGCAGTTCCTGCCACGTCGAATGCTCGTCCGCGACCCAGTCGAAGTCTTCTTCATTGGTGGCCATGTCGCCCTCCCCCACGCACCTTCATTCGGCCGCCATCTAAGCAGTGAAGCCGACGCATCTGTGGTGATACGTAAGAAATTAGGTGATCCGCGCGAACGGGATCACGGACGGCGCTGCAGCTGCTGCACTGGACGACTAAGGCCCCCGAACGCGATCCGGGGGCCTAGGCGCAGACAGGACGTGTCAGTCGTACTCGCGAAGCAGATCCTCGATACGCCGGTTGGCGACGTCCTGCCGCCCGTCGAGGCACTTCGCGTAGCGGGTCAGCAGGACCTCGACGCTGTTGCCAGCGCGCTCGGCGACCTCAGTCGGGTCGACTCCAGCGTTGAGCCACGTAGAGAGCGCCGAGTGGCGAAGGTCGTACGGCCGGCTTGCGAGCGGTGAGGCCGCGGCGGCCGGCGGGAGAGCCAGGAGCCGAGCCTCCTGCCAGACCCGGTAGTAGGTGGAGGACGGGACGACCGAGCCCTTCTCGCTGAAGAAAAGCCGCCCGTCGTCCGCCGTGCCGAAGGTGGCCAGGTGCTCGCGGAACACGGCTACGAGGTGAGGCGGGATAGGCACCCGCCTGACGTCCTCGGTCGGTCGGTTCTTGAGCCCGCGGTCGTCGTGAGTCTCCCCCGAGTCGGTCCACTGCTTGCCGACTGACGGACGAGTCCGATGGAGCAAAGCCGATCCCCACCCCTGCTCGGGAAGGACTAGATCCGTCTCAACAAGGCCGACTGCCTCAGCCGGCCGAAGCCCGCCGAAGTACATGGCAGCGAACAGACCCACGAGGCGCCGACCGCGAGCCCGCCGGTACCCGCCCACGTAGGAGACGGCCGCCAAGAGATTGCGAGCCTGCTCCGGGTTGGCGACAACCCGAGGGTCGACCTGGTTGGACACCTTCGGTTTCTGCCAGCGAACAGCCGTGATGGGGTTCTCGCGCAGCTCCCCCAGGTCGACCGCATAATTGGCAGCATTGACGAGCGTCCGCCGCTTACGCCGCACGGTCTCAGCTGCCGCGGCCGTGCCGTCGAGCTTGAGCTTCAGCGAGTCCAACACTGCACGGGCCGTGGCCGACTCCGCGAGATCGGCGAGCGGCCGCGATGCCTTGGACACCCAGTGAAGGACGTTCTGCACATCGTCCGGGACGTCTCGATCATCAGGCCCCGGCAACACGAAGGCCCAGTTGCGGAGCGCTTTGCGGATTGCCTGGTCGGACGGCCGTCCAGCCCGCTCGTCCAGGAGCTCCACAGTCACGCTGGTGAGCGATTCGTTGATGCCATCCCGCGTATTAGGAGCGGCGTGGGGCCACTTCATCGCGAGGTACCTGAGGGCGAAGTCGTACCACGACACAGCCGACTTCTTCTGTTCCATCGAGTCCGGGAGACCGGACTCCTTATCGAACTCCTCACCATCGCGCATCGCGCGCATGAGCTTCGCGCGGTAGTGATCAGCAAGCGCCTTGGTGCGGAAGGAGTCGGAGAACACGTTGCCCGCCACGGACCAGCGGACGCCGTATGAGGGCGTTTTGGTATCGCGTTTGCGCACAGCCCAGACCTTCACGTCGAGAGACTTCACGCTGCGGCCTCCAGCTGTCGCAGCCACGTGGTGAAGTCACTCCGCCACACTCGGAGCTCCCCGTTGGGCAGCTTGAACGCGGCCGGCCCGTATCCCAACTCACGCCAGCGGTAGAACGTCCGGCGAGAGACGCCACCCAGCTCATCCAAGACTTGGCGAACGGTCATCAGCTCGTCGCGACGCGGGTCCACGTCGGTTCTCCTTCCGTGCCAGGGGCGGGTTCGAGGGATGCGGCGAGCCAGGCTTCGGCGGAGGACAGACCAGTTCCGGCGAAGACCCAGTGCGAGAGGACGAGGGTCGTGTCGGTGTCGCCCTCGGTGGCTGCTGCGGCTTGGGCGCGGCGCCATTCGGCGCGGGCGGTGCGGAGGGCGCCGAGGGTGGTGGAGTAGCGGCGGGATTTGGTGGAGAAGTGGCCGCGGAAGCCGAGCGTGTGGGCCCAGGCGCGGAGCCGGAGGTCTTCGAGTTCCTTGCGGGCTCCGAGGGTCCAGGCGGTGCGAATCAGTTGGCGGGCGTGGTCGCTGATGTCGAGCTGGGCGAGTTCGGCGAGGAACTTGAGCGGCCGGTCGAGAGCTTCCGTGGCGGTCTCGGCTCCCTTGGTGGCGTACTTGGCGATGTAGGAGGCAACGGCCCGTTCGGTCAGTTCCTGGCCGCCGTCGAAGTCGGCGGATCGGATGGTGCGGACGTCGAGTTGGCGGCCGAAGGTGAAGGCGTGGGCGCGTCCGTCGACGACCGGGCCGTCCACGCGGACGTGGGCAGCGGCGGCACCGATAGCGTCCGTGAGCAGCTCGGCGGTGGCCCAGGCCGGGGGCGGGGTGTCGCCGCCCTCGGGGCCGTCGATGCGGATGACGGCGTGGAAGTGGACGGCACCGCGCTTCTGGTACTCGGCGACCTTGGCGAAGGACACCCGGGCGTGCTCGCGGAATGCGCGCTGTGAGAGTCCGGCTCGCTTGGCGACCTCCCGGCGCAGGTAGGTGGAGAAGCGGCGCCACAGCGGACCGGCGTGGGCATTCCAGAGGACGGCGGCTTCGTAGTCGTAGGTGTCCGGGTTGAGCGGGGTGCCGAGCTCGGCGTCGTCCTGGTCGTGGCGGACGCCGCAGCGGCAGCGGCGGACCGAACCGGCCGAGCCGGAAGGGCGGTTGTGGACGGGCCCGAAGCTGGGAGCGGTGAAGGTGGCGAAGACGCGGGGGTGGGCGGCGACGCGTTCCGGGACGCCCTTGCCGCCACGCAGACCAGAGGTGATCAGGTGGAAAGTGTCGCGACGATAGACCTCGGCGCATGCTTCGCAGCGGGTCGCGCGGCGGTTGTTGCAGCGGACCAGGAGGTGACCGGCCGGGAGGCTGGCGGAGTCGAGGCGGTGGAGGACGTTGCCGATCTCGCCGGTCCGGGTGTTCACGTCGTACTCGGTGCGGTGTCCGTCGAGGCGGATCGGGTGGACGCACCCGCCGAGTCCGGAGAGCTGCCGGAGGATACCGGGCAGGGTGCCGTGCTGGGCCAGCTTGGCGAGTTCGGGCAGTGGGGGCGGGGTGGGGCGGGTGAAGATGGCGTTCTCCTTCTGGCTGGCTTGCTGCGCTGGTCAGGAGGGATGAGCCCCGGGGCGGCGGATGCTTGGCCGTGTCGAACCGCCCCGGGGCATCAGGCACCGTTCAGCGCCAGTGGTGATCGCGGAGCATCGAGCGCAGGACCACGGCAGCGATGGAGACCGAGATGGCCGTCACGGCGACAGCAGCCAGGAGCGCGGTCAGCACGACTCCGCCGACGAGGACGGCCGCGACCGCGCCAGGGCTGACGGAGACCTGCGGTATCGCACGGCGCACCGGCGCCGGATCGGCCGGGGCGTGGACGTAGGTCGACGGCGGAGTCGGGTTCTCGGGATACTTGGGCAGGAACACAGCAGGTCTCCCCTTATCTACTCGTCTAGTTATGCGAGCCGTTTATGACGTCCACCCCAGAACGCGTGCCGGAGTCGATGGCGGGTGCCATGAAGGTGCGCGAAAGCAGGAAGCCGAACAGGGCGATCACGACGACGATCCAGGTGCGGACGCCGAGGAACTTGACCGCTCCCCAGGCGATGAGGCCGAGGACGAGGACGAGCGGCAGGCTGACGGTCACGGTGTGCTGAGTCCTTTCAACGGACGGGGCAGCGGTGGGTGCGGGCGGCGAGTTCGGCGGCGGCGCGGCTGTCGTAGTCGGCGGAGAAGCCGCAGCGCGGCGCGGTGCAAGCGGCGGTGTGCTTCTCACGACCCCGGCCGTCGTAGGACGTGCCGACCTGAACGGGGCCGATGCGGGTGACGGAGCGGAAGCGGCGGTTGGCGGTCACGCGGATCTCCTTTCAGAGCTGAGCGGCGATGGCGTCGGCCATGGGGGCGGGGACGCCGAGTCGGGCGCGGAGGGTCGGGGTGTCGATGGCGGCTCCGGTACGGGTCCGGTGCTCGGCGGCGACCTTGCGGGCGTGCTCGACCAGGGCGGCCGGGACGGATACGGCGGTCGGAGCAGGGGGCGGTTCGGGTGTCAGTTGCGCGGGAAGTTCGGGCGCGTCCTCGCGGTCCGCGGTGCTCTCGGTGTCCTCGTACGGTGACGGTGCCGAGTGGGCGAGGAGTGTGCCGCCGAGGAAGGCGACCGCAGGCCAGCCCGCGACGAGGATGCGGAGCCAGGCCGGGACCTGGTCCAGGTCGAGGAGTCCCGCGGTGGCGACGTTCGCGCCGAGGGAGGCGGTGAGGGCGATGACGAACCAACACCACCCGGCCGCTTTCGCCTCCCCGGCCCGCAGTCGGCGCCATGCGGCGACGAGCAGCAGGTCGACCGAGACGGGATAGGCCCACGCCTTCCACCCGGCCTGCCCGGCCGCCGAGGCGACGTCGTGCAGGTGAGCGAAGGACAGCGCGGCAGCGATGACCGCTTGGATGAGCACCGCGTCGATACGGGCCAGTTGGGCGCGCATGCTGCGGCTCCTTCCGGATTCAGGGCATGGCGAGGTAGGGACCTGGCGCGAGACGGTCACGCCGGCCGGTAGGGAAGGGGGGAAGGAATCAGTCGGTCACAGGGCGAGGCTGGACAACCGGGGCCGCAGACTCGACGGGCCGTACGGGTACGTCGGGCCGGAAGGGCTTGAGCGCGGGCAGGTCGGGCACCATGTGCGCCGACTCCCGGCAGATCTCGGCGGCGTCGCCGAGAGAGAGGTACGGCGTGCGGATACGAGACCAGCCGCCGGAGGAGTCGCCCGCGACGGCGAGGCCGGGCCGTTCGGGTGCGATGGCGCAGGCGGAGCGCCGCATGGCGGAAATCGTTCGATCGGGCGTGCTGTGTCGAGTGGTTGCACGAACGCTCGGACGGATGTTGCCGCGGGTGCGGCCGATCGGTGGACTTCGCGGACTGCGGCAGTGCGGCAGTGCGGCGTGCTGTCCACACCGCCGCGCATGTCGGGCAACCAGGACGACTCGTTTTCCTCAACGCGAAGCATCACACCGCACTGCGGGTGACGACGGTGGAGCCGCGTGACGCATCGCGGTCGGACGCCGAGGTGAGGCCCCTGCCCGATCCCGCCGTCACCGCCGCTGACCTCTCAAAACACCACAGCCGCGCCCTGCACACCAAATTTTTTGCCTATCAGGAAAGTTCAATCACGAACTAATCACTTTCCGTACCTTCGCGGCAACCACACAGGTCCTTCACCAGTCACCCACGCGCAAACACAGCAGAAACCCGTGGGGAGCACCATGAGCCAGCAGCAGTACCCCCAGCAGCCCGGCAGCAACGGGCTGGCCACCACCGCACTCGTCCTCGGCATCATCGCCGTCGTAGTCAGCTTCATCCCTGTCCTGAACGTCGTCGTCTGGCCGCTCGCGATCCTTGGCATCATCTTCGGCGCCATCGGCCTCTCCAAGGCGGGCAAGGTCCGCAAGGGCAAGGGCGCCGGCATCACCGGCCTCGTCACTTCGGCCGTAGCGATCATCATGTTCTTTGCCATGAACGCCCTGTTCTTCTCCGCCGTCGACAAGGCCAGTAAGGAGCTCGACAAGTCGTACGACTCCACCACCGTCGGCGACGGCAAGTCCAAGACCAGCGGCGCCAAGGAGTCCAAGGTCATGAAGGACTTCAAGGTCACTAAGTGCGACGTGGTCACCGGCGACTTCGGCATCAAGGAGATGGCCATCCACGTCGACTACGCCAACAACGGCGACCGCCGATACTCGTACTTCGTAGAGGGCGAGGTCCTGGCCGACGGCAAGAAGGTCAACGACTTCATGTCAACCGCCGAGAACCTCGCCCCGGGCCAGAAGTTCACTGACAAGAACGCTGGTGCGCTGGTGAACGCGGACGAGATCAAGGACGCCAAGAAGCTCGAGTGCAAGACCATCAAAGCGTCCCGAACTGACTTCTGATCGCTGACGTCGCACGACGCCGACCACCATCTGCAGGCCTCGCCGCGCACCCCGCAGCGGCGGGCTCGCTGCATCATGGAGACCATGGAGTCGCAGCGGCACGGGCGCCGGCCGGGCTGAAGCGGGGCGGAGACATGACCGCAGGCCCGGCCGAGGGCCGGGCCGCGCGCGGGGAGCAGAGCGAGTCTCAATGACGGAGGCAAGCCGCTTGCGTGGCAGGCGGGGATAGACACGCAGACTGAAACAGATCAGGCAGGTGCTGAATCCAGTGCCTGCCTGATCTGCTGTTTCGGCTGTCGGGGTGGCGGGATTTGAACCCACGACCTCTTCGTCGGTTACGAACGCCCCAAGTAGCCGCACCGTCGGGTGTCTGCGCACTGAACAGATCAGTGCGCAGATCCTCGATTTCAGCTTCGCAGAGAAGAGTTCAGTGCCCAGGTCAAAGCCTTGGGCGCTGAACTGTTTCCTCTCGTCCGACACAGGTGAAGGACACTCCCTCGCTCGCCCAAGTTGCTTCGGGACGAAGAAGTGACCCCGCTAAAGCTTCGTCACCACGCTTCTGCCGTCGCACTTGCTCTGATCGACGGCATCAGCAGCGTGGCTGAGACCGGTGGGGGTGCAGCGAGGCACACGCGCGCCTGGTCGGTCGGCGCACCCATCGTCATGGCTGACTTTCGTCGGCTGAGGTTCAGGCAGGCGCGGCGTGCGAGCGAGCGAATGGCCCCTGACCGTACATCCCAGGTCAGGGGCCGTTCTCACTGCTCACCACGCGGTGGGTGTGGGATTTGAACCCACGGTGACATCGCTGCCACGACGGTTTTCAAGACCGTGTGCGGCTTGGTTGAGCGGTCGGCGTTCTGGCGGCCCGTCAGTAACGGCTACCGATCAGTCCACGCCACGGGTAGATACCCTTCCCGCGCGTACAGCACCCGAGTAACCCGCTGACCATCCGGCACGGCAAAGATGACGTAACCCGTGCGACATGCGCCAGCGTGGAGATCTTCTTCGTCCGTGGGGTATAGAGGCCTAGGGAAACTAGGCAGTTCGTCATCGAACGGACTTGCTATGGAGCCGTCTGACAGCTCCAAGACCCACCTCCAGGCGGAAATGCTGGTGGTGTCCTCATCCTCCTCGTCGACGGTTCCCCCGTCGTAGCAGATCCGCACTTTCAAAGAGGCCCACGAGTACTTACCGTGGAGGAAGTCGTGCAGTTCCGTTGGCTTTTGCTCCGCCCGCGCGATTTTAGAACGATATTCCAGAACCGTCGCATTTCCTTGCGACTCGGGCATAGTGTGATCGATCTCGGAATCTCGGTTGAAGTCGTATGACTTGCCGAACTTGAGATCGCCAGCCAGGCGCACGGACCCAGGCGTGTCTTGCGGTTGAACCGTCGGGGATGCCTCTGCCGCGACGTTGGCCGTTGATGGCGTTGCCGAGCGCGCCACATCACCACCCGCAGTGCTATTTGATGAACTGCAGGCTGACATCAACGCGACCGAAGCGAACCCAAGCAGGACTGGCCGCCAACGCATACCCCACCCCAAATATCCACAGGTTGTTCACATGATCAGAGTGCTGAGCATGTTAGCCGAGGGCTGAGTCGCCCTTGTGGGCGACTATCCGCTGGTCAGTAGAAGGTTCACCCAGGTCGATGCCGTAGAGCCGCCGCTCCGCAGCCTTCCGTCGGACCAGTGCACGTCGCGTGGCGCCGCAGGAGCTGCGGGACGGAGTGCCGAGTGGATCTGCGGCACGGTACAGCAGCGAAGTACAGCAACCCAACCAACCGCCAGCACCCAGCAACGGTCCTCACGATCCAACGGGAGCCCTGAACAACCCTCGTTGACCGATCTCTGTAGAGCTACGGATCAGAAGGCTTCTGACATCAACAGCTGACATCAAAGACGTCGGACGGGGGCGTACACCAGCGTCTCTGTCCGGCCGTCGCTGCAGTCATCGACGCAGCGGGAGCAGGGGTGAGTGTCTAACTGCGTGACAGCGCCGACGAACAGCGGCGGACGAGCGCGGACGTCTGCGGACCATCTGCGCAGGTGAGAAGCACGCCAGCCCAAGGCAGGGCCCCCGCCCAAGTTGCTTCGGGACGAAGGAGTCATCGCCCCATGCCCCGCCGTCACGGATCCGCCGTCGCGGCTTACTTTGACGGACGTCATTGATGTCCTGTGGGAGGTATGCCTTCAACGGGATGGATCGCTTGGCCCAATCTCCCCGGCACTTCGTTGCTGTTGGTCAGGAAGCAACCGGTCAACCATGATCTCTGGGCTGGACTGCATGTCCAGCGCCTTTAAGGCAGCAGCAGAGTGGAGGCGATCACGCGCAGTAGGATCTTGAACTCTGTCGATCAAGGCAGTTGCTGTTTCTAGCTTGTGATCGAGGTCAATCTTGAGATCCAGGCGATCCGCCTGCTCAGTAACGTGGGTACGCGCGCGGCGGGCATGAACCGCCAACGCGCCACCACCTACGGTGATGAGTGCTCCCGTCAGGCTGGTCACAATGGGCAGGTAACTGAGGTCCGGATTCCCGGCGTGGACTAGTGCGAGGACGCCGCCAGCCAGAATTACGGCAGCGCCTCCTGACATGAACCAGACACTTAGTCGGAACGTCCACTCTGCTTGTCTTAGCGAGTGCTTCAGAAAGTCGAAGTAGAACCGCTGCCGCTGCTCAGCAAGTGTCTCTGGGGTCTTGTTGGCTCCCGGAGGCTCATTGTCCGTGCCGTCTCCAAGATGGAGCACGAAGTCCCTGCCCTGAATGACCGGGCCATGGAAGGAACCGCCCGAAACCTCGTTGCGCAGCTCGGCCTGGTCCGCCTCCCCCTGCGCGCTGACAGTCCCCACGGGCTCAACCTCGCTGCCGCCGGCCGACTCTTCAGCAGACAACTCGGCTGACGAGTTGTCGCCGCTGGCACCCTGGTGCATAGACAACCCCCGCCTCGAAAGCCGCAGCTAAGGTACTACAGGCAGCGTAGCGGGGTGGCGAGGCACTGGAGGATAGTCACCGCAAGACCAGTTGCCGTAAGCAGCGTGCCCGACCCGTAGCCGATCACCCGAGGCCACGGGAAGCGCTGCAGTCTAGGTCGGCGGGAACTAGGGTGTCAGCATCGCTGCGCGGCAGTTCAGCGGCACAGCTCCTTTCACCTCAGCCGTAAGGTCGCGGTCCAGCAACCCCTCGCACAAGCCCTGCGGGACGCAGACGCCCAGCGCGTTGCACCGGGAGTCGTTTGCACCGTTTCAGGCGCCGTGCCACACGCGTGCCACTACGTCCGTGCGGAGCCCTTGTCGCCGTTGTCCGAGGGGTCTCCCCCACCGTCGCGGATCATCGCGCCAAGGCGGTCGGCAATGGCCGCCACGCCGCGATCGACCGGTGCCCGTGCTGCGGACAGCGCACGGTTGACGGTTTGCTGGGCTGGTGTGAGCTCGCGGCCCGGTGGGCGTCTGAGGGGTGTCGTCACCCATGAGCTTGCTCCGATGCAGGCCCGGTCGGCGAGGATCGGGACGCCCTGGCGCTCACAGATACGGATGATCCGGCGGGTGCGGGCCGCCGTCAGGTCGTGGGCGCGGCCGGGCAGAGCGGGTGCGATCAGCAATCGCCCGGCCGGGTCGGTCACCACCTGCACGTTCACTCCGTGTCGGCGGTGCTTGTGCGCGTAATCGGCTCGACTGTCGCCGACCCGGTCGCACACGGCAGGGGTGCCGCCCAGCAGGACGTAGTCGGGGTCGGCTTCGCGTAGCGCGCGGTAGGCCGGGCGCGCGGTCGGCGAGCAGGCCGATCACCTCGGTCGTGCAGGCGTGGTCGGTGCCGACGGAGATGCCGAAGCCGGTGGCGAGCTGCGCGAGAGTGTCGTGCCGGCGCAGGTACACCAGACCGACCAGAGCACGCTGGTGCGGTGGGAGCTTGCAGCGGCGGTCACCCTTGCGGGTGACGATGAGCATGGTGACCCACTCGACCAGGGCACGGAGCAGGTCGAGTGCAACAGGTCAGGAAACCAACAGGGCTGCTGTGCCAGCGAGTTGAGACGTCGATCACCTCCCTCAACGGCAAGGGGGCCTTGTCCGTTGCGGACGGTTACGTCGTCACTCGATCAGTGGTCACGCTAAACACCTCAGTGGCCACGCTGAAACACCTCGCTAGCCAACGCCCACCCCGGTGGAACGATTACGGCGAGACCTCCACCAACCCCAGACCGTGTGGCCCACCAGAGCGACCGCAACGGCAACAGCCGTGAACCGAACGGTGGTCCAGGTACCCAGAACAACCTGACTCGGCCCGCGCGACTCCGTCTCCAGACGCATGGAAGTCTCATAAAAAGCCACCAGGGGAATAAGCAGCCGGAAGAACAGGCCGCCGATACCCGGCACCTGCGCGATGTTCCCCAGGAACCCAAGGGGTGCTCCGAAGAAGAATGCCAGCACACCCCAGAGGGCAATTCCGGATGATCCCGCACCTGAGGAATCCAGTCCACCTAGGGAGGCCAGGCTTCCCTTAGTCAGGTAGTAGGTCACGACACCGATAGCCAGCCCCAGAGACGCGAGAACAACCGATTCGATTTTAGACCGGCGGAAATAACCCACCAGAAACGCGTAACAGGCCCACGGCCACCCACCAGTGAAAACGGCGCCCACGGCCGCACCTGGACTGCCACCCCAATGCTCAGCGGTAGGCCCTATCAGGCCAAGCAACAAGCCAAGCCCGAGTGGCACCGCAAACGACGCGGCCCGAGCACCCCAAAAGTTCACTCTCTCCCCTTCCGACCCTAATGCGCCATTACTCCGGGCGCGAGTGCGCCCGGAGTAATGGCCCACCCGAGGGAGATCAACCCTCATCACGGCGGACACATTTATGCATTATCGTAATATGCGTAGCAGGTATATGCCGCACCTTGTGTGTGGTTGGCGTAGGAAGTCTGCCCCTTCGCCACCCAGCCACTTGAATGGTCGATGTTGATGACCCTGACCGTTGACTTGTGAGTCACATCCGCGATGTAGTTCGAGTAACACTTCTTTCCAGTTCCACCCGACGCCGATTCGGACCCATAGCACCACTTGCCATGAGTCACATTCTCGCAGGTATTCCCTTTCGCCTGAACGGCCGAATCTTTGATTTCCAGCTTTACCACGCCCCACTCAGAGGGGTTACCCAGCTCCGCTGGCGGCTTGACGCCGTCACCCCTCTTGTGGATGACGGGCTGCCCAGGTATGAGGCCGCCGCTGGCCTCAATCACGGTATCGCCGGTACCGGTTCCGCTCTGAGGGCCGTAGGCCGCCGCCGGGGTGGCGAAGCTGGAAACCGCAAGCGCGGCGCCCGAAATGCCGAAGAGTATTGACTTTCCAAACCTTTTCACGTTTCCCCCTTTTCCACCCCCGCTATCGAGGGCTAGTACTCCAGCTGTAGATCGCGATCTTGGTGTCGGGTGTGGTCCTGAGGGCGGGGCGATATGGGATCGCGTGAGGCGGTCGCCAACTGGCACGCTGCCGCCATGGATCACGCGGAAGTACTACTCATCGGCGGGCGGGCCGGCGTCGGCAAGACGACGGTGGGGTGGGAGGTTTCGGCGTTGCTGCGCGCTGCGGCGATCCCTCATGCGGTCATCGAGGGCGACTTCATGGGGCAGGTGCATCCGGCACCAGAGGGGGACCCCCACCGTTCGGAGATCACTGAGAGGAATCTGACGGCCGTATGGGAGAACTTCGCCCGGCTCGGCTACCGTCGTCTGATCTACACGAACACTGCGAGTGTGCTGCCTGAGGCGACGGGCATGTTTGAGCGCGCCATGGGGGCGAATGTGCGGATGACGCGGGTCCTGCTCACCGCCTCCGACGCCACCGCTCGCGAGCGGCTGGTGGGCCGGGAACTCGGCTCGGAGCTGGAAAAGGAGCTGGCAGGCAGTGTCCGTAAGGGACGGCTCCTGGACCAGCGGGCCACCGCAGGGACGGTGCGGGTGATAACGGACCTGCGGCCTGTCATCGACATCGCGCGGGAGGTGGTGGCCGCAACCGGCTGGGTCGGGCAGCGTTCCATACGCAGCTCGTGATCGTACTTGTGGGCCGGTCCGGGAGCAGGCGCGGCCACTGGTGATCATCGGTGTGTGAAGACAGAGGATCAGACGGTGGCCGCGGGCCACAGCATAGATCCTGCCCGCTGGCAGGAAGCGTTCGAGGTCCTGATGGGCCGGATCGCGGGACGGTTCGTCCGGGTGGAACCCCGGCGCCGGGCACGGGCGTTCGTGCTTGGGCTGTTGTCGGACCTGCCGCGCAAGAACTGCTGGACGCTCGCCGAACATGCTGGGGACGCGACCCCGTGCGGCCTGCAGCACCTGATGTCGAGGGCCAAGTGGGACGCCGACGCGGTTCGCGACGACATCCGCGGTTTCGTCGTCGAGCACCTGCGCCACGAGGACGCGGTGCTGATCGTGGATGAGACCGGCGACCTGAAGAAGGGCACGCACACGGTGGGCGTGCAGCGGCAGTACACCGGTACCGCCGGACGTATCGAGAACAGTCAAGTCGCTGTCTACCTTGCCTACTCCACCCCGCTCGGACACGCGGCGATCGACCGGGAGCTGTATGTCCCGCGTTCCTGGACCGAGGACACGGCCCGCTGCCGGGCCGCCGGGATACCCGACACCGTCGGCTTCACCACGAAACCTGCACTCGCCGCCCGCATGATCGGCCGAGCACTGGACTCCGGCGTCCCCGCATCCTGGGTGGCCGGCGATGAGGTCTACGGAGGCAACCCGCACCTGCGAGGTGAGTTGGAGAGGCGCGAGGTCGGCTACGTACTCGCCGTCGCCCGTGACCACCAGATCACCACCCGCGCGGGCAAGATTCGCGCCGACGCCCTGGTCAAGAAGCTGCCGAAGCGGGCCTGGCAGAAACTCTCCGCCGGCGCCGGAGCCAAAGGGCACCGCTTCTACGACTGGGCCCTGGCCGACATCGCCAACGACCGGCCCGGCCACCACCAGCTGCTCGTCCGCCGCAACCGGCGCACCGGCGAACTCGCCTTCTACCACTGCTACTCAGCGACCCGGGTTCCGCTGTCCACTCTGGTGCAGGTCGCCGGACGCAGATGGACGGTCGAGGAGACCTTCCAGTCCGGCAAGGGCCTGGCCGGACTGGACGAACACCAGGTCAGACGCTGGACGTCCTGGCACCGCTGGGTCACCCTCGCGATGCTCGCCCATGCCTTCCTCACCGTCGTCCGCGCCGACGAACACGCCCGCCACTCCGGGCCAGACGGCCTGATACCGCTCACCTGCAACGAGATCCAACGCCTGTTCAACGCGCTCGTCGTCCCGCTCGTCCACGGTACGGCCCACTGGCTCGCCTGGTCCCACTGGCGACGTCGCCACCAGGCCCGATCCCAGGGCAGCCACTACCAACGGCAACCCGACTACGCATGAAGATCGCGATCTACAGCTGGAGTACTAGGAAGGATCTTCTACGAGGGTGCTACGGCGGTCAAGGCTTGGCCGATTTGCGGCCCCGGCACGGCCTGAAATCATTGTCGGGCGGTGGTATTCACGGGCGGGGCCATGAACGCGCGGCCACGGCACGTGTGTTGTCAGGGCCCATAACACCCCCGCCGTCCTGGCCACCGTCCGCGACCTGATCCGCGGTGCTCTCAAGCTGGCCGGGCACGTCAACATCTCCTCCGCCCGACGCGCCCACACCGACCGACACCAAGTCCTCGCCCTCTACGGCATCACAAGATCACCATGAACCGGACATCCAGGGGAGAACGCCGGGGCCCTGGTCGTCGGCGTCGAGCACGACGACCCAGTTGGTCCGTGCCACGCGCTGCGCCCGGACCGCCACAGGTGACGCACGCCAGATAGCCGCAAATGGGCTGGCTAAGGTCGGTGGGGGTACAGCGAGACACACGCGCGCCTGGTCGGTTGGCGCGCCCGCCGTCGTGGCCGGCTGTCGTCGGCAAGCGCTGCCGGGTTTGCAGACCCTGATCGGCCACCTCCTCCCGCTCGCCTAGGACGGCACACCGGGCGGTGCTCATCTCCACTTGGAGGAGGACGACGGGCTCGAAGAAGGCTCCGTAGGCCTGGTCTTGAACAAGCCCTAGACGCCCTGAGCTTCCCAAGCTGAGGGCTTCCGGCCGTCGCAACGGGCCGGCCGTCGCCGCTTGCTCTGGTCGACGAACACCCCCGTAGCGTGGCTGAGGTCGGTGGGGGTGCAGCGAGGCATACGCGTGCGTGGTCGGCTGGCATACCCGCCGCCGTGGCTGACTGTCGTCGGCTGAGGTTCGTGCCACAACCGTGCCAGATGCAGGGGTCAGCCACGGTCAATGGCGGTGTCGCGCGGTCGAGTTGCCAGCCACCACAAGACGTATCGAAGCTGCAGGTCACCAGCAAGGCACCCCCGCCTCTCTCCTAAAGCGGTGGTCGTTGGAAGGGCAGCCCGCAGGCGGATGCCGGTGGCAGATCCTGTGGGAAACACAGGGGAGCGCACAGCATGATTCAGGCGGATCACAGCAAGGAGACAATCGCCGAGAGCGCCCAGAACAGTGCCATGGCTCCCAGGAGCAGGGAGACCCCACCGTAGACCCAGATGTTCATGTGTCTGTCGTAGGCAATCAGGATGATCCGCTCGGGATCCTCCGGCCGATACAGAAGCTCTACCCTGTCGCCCTCTGACAGTGGGCTGCGCATCGCGTGTGCTCCGCCCTCACCCATGACCTCTCGGCCATCAGCGAGCGCGTAGTGGACCTGAGGGTACAGCTGGGCGTCCCCGTCACCGTCCGTCGATTCCCGGATGCCAACGACAATGCCGGTCGTCCGGATCCCACGCCGACGAACTCCATGGACTCGCCAAGCATCGCGCCCCATTGCAACGGTGGCGCCGGCGAACACGACGCCGAGCAGCGCCCCCACTATGAACTCCCCCACATGAGGACCTTAGGTCTCAGATTGCCGAGACGTGTGACACTTCATGCGTCCGGCCCGCACCGTCTCGTCGAGGTCGGCGGCAGCCACGTGCCCTCCGCGTGCCCGTTCCGGCGGGAAGACACGGGGAGTCGCGGTGAACAACAGTCCGGGGCGCGCTCCATGCCCGGTCAGGAAGTTGGCAGTTGAGACCGGACCCACATACGCGACCTTCCAAACAAGTGCCGCAGAACCCGGGCAGCAGCGCTTGGACTGGGTCATTGGGAATCCACCGACCTCCATCGGCGTGTGACCGCTGGGCCGTCTGTGGGCCGTCCGAGGGTGGCCGACCACGACAGATGACGACGGTCCACGACGGCCTTCCCCCGTTATCTTTTTTTGCGGTCCTGCAAGAGGACCGCTGGCCTCTGGGCCCGGCATGGCTGTTCCCCCCTGTCGAACGCATGACCTGGGGGGTGGTGTCACCGGGCCCGAGAGGCGCCGTTGGAGACGCTGATGAGTGCCTCTGTGTGTCAAGCGGCCTCAGCGAGGGCCGTGTGGCGGTCGCGTTTGAGAGT
>NZ_JBVKCA010000023.1:0-132332 GCF_055656965.1 Streptomyces sp. NPDC111656
CCCGGTGACACCACCCCCCAGGTCATGCGTTCGACAGGGGGGAACAGCCATGCCGGGCCCAGAGGCCAGCGGTCCTCTTGCAGGACCGCAAAAAAGATAACGGGGGGTGACCTGGGCGCGCAGGAGGTCGCCCAGTGCGGCGCCGAGGGAGTTGCCGCGGCGTGTGGGTCCTGCCATCAGTCGTCACCTTCGGGGATGAACTCGCCGGGCTGGATGAACTTGGCCTTGACTTCCCCGAAGCCGGTCCCGATCCAGTACGTGGCGGGCGGCGTGCCGGGGGGTGTCCAGAAGGCGGCCGCGTCGACGTTGTGCAGGGCGATGAGCTTGTGCCCGTCCTGGACGGCCCGGAAGGCTACCGCCCAGTGGCGCACGGAGGCCTCGGCGACCATGCTCATGCGCCAGTCGGGCCGCCAGAACGGGGACCGCTGTTCCGTGCGCTTGGGCCACAGCAGCCGCAGAGCGATGGACAGCCGCGTCTTGTACGCCTTGTAGGGGTCACCGCCGGCTTGGACGAGCTCGGTCCGTGCTTTCCGGGTGGCCTCGTAGAAGGGTTTGAAGAGCGACTCGTTGGCCTTCCCGGTCCAGGAGTCGTGGATGGCCGGCGCCCCTGCTCGTCCGGCCGCTGGATGATCCGCCCCAGGGGGTGCGGCATGTCGGTGTGGTTCCACTCCGGGATGTCGATGAGGTAGATGTCGGCCTGTGTCTTGTCGAACGCTTGGAGGGGGCCAGTGTGCAGCAGTTCGTTCGGGGCGAGGGGGACGGCCGAACAGGCGGACGGGTAGCTGCCGTTGCGGTCGATCAGGCACATCACGCCCTCGCCGAAGGAGTCGGGCACGTCGAGCCGGTCGCGCCGGACGCGCCTGCCGTGCGCCTTGATGTGGAGAACACGCGTGAGGGTGACGTCGGGGTGCACCCAGCGGGGCTCACCGTCCATGTCCTCGCTGATCAGGGGCCAGGGACCGCTGTCGCATTCCTCGGTGCGGATGACCGTGATCGGGTGGATCTTCGAGCGGGCGCGCGTCCTTGAGGATCTTCAGGGCGGGAAGACCGCTCCCTCGGGTTCGTCCTTTTCATCCCCCGGGACCAGGCCGTCCTCGTCTTCTTCTTCGTCGACGTCGTCGGGGCACCGAGGTCCTCCACGACCCTTCGGGTGACCTCACCCGATGGCCCGAGGACCATGGACAGCAACCGATCGATCTGTCCGTCATCCTGTCTGTCAAGTCAGAAGACCGTGTCGAGATGATCGCTGTCCCACACGGCAAGCGCACCCCGCGCACGGGTCACCATCGGGCCGATCTCCAGGTCTCCGCCACCGTCATCCGTGATCAGGCCGACCGGCTGCGCGGACAGTGGCACGATTTCGTCCGCCACCAGCCCCGGGACGCCGAAGGGATGCCGTACGGGCCGCCGTTTCCCTTCGCCGCCACGCATGACCTCAGGCCGTCCCGGAGCACGGTCGTCCCGATGATCGAGGAACTGGCCAAGAGCGGGGACCCCACACTGAAGCGGATCCTCGCGGGGACGGACAGCGATCTGGTGTGGTTCCGCGAGTTCCTGCTCGGCGAGCTGCGCCGGGAGGGCCTACGCATCAGCTTCGACTCCCCCGACCTGTCCCTGCCGTGGCCGATGCTCGCTGTGCGGACCGAGGACTCGGCCACGCCCTCGTTCCTCGGCTATCGGCACGAGATCGATCAGACCGGGGCGTCGTACGCACCCGTCTACTCCCCCGCCGTCCGGTCCCTCCCGGTCACCAGCCTCAACACCGACACGGCACTCGACGGCATCGGCCGCTCGGAAGAGGTATCCGAACTGCTCGGCAAGCGCTCCCAGTTGACCGTTCGCACCCACTCGGACGAGCTGCTCAAGTCGCTGGCGGACGCGGAGTTCGACGAGGACCTGATGTACTTCTGGTGCCACGGCGCCTTCAACGAGTACGGCGCCCACCACACCATGGGGGTCCGGCTCTCGGACGACAAGGTCATCGACGCGGATCGGGTCCACGAGCATCGCGAGGAACTCAGTACCGCGCAGGAGTCGGTGTTCCGCCCGTTCGTCCTGCTCAACGCCTGCCACGCGGGGGTGCCGGCGGCGACGGCCGAGTTGGAGTGCCTCGGCAAGGGCTTCATCAAGCACGGTGCGACCGGAGTGCTGGGCCCGCAGATCGAGATCCCCCAGATCTCCGCCTCGGAGTACGCGCACGCCTTCCTCGACCGGTATCTGACGGGGTCGCAGACCGCGGGAGAGATCTGCCGCGCCCTGGTCCGCCACTTCCTCGACGACCTGCACAACCCGCTCGCCCTGGCCTATCTTCTGTACTGCGGCATCGACAGCCTCCTGGAGATCCGACCGTGCACCTCATCACCCTTGACCTCGATGAACGGGGACGGCTCCGCTCTGCCGACGGCCGTCATACCGTCCCAGGCCACCGAATCGCCGACCATCTTGCCGAGCACCTCCGCACCCCTGACCGAGTGACGGACCTCTACGTCTACGTACACGGCTGACAGACCGCGCCATCCACCGCGCAACGTCGCGCGACCTCCCTGCTCACACGAACCCGGGAACTGCACGCCGCTCATCCGGACCGCTATCCGCAGTTGGCCCGAGGGTACCGGCCGACGGTCGTCACCGTGCGCCGGCCGTCGTCCAGCTTGCCCTCGCTCGGCGGCTACCGTCGTATCCGCGACCGCGCCCATGCAATGAGCGCACCCGCTCAGGGCCACGCGCCCCACGTTCTCGCCCACCTTCTGGGTTACCTCGACGCGCAGCGCCCCGACCCGACGGCTCCCCCGGTACTCGCCAACCGCAACGGCCAATACCTCCATCTCGTGGGCCACCCGTTCGGCGGCCGCTTCCTGTGCGAGGCGGTGCAGTGGGCGGCGAGGCCGGACGCGCCGCGCGTCCTGGGGTGGAGTGCGCGCGCGACGCCCGGACGCCCCTTCAGCGTGGACAGCATGGTCATCTTCCAGATGGCGGCACCCCGCGACGCGTTCGACCGTCTTTCCCGTCCCTGTTCCCTTCGGGCGCGAAGTCCGGCGCTCCGTTGCGCGGACCGCTGGTGCTGACTCACTCCCACTGGGACCGGGCCACCGGTTTCTGGCATCTGCGCGCGGAGGGCTCCGCCGACATCGGTCACTCGGGGGCCGGCGCGGCACCGGTCCCCCAGTTCCATACACGGCTGTTGCCGGTGCACGAGCGTACCGGCTCTCGACACTGGATCACCGACTCGTCAACGTGGATGCCAGCGTGCGGTTCCGCGGCAGCGCCCGTACCCGCCTGGCCCCCGCCGGAGCCCACTCCGACTTCGACCACCCCGAGTCGGCGCATCTGCTGCTGAGCCTGGCGGCATTGTCTCGCTGACTGCGCGGCGGACATGACACAGGGGGCAGACACAGCTCGCTCAGTGATCAACAGACTCGAGCCCCGCGTGATCGCCAGCAACCTGTCTGCGCTGCTGCCCAGGCTGACTAACACAGCTGGGCACTCAGCTTCCCAGGCAAGCTGGTGCGCTGGCCGCGGGGACGAGTCACGCGGCATGCCGGTCGGCGTCTGCTCCACGGCCTCGACAACTGCGCGACCCTCAGATCTCCCTGCGCGCGGTCACAAAGAAGCGGGCTCCGTCGGGGTCGGTCTGGATGGCCTCGGTCGAGCCGAGGCCCTGCTGGTGGGCCGTGCCGCCGTGGGCGCGTGCGGCGCGGGCGGCGGCCTCGACGTCGTCGACGGTGAAGTGGATCTGCCAGTGCGGCCGGATCGTCGGGTCGGGCGCCGCCTCGACCGCGCCGGAGTGGATCCGGGCCACCACGTCGCCCCGGCTGCGCAGGACGACCTCGTTGTCCTCGTAGCGCACCTCGCAGGACCCGGGGGCCGAGGACGCCAGCATGCGCAGGAGAAGTTACGCGATCAGGGCCACCACCATGGCGATCAGTCCGATCGCTATGAGTGCCACCACCGCCATGATCAGGGCGAGTGCCATCGGTCCCCATCCCTTGCCCACCCCGGGTGGCTCCGGATAGGAGATGCCATAAATGCCCCCTTCGGCGGGCGGTGTCTCACCTGGCCACACACCGCGGCCCGGTTCGGTTCTCGGAGTTCGCGTCGGGTCGGGGTCAGGAGTCGTCATGGCGCACGCTCCTCTCGGGGCCCAGCTCCCCGTGGGCTGGTCACATCGTTGGGTTTGACAGATGTTCAGCGGGCTGGCGGCGTGGGGGCCCGCCGCCCGACCGCGTGGGGGTGGCAAAGAACAGGCCGATCGATTCGGGTCTCCAGGAATCTCACCACTCGTATGGAGGGGGACGCGCTACGTGTCGGGCCGCGCCGCGCTGATGTTGCCAAGAGCGGACTCCGGGTCGCGTTCGACGCCCAGGTCGCCGAACGCGTCCGCAGTCCGCGTAACCGCTCACCCTCGGCGACCAGAACAGCACCAATGTCATCGTCCCGCATCACGGGCCACGACTGCCACCGAGGTCTGCGGTTCGATGGTCACCGGGGCCTTGGTCATGACGTCGCTGACATGCCGAATCACGGAACCATCCCTCCGTGTAGTGGGCGGTGCTTTCACCGCCGTTCGGCCTCCGAGTACCCGCAGTCGATCGGTCCCAACGCCGTCACCAGGAGCGCTCGCGGACGGCGCTCAGGATGCCGGGTTGTCGGAGTGGGGGGACCGATGAAAAGCGGCATCTCCGAGCCAGCGACGCCGACGATCCGCAACGCCACACCCATAGTAGGACTCGGTCAGGTCGAGGTGGATCTTGCTGGCTGGTGTCTGGTCCGGGGTCGGGGCAGGGGCTGGTGGCACGTGGTGCGCAGGCCTGTCCAGCAGCTCAGGAGGTCTCGGAGGGCATCGAGGCTCTGGTAGTGGGTGAGCCCGCGGAAGGATCAGCGAGCCAAGGGCGGCTGCTACCTGCGGGTACTGGTGGTGGACGGTCGCCGCAAGTCCATCCAGGCCGTGGCCTCGCGGCTACCGGACGCGTCGGCGCCCCGGGTCCCGGATGCCCGTTCCTACGAGGTCGGGCCGGGCGCCCGCCGCCTCGACCGCCGTCGCCCTACTCGTGCCATTCGACCCCTCCGACGTGCTGTGATGAGCCTCACCGCAAACATGAGGGCCCCCTCAAGTACGCTGGGCAGCGTCGAACATGAGGGCCCCCTCCGAATGATCTTCACAGTTCGGCACCGGCCGATCCGGATTCCCCGGATCACGGACAGGACCGCCGCCCGGTCAACGGAATCGCGGCACATCACAAGGAGATGACCATGAACAAGTGGATCAAGCGCGTCTCGACTGCTGTCGCTTCTGCGGCGCTGGCAGGCGGAGCCCTTCTCGGAGTCAGCGGCACGGCGTCAGCAGCGACGGCCTCGGCGCCCGGGGCGCACACACAGTCCGCGATCACCGCCTTCACCACCGGCGGCGACCGCGCGAACGGATACCAGAGCACTCACCACGACGCACAGGACGACAGCTGGGGCGCACCGCGCGGCTGGTACACGAACGACGACCGCCAGGGCCACTACGGGGAAGAGCGCTGGAACGGTAGCCACCTGTACGTCTGGGACGGGTACCGCTGGAACGAGGCGACGACGTACCGCGTCAGCGCCGAGCGCTGGTACCTGGACCAGGTCGCGTGGTACGCGGACCAGCGCTGATGCGGTCGCAGGCCGGCGCGGTCGGTTTGACCGGCCGCAACGACGTGGCTTTGGGGTGCGCCGTTGCGACTCGTCAAACCGACCGCTCGCCGGGCCGACATCGAGCGCGAGCCGGAGAAATCGCCCCCGGGCGAACAAGGAGAACACGCGGGAACCGCGTGGGCTGCTCCCGTCCACCGGCGCCTCCGGTCGCGCCGGCGGTACCGCCACCGCCGCGCCTCGAAGCACACAGGGAGCCATCGCAGTGCCGGGCGAGCGGGTACATGGAAGTGAGGAACAGTGAGATCGGTCAGAACCGTGGCACACGAGCTGCCCGTGCGGCTCGTCTTGTCGCACGACCTGTCGGTGTCGATACATGCAGCACTGCAGTACGACGCGGATGATCCCTATGCCGTGCGTGCCGTCTTCCACCCCCTGGCCCAGAGCGGAACGGTCGAGTGGTTCCTCAGTCGCGACCTGCTGGCTCAGGCTCTGAGCGAGCACACCGGGCACGGAGACGTGCGCATGTGGCCGACCAGTGACTCGGGACGCGATGTGGTACGCATGGTTCTCAGTTCGCCTGCGGGATCGGCCCTGCTCGAGTTCCCCGCGCAGGGCGTGGAATCCTTCCTGCACGAAACGTGGTCCGCGGTGCCGCCGGGGGCCGAATCCAGCCGGTTCGACCTGGACGCCGAGCTGGCACAGCTGCTGGCGGAAAACTGAACGCCATCCCCCTGGACGGTGACGCCCCCGTGGGAGTGAGGGCCCGGACGCCGACCGCGGCACCGGGCCCGCCGCATGTCCAGCTGTATGCCGTGTTACACGACGTCGTATGCCGTGTTGCACGATGTCGTCAGCCGCGGCTCATGCCTCGTCGCGACACTCGCGGCACTCCTCTTCGGGGCACTCGAGCGTGGTGAGGGTCTGCGCGAACTGCTGAGGGGTCAGCGGGGGCTCGGGCAGCTCGTGGGCACACTCGGCGCGGAAGGCGTCGAGCAGCAGGTGGAGATGGCGGCGCCAGGCGTTGGGAGCGACGGCACGAGTGGCCTGGATGATCCCGACCTGGGACCAGATCACGAAAGCGATGTCTTCCGGAGTGACATCGTCACGCAGGACACCCTGCTCCTGGGCGTTCTGGAAGATCTGAGCGACCCGCTCCTTCGTGCGCTCGAACATTCCCCTGCCGAGCGCGTGGACGGGCAGGCGGGCCGAGACCAGGTCGTTGAAGGCCCGGTCACAGGCCTGCAGTTCACAGAGCTTTTCCAGGTAGAAGCAGAACCCCTCCCAGGCGTCGTCCATGGCCGCAGCCTCTTCGGCCGCAGCGAGCAGATCCGTGAACTTCGCGGTGAAGAGCTCCTCGACAAGGTCGAGCCGGCGCGGGAAGTGCCGGTAGACCGTGCCGATCGCGACACCCGCCTCGCGGGCAACACCCTCCAGGGAAGCGTCCAGCCCCTGCTCGGCGAAAGCCTTGCGGGCAGCGGCCACGATCGCGTCCCTGTTGCGCTGCGCGTCGCGGCGCAGCGGTTTGACCGGCGCCTGGGGCGCGGACAGGACGTGCTGGTGACTCATACATCCAGACTAACATGAGGGACCCCTCGAATTAGGCTGTGATCGTGCTCACGGTACGGACGGAACGTGGTCCAGCGCGCCGAAGACGACCAGACTCCGGCACAGGCCGCCTAGGAGGCCCTAGGGGATCGTGCCGCTGTGGGTGAGCAGCGGCACGGCCTCACACATAGACGAGTGTGAAGCGCTGAGAGTCGGACCCGTCGCAAGCATCGCCCTCGATCCTGGCGCCGTCGCTGACGCCCGTCACGGTCCAGCAGAGCCCCATGGACAACGACCTGAACCCGATGCCTGGCTGACCGTACTCGGCGAAGTACGTGAAGCGCTGATGAAAGGAACCCTCCCTGCACTCCTGCTGGATGATCGGCCAAGTGATCCCGTTACCCCCGGATGCGCCGTAGATGGTCAGGCACTTGTCCGCGAACGTCCTGATCTCGTGGGTCGGGTTCGCGACGCCATCGTTCATGCTCTTGAAGCGCTGGGCGGGAAGGTTCTGGCACCGGTTCTGTTCAAGCGAAGCGCCGTCGCCGGTGCTCTGGTTCCTGATGGTCAGGCACTTGCCCGTGGACGTCTTGATCTGAACGAGGTGGTAGGCCGGGGACGCCTGCGCGGGCTGAGCTACTCCGATCATGGAGGCAAAGACTGCCGCTGCGCCGGCTACGGCTACGGCTACTGTCGGCCGTCGCAGGAACCTCATCATGGTGCCGATCACGTGGCCTCTTCTCCTTCGTGGGACGCGCCAGCTCGCAACGCTCGCGCTGGTCAGCACCGCTCAGGCTTCCCTGTCGATGGCATGAGGAAAGGGCAGACCACCCGGTGTGGCCGATACCCAGCGCACCTGCCACCCCTGCGGGTGACTGGACAGATCGAATCTGGCCACGCACCCACACCATTCGCGGAAAGCGCGGTCCCTCAGCCCTTCCGATTCCGAAACGGCCCGTGCTATTCGCGCCCTTGCGGCCCACTCCCTGAGGTCGACATGGAGGTATCCCTGCCCTGGCTGGGCACAGCACCTGCCGCGGCGGTCTTGCACCGGCTGCAGGTTGCGTCACGCTGGAGCATGGCGGTGCCGCAGCCGTGCGATGTCGGGACGCGCATGTTTCGGAAGGGGATCGCGATGTTGTCAGACCAGGTGGCCCCATGACATGGCCGCACCAGCGCCCACACGCGGTCGTCGCACTGGCGTTGCCGGGAGTCGTGGCATTCGATCTCGCGACCGCCGCTCAGGTCTTCGGGTTCCGCGACGAAGCTGCGCACTACTCGTTCACCGTGTGCGGGCTGCGACCGGGCCCGGTCCCCACCTCAACGGGCTTCGCCATCGACGCAGCGGCAGGCCTCGATGCCTTGGCAACAGCTGACACGGTGATCGTGCCCGGCTTCTACCCACCGGTAGAACCGGACGCCGACGTGCGCGAGGCGCTGCGGTCTGCCCACGAACGTGGCGCACGCCTGGTTTCGGTATGTCTGGGCGCGTTCGCGCTGGCCGCCGCCGGTCTGCTCGATGGCCGTAGGGCAACTACCCACTGGCGCGAAGCCGACGAGTTCCGCCGACGCTATCCGACCGTGTGGCTCGACCCGGACGTACTGTTCGTCGACGGTGGCAGCATCCTCACCGGCGCGGGCCAATCCGGGAGCGTCGACTTCTACATCCACGTGGTCCGCTCGGACTTCGGGGCAAGCGTCGCCGACGCGGTGGCCCGCCGCATGGTCGTGGCCACCCACCGGTCAGGCGACCATGCCCAAGACCCGCGTAGGGATGCGCGCGACGACGACGCCGACCACCTGGCCCGAACCCTCGAATGGGCGATCCAGCGGATGCACCAGCCGCTGTCGCTGACCCACCTGGCCCGGCATGCGGGCATGCCCACACGCACGTTCTCCCGCCACTTCCGCGAACGAACCCGCATGACACCGATGCGCTGGCTGTCCGCACAACGAGAGCTGGAGGCGCAACGGCTCCTCGAAACGACCGACCTACCGGTGGACCTCATCGCCGAGCGATGCGGGCTGGGTACCGCAGGCAATCTGCGCCTGCACATGTCGCGCGCGCTGGGCACGACACCCACCGAATACCGCCGAACCCACCGCCGTAGCCCGGACGGGCCCCTGGCATGACAGCGCTGGTGGCGCGACTCTGACGACAGCTGGCCAGATCCGCACGATCACGACCCCGCCAAGCTGCGACCTTGGGAATATGACCAACTTCGACAAGCTACTCGAGAACAACAAGCGTTTCGCGGCTACCGATTTCAGGGACCACCTGCCGGAGATCCCGTTCATCCCCAACCAGCAGGTCTATGTCTTGACCTGCATCGATCCGCGTGTCGACCCCGCAGCCACCCTCGGTCTGCGACTCGGAGACGCGATCGTGGCACGCACCGTCGGCGGCCGGGCAAACCAGTCGTTCCTCGACGATCTCGCGTGGATCAGCTACCTGCACGAGACTGTGACCCCCGACACCGATTGGTTCGAATTGGCCGTCATCCACCACACCGACTGCGGGTCGGCCCTGATGGCTGACGACAAGCTGAGCCGCGGCTTCGTCCAGCGCGGCTTCGAGGAGACGCGCCTACGGGGCACCGCGGTCACCGATCCGGCCTCCACAGTTCCCATCGACGTCGACAAGATCCTGCATTCGCCGTCCGCCTCGGGCCGTATTCGAGTCTCGGGCTACAGCTACGACACCGCCACCGGTCGCCTCACCCTGGTCACGCCACCGAGGTCCAGGGACCAATGACCCGCCACCGAGCCGAGGTTGTCCGAGAAGCCCCGGTCAGAGCGGTGACTTGGTAGTTCGAAGAAGATCGGCAACCAACGTGACAGGGCCGCCGGCACCGGCTCGTCGAAGTGGACCGTTCAGAGGCGCAAAGGCGTCATGGCCGTAAACGCCTGCCCCCACACCCAACCGTGGGTGGCAGGGCCGCGTCGGCACAGGAGTACTCCCGGTGATCCAGTGCCGCAACGGGAACAGGCACAACCGGCCTGACCGTACGTCACGCACTGAAACCCACAGACAGGAAGCAGCCCAGCATAAGTTCGACGTTTCTCAGATTTCCCGGGTGCAGCGGACGCCTATGGGCATCCCTGGCCGCCTTATTGCCGACCACGGCCGGGGTGGTGGCCGTCGCGGCACCACAGACCGCCGCAGCGCCGGACGACCCGCCCCGTGGTGGCACTGCAGGAAGCCGACTCGGGGCCTCCGCCGGTGCTCCAGGGATTCGACGACAGCACCACCACTCCCGATCCCCGGCCGCACCCGAACATGCCCATGACCGTCAACCAGTCGCCCTGGGAGTACCCGGGGGGCGGTTGTACACGGTGTACTTCCTGGAGACAGACCCAGGTGACGCGGGATGCCCAGGGCACCCTGACGTGGGGCGGCCAGCGGGTCAACCTCGCCGTGGTGACCCAGGAACACACCGATGACGTCAGGGTGGTCAACAATCCCGCGTTCAACCCGAACTCGGCCAACGACGACTACCGCTCCCGCCGGGCCCTGGGCATCCGGCTCGGCAAACACCATCCACGCCCGCGGCGCCTCCGAGTACCAGCAGCTCCTGGCCGCGGTCCGGCGGGACGTGCCCGCCGGCCTGAACTACGTCGCCGTCGCTCTCGCAGTCACAGCCTGTCGGGCCGGCTACTTGATCTACTTCACCAGTCTCGACGACATGGTCCACAACCTCAAAGCAGCCGAAGCCGCGGGTCGGCTCCTCAACAAACTCGGCACCTACCTGCGGCCCAGCGTCCTTGTCGTTGACGAGGTCGTCTACCAGCCCCTCGAACGCGCCGAGGCAAACCTGGTCGTACAGGTCATCTCGAAGCGTTACGAGAAGGGCTCGATCATCCTGACCTCGAACAAGACCTTCATCCTCCGTCAGCGCGCGGTCGATGTCCGTGAGTACTCTGCCGCTGGCTGTCTCCCTCGACGCGCACAACCACCGGGTCGCGCTGGTCCATTCCGCGGCCGTCAGCGCGAGCGGGACGTGAGAGCGGACGCACGCCCGTCACGCTGAGGTGCGCGGCAAGCATGTGCTTGCCGCGCGCTCAAACCGCTCGGAAGCGCCTACCAGGCGCTCGCGGTCAGGGCACCACCGTCCCCTCCGCGAGCCGCGGCTTCCCCTCGCCGCCCGCGTTCCAGCCGCAGATGTACACCTGGTAGTGGTGGCCGGGGGTCAGACCGGTGATGCGGCGCAGCGGGCGCACCGTCGGGGCGTAGCCGTAGACCTTCGCGAAGACGAACGGGGTGTCCGTGTCGTAGACGTAGACGGCGTAGCGGGTAAGGGAGTCGTCGTACACCGGGGTCCAGCTCACGTCGATCTCACCCGGCCCCGAAGCAGTGGCGCCCACCTCGTCCGGCGGCTTGGGCACGGTCGGGTGGGCGACGCCCGAGACCGGCGCCGACCAAGGCGACTTCAGGATGTCGGCGTCGCCCGCGACCTCCCGCACCCGGACCTCGTAGCGATGGCCGTCGACCGGCTGGAAGCTGAACTGCCAGGGCAGGTCCCACCGGTTGAATTGAGTGGAGGGGACGGCGTTCTCCCAGGGCTCGTCTGTGCCGGAGACCACCTCCCGCCACTGGATGTCGTAACTGTGCGCTCCAACGATCTTGTTCCACGTCACGGTGACGCCCTGCTGGGAGCCGTCGAACGCCAGGCCGGTCGGTGTGGTCACCTGCCGGTCGGGGAAGCTCGCAGGGGCCTCGGGCACCGACGTGCCGATTCCCAGCCCGTCGTGCAGGGCGGCGCCGAAGGCGGACGCGATCCTGTACTCGCCCAGCGGGTTGGGGTGCAGCCCGTCGTAGGCGGTGGCGCAGGTCTTGGAGGACGAGTCGCAGCCCATCGCCTTGTCGATGTCGGCGATCATGACCGGTGACGAGGGAGTGGACCAGCCGGGTGCCGCCGCCGCGAGTGTGGCGTTGTAGTCCCTGGTGCGCTGCGGGAGTTGCGGGTTGGCGTCGCCGAGAGTGGTCCGCTGCGGGACGTTGGCCAGCACAATCTTCACGTTCGGGTTGGCCTTGCGGGCGTTGTCCACGAACTTCTTCATGGTGTCGGCCAGGCCGGCACCGGCGCCCTGCCAGCCGATGTCGTTGAAGCCGAGTTCGACCAGGAGCACGTCGGGCAGATGTCCCTGGGCGCCCTGGGCGGCCATGACCAGCTCGATGGTGCCCACGTCATCGCCCAGGGTGCGGCCCCACATCGCGTAGTGGCCCGAATCGCCCTCGACGAAGGCCGGGTCGTCGGTCTGGGCGTAGGGGCCGGTGAACTGAGAGGGGTCGGGCTGCGGCGGTGGCGGGTCCTGGGCGCTCTCCACCAGCGGTGGCGGCTGTGGCGCGTGCGCCTCCTGCTGCTTCGCGGTCCCGGTCAGCGGTCCGACGAAATGGGTCTGCCAGCTCTGGTCCCTGGCCCACTCCCACAGCCGGTAGCGCCACGTACTGTCGCCCTCGTAGCCGTTGCTGATCGAGTCGCCGACGACCATCACGTTGCACGCCTCGTCCGCCGCGCTGCACTGCTCGGAGGAGGCTGCCACAGCGGGCTTGAGCCCGTCCTGGAAGCTGCAGACATCGTCGTACGGCTCCGACCAGTTGCGCGTGAACGACCTGGAGCGGTCGAGGATCTCAAGACGGTACGGCCGTGTGTCACTGCTGCGGCGGAACCAGCCGATGAGCCCGTCGGTGTGTTTGACGTGGTAGCTGGGGTTCGCGGGACCACTGTCATCAGGCTCTATCGAGTACCTGTACCCCTTGGCGGTGGGGTCGACGTCATCGTCCCGGGTGCCGGACCAGGGCTCCCCTCCGATGTACGCCCGGCCGTCCAGGTAACTCCAGCTGTCGCGGTCCTTCTCGTCGTAGTGCCGCCACTTGAAACCGTATTCGAGGTCCTGCTCGTCGTACGGGACGCAGGCCAGCGCGGCTTTGTTGCGCAGGTGCACCTGGCCGTTGCAAGTGCTGGCCCACCACCAGGCGTTCCAGATCAGCTTCTCGTGTACGAGGTCGCCCGCATCGATCTGCCAGATGCACTTGACCTTGCCGCTCTTCTTCAGCTCGGGCAGCTCGCGGGTTTCCCAAGTGTTGTCGTCACGTACGCACTTGCCCTTGACCACCCACGCCTGATCCGAGGTCTGCCGCGCGAATTCGGCCGAGGCGAACCTCCAGATCTCCTTGGCGTTGTTGTCCGGGGTGTCGAAGGGCGGCATCTTCAGGCCCGCGTCCGCGAGACGCATCTCCAGAGTCCTCTGGTGACGCTGCCGCGCGTACTCCTCGACCATCTTCTTGACGCTGTCGTCCTCGCTCTGGCAGGAGCCGATCCGACCGGTCCAGAAAAGGTTGTTGGCGGGCCCGCTCGCCACCGCGGCCCGCACCTGATCCTGTGTGGGTATGTCGGCGGCGTTCACGCTCGGGGCCAGAGCGGTCTGCCCGAGACCGAGCAGGGCGCCGACCACCATGAGCGTCAGCCATCTGCGCCATGCCGACCGCGGGCGGCCACCGCGCCGCGCGGGATGCGCCGTCAGCACGCGAAGCACCCCGCTCCCGGCCGACCAGTTACGAACGCACGCCGAAGCCCGAGCGCCGTACTGAATCCCACCGACTCTCGAGGCCCTGCCGGCCCGGCGCCGACGACAGTCCGTAAAGCCCGAAAGGGGCGCTTGCCCCGTCCTGACGCACCCATTGGCACATCAGGAGTTATGCATGCCGTCAAGAAGACTCCTCGGTGGGGATTGACCGCCAGGGGGATAACGAGTGGATTATTGCCGCACCTTCAAGCTCAATGGGGAGCAGTGAAGCAGGAGTTACCTATGAGTAACATCGCATGCAACTAGCCATGGATATCGATGAGTTGCCAACCGCCGACCTTCCGGAGACAGAAGTTGCCGAATGAACAGCGCATTTCAGCCACAACGGAATCGATCACGCCATCGCGAAATACTTGTTGGGGATATTCACGCCCATTCGATTACCACCATGACGAAGCCCGCACAATTCCTCGGCGGCCGTAGGTCTGTCGATCACGGGAAAGGGCGGGCGCCATGAATGTCGACCCACTGACGGAGCACGAAGCCGACGCGGGCCTGAGCCAGGGCTTCGGCGCAGTCGCATGACGTCCGGTTCCGTGATCATCCGAGTCCGAGGAGTACGAGGGGGCGGCGAGGGTCGCAGGCGTTGTGACGGAGGCCGGCCGCGATGTTCTTCACTCCGGCCGTTCAGAGGCCTCCGACGGCGAGGTCGCACCAGGTGGCCATCACGCGGGAGGCGTTGCCGGTCCGCAGCTGAGAGGCGTCCTCGGCGAAGGTAGTGTCGCAGACACGGTGCGGTGCACGCGGCCCTGGGGCGAACAGGGCACGACGCGCAGGTCCGAGGAGGGCCGCCAGTTCGACATGAACGGTCGTCCGATCGACTTCGACAGCGACGAGGCCATCGTCGATGCCGTAGAGCGGATCGCGGAGGCCTGCGGCGTGTCCACGGCGCAGATCGCCGTGGCCTGGGTGCTCCACAGCCCCGTGGTCTCGGCCCCGATCGTGGGCGCCACCAAGCCCCACCACCTGGCCGACGCCGTCGCCGCGCTCGACATCCAGCTCACCGGGGACGAGATCGACGCCCCATAACCCGAGGACGTGGGGCTCCGGGTGTCGTCAGCCAGTGGGGGTCTCCTTGGACGCGGACGTCGACCGCGTCCGAACCGGCGTAGGCACCCAGGGCTGCATCGGCCCGAACCGGGGTTGGCCGACCTGCTCAGTCGGCCGTCGGCAGTTCTTGCGCTCGGCACCCCACACCAACCCGAGTAGGCAGGCGCCGCCCCCGGGCCGCGCTCCCGCACTGGCCCGCGCTCCAGGCCAAGGCCTGGTCGAACATTGCCCGCCAACGGAGAGGGTCTCGGTGGCTACATCTGTTCCCACTCGTTCGTCGGCGGGTCATCGGCGCGGCAAAACCTGGTAGGCCGACCGAGCTGATCAACCGCCGCCTCGTCCTACGAGGGGTTCCGTTGCCCTGCCGAACTCAGCCCACAGGAATGCTGGCAGATCTTCATTCGGAACTCGATCTGGTCGATCCGCCCGATCTGAATGTCCGTTTCCCATTTCGAGGGCCAAGCCGCTGCCGTCGGCCTCGACGGCCATCGTGTAGGCGGTGGTTTCATGGAGGGTCCGGCCTGCGCCGCTGGATAGGGTCGGGACGTGGAGCTCAGCAGCAGGCAGTCGGAGGACGCGTTCGCCGGGGAGGCTCGGGGCGAGTTGTCACTCCGTGCGGCCAGGGCATTGTGGTGGGGGTCGGCCGGTCTGGTGCTCGGCGTCCTGGGTACCTCGGTGCTCGTCACCGGCGCCGAGCGGGGCTGGCGACTGCCCGTGGCCGTGGCTCTGGTCCTTGCACAGGTCTGTGCTCTGAGGTGGCTGGCGCGCGCCCCAGTCACCGTACTGGCCGCGAACGCGGCGACAGGGCTTGTGGTGTGGGCGATGCTGCCCGCGGTGACCTTGACGGGGGCGCTGCTCGCGGCGCAGGTCTCGTTGTCCGTGCTGTCGGCCACCAGGCCACGGCGGGCGTCGGTGCGGGCGCTCGCGGCGATGTGCCTGCCGGCGCCGCTGGCCTTCGGGGCGGGTGGCGGCCCGGGGCTGGCGGTCTACCTGCTGACGGTGGGTCTGGCGTGGACGGCCGGGCAGTGGCGCAGGGCGCAGCAGGAACGGACGAGGGCGGAGCTGCGCCGGGCTGTGGTGGAGGAGCGCGCGCGGATCGCACGCGAGGTGCACGACGTCGTGGCGCACACCCTGTCGGTGATGGTCATCCAGGCGGGCGCCGCCGACGACGTGTTCATCCAGCGACCCGAACAGGCCCGTCAGGCGCTGCGGGCCATCGAGACGAGCGCCCGCTCGGCACTCGGTGAATTGCGTCTGGTGCTGCGTGCGTTCCAGCCCGATGCCGGGGAGGACAAGACCGCGGAGCAGCGGGCGCCGGTGCCCTCGCTCGCGCGCCTGGATGAGCTGGCCGATACCGTGCGCGCGACCGGGATGACCGTGTACGTGCACCGCGAGGGCGCCACCGGCGGGCTGCCGGCCGCGGTGGACCTGGCGGCGTACCGGATCGTCCAGGAAGCCCTCACCAACACGCTGCGCCACGCAGCCGGCGCCGACGAGGTGAGTGTGCGCGTGATGGCTGAAGCGGAGTGTGTGGAGGTCATGGTGGTGGACAACGGGCGTGCGCCGCAGGGCCGTTCGGTCGCGGCGGGAGCGGGACGCGGTCTGGTGGGGATGAAGGAGCGCGCACGGCTCGTGGGTGGCAGCCTGCGCGCCGGTCCGCTGCCCGGGGGCGGATTCGAGGTGGCGGCGCGGCTGCCGGTGGAGGGCGCGTGATGACGTTGCGTGTGGTGGTGGCCGACGACCAGGTCCTGGTCCGTACCGGATTCCGTATGATCATCGACGCCCGGGACGACCTCGAGGTGGTCGGTGAGGCGTCGGACGGCCGGGAGGCGGTGCGGCTGACGCGGGAACTGGCGCCCGACGTGGTGCTGATGGACGTACGCATGCCCGTCGTGGACGGCATCGAGGCGACCCGGCAGATCGCGGAGTCGGATCGTGGGGCCCGGGTGCTCGTGCTGACCACCTGGGACGTGGACGCGCACGTCGTCGCCGCCCTGCGGGCCGGGGCGAGTGGTTTCCTGCTGAAGGACATCCGCCCCGCCGAACTCGTCGACGCGATCCGCCTCACCGCGCGCGGCGACGCGCTGCTGGCGCCGACCGTGCTGAGCCGCGTCCTCGACCGGTTTCTGCGCACCACGCCCGACCTGGCGCCGCCGCCCTCCCTGCGGGGCCTCTCCGGCCGCGAGCGGGAGGTGCTCACCCTGATCGGGCAGGCGCTGTCGAACGCGGAGATCGCCGAACGGCTGCGTCTGTCGGAGGCCACCGTCAAGAACCATGTCACCGCGGTGCTGCGCAAACTGGGCCTGCGCGATCGCGTCCAGGCCGTCGTCGCCGCCTACGACCACGGCCTCGTGCAGCCGCGCCGCCCCTGACGGCCTCGCCTCCTCCGCAGAGCCTCCTCCTCAAGGAGGAGGTCGGGCCGCGGTCCTCCTGCGTTCCCAGTGCCAGTCCGTTCTGGTGGCCGATCCGCGGCCGAGGGACCCGGCCATAGCGTCGAGATGTGAATGACGATCTGGCCTGCCTCATGTATCTGCTCGCCTTCGACGACGCGGCCGAAGGCCCCTACGACCGTTCCCGCACCCAGTTGCTGGTGCGTGCCGCCGCCCTGGTCGACCTCGCGTCGCGCGGTCTGCTGGGAGAGAGCAGCGGCAGGGTCACCGTGTCCGGGACGGAGCCGGTCGGCGACCCCGTCCTGGACGGCGTTCTGCGCGACGCCACCGCCGTGCACGGCTGGAAGCAGCTCGTGCGCCGCCACCGCAAGCGGACCCTGACGGAGGTGGAGGACCGGCTCGCCTCGGCGGGACTGCTCACCGTGAAGGCGTCCCGCACCCCCTTCGGCACACGGAGGCTGACCGTGTCGGACCGTGCTGTGCCCGCCGCGCACCGAGCCCGGGTGTCCGCGGCGCTGCACGGGGACGGCCCCGTGCGGGACATCCCCGCCGCCGACGCCGCGCTACTGGCGCTGGCCGCCGCGGGTGGCATCCGCTCGGTTGTGTCACGCCAGGACCAGAAGACGTACCGGGCCCGTATCGACGCCTGCACGGGCTCTCTCGGCGCCTTGGCGCCCGGCCTGGAGAAGGCCGTACGCACTCTGCCGATGACCATGATCGCCGCGCAGGGCGGCATGGGTGGCAGCTGACTGAACGGGGAGAGATGAGTATGCACCGTGTCCTGACCACCCTGAGCTGTGCCCTGACCGCCGTGCTCGCGACGGCCTGGTCCGGCGCGCCATCGACCCAGCTCGCCCGGCCCGGGAATCGGTGCGCAGGTTGGCATTGGACGACAGGAACTGTGAGATCAAGTAGCCGTTCGCGCCGTGCAGTTCGACGCCGTCGAAGCCGGCGTCGACAGCGCGGCGGGCGGCCTCGGCGTACGAGCGAGCATGCTCGGGCACCTCGGAGAGGTCCAGGGCACGCGGGAGAGACGCAGGCCGCGGCCCTGCCGGGGTGAACACCTCGCCGACGGCCGCGACGGCGGACGGTCCGACCGGCTGGAGGCCGGTGGTGTCGGGATGCGAGACCCGGCCGCCGTGCATGATCTGGGCGAAGAGCCGCCCGCCGTTGGCGTGCACGGCGTCGGTGACGGGCCGCCAGGAGGACACCTGCTCGTCGGTGTACAGGCCCGGGGTGCCCGGGTTGGACTGCCCGACCAGGCTGGGCTGCACCCCTCGGTGACGATCAGCCCGGCGCTGGCCCGCTGGGCGTAGTAGGCCGCCATGGACGGGGTGGCGAGACCCCGGGCCGCGGCCCGGACCCGGGTCATCGGGGCCATCACGACCCGGTTGGGCAGCTCCAGACCGCCGAGGCGGAAGCGGTCCAACAGCGTGGTCGTGTTGGTCTGGCCGGTCATGCGGCAACTCCTTCGTACGGGGCGAGGGCCCGGGAACGGCGGGCCCGACAGGTACGCTAGAAGCTGACATCAATGTGAGGTGCAAGTCCTGGGGCGGGGCACCGCCAGGAGGGTGAGATGCGGATCGGCGAACTGGCGGCGCGCAGCGGAGTGAGTGTCCGTTCGCTGCGCTACTACGAAGAGCAAGGACTGCTCGCCAGCACCCGAAGCAGCGGCGGGCAGCGGCACTTCACGCAGGACGACATCGAGCGGGTCGACTTCATCCAGCGCCTGTACGTGGCCGGGCTGTCCAGCCGCACCATCATGGAACTGATGCCGTGCCGCGACGCACCCAGCGACGAGAACTCCGACTCCGCGCTGGAGCGCATGGCCCAGGAACGCGACCGGCTCTCCGCCCACATCGAGGAGCTGCTGCACACCCGCGACTCGCTCGACGGCCTGATGGCCGCGGCCCGGGCCGACCGCGACAGCCGCAAGACCGCCGCGTGAGGAGGCTTTGACGCTCTCGTCAGTCGGGTTCCTGCCGGTGGGATTCGTGGCGGCGGCGCCGGCCGCAAGGGCGCTGAATACAGCGGTGCCGATGGCGCCGCCGACCTGCTGCCTGACATCGACGGCCGCGGAGGCGTCGGTGACGGGATAGCTGTTGTTGGCCAGCGACTTGCCCGAGGAGTGCACGAGCGTCGTACGACGCACCGCAGTCGGCCTGGGACGGGCCGGGCCGGGCCGGCGAGGCAGGATTGACCCGGCCCCGCGTGGACACGGCGGCGGCCACGGATGTGCTGCCTGGCGCACTGGTGTTCCGCCTGATGTCCAGGCACTCAGGCCAGTTCACCGGATGCCGTCAAGCTAATGGCCCTCCGCGAGGACCCGCACGCACTCCTCAACATCGCCATCAGCCCTCTGCCGGATGTAGAGGCTCGGCCTCTCACCAGGCGCCCCGGACCTCTCGACGTTCGGTCCGGAATAGAAACACAGGCCACTGAGTCACAACCAGCCACTTTCGACACAGACAATACGAGGATGGTCCTCCAGCCCGGTCCGGGGTGCAGGCTGTTGTGACGGGACTGGTGTCGGGTACAGACAGGGCGCGGCGCTGGTGGACCATGCGGGCTCACGCGTCGAGATCATCGAACTGGTCGAGAAGAAAGTCGACCGGTGTCCGGCTCGGGACGGCGGATGTGCCGTCGTGGAGAAACTGTTCCGTCCAGATGACCTTGCCGCGGGTCGTGTACCGCGTTCCCCATCGCTGGGCGAACTGCGCCACCAGAAACAGCCCCCGCCCGCCTTCGTCCGTGGTCGCCGCCCGCCGTAGGCGCGGCGAGGTGCCGCTGCCGTCCGACACCTCGCAGGTCAGACAGCGTCCGTGCAACAGCCGCACACTGACCGGCGGCGAGCCGTAACGGATCGCGTTCGTGATCAGCTCGCTGAGGATCAGTTCCGTGGCGAATCCGGTCTCCTCCAGTCCCCACTCCCGCAACGTCTCCCTGCACCGCGCCCGCACAGAGGGAACCGCCGCCGGGTCCGACGGCACGTCCCACTCGGCCACGCGCGAAGGCGGGAATATCCGCGTACGCGCCGCCAGCAGCGCGATGTCGTCGGAGCAGTGTGACGGCTTCAGCGCGTCGATCACCGCCTGACACGTCTCCTCCGGAGTGCGGCGCCCGGAACCGTCCAATGCCCGGCGCAGCCTCTCCATCCCGACGTCGATGTCGTGGGTGCGGTCCTCCACCAGGCCGTCGGTGTACAGCACCAGTTGTGAACCCTCTGGCAAGGAGAGCTCGGCGGTCTCGAAGGGGTAGCCGCCCAGGCCGAGCGGCGTCGAGGCCGGGACGCCAGGACAGGTGACCGTCCCGTCCGGACGCACCAACACCGGTTCCGGGTGTCCCGCACGGGCCATCGTGCAGGCCCCCGCCACCGGGTCGTAGACCGCGTAGAGACAGGTCGCTCCGGTCACCCCCTCCCCCTCGTGGCCCTCCGCGGCACCGCTCGCGTTCTCCTCGTTGTCCATGCTGACAACGAGGTCATCCAGGTTCCCGAGCACCTCGTCAACGGGGAGGTCCAGGGTGGAGAAGTTGTGCACCGCGGTGCGCAGCCGGCCCATCGTCGCCGCCGCGTGCAGCCCGTGACCGACGACGTCACCCATGACCAGGGCCACCCGAGCGCCCGGAAGCGGGATGACGTCGAACCAGTCCCCGCCCACCCCCGCCTCCGCGGGCAGATACCGCCAGGCCACCTCCAGTGCGTCCTGATCCGGATGTGCCCGCGGCAACAGACTGCGCTGCAGCGTCACCGCCATCGCGTGCTCCCGGGTGAACCTCCGAGCATTGTCGATGGCCAGGGCCGCCCGCACGGCCAGTTCCTCCGCGAAGGAGAGATCCTCCGGCTGGAACGCCGGGGAATCCACTGTCCGGTAGAAGTTCACCACGCCCAGCGGCACGTTCCGCGCCTGCAGCGGTACGGTCACCAGCGAACGCAACCCGCACTCCAGGGCCTTCCGGGCCCGCTCCGGATCCTGCTCCCGCCAGCCGTATGCCTGCCGCAGGTCCGCCTCCAGCATGACCCGTCGCTCCTGCAGCGTCCGCATTTGCGGCGTTCGGCGCGAGAACGTGATCACTTCGCCCAACGGATACACCGGGATCATCCGCTGCTCACCGCCGATCGCCGCCCGGCGCAGATGCCGCCAGCCCTCCGCCGTCGGCTCCCACCCCCGCAGTACCGCGTCGAGCAGGTCCACCGTCACCAGGTCGGCGAACTGCGGCGCCGCAACGTCGGCCAGTTCCTGCGCCGTTCGTCCCACGTCCAGCGTCGTGCCAATCCGCACCCCGGCCTCGTAGAGCAGCTTCAGCCGCTCCCGCGCGACCTCGGCCCGCCCCGAGACCGCCGCCAGCTCCGTGGTGTCCCGCAGGGTCACCACGCTGCCTCCCTGGTCGGCCTGGGGGTACGTTGGCCGCTTGTTCACCGCCAGCAATCGGTCCCCTGCGAGATGCACCTGATCGGTGACCGCCTCCGGCGACGACAGCAGACGCGTGATCGGCTCCGGCAGTCCCAGCTCCCGCACCGGGCGCCCCTGCACGTCCGCCGGCAGGTCGAGCAGACGCCTCGTCTCGTCGTTGGCCAACAGCAGTCGTCCGTCGGTGTCAGTGATCAGCACTCCTTCCCGCACCGCGTGCAGGACCGCGTCGTGATGCTCGTACAGCTGCGCCAGATCCGCCGGGGCCAGGCCGTGCGTCTGCCGACGCAGCCGCCGGGCCACCAGCGTCGTTCCCGTCATGGACAGCGCCAGCGCGGCCGCGCCGCTGCCCAGGATGATCGGCAGCTGCGGCAGCCACAGTGCCGCCACGTTCTTGACCGTGATTCCGGCAGAGACCAGGCCGACCACCTTGCCGCCCGAGTCGGTCACCGGGACCACGGCCTGGACGGCCGTCCCTTTGCCCGCGGGCAGAGGCGGCCCGCCGGCCTGCTCGACGACGGTATGGCCCTTCAGCGCCGGTGCGATCGTGCCGACAAACTTCTTCCCGATCTCCCGCGGATAGGGATACGTGTAACGAATCCCCCGCGTGTTCATGGCGACGACGAAGTCCACGCCCGTGCGTTTCCGCACCTCCTCGGCCCGCGGCTGGAGCACCGCCGTCGGATCAGTGCTCCGCAGCGCCTCGGCCGTGCCAGGGGCAGACGCGAACGACTGGGCCGCGACGACCGACTCACGACGCCCCCGTTGCAGCGCGTCACTCGACGTCTGGAGCACCATGGCCGCCACCGCGGCCACGACCAGCAGGACCACGATGACGACCTGGAGAAGGAATACTTGACCGGCCACACTGCGCAGGTCCAGCAGGGAAGCCCGATGTTGCCGCGAGCGTCCGATGAGCGGATGACGTTCCGGGCTCCGAGGCCGCCCAGAAAATACCTCCATACACCCTTGATAACACCGCCGCGGGGAAGCCGACGCCGATCACGTCCGTCGCGCCGCCGCATTAACTGAGTTCGGCACTTCAGGGCGACGGTGGTAGGCCGAGGGAGCACTCCAGGACCGGCGTCATCCGGGTGCGCGAAGAGCGGCCAAGTGCGAGTAGGTGCGAGCAGGCGCTCTACCGCGATCCCCGCCGTCCGGATGCGGACCGTCTTGGCCTCCACCAGGGCCAGGCGGCGGATGTGCAGCAGGATGTTAGGGCCGGAGCAGTCACGGAAGTCGACCCCGGCGAAGTCGAGGTCGAGGCCGTGGACCTACTGGGCCAGTTCTTCACGCAGGGCGTGCCGCAGCGCCTGCACCGTGTCGATGTCGAGTTCATGGACGGCTTCGTCTGCGCCCCCCATCTGGGAAGAAAGCAGATGTTCTTGCATGGGAGCCGCTCCCGGGGCATCCACTGGTCTTTGCCTCCTCCAGGCTCGATCTCCCCCACCTCGCACATCAAGAGATAAATGAAATTATTTTCACCCTTTTGAATACGTGAACGTCGGACGCTCCGCACTGCCTCGCCCATGGGCTCTGATCTCCTCCAGCCAGTGGAGGAACTCGTCGTCGCGTCGGTCGGATGTCTCAAGGACGGAGGGATGCTGCGGATGGGAGCGCAGGCCGGCAGCCACCTCCCCGACGAGGCATGGCGCGTCTATGAGCATGCGCAGGAGGCGTTACCCGATCAGGGCCACCACCACGGCGATCAGTGACCGCTGGTGCCGGGGTCAGCCCAGCCCCGGCAGGCTGCGCAGTTCCGCGATCCGCAAGATCCGCGCGAAGAGCATGAAGAGAAGGACCATGGCGATGCCGCCCGCCGCCAGCGAAAGCACCGGCGTCCAGGAGGCCGATGCCAGGCTCTGGTCGCAGGAGCGGGCGATGAGCCACCCGGCTCCCCCGGCGGCGGTGGCGGCCGTGGTCAGTTTTGCGTAGGTGCGACTGATCCGGCGGCCATCGAGCAGCCCTTCCGTGCGTCGTCGTAGGCGCAAGGCGGTCAACAGCAGGCCGATCGCGTAGGACAGGGCGTAAGCGGCGGCCATCCCCGTCACGGCCCAGTGCGGGGGCAGCAGGAGGCGGCAGGCCGCGGCGAGGGCAATGTTGATGCTGCTGATCCACAACGCCATCCGGAACGGCGTGCGGGTGTCTTCGAACGCGTAGAAGCCGCGCAGCAGGAGGTACTGGGCGGAGAACGGGATCAGTCCCAGACCGAAGGCTTGCAGCATGTGCCCCAGAGGGACGGTGGCGGCCGTGTCGGCGGCTCCCTGGGCGAACAGCAGCTGTGCGATCTGCGGGCCGAAGGCGAGGAAGAAGAAGGCGGCCGGGACGATGATGACGCCGCTGACCCGCAGTGCCCGTGACAGGTCGGCGCGCAGGTCGTCAAGACGGTGCTCGGCCACGGCCCGGCTCATGCGCGGGAGCAGGGCCGTCACGAGGGAGACCGTGACGATCGACTGGGGCAGCATCCAGATCTGCTGGGCGTAGCTGTAGGCGGTGTAGCCGACGCCGTCGCGAGGCAGAGCAGCGTCAGCGGAAGAGGCCAGGCGGGTGACCACGGTGCTCGCCACGAGGTTGGCCAGCACGAACAGCAACGTCCAGCGGGCCGCGTTCACGCTCTTGCGCAGTCCGTTGCCTCGCCAGTCGAAGCGCAGGCGGAACCGGAAGCCGGCCGTGCGGGCGTAGGGGATCAGGGCGAGAGCCTGAAGGGCCAACGCGAGTGTGGTTCCGACCCCGAGCAGCCGGACCTGGGAGTCGGTGATGTCCGAGACCTGTTCGGGAGCGGTGATGAGACCGAGGTAGAGGCCGAACATGGCTATCAGGACGAGATTGTTGAGGACCGGGGTCCACATCATCGCGCCGAACCGATTCCGGGCATTGAGGACTTGACCGAAGATGCTGAACACGCCGTAGAAGAAGATCTGCGGGAGCAGGAAGCGGGCGAAGACCACGGTCAACTCGAACGCGCCGTGCGTGGCGGGTGTGTCGCGCTGGTAGACGCTGATGATCTCAGGGGCGGCCCACGTGGCCACCGCAGTGCCCGCACCGAGGACGCACAGCACCAGGGTGACCAGGCGCTGCTCAAACGCGGCCCCGCCGTCAGCGTCTTCCGCCCGGGCCCGGACCAGCTGGGGAACCAGGACAGAGTTCAGAGCGCCGCCGATCAGCAGGAAGTACAAACTCGTAGGTATCGTGTTGGCCTGGTTGTAGGTAGTGGCCAGCAACCCGGTACCCAGCGCGGCCGCCTGCAGCACCTGCCGTATCAGCCCCGTGGCACGCGAGACGACCGTGCCCGCCGCCATCAGCACGGAAGAACGCAGCAGCCCGCCCCCACCTTTCGGCTTCTTCGGGGCCGCGTGCCTCCGTCTCGTGGACCGCTCTAACCGCTCGGGCGACGTCTCCTCGATCATGCGCACAATCTACGATCAGGTCCTCACCCGCCTGGACTCGCCTCGGAAATCGAGGTCCAGGACAAGCCACCCAGGACGCCGTTGTGGCCAAGTAGCTCTGCGAGTGGCCAACCATCGCTGTGTGACCGTTCGCAATAGTTGGCGGTTCGCCCGTGGAGTCCTCGCAGGTCACGGTACTTCTGTTCGGGCAGGCGGGATCGGTGATGACGCGTCGGCATGCAGGGTCTTCCGCTCGGATCACGAGGCGCCGAGAACTCCATGATCTTGGAAGGGCACGTCATCCGCCTGCGGCGTCCTCGGCCTCCCAGCGCAGCAGGTCGCCCGGCTGGCACTCAAGCACCTCGCAGAGCGCGGCGAGCGTCGCGAAGCGCACCGCCTTGGCGCGGCCGTTCTTGAGTACCGCCAGGTTGGCGGGCGTGATCCCCACGCGGTCCGCGAGCTCGCCCACGGACATCTTCCGCCTGGCCAGCATCACATCGATGTCGACGGCGATCGACATCAGATCACCTCGTCCAACTCGGCCTGCATCTGCGACGCTTCGACGTCGCGCGCGACGGCCTGGGCGAGCAGCATCCGCAGCACGAGCACGAGGAGCGCGACCCCCAGGATGGCCACGCCGACCCCGCCCATGATGAGGGTGACGCCTGGGTCGTCCCGCTGGCCGGGCGCATTGATGCCCGTGACCGCGAACCACACGAGGGCAGCCGCCACGATCGCGCCGATCACGCCGTCCACGTACCGGAAGGCGGCGTGGGAGAACACGGTTCCGCGTCGCACCATCGTCACCAGCCGCCATACGCAGACCACGGCGACCTGGACCGACACCATGCCCAGGATCGTGATCACGCGCAGCGGGGTCAGCGGGAGCGACCCGTCCTCCGGGTCGCTCCCGCTGACCAACACCCACACCATCCCTGCCTGTACGAACACGGTGCCGGCAAGCACCACCACGAGCACGGCGCGCAGCGCACGTACTGTCAGCTTTCCCACGACCCATCCTTCCATCGAGTTGCGATGGGAATCTATCGAATATCGATAGGTAAGACAAGGGTCGGGACGGAGACTGGCAGCCGACTCGGGGCCTTCGCCGACAAGCGCGAGCATCCGCCACCTATCGCGACCGGTCACACCGAACGTCACAACAGCCGGGGGCGACTCTGGTGGATATCTGGAGAGGTCACAGGTCAGGGGGAGGGACACGCGGAGACAGGAGGTGCGGAGCCGTGGATTTACCCATCTGCACGTCGCCTCCGGCTACTCCGCCCGCTACGGCGCCGCCCTCCCCATGTCCTCGTCCAGCGCGCGGCCGAGCACGGTATGACGTCGCTCGCGCTGACCGACCGGGACACCCTCGCGGGGACGGTCCGCTGCGCCGCAGCCGCGGCGGCCGCCGGCATCCGTCCGGCTTTCGGCATCGACGTCGCCGTCGTTCCGCTTGTCTCGCCGGCCCCGGCTGCCCGACGGCCGCGTACGCCTGTACGCGGCGGCGCGCACGTGATGGAGCCGCCGCTGCGGATCACCCTGCTCGCGCAGAACGTGTCGGGGTGGGCGCGGCTGTGCCGTCTGGTCTCCGCCGCGCACGCCGAGGCCGACGGAACTCTGCCGGTCGTGACCTGGCCGGTCCTACGCGGGTACGCCGACCAGGACCTGGTGGTACTGCACGGCCCCTCGTCCGAGCCGATGCGGGCCCTGTCCGCGGGCCGCCCCGACGTCGCCGAGCAGCTGCTCGCGCCGTGGCGGGAGCCGGCTGGTGAGCGGCTGAGCCTGGAGAGCGTGTATCTGGGCCGTCAGGGCACCGGCGCGGTCTCGCTGCGGCTGGCCGCGCGAACCGTGGGCCTGGCCGACCAGCTTGGCGTCGCGCGGTGCTGACGAACTCGGTCCGTTACGCCGACCCCGACCAGCACCGGCTGGCCGATGTCCTCGATGCGGCCCGGCTGCTGCGGCCCGTCGACCGCCGTCACCTGGACGGCAGCGAGCGGTGACTGAAGGACCCGGCCGCCATGGCTGCGGCCGCCGAGCGGATTGCGCAGGCCGTTGGCGACGGCCGTGCTCGGGCCGTGCGCCTGCTGGCCGAGACCGAGACCGCCGGCCAGTCGTGCACCTTCACCCCGGCAGACCCCAGGCTGGGACGGCCGCGATTCCCCGAACCGCCCGTCGTAGGCGCGACGGCGGAGACCGGTTCGGCGATGCGGCTGCTGCGGCAGCGGTGCGAGGCCGGCACGGTTGCGCGCGGCCTGGACACGGACGAGCGCGCCGTTCAGCAACTCCGATACGAGCAGGACGCATCGGACACACGGCCTTCGAGCCGTACTTCATGGCCGTGGCCCAGGTGGTCGCGGAGACCAGGGCGCTCGGGATCCGGGTCGCCGCGCGCGGCTCCGGTACCGCCTCCATGGTCAACCATTCGCTTTTCGTCGCCACGGCCAACCCTCTCGAACACCGGCTCCTCTTCGAGCGCTTCCTCAGCGAGCGGCGTACTTCGCTGCCGGACATCGACCTCGACGTGGAGTCCGAGCGGCGCCTGGAGGTGTATGACGCAATCATCGAGCGGTTCGGCCGGGAGCGAACCGCGGTCACTGGCATGCCCAAGACCTACCGGGCCAGGCACCCCCTCAGGGACACCGGGCTCGCCCTCGGGCTGCCGCCCAGGTCGTCGGCGACGTCGCCAAATCGTTCCCGCACATCCGGGCCCGGGACATCCGCGCCGCCCTGGCCGACCTGCCGGAACTGCGGCAACTCTCCGTGTAGGCAGGGAAGTTCGGGCCACTGTGGGAGCTTGCCGAGGGCCTGGACGCGCTGCCCCGCGGCTACGCCATGCACCCGTGCGGGGTGATCCTTTCGAACGCGTCGCTCCTGGCCCGGCTTCCGGTACAACCGACTCCGGCCGGCTACAGCATGGTGCAGGCCGACAAGGAGGACATCGAGCTCGGGGGCTTCGGGCTGGTCAAGCTCGACGTGTTGGGCGTGCGGATGCAGTCCGCGATGACCCATGCGGTCTCCGAGATCCGCCGCACGACCGGACGTGCGATTGATCTGGACAACCCTGACCACGTCGGCCTCAACGACCAGCAGGCCTTCGAAATGATCCGGGCCTCGGACACCGTCGGTCTCTGCCAGCTCGAAAGCCCTGGCCAGCAGGATCTGGTGGGCCGTCTTCAGCCGCGGCACATGGAGGATGTCGTTGCTGACATCTCGCTCTTCCGGCCCGGCCCCGTGTCCGGGGGCATGCCCGCGCTGTTCATCGCCGCCCGGCACGGCGCCGCCCCGAAGTACCCGCACCCGGACCTGGAGCCGGTACTCAACGACACCTATGGCGTGGTCATCTGGCACGAGCAGATCATCGCGATCCTCGCCCCGATGACCGGCTGCGGCCGGTGAGCACGGCTACGCCAAGGACGTGCTGGACCAGGTGTGGGAGATCGTCTCCTCTTTCGGCGCGTACGGGTTCTGCCACGCGCACGCGGTGGCCTTCGCCGTCCTCGCCCTGCACTCCGCGTACTTGAAGGCGCGCTTCCCGGCGTATCTGTATGCGGGGCTGCTGAAGCACGGTCCGGGGATGTGGCCGCGCCGGGTCATCGTCGCCGATGCCCGCCGCCACGGCGTTGCCGTGCTGCCCGTCGACGTCAGCCACTCCCGCGGGCAGCACGGGGTGGAGGAGACCGGGCGGGACTGGGGGTGCGCCTGGCGTTCTCCACGGTCAAGGGCATCAGTGAGGCGGAGACCGCCCGCCTGGTGGCCGGCCAGCCCTACACCGGCCTGCAGGATATGTGGCAGCGCGCCCGCCCGTCCCTGCCGCTCGCGCAGCGCCTGATCCGTATCGGCGCCCTCGATGCCCTCTCCCCCGGCCTCACCCGGCGGGACCTGCTGCAAGCCACCGAACTGCACCGGCAGTCCCGCAACCGCACCGCCACCGACGGGCAGCTGCCGCTGGGCGGCGAGCTGGTGACCGCGACTCCCAGCGGCCTGCCGGAGATGACCAGCCGCGACAAACTCGGCGCCGGACTCGACGCCCTTTCCATCGACGTGAGCCGGCATCTGATGGAGCACTACCACCGGCTGCTGCGCGAGCTCGGCGTGACCGACGCCGCGCACCTGCCCGGCATGGTGCCCGGACAGAAGGCGCTGGTCGCCGGGGTACGGGCCTCCACGCAGACGCCGCCGGTCCCGTCCGGCAAGCGTGTCATCTTCTGCGCCCTGGAGGACGGCTCCGGCCTGGTCGACATCTCCTTCTTCGAGGACTCCCACGAGCATGTCGCGCACACCGTGTTCCACTCCGGGCTGCTGCTGGTGCGCGGTACCGTCGAGGCGCGCGGCCCGCGCCGCACCGTCGTCGGCGAGTTGGCCTGGAACTTGGACGAGGTGGCCGCCGCCCGCCGCGATCACGGACCGCAGGCCGCCCTCAACCTCCGCACCGGACCGGCCCCCACCCTGGCCCAGCCAGCCACGCCCCAACGCACTCTCGCCGACGGCACGGCCGGGGCTCGGATTCAGGTAGCGGGCACCTCCTTGTCGATCCGGATCAGGACCTTCTTGAACTCCGCGGCCCGGTGCCGGCGGTGCAGGGCAGTGATGACCTCACCCGTGGCGACATCGAACGCGGCGAAGAGCGTGGTCAGGCCGTTGCGCACGTAGTCGTGGGTGCGCCGCTCGGGCATGCCCGGCATTATCGGCAGCACCGGCTGGGACCGGTCCAGGGCCTGGATCTGTGACTTCTCGTCCACCGAGAGCACCACCGCCCCTTCGGGCGGGTTGAAGTACAGGCCCACGACGTCGTAGACCTTCTCCACGAACAACGGGTCCGTCGACAGCTTGAAGGTGTCCGCCAGATGCGGCTTGAGCTGGAACTGCCGCCAGATCCGGCCCACGGTCGACTTCGACAGACCACTGTGCTGCGCCATCGATGTCCGTGACCAGTGGGTGGCGTTCTTCGGGAGCTGTTCCAGCGTGGTGACCACGACCGCTTCCACCTGATCGACGCTGATGGTGGGCGGCCGGCCCGGCCGGGGCTCGTCGGCCAGCCCGTCCAGCCGCTCGGCGAGGAAGCGTCGGCGCCACTTGCGGACGGTGTCCGCGGTCACCCGCAGATCCCGGGCGACCGTGACGATCGGCGGTACCTCCGGGCCCGCGCACGCCAGCACGATCCGAGCGCGCAGGGCCAGGGCCTGGGCCGATGTCGCCCGACGCGTCCACCGTTCCAACACCGCCCGCTCATCCACGGACAGAAGTAACGGTTCCAGCTTCGGGCCCCGGCGAGGAACTGACGCACCAGCAGCAGAAGTCACGCAACTACTAACGATCAACTACTGGCGCAGGACACTAGGAGCAGTCGGGTACGGTGCTTGGGCTACCACAGTTGTTGGGCCGGTTACGGGAGATGGGACCGGCGTCCCGCGTCACCGTGCCGCTGGCTTTGAAGACGCCGCCACCGTCTGCTCCCGTTCCCAGCGCCCGGTTGTTGGTAACCGGGCTACGGGTGAGAGCCACCGAGCCGGAGCCCGTATTGAAGATGCCGCCACCGCGGGAGTTCGTGCCGTTGGTGGTGTTGCCGGCGACGGGACTGCTGGTGAGCTGCACCGTGCCGCTAGTGTTAAAGATGCCGCCGCCCTGCGCATTTGCACCGGTGGTGGTGTTGCCAACGACCTCGCTTCTCTTCAGCGACATGGTTCCGGCTTGCGCGATGCCGCCACCCTGCGCATTGTTACCGGTGACGTCGTTGCCGGTGACCCGGGTGCCGGTCAACGTCACCTTCGTGCCGACGGCGGCGGCGATCCCGCCAGCCAGGATGGTTGCGTGGTTGCCGGTGATCCTGCTTCTGTCGAAGGTCGCCGTGCCGGAACCTCCGAATGGGTTGACGAACACGGCCCCGCCAGCACTCGCCTTGTTGTTGTGGAGCGTGCTCCTGTTGACGCTCACCGCGCCATGCTCATTGTCGATGGCCCCACCATACGAGTCGGCCGTGTTGGTGGTGAGGCTGGAGTTGTTCAGCGTCAGTGCGGAACCGGCGCCATTGAGCCAGATCGCACCGCCCCGGCCGTTGCCAAGGCCAGTGGACGCGTGACCGTTGCTGAGGGTCAGGGTGTTGAGAGTGAGGTTTCCATTGGGGCCGCCGATTTCGAAGAAACGGAAATTCGCCGCGGTTGCGGCTCGGGTGATGATGTCGCCGCATCCGTTGATCGTAACGCTATTCTTGATGACCGGCAGTCCGTTATCGCCGTTGGGCGGTACGGTGTCGGTGAGGGTGTAGGTGCAGCCGGGCCTGAGGTTGACCGTGCCGCCCACTGTGGCGACAGCGCCGATCGCGGCTTGCAGGTCGCTCTCGCTGCAGCTGGTCACGTTCATGATCGGCGCCCGGCTGGTGGCAATAGTGGTTCTGCTTGCCTCGGCGGAGGGAGTGCCGAGCCCTGGGTTGGTAGGCGCCGTAGCCGACTGCGACACGCCGAGTAGGTCCGGATCCGGGTTGGCAGGTTGTGCGGTAGCGGGCAGCGTAACGACGTCAAAAGCGGCGATGGTGAGTCCCATGAGAATGGGGGCGATACGAGAGATGCTCTGACGCATCGGGGCTCCTTCGGGCGGATCGCGAGTGTCGTTCCCGTAAGTGGTACCGGAACACCGGCAGAAATGATTCATGTCGGATCAATCGGCGGGAAGGTAACACGCCCAGCTGCGATCACAATTCAACCGAGAGGCCCTCACCTGAATAGCCGCCAGTGACACACCGCACGCGCATTCACGGCGGCAGCAAATTCCATACCGACACCATTCGGTGACGGTGCAATCGGAAGCGCTGAGCGCGAGTCATCAGGGTATCTACGCGTCAACCGTAACCAAAGTCCAACGCAACCTGCTGGGTTCCAGAGGGCGGTTCGCGTCGGTTCGCTTGCTCCGACCTGCGTTGATCGGTGCTATCGGCAGACGAGGCTCGATCACGAGCCATCCAGCAGCAGAGTTGGCAGGGCTTTGCCACGCGATATGGGAGGCGGAGGCGGCGTTTCGGCAGATCAAGACGTTCCAGCGCGGGTCGGTCGTGGTCCTGCGCTCGGGTGACCCGATCTGGTGCGTCAGGAGTTCTGGGTGCACCTGACTGTGCATCACCGCCCTACGCGGATCATCGTAGGTCTGGCCGACGACAACGGGATCGATCCGGGCCGCGTCTCATTCATCAAGGTCCTCAAGCACTCGCGGCGCAGCGTAGTCCGCCCATGCTCGGACACGCCTACGAAGATCAAAGGTTCCTGGTCATGCGCCGAGGCAGCCCACGCACCCACCCTCCTGCACCGCCGCAACGGCATACTTCCCACCGTCGCCGCCGCCCTCTCCGTACGCTGGCAGCGCAGGCATCGGAATCTCGACAACGGCATCAGGCGCCTGCGGGAAGCGGACTGGCACCTGAAGCGCCCCGGTTCGATGCACTCCTCGAAACTCTCCTATCGAATCAACGCTCGCGATCGGCGGCCGACGTGGCGGTTCAAGGCGAAGGGGTTGTCGCATTCGTACGCCCTCGCGCCAACGGGGTCCAGTCCGGTCGCCCCATCGTGTGTCTGTCTCGCGCACCGGTTCGGGAACGCCGCGGACAACGGGACGCGTGAGCGGCGCTATCCCGCCGACATGACGGACGCGGAGTGGGCCGTGGTCCGTCCGCTGCTGCCGATGCCGGGCTGGCTTCAGGGACGTGGGGGACAGCCGGAAGCGTACTGCCACCGGACGAAGCTGGACGCGGTGCGCTACCTGGTCGACAACGGAACCAAGTGGCGGGCCGTCGCTACGGACTTCCCGCCGTGGGACGGGGTCTACGCCTTCTTCCGCCGCCGGCGCGACCACGACACGGCCATCGAGTTCCACGACCGGCTACGAGGGAAGGTCCGCCGGCAGGCAGGCAGGCCGGGACCCGGAGCCGAGCGCAGGCGTGATCGACTCCCAGTCGGTCAAGGCGGACGCCGTCGTCGGCGCGGACAGGTGCGGCTTCGACGGCGGCAAACTGATCAACGGCCGCAAGCGCCACGCCGTCGTTGACACCCTCGGCGCTCGCGGTGCAGGTCACCGCTGCGGACACCGGCGAAGGCCCAGGGCGAGTCCGCTGCCCTTCGCCTCGAACGCGAACACCGACGCCTGTACCCATGAACAGGGCCCCGAGACGGTCAGGGAGGCGGTGCGGGCCTTCGGTGCCCGCCACCCCTCGCCCATGCCGCTGCGGGCGCCGAACCGGACTGGAAGACGGCAGAGAAGCACGTCACCCACCTGATCGAGGTGATCATGGGTCAGGCGGCACTGGCACAGCCCGATGCCACCGGCACCGTCCGCCGGGACGAAGACGCAGCCGTCCAGCTCCTGCTCACGCTGGACACGGTTGCGAACTACCGCTGCTCGTTCTGCGTCATGCGGCGACGGGATCCGCTGTGGCTCCCTGGCCTACCCTGGAGGCGTGGTGACGGACGCCGAGCGCGCCCAGCACGAAGCAGCCCCGCGCGGGCTGCTCTCCCTCGCGTGCCCGACGCCTCTGCCTACGCGATCACCGAGACCCCTGCCTGTTCGGCGTGGACCTGACCGGCGCGAGTCTCTTGGCTGGCTGGGGCATGTATCACGCTCCGTCAGGAGCAACCTGGAACCGAGAGGCTCGGTGGCCTGTCCATTTGGCATCGGTTGTCGTCGAGCAGTCCGACGAGGTGAGCCCCGGCGTCTTCCACGAACGTGACGGGCCGGCGCCGAAACGGTCAGACACGGTTCGGGTCTGAAGAAGCGAGCCCCCGCCCGAGGTGCACGCTCAGGGATACGACTGGCACAGGCCGCGCGCTGACGGTAGGTCAGACGTTCGCTGAGTGCCTGTTCACGAGAGCACGAACGCGACTGATCATCGTGGCACTACCGATGGGCAGGGCCACCACTCTCCTGCCTCGGGCCCTGACACCCCGAGCACGGCCTCGGCGTCGTCCGGGAGCCGCGAAGACCGTCAGGGCTCACTGCCGGGCTGCCATTTATCGAATACCCAGCCTGGATGGGAAGTACCGAACTAGGGCAGGTGCGCGTCCCAGTCCACAGCTGTCAGTGCCTGGACCTGTTGCAGCGTGATCCGGCTGGCCGAGTCGATGGTTGCAAGGCGGTCCCAAGGCTGACTCCAGCGGTTGCGTGAGTAGCCCGCCGATGAGGTATCGGGCGGCCCTTCACCAGGCGGCCGAGGCAGAGCCCACTCGGGCAATCGACTCGCCCGCTCATCAGTGACAGGTCGATGGTGACACCGTCGTCCACCAGGCACAGCCCGGGATCGCTGTGCGCGCCGCCGCGCACTGCGATCTCCAGTCCCCGGTCGCGGACCGCGGTGACCGCGTCCCGCACGTCCCCCGCGTCCCCGCAGCGCAGCACGGCGGCCGGGGCGACCAGTTCACTTGAGACGTGGGGATGCCGGGAATCTCGGGTGATGTGGTCTTGGCTGGTTGAATCCCGGATGCTGTCTCAGCTGATCAGGTCCGGCTCTGTTTCGAACTGGCACCACGCTTGGGTCGGCAGCCACGACTGATGGTTGAGTGAGATCATGGACAGCTTCGAGATCGATGAGAACTTGGTCCGCTCTCTGGTGCGAGAGCAGCATCCTGACCTTGCAGGCTTGGACGTGCGTGAGGTGGCCGGCGGTTGGGACAACCAACTGTGGCGCCTGGGGGACGAGTTGGCCGTGCGCATGCCGCGCACCGAGCGAGCACCCTCCCTCCTGCGCAAAGAGCACCGGTGGCTGCCCGCCCTGGCCCCGCGCCTTCCACTCCCGGTCCCGACCCCCATGCGGATCGGTGCACCGTCCACACGCTTCCCCCGGCCATGGACCATCGCGACATGGGTTCCCGGCGAACCGGCCGACCGCGCCCCAATCAGCAACGACAGCGCAGCCGACACTTTGGCAGGCTTCCTCAAGGCACTCCATGCGAAGGCGCCCGCAGATGCACCGGTCAGTCAGGATCGCGGCGTTCCCCTCAAAACGCTCTCGGACGGTTTCGAAAGGGGACTCGAGGAAGTCGCCTCCGGAAGCGATGCCGCTGACCTCCGGAATGTCCGCGACGTCTGGGACGAGGCTGTTGCGAGTCCCGATTGGGAAGGCCCGCCCGTATGGCTGCACGGCGACCTTCATCCGGCCAATGTCGTCGTCTCGGACGGGACACTCTCGGGCGTGATCGACTTCGGTGACATGTGCGCCGGCGATCCGGCGGTCGATCTCGCGGCGGCCTGGATGCTCCTTCCCGCGGGGGCAGCTGCACGGTTCTTCGGCGCATACGCCTACGCAGACGAGGCGACGATCCGGCGCGCACGAGGGTTGGCTGCCTCGAAGAGCCTCTTCCTCATCCTCATGGGCCGGGCCGGGGAGCGGGGCCTGCCAGGCGGCAAGCCGACATGGGGACCCGCGGGCCGGGCGGCGCTAGACCGTGTTCTGGCATCAACTTAGGAGGCTGGCAGACGATTCACGTTGCTCAGCTCTCGGAAGCCCCGCCCGAGGTTCGTTACCAAGGGGCACCCAGATCACCTGAGGCCGCAAGCGAATTGGGCCAGATCACCTAGGACGGGGACCAGATCCTTGGAGACGGCTCATCGAAGGTTGAGCGATAGTGCGGTTGGATCCTGGGCGCCCTACTTGACTTCACTCGACTGCTCGGCGGAGTGGGAGCGCCGATGGGCTGCGACTCGTTCGCGGGTGGCGCATCGGCGGGAGCAGTAGCGGCGTTCGGGACCGCTGCCCTGGGTGATGAAGGCGTTCTGGCAGGTGGGTGACGCGCAGATCCTGCCGGGCGGGCATTGACGGTCCCAGACGAGAACGGTCAGGGCCATGCAGGACGAGGCGAGGAGCCACTCGTCCCAGGGGGCGCTGTCGTCGTGGTCGAGGTGGGGATGCCAGGGGGTGCTGCCGCCGTGCGAGGTCAGACGGAGCGGTCCGGTGTGTTCCTGCAGGAGGCGGTTGAGGGTGGCTGCGGCGTCAGCGGCGTGCTCGGCGGCGAAGACTTGCCGCAGCAGGGTGGCGGCTGCGCGCATCCCGGCAACGTCGCGGGTGGTGAGGTCGATGGGGTCTGTCTCACCGTATGTGCGGAGCACGTCGGCGACTTCGGTTGGGTCGGGACAGTCGTCAGTGAGAGCGTTGATCAGGGCGGCGGTCCGCCGAGCGGTGGTCAGCACGGAGTGCCGGGTGGACCAGTCGTCGTCGCTGTTGGGGAACACATGTGAAATGTAACGCATCTTGCTGAGTTTTGAGTTACCTCCGTAACGTCTCGCTGATGGAAAAGCGTTACTCACTCCGCCTCTATCTGGCCGGGGCAGTGGCAGCTCGTGCCGGGGACGAGATGTCGGGACCGGCGCTGATGCTGACAGGATTTGCTCTGGCCGGATCTCCTACCGACGCATCGTCGCTGCTCGCGGGCATCACGATCTCTGCCGCGGTAGGGGGGCCGGTGCTCGGGGCACTCCTCGACAGAGCATGACGGCCGGGACGCCTGCTGACTGTGGCCCTCGTCCTGTATGCGGCGGGGCTGGGGATGATTCTCTTGGGGCTCGGCCGTATGCCGTTCGCTGTCATCATCCTGATCGCAGTGGTGACAGGGCTGTTGGGGCCGGCCCTGTCGGGTGGATGGACGGCCCAACTGCCCCGTATGGCGCTGGGCGACCAACTGCCCCGGGCGAACACCCTCGATGCCATGACGTTCAGCGTGGCGAGTCTGGCCGGTCCGGCTCTCGCCGGCGGCGTGGCGGAGGCGCTGGGAGCCCCGACGGCCGTGGTGGTCTCCGTGGGGCTCATTGCCTTGGCACTGCCCGCCGCGTGGATGCTGCCCGCCCGTCCTGGTCGGGCGAGGGGCGCTCGGACCACCTCACTGATCAGCGAACTTGCTGCCGGAATGCGGGTCATCGCCGGAAGGCAGGCTTTGGCCCGAGCGACCCTCACCTCGGTCGTCTCCTGCATCGCCCAGGGCATGCTGACGGCGTGCATCCCACTCCTGGGCGAGCGCGTCCTGGGCGGAACAGGCCGCGGCGCGGTGCTGCTCTCCTGCGCGGCGATCTCCGCCCTGGTGGCCAACACAGCACTCGCCCGGTTTCCGCCTTCAGCCGCCCCCGACACGATCATCTGGGCCAGTGCTCTCGTCCAGGCTGCCGCGCTGGCCCTGGCCACGTGGCGTCAGCCCGTCGTGCTCGTCGTGGCCGTACTCATCGCGGGGATCGGTGAAGGACCCCAATTGGCCGCCTTGTTCGCCATCCGCCACCGGGAGGCTCCAGAACACCTCCGCGCCCAGATCTTCACCACCGGCGCCAGCTTGAAAATCACCGGATTCGCCCTGGGGGCAGCGGTTGCCGGACCGGTCGCAACCCGGTCCCTTCCAGGCACTTTGGCACTCGCAGCGAGTGCGGCGGTCCTCGCAGCACTGGCCTTCTTCGCAATCCGGTCAACAACCGTCAACTCGTCTGAGGATCGCGCGATGTCGAGTTGATCACGACCGAACCCTGACCCCAGACAGCCAGCCTCAAACAATCACTCAACCTTCGGTGAGAAAACCTAGCGGTCACCAACCTTCGGTGAAAATGATCAACCTTCGCTGCGACGGATCACCAGGTCAGCCGCCTGCCGTCGACTGGGTTCGTTGAGAACGGACATCAACCGACGCAATTCGCCGACCTGCTGAAGTGTGGCTTGGGCAGAGTGAGAGTCCCGCGAGGGAGCGGGGAGCTTCCCGCAGGATCGCGGTACGTCGGTCTGGAGAGCTGCTCGATAGGTGTCGCCTGATCGAGCTTTCTGTCGCTTGGAGTCTTGGCGTGCGTGGATGAGTCGCTGGGGCCCAGGGCCGACCGCTGCACGCCGCCCGCTACCATCCCTTCGCATGACGAGTCGGGGGTGGCGGCTGAGTGCCGTGGTGGTGCTGGCGGCGATCTGTGCCGCCGGTCCAGAACGCCCGGAGGTCATCCGCACGGCGTCGGACCTCGGCCCCCTCCCGGCCGACCGCTACGACTACACGCCGCAGGACTACCAGCGATCGCAGCGGGCATCGGCGTTGCTGATCCGGCAGTGCATGGCGGAGCGCGGCCACCTGGACTTCCCGCTCGACCCCCGCTACCCCAGCGACCCCGTCGTCGCCACCGCAGTCAGCACCGACTACGGCGTCCTGGATCTCTCCACCGCCCGCCGCTGGGGCTACGGCTGGGACCCGGCAAAGTCCCTGCCCCTCCGGCCGAAGGGCCGCCGGATGACCAACGCCGAGTATGCGGACTTCCCCGCCTGCAGCGCCGAGGCGAGCCGGCGGCTGATGCGCGGCATCGACCTCAGGCGGGACTGGCTCTACGCAAGCACACGGGCGATCGAGGTCGACAAGGCAGTCAAGCGCGACCCTCGCCTTCGCGCAGCTTGGGATGTGTGGTCCCGCTGTGTGGCAAAACAAGGATTCACGCGCTATCTCGACCCCGTCGCGGCGTACACGGACACCGCCTGGAAGCGCGACAGTGACGGCAACACCCGGCATACGCAGCGGGAGCGGGCCACCGCCGTCGCGGACGTCACCTGCAAGCGCCTCCACCATACGGCCGAACTCTGGCACGCGGCACGGGCGCAGAAGCAGGCCGTGGACATCACACGGCACCGCGACCGCTACGCCGCCGGGCTGCAGGCGCTGCGGACGTACCGGGCCACCATCGCCAAGGTGCTGCGGAAACTCGGCTACTGAACTTGAATGCTTGATGTCGGGCTCCCCCGCGCCAGGAACCGCATGGACCAGCGTTTGGCCTGCGCCAGGATGGGCGGATGGCGGAGAGCGAAGCGGATCTGATGACGTTGTTGCGCCGGCTCGACGACCCGGAGTGGCTGGAGCAGCCCATGGGCTACAGCCGTAGCGAAGCTGCCGTGCCGTTCGGACGTCTGGTGTCCAGCCTGGAGAGCGGCTTCGGGACGAGTTGCATGGCTGAGCGGGACACTCAGGATTCCAGCGAGTATGGTCGCGTCGTTGTCCCCGCAGAGGCGACTGTGTGCGGGACTCGGATCGTGGTGTGCGTGAGCAAGTTCGGGTCTCTGGCTCTGGTGTCGGCCGACAATCCCGGGGCTTCTTTCGGCACGGATGACGCTCAGGCCGAGGGTGAGCTGGAAGCCGGAGACCTTGCAAGGGTGGAGCAGGCGCTCATCGGCCTGGGGTACGTGGTGCTCCCAGAAGAGCTGCTCAATCTCCGGTACGACGGGGAGAGTCGGCTTCGTCCATGGGATAAGGATCCATGGCAGCCCAGCTGGTGGGATCGATTCTTCGGCTTCTTTTAGCCGACGCGTTGAGCGTGATCAATTTTCGAGGCCCAAGCCGGTTCCGCTCAGGCAGCCGTTGATCACCTGGGGCCGGTACTGCAGGGTCTTGAGCTTGCACTGTACTGCCCTGGTGATCTGGCTCAGGTCGGCGGCGGCGAGGTTGCCCAGGTCGCGCTTGACCAGGGACCACAAGCCTTCGGTCGGGTTGAGATCGGGCGCGTAGGTGGGCAGTTGGGACACGGTGAGCCAGCTGGTGTTCGCGGCGAAGAACGCGCGCAAGGATGCGGCGAGGTGGATGCGGACATTGTCCCAGACCAGCACGATCGGGACGCGGAGCTGGATGCGGGCGCGGACCAGCAGATCACGGAAGTCGCGCCACCGAAGCCCTTCGGCTGATCCTTACGTCCGGTGTACTCGCGGACCGCGTAGATCAAGCGGGACCGCTTGCCCGGCTTGTAGCGGGTCATACCTGCCATCGAGACTCGGCCCGAGCCACGGCCCCGCACTCGAACGAACGGCGTGCAGCCCTTTCGGCCCCAGGTCCTGGCGCACGGAGGCGTCATCGACTGGCTCAGTCAAGATTTCCGTGACGGGGTGACGGAGTGTGGTTTGGGTCAGGCCAGGAGGACTCGTTTGCGGAGTAGTGCGAAGCCGGCTCTCCCATATATCTGTCGCTTCAGCATCTTGATCCCGCCTCTGCCCCGCGTCTTGAGCCGCCTACCGTCCCGGCGGAACCCGAACCGGCCGCTCTACCGGGCATCGACGCCAGAGCCATGCGCCTGCTCGCCACGGACGCCGCCCACCGCGCGCACGCCCTGCTGAACGCCCTGACCTCGCCCTCCGGCCGGACCATGGCCCGGGGGCTCATGATGCCGACCAACCCGAAGGCCGACGCGGCCCGGCTGGCCGCCCACCACGACCTGCATATCCCGCTGCAACGGCGACTGCAGCAGACGCTGGGGATGAGCAAGGACGAGCTCGCCCCCGCCGTGGATTCCTCGCATCGGCCGTCCACCTCCGATTGAGCCGACGCCGACCGGACGACACGAACATGAGCACCTGGCACGGCCGGGCTGGGAGCTGCCCAGGTCAAATGGATGGACCACACCGGCCGGGCTGGAGGTACGCCCATGCTCCTGGAGGCAGGCAGCTTCTGAAGCAGCGTTGACGGCCATGAATCTTGGTCCGGGCGCACCCGGTTGTCGGACATCACTGAAGAGTTCGGACAGTTCAGTCAACATTTCGCTCACGGGCAGCCCCGCCATTGATCTTGGGGCGTGCCGGCCTGGGGGTTCGGCTGGCTGGTGGTTCAGCAATCGCAGGTCGGCCCGTTACTCGTACCGGTACTTCAGCGAGTCCGCCTCCGCCTGCTCGATGTCGGCGATCATCAGCTCCGGCATCCGCAGTTGAGCCAGCGTCACCTCGGCCGAGGCCGGCTGGGCGTCCGCCGACAGCCACTCCTCCGGCTTCCAGGCCCCGCTGCGCAGCAGCGACTTGGGACAGTGCGGGTAGACCTCCTCGATCCCCAGCACCAGCGCACTGGCCGGCGGCTTGCCCACGGCGGTCAGCCGCGACAGCAGCTCTGGGCGAGTGGAGACGCAGGCCCGGCCGTTCACCCTGAGCGTCGTGGTGCGCCCCGGGATGACGAACAGCAGCCCGGCCCGTCCGGTGGCGACGACGTTCTGCAGGGTGTCCAGACGCTTGTTGCCGGTCGCGTCCGGTATCGCCACCGTCCGTGCGTCCAGGACGGCGACGAACCCGGCGGGACCGCCGCGCGGGGAGACGTCACAGTTGCCCTCGGCGTCCGCGCTGGCGACCAGGACCAGCGATGAGCAGCCGATCAACCGCCGGGTCTGCTCGGTGAGTTCGGTCATCTGCTTCCGCACCGACGCGTCGCTGGGGGGTTCGTAGACCCGGCGCAGCGCCTCCTGGTCGGGCACGGCGTCGAGGCGGAGCAAGTCGAAGGCACTGCCGGCAAGGGGTGTCGTCATGCCTGCGACCCTACTGGGCCGACCTGCGATTGATCTTGGTCGTTGAGTGTGGGGACATAGAGACGACCCCGCGAGTTGTCCGATGCGTGAAGATCAAACAGGCCCGCGCGGCCATGTCCCCCCTGCCTTCTGCGGGCTGTCGCGCCAACATCTGGGCGAGTCGGTCACGGAAGTCGCCCCGCGCTGGGTGGCGCGCTGTGAGTCCGGGCGTCATGGGCGACGTGACACCTGGACATGGAACTCTGTCCCTCATGAGCGAGCCGACCCCCTATGGCCATGACCGAGCCGCATACTCCCGCGAAGGACTGGCCCGGCTCGTACTTGCCGACCACGCCACCGAGGTGGCGGACAGTGCCGCCGGGCTGGTGGGTACCCGAAACGATGTCGACACCGGACTTGCCGGCCGCGTCAGCCAGGCTCGGCAGCTCATCGAACTGGCTGAGCGGACTCTGAACTCGGCCGTCGTCTACGAAGTAGAACGCGGCAGCTCCTGGGCACAGATCGCGGCCTACTTGGGGCTCAGTGCTGAAGAGGCCCGAGAGCGGTACACCCTCGCAGTCCACGCATGGAACAGCGCCTTCGAGGAGCCGTATCGGCTGGACGAAACGGGCCGCAAGCGTATCCCGCAGCTGCCGACCGCGGCATACGATCCCGACTGGGCATGCACTCAGCTGGACCGTTGGGCCTTCCTCCGGCATGTAGGGATCGACGACAGACAGGCCGTCAGCGCTGGCCTTGTCATGCTCGACACTGCGGACGAGCCCGTACCGACTGAGAACGGGAGCTGAGCGGTGGCACTATCTGGACTCGAGCCTGAAAGGGCCATGCGGCTCTCGGCCTTGGCTGACGAGCTCCGCCGCCTGCTGGCGACGGGCACGGAGATGTCAGCGATCCAGTCGACGAACTGATCGTAGCGCTCGACGAGGTCGACCAGGCCTAGGTCTCGCCCCGAGGCGATGCCGGGCCTGACGCGAGGTCGAGGTCGCGTCAGGCTGTTGGCCTTCGAGCTGACCGACGCCTTGCTGTGCGCCGACGGGCTGGTGAAAACGCCGGTGGACCTGACGCTGCTGGCCGAGCACCGCCGTGGTCACGGCGCGTTGTACGACGCCCTCAACCGTGGCCGCGTCAACGCCCGGCGGCTGCGGCGGACTCTGGCCTCGCTGCCGCAGCCCAAGGCGGCCGACGGCAGGCTCGTTCTGGCCGTGGACGTGAGCAACTGGCCGCGGCCAGACGTGCCGTTCAGCGCGGACAGGCTGTTCTGCCATACCTATGGCCGCAGCCGGGACCAGCACCCGATGATCCCCGGCTGGCCGCACTCGCCGCTCTCGAATCGGGCCGCACTTCGTGGTGCCGGCTGCTGGATGCGGTCCGTCGCGGGCCCGCCGAGGTCACCGCCGCCCAGGGTTCATGACGGCCGACCGCCGAACTGCCAGTTGTGGACCTCGATGTCGGCGTACCGGTCAGGGATCAGGACAGCGCGTGCCGTGTCCGGGTCCGGCGCCCGGACCAGTGCCGCTGTACCCAGCCAGGTGGCGCCGTCGTCGGAAAGCAGCGGCCCGTATGCGATCAGCTCGTCCCGGTCGGGCGGCACGGCGGCGTCGGCGGCCTCCCCCGAGCCGAGGCCGAGCACCAGAAACCGGTTGCCACCGGTCCGGCCACCAGGGAAGTCCCACATGGTGCGCCCCAGCATGTTGCGCCACCGGCGCAGCAGCACGTCCCGGTACACGCCGGCCTGATAGCCGGGCTCGTCGAAGGCGAACGCGCGGGCGGCGGCGGGATCTGGCAGGTCGACGATGTGCACGCTGCCGGTGGGCATGTCGCCGTCGCTGGCGAGGGTCGGGCCGCGGGCGATCATCTCCTTCGCGTACTGATCCATATAGGACCAATGATCTTCCAGCAACTCGCTGCGCAACGCCACGGAGCCGGACCGATCGCGGTGGTAGCAGAAGAATTCCATGCTCGCAGTTCCTACCACCATGCACGGAGATGGCGCGACAGACTTATGGCCCACCGGCCAGCAGCGACAAGCCTCCGACCTGCAAAAGGTCTCAGAGGGCGGTGTGCGGGTTGATAGGTGTTTCATCGTCACCTGAACGTGTGGGGCTGCGACATCACTGCTGGTCGGCGGGCTCGGGCGTGCTGGGCTGAACACCGTGAGCGAGCACAAGCCCTACAAGACTGACCTGTCCGACGAGCAGTAGGCGCTGGAGGAGTTTCCGGTCGTCCTCAAGGAAGCCGATCTTCGCTGGTACCGGGAGTTCTTCGGGCACGCGATAGCCTTCTGCTGGCGCCCCCTTCCCGGCCCTCCAGATGGTGTGGCCCGATGCAGAGGGGCGCTTCCCCAGGTAGTCAGGGACCGACGAGCGCTATCGGCAGTCCCAGCCTCAGTTGTAGTTGGAGTCGGCCCAGCATCCTGAAGGGGCTTGGGTCACGCTCGCGACCCGTTGAGGGGCTTGCGGATTTCGCAGGTCAGGCGAGCAACGTTTGCGGAGGGGAGCCGGAGCCGAGACAGCGGGCGAGTCTGCGTCCGCGTCACGCCTCCTGCAGGCTCGCCGCCAGGTGAACGGCTGCGTCGACCCGCGTGTTCAGCACCACAAAGTCATCCGGCCAGCCCTGGTACCGCACGCACAGCTCCCGGCCGCCCATCGCCACCGACACCACGCCCTGCGGCAGGCCCAGTCGGTGTATCTCCCGGCGGCGCGGCCGTGCAGGCAACCGCTCCTCGGAGAGGCGGACCAGGACCGCCATGCGCCAAGTGGTTCCCCCTCGAGGTCCCAGTCCGTGGAGCAGGCGATGCCCACCTCGACGCCGTCCCGGTGGCCCACGGCCAGCCGCGTGCCACAAAATAGCGGGCTCACCGGCAGCTCCCCCCTTCCCCATCGGCGGTGAACGCCGCCAAGTCGGTCTCGCAACGCCCCCCGTTGAGGACCGCCCCAGGCGAGCAGACTCACGCGGCTGCTCTCCCGCCGGTCCGCCTCGCGCCGTACGTCGGCCAGCGGCATGGCGGCGATCAAGCCCCCGAGCACAACCATGTCAGCGACGAGGAGCAGCATCACCTGCCACGGAAATCGCCAGAACAAATCGAAGACGAGGAGGAGCCCCGCCCCGCCCCCTCCGATGAACGCACCCATGATCAGCGTGTCCCGCTCATCGACCGTAAGGCGCATGTAATGCAGTAGACCACCGCTTGCAGCCAATTGCCCTACTCTGGAGGGTTTTCGTGCCGCGCTATAACGAACTCCCCATGACACGGCGGACACTGGCCGTGCTCAGGATGCGATCGTGCATGGCGATCGTTTCTTGCACGCGTCGCGGAAAAGGCAGCCCAGGAGTCTCCATGACAGCGTCATCCGGGATCGTCGTGCTGAGCTGTGTCGTCAGCTCAGAGGTTGGTACGTGAGTTGATGTTCGATTCTCCCTTTTGGGAGGGGCAGGCGCGGGCTGGCCACGGCGGCGGGCGGCCTAGGGGTTCATCAGCGCCATGGACGACGGTGCCGTTTCGCACGCGATGGCCATCGTGCGCAACCGCCTCCATCCAGGGCTCGAAGCAGGGTCATAGAGCCGCGGTTGCGCTCCGGCCTTGGCCGGCGTGAGAGTCAGGGAGCGGGCGACGAGGGCCCCAGGATGACGATCGGCGCCTCCGCTTCGGCCCGGGCACGTGCCGAAGCGGCCTCGACCTCCTCACGGGTAACTTCCTTGTAGAACCGTTCCCCGTGGGCGTCGGTGATGTCGATGACGAACTTGGTCCACTCCTCGGCAGGCTCCTCCGGCACATGCCCGAAGTGGTACTCGGCGTCCTTGAGCAGCTCCTCCGTGAGCCGTACACCGGTCAGCCGCTCGGCGAGGGCGAGGACCGCCGCCTTGGTGTCGGTGCTCGGGCCGGTGCCGTCCTCGGTCAGGTCGAAACCGATCTCACGCATCAAGGGGACCAGTTCGTCCGGGGTGCTGCCGTACCTGTCGGTGGGCCACTCAAAGCTGGTCCGAAGCTCACCGGCCTCGTACCAGTGGAACAGGTCGATGGGCGCGCCCCCGTTGCTGGAATGCGTCACGGCCCGCCCGGCCGCCGACAGGGTCTCCAGGAAGCGCGGCCGCATCCCCACGCCGCCGTCAAACTGCAGGACGAGCGTCCAATCGCCGTTCGTGCCCGGCACGGTGAAGGTGCCTGCGATGAAGGAGTCGTCCCAGTAGTCCGTCGCATCACGCTGGTCCGTATGCCGCTCGATCAGCGCGTCCACGCCCGTGCACGTGCCCTGCGGCTCCGCCCCCATCACACGCAGTACGTCGCTGGGGGCGACGCCCCGTACCAGGGTCAGGCCGTATCCGCCCTCTATCGTGTTGCGGAACACCGGGGAGGAATGTATCCAGGCGTAATCCTGTGCGGTCACCAAAGTCATGCCCCACAGTCTGCCCGCCACCACTGACACCCCTTTGAGAGCCCGGATGTGGGAGCCGTCAATGGCTGCGGCGTCCATGTCCAACAGACCGGCCATGCGGAGCTCGGTCAGCAGTGCGGCGTGCAGTTGCGACCAGACGCCGGCCTCGGCCGAGTCGCGGAGGCGGCGCCAAGCGGTCACTCCGGAGCAGCCCACTACTGAGGCAGGGACGTCTCTCCAGGCAACGCCCTTGCGGAGCACGTAGACGATCCCGGCCAGCGCCACTCGATCCGGTACCGGAGTCGACCGGAAGAGCGGCGGGGAGGGCCAGGCGATGCGCGCACAGTGAGGCGGGGGCGTTCACAACCCCGTCCACTGAGTGAATGGGCACAACTGTGACGCCGGGGCGACCCTATCGGGCTCTCAGCGCGGCGTGCTGAGGATGCGTCAGGCCGAGGGGTCGGGCGAATCGCCGATCGCGCGGCCGCCCGGTCCAAGGGTCCGCGGCTCGCTCGGGAACATCGCCGGGTGGGCGCCGAGCACTCCACGGGCCCGCAGCTCGTCAAGGTCAGGGAGACGAACTCCGGGGAGTGTGTCGAGGAGGTCGGCCTGGGCGGCGCGGATGCTGTGCGCGTCCTGGGGGCCAGTACCAAGCGTGCGGCGGGCTGTCACACGATCATCGTACGGGCCACACCCACCGCTCTACCCAGCATGCGGCTCGGACATGGGGAGGTTATCCGGAGTTCATGGGCTGGCGCGGACTCAACAGCCGTCACGACATGGACGGTTCACTCCCGCCCTGGAGAGGGAGGGTGCAGGCGCCGCCGGACGGACCGGTGGCATGGGGAGGGGTGGGGATGCCGACAAAGAGCGTGTGGGGCGACTACGCGGAGAGCCGGGCGGACATGGCGGCCGGCCGGGAGGGCGCGGACAAGCAGACCGACGCGATCGGGAGGGCCTGGCGGCCGTCGCGCATGCCGTACTCGACCTCGCCGCGGCGACCCGCGAGCACACGGAGGCTGCACGGGGCTGACCGCGAGGCGTGGCGGGGGTCGATACGGGGGGAGAAACATCGGTACAGCGGCTATCGGTGAGGACGATCAAGGTTGGCTGGCACACCGCCCGGCGGTGTCGCCGAGGTTCACCGAAAGGCCGTCGGACGGTAGCGACCGTGCCACTCCTGGTCGTTCTCGGCTGTCCGTCGGTGCGTAGTGGGGCGAGGGTGCAGCCGGGCTGCTCGGTCAGCGCATCGCCTTCAGGTGCCGCGTGAACCGGACGCCCTGGAGGATGCCGCCCTCGACCATCCAGGTGAAAGAGTCACGCGTGGGCGAGGGCGTGTTGCCGTACAGCGAGATCCCGACCTTGAACTTCTCGGCGAGCGCGGACACGGCGGCGATCTGCGCATTCGTGAGCGGTGTGTTCAGCGGAAAGGTGACGCGAGCCATGATTCAGTCTTTCCTCGTCGCCGTTGCAGCGTACAGACGACGCACGACGGACGACGGACTCATCCCAGACGGTCCTGCCAGTCGGAGTCAGGATGCCGTCCGTGGTCAGCTGAGTCGGCCTTGAGGACTGGAGGAACCGTGGCATCCGGCCACGGAGCCTCCGCAAAAACCCGTTGGCGGACCAAGGAGACCACTGCTACTTTTCCGGAGGCCGTGCGAGAGAACGAGGAGGTGGTACCCGTGGACGCAGTATCGACATGGGTGCTCCCCTCCGGGGTCACGGTCGGGCGATAGGTCGTCCGGGAGCGCCGTTCAAGCGCACTCCCGAAAGGCACGACCATGCAATTCACTTCTGAACAGCGTCTCGACGACGGCGTCCTCGAACGCGAATTCACCCTCGGCGAGATCCCCGGCATCCTGTGGACGCCCGGATCCGCATCCGCACCGGCGCCGCTGATCTTGCTCGGCCACCCCGGCGGACTGCACAAGATGTACCCCCGGCTGGCGGCCCGGGCCCGGCACTCCGCAGCGGAGGGCTTCGCCGCGGCCACCATCGAGCTCCCCGGAAGCGGTGACCGGCCCCGTTCCGCCGCCGCCGAGCAGGCCCGCGCCGACCTGCGCCGGGCGCTGGAGGCCGGCGAGCCGGTCGACGACGAGATCGTGGATCGGCTCGTCCTCCCGCTGGTCGAAAAGGCGGTCCCGGAATGGCAGACCACCCTGGACGCTCTCCTTTCGCTGCCCGAGATCGGCGGCCCGGTCGGGTACTCGGGGGGAGTGATCGCCATCGGGACCCGGCTGGCGGTGGTCGAGCCGCGCATCTCGGCCGCCGTTCTGTTCGCCGGGAGTTTCGTCCCTCGCGCCATGCTCGAGGAGGCCCGCCAGGTCACCATTCCGCTGCACGTCCTGCTGCAGTGGGACGACAAAGGGAACGACCGGCAGCAGGCCCTGGACCTGTTCGACGCCTTCGGCTCCAAGGAGAAGACGCTGCACGCCAATCTGGGCGGACACACCGGCGTCCCGCAGTTCGCGGGGGACGCCGCGGCCCAGTTCTTCACCCGGCATCTGAGCTAGCAGCCGACCACCCCCGCCGTCAGGCCGGTAGCAGACGGTAGGTGGTGTCGGCCAGGATGCCGCTCATCGAGGACAGGTCCCGGCCCTCCTCGATGACGGTGCCCGGCAGATGCACGATCGCCCCGATCGCAACGGTACCGCCCATCGGCGGTACCGGCCGGTCGGGGCGGCGTTCGGCCACCAGCGCCTCCATCAGCTGGGCCCACGCCGTGAAGCACTCGGCCCGTAACCTGGCGGATCGCCGGGCAGGCGACCGACTCGACCGCCAGCGCCAGGGCCGAGCCGGGGACGAAACACCTCGGCAGGTCGATCGTCGGCGCTGTCATTGAGCGAGCACGCTGTCGGCCGACCACACCCCATCACGATCCACCCGGCCGCGTCGTCTGCCGGCCGTCTGCGAACCGAGCGCAACATGGAGCACCACGCCAAATTCCACACCGAACGCTAGTCAGCGCGTCCGGGTGGGTCAGGAGCCGGCGGTCGCGGCGCGAGGCGATGGCAGCCGGGGCCCGACCGGCTGGGGTTTGCGGCGCAGAGTCCTGCTCGTACTTGCGGACGTTGCCATAGCCGTCCGGGGAACCCTGCTGTCTGATCTCCTCCCACAGCTTCCAGGCGTTGGTACAGCACTCCGCCGGCACTGGTCGAGGTTGGGCTCGTAGGCGTCGAGCCCGGTCGCGCGGCTTTGCCACTGGCCGGTGAGCAGCTCTTCCGGTGTGGTGGCTTGGGAGAAGCGCAGGATCGTGTTGAGCGTCATGCCGAGCTGCCGGGCGACGGACCGTCTGCTGTGGCCTGCCTTCAAAAGCGCGTGGATGGTGGCGTGCTTGGCGCGAGTGCGTTCGGCGCACCGGTGGCCCGTCGGCGAGGGCGATGACGCGGCTGGCTCCGCCTCCTCCGGAGGTTCGTCGGGCGATGTTCGTGCGGGACGCAGGTAACCGCGGTGTCGGCAGACGCACTTCTCGGCGGCTTCTCCCTGGTTGTGCCAGAGGTGCCCCGGTCCGCGATCTGAATGGCCGGTGGGGCCCCACGGGTCGCGCCCTCGGCGAAGAAGGGGCACGGTCGCGGCAGACGTTCTCGATGCCGGGCCGCTCGGCGAGCCAAGCCCGTAAGCGTGTCCGCTTCCCGGTCCAGCAGAAGGTCGATCGGGCGACGTGTCTCGACGTCTACGAGCACGGTTCCGTAGATGCGGCCCTTGCGCTTGGCGAATTCGTCCACGCCGACCACGCGGGGGGCTCCGTGACCGGAGGATCGGGCGGCGCGGCGATCAGCCGCAGCAAAGTGTTCCGGCTGACCGGCGACCCCAAGACGTCCGTCATCCGAGCGCCGGCCCTGCCTGCGAGGGCAAGACCGACCGAGAGCAACGCCGATCGCAGCCGTTCGGTCGGCCGACCAAACCGACGCGTGAACCCCGGCACCTCAGCGGCTGTGGAAGAGCAGGTGCTGCAGGTCGTGCCGGGTGGCGTGGCCGGCGTATTCGGCGAGCTGCCGGCTGTTCTTTCGGTGTGCGGACCTCCACGATCGCCGGGGTCGCTTCGGGGCCCGCGCGAAACGCCGGGTGCAGCCTGTCGATGGGGGCACCACGGGCTGGAGCAGCTGTACCAGAGCGCCCTTGGCGAGTTCCCTCGCACAGAGGTAGCGCCGCAGCACGGTGTGCCCGCGCAGGTGGTCGTGACGCTCAGGACTGAACGGGAACCGGGAACGACCACCGCAGGGCTCCTCGTGGGCCGGGGCTGGGGCCGAAGACGAAGCATCACCGCTGTCGCCCGACACCCACGCGGGCAGCACGAAGACGTGGCTCCGTTCACTCGTCGCAATGCGCTCGTCACCGACGGCGACCAGGCCGCTGGGTGCGTCACGGTTCGACCGTGAACACCCGGCGGCGGGATAAGCGCCCTATGCAAAAACCGTCGCACGCTGGTATCCGGCGGAAATAAAATACATGCGTCTGCAATTACACCTCTCGCCAGGCGCGGCAGGGCCACCCCGACTGGGCCTTCGGCGCCTCGTCCGAGTCACGATCCCTCACCAAGGAAGTACCGCAATGACCTCCCTGTTCACCCCCTACGACCTCAGGTCGCTGACGATCCCCAACCGCATCTGGATGGCGGCGATGTGTCAGTACAGCGCCTCCCCCGACGGCGAGAGCGTCGGCGCGCCCACGGACTGGCACTTCACACACCTGGCCGCACGCGCCGCCGGCGGCACCGGGCTGATCATCACCGAGGCCGCCGCCGTCAGCCCCGAGGGCCGTATCTCCCCCTATGACCTCGGCATCTGGAACGAAGTGCAGGTCGCCGCCTTTCAGCGCATCACCGCCTTCCTGAAGTCGCAGGGCACCGTCCCCGGGATCCAGCTGGCGCACGCCGGACGCAAGGCGTCGACCGAGCGCACGTGGATCGACCGCGGACGCCCGATCGCCCCGGACGAGCCCCACGGCTGGACACCGGTCGGCCCCAGCCCGGTGGCCTTCGACAAGACGTCGACGGTTCCCGAGGAGCTGACCACGGCCGGTATCCGCGAGATCACCCAGCAGTTCGCCGCTGCCGCCGTACGTGCTCTCGCAGCCGGCTTCGAGGTCGCCGAGATCCACGGAGCCCACGGCTACCTGATCCACCAGTTCCTCTCCCCGGAGAGCAACCGCCGGACCGACGAGTACGGCGGCTCCTTCGAAGGCCGGATCCGCTTCGCGCTGGGAATCGTCGATGCCGTACGCGCCGTGTGGCCCGGGCACCTGCCGGTGTTCTTCCGCATCTCCGCCACCGACTGGCTGTCCGAGAACCCCGAGGACAGCCGCGAAGGGTGGACAGCCGACGACACCGTCCGCTTCGCCAAAGAGCTCCAGGCACACGGCGTCGATCTCATGGACGTCTCCACCGGCGGCATCGTCCCCGACGCGAAGATCACGACCGGGCCCGGCTACCAGGTCCCCTTCGCCGAGCGCGTCCGCAACGAGACCGACCTGCCCGTCGCGGCCGTTGGCATGATCACCGAGCCCGTGCAGGCCGAGGAGATCCTCACCTCGGGCAAGGCCGACGCCGTCCTCCTGGCCCGTGAGCTACTGCGCAATCCCTCCTGGGCCCGTCACGCCGCCGACCGGCTCGGAGGCACGGTCACCACCCCTATCCAGTACCACCGAGCCTGACACCCCCACCCCTCCGGTGCTGCGCCCAGCCCGCCGGCCCACGGCTCCGCATGTGGATCGGGAGCCCTTGGCCCGGCCCGCAGGACGCAGGCCGCACACGACCGGCGTTCGCCGGTGAACGGCGGCACCCGAGACGGAGAAGCAAGATGACGCTGATGGCCACGGAGAGGCGCTCCTGACCTGGACCGAGGACCTTCTCCACGATCGCCCGGACATCCGTAACGCCAGACGTCTGATGCGCGATCGGCTGCAGACCACCGGCATACCGAATCCGTCATAGACGACGCTGTATTGATCCTGTCCGAGCTGCTGACAAACGCCTGCCTGCACGGAAGGCCTCTGGTCGGCGCGCGGCAGGACGCCGGTCACGTACGTATCCACTGGCAGACCGACTGCCGGGGCCGGCTCAGGATCGAGGTGACGGACGGCGGCGGTTGCGGCCTTCCGGTCGTCACTACGCCGTCCACCCACGCGCAGAGCGGCCGCGGCCTGCACATGGTCGCGGCGCTCGCCAACGACTGGGGAGTCCGCGACGACTGCGGCGAAGGCGTGACCGTGGGGGCGGTGCTGTCCTGCGAACATGCGCCGGACTCCGAGTAACACTCCAGCAGCGGTTCGTGTCCTGAGCTGCGACTTCGGCATTGGCGCCGCACCTCTGCCACGGTCAGGGGCTGCGGATGTCATGGCTGCCGCCCCCTTTTGCAGCGGTGGCGGCCTGCGCTGCCGGGGTGGCGAGGATGGCGTGAGCGAGCAGGGCCAAGGTGATGTGCCGTTACCACCGAGGGCGCCCGTTCGCACTGTACGGCCGCGGATGCGGGCGTGACGCGGCAGGACAAGACTGGGGTCATGGACGCGCACGGCCACGGGCTCGCCCGGTTCCGCTGGAGCCACGCGTCGGAGGCGTCCCGGGAGATCGGCCACTTGTCCTGAGCGGGAACCGGCGGCGCTTCGCCCAGGACCCCAAGCAGCCTTGCGGGCACATCGATCAACGAACCGGCGGACGAGCCTCGCGCCCGTCAGCGACGTCCTCCGACGGACGCAGCAGGCAGGGATGGTGGAGACATGAACATCGACCTGAGCGGACGCATCGCCATGGTCACCGGGTCCACCGCAGGCATCGGCGAGGCCACCGCGGCGGCGCTGACCGCCTCCGGGGCCGAGGTCGTGGTGAACGGGAGAAACCCCGAGAGCGTCGCCGCGACCGCCGAGCGGCTCGGCGGTCGCGGTGTCACCGCGGATGTGAGCACCCCGGAGGGCGCCGATGCGGTGATCGAGCAGGTCCCCGACGTCGACATCCTGGTGAACAACACAGGTGTGTTCGCCACCCAGCCGGTGTTCGAGATTCCCGACGAGGAATGGCTGCGCTTCTTCCACGTCAACGTGCTCTCCGGCATACGTCTGGCCCGCCACTACACTCCCCGGATGGTGCAACGCGGCTGGGGCCGGGTCGTGTTCGTCAGCAGCGAGGCCGGCATCCAGACGCCCACGAACATGGTCCACTACGGCATGACCAAGACGGCGCAGCTGGCGGTGTCGCGCGGCATGGCCCAGGAGGTCGCCGGCAGCGGAGTGACCGTCAACTGCGTATTGCCCGGGCCGACCTTGAGCGCCGGCGTGCTGGAGATGTGGGCCGACCTCTACCCGGGCCTCGACGTCGCCGAACAGGAGCGCAGGTTCGTCGCGGACGGGCGGGCCGCGAACTCCTTGCTGGGACGTCTGATCCGTCCGGAAGAGGTGGCCGGCCTGATCACCTACCTCGCATCGGATCAGGCGGCGGCGACCACGGGCGCGGCGCTGAGCGTCGACGGCGGCCTGGTCCCCACCGTATTCCCCTGAGCGACCTCCCGGAGCGGCGGCGCCGTCGCGCGCCCGCGCCGAGACCGGCAGTCCGCCGGTCCCGGGGGCCTGCTCATCGGTCCCGAGCACGGACGTGGTCAGTGCCAGGCACAGCTGACCACCCGTGCGTCCCACACGTGGACTCGCGCAAGCAAGAGCCCCAGGCCCAGGGCAGAGTGAGACCTGGCGGTGTACCCGAGGGAGTCGGCTCCGTGCCCCGAGAGTCTTGGCCCGTGGCACGTCGTACCCACGTCCGCGAAGCAGCACCGACACTGCAAGTAGGCACTCACTTCCCGGCCTTGCCGAAATCGGGCAGGCCTGCAGCTCTCGTTGCACATGGTCCGGTATTAGAATGCGTGCCGAATTCCTACGCACAGCTGATGGGGGAAATCCCAGGACACCAGACGCGGCGGCCCGTCGGAGACGACACCCCGGCAGGGGAAACTCCTGCTCGGACCCATGAGTTCAGCCGCAGCGGACTTGGCGGAGGAGAGACATCGAAACGCCCTCCTGCAGCGTCGCAGAAACGGGTGCACAATCGATGTACGAGCGTCCGCGGGCGGGATCCTACGCGAGGACTGAGCCGACGGACAGGTTCTGTTCACCCTGTCTCCGACGCGCCATGGGCCGCGCCCGCCTTCTTCCCGGCAGCCGGCGTCCTCGGTCCGGCGTTCCACCGGCAGCAGAGGTGGCAGTCCATGCACGAAGAGGCGTACGCAGCCCAATGCGCGGCTGAGGACAAGCGCTGCGCCGCCATTCCCCACCGCCGGTCGGGCAAGCTTCCCTTGTTCGCGCTTGCCCTGGGCAGTTTCGCGATCGGAACGTCCGAGTTCGCGAGCATGGGGATTCCTCAACTCTTCTCCGCCGACCTTCACTTGGGGCTCTCCTCGGTCACCAACGCCATCGCCGCGTACGCCGCCGGGGTGGTCATCGGCGCGCCCACCATCACACTCGCCGCGGCCCGTATGAACCGGCGCCGGCTTCTGCTCGGGCTGATGGGCCTGTTCGTCGTCGGAAACCTGCTGTCGTCCCTCGCCATGAACCTGGGCATGCTGGCGGCGGCGCGGTTCGTGAGCGGCCTGCCGCAGGGTGCGTACTTCGGTGCCGGCGCGGTCGTCGCTTCCTACGTCGTCGGCCCCGGAAGGTCCGGCAAGGCCTTCTCACTCGTCATGACCGGTCTGACGGTGGCCACGATCGTCGGATCGCCCCTCGCGACATTCCTCGGGCAGACCACGGGGTGGCGAGTCACCTACGTGATCGTGGCCGGGGTCGGCGCCGCGGCTCTGCTGGCGCTCCTGCTCTTCGTACCGCGGACCCGGGATCTGAGCGGTAGTTCCCTCGTGAAGGAGGTCGGCGCGCTGCGGAAGCCCGCCGCGTGGACCATCATGGGCGTCGCCGCCGTGGGCGTGGCCAGCATCTTCGCGGTCTACAGCTTCATAGGTCCCTACGTCACCGATGCGGCCGGCCTCGACCTCGGCGTCGTACCGATCGCTCTCGCCCTCTTCGGTATCGGCATGACCGCCGGGAACCTCTACGGCGGCCGCATCGCGGACCGGCATCCGTCGCTCGGCCTGGTGGGCGGCTTCGGCACGGCGCTGGTCCTGCTGGTACCGCTCGCCCTGTACGGCGCCCAGCCGTGGGTCCTCTTCGTGACGCTCGTAGGCATCGGCGCGGCCATGATGACCGCGATTCCGACGATCCAGGTGCGTCTGACCGACTTGGCCCCGGAGTCTCCCACCCTCATGGGAGCGATGAACCTGGCATCGCTCAATGTCGCCAACACCATCGGCGCCTGGGCGGGCGGGGCCGTGATCGGCGCAGGCTTCGGAACCCTCTCCTCGGCGTGGGCCGGCTTCTTCCTCACCCTGGCGGGCCTTCTCCTCTTCTTCTCCACCACGCGCGTGACACGGACGGCACAGCAGCCGCTGACACCCCAGCCCGGCTCCATAGGGTGACCGGCTCCCGGAAAGGAACCATCATGGCCCTGGACAAGATCATGCCCGACCGCATCGGCTTCGGCACGGCCCCCATGGGCAACATGTTCCGTGCTGTCCCGGAGGAAGAGGCGTCCGCCACCCTCAACGCGGCCTGGGACCAGGGCATCCGCTACTACGACTCCGCGCCGCTCTACGGCGCCGGCCTCGCCGAGATCCGTCTCGGCGAGATGCTGTCGCAAAAGCCCCGGGACGAGTTCGTGCTGTCCAGCAAGGTGGGCCGGGTCATTCTCGACGTGGTCGAGTCCGGCAGTCGCGATCTGGGTGAGAAGGGGAGTCTGTTCGCCGAGGGAAGGCCGAACAAGATCCTCCACGAGTGGACCGCCGATGCCACGGAACGTTCGATCGACGGCAGTTTGCAGCGACTCGGCGTGGACAGGCTGGACATCGTCTGGGTGCACGACGTAGCGCAGGACTTCCACGGCGACCCCTGGATCGGCAAGTTCGAGGAAGCCAGGACCGGGGCGTTCCGGGTGTTGAGCAGGCTGCGGGACGAGGGCGTCATCAGGGCCTGGGGCCTGGGTGTCAACCGTACCGAGCCCATCGAGCTCACCCTGGCACTCGATGAACCGAAGCCCGACGGCTTCCTGCTGGCCGGCCGGTACACCCTCCTCGACCACGAGCACGCCCTGCAGCGGCTGCTGCCCATGGCACAGGAGCAGGGAGTCGGCATGGTGGTGGGCGGACCGTACAGCTCCGGAATCCTGGCCGGCGGAACCCATTTCGAGTACCAGGACGCGCCCCCGGAAGTCGTCGAACGGGTAAGGCTCATCAAGGACATCGCCGACCGGAACGGGGTCTCGATCAAGGCGGCCGCATTGCAGTTCTCGCTCGCCCACCCGGTGAGCGCCGCGGTCATTCCCGGCGCGACGAAGCCCAGCCGCATCGCCGAGGACCTGGCGGCACTCCACGAACAGATCCCGGACCGGTTCTGGCGAGAACTTCGCGAGGCACGGCTGGTGAGCCCGCAGGCACCTCTGCCGGACGGCATCTGATCCCATCCGCTCCCCCGAGGAACGGCCATTCTCGGCTCGCTCAGGGACGGCTGTTCCCGGCTCCCCCAGGAACGACGATTCTCGACACACTTGGAGACACGCCATGGCATCCACATCGGTGAGCCGGATCGTCCCGGCCCCTCCGGAACGCGTGTGGCGGCTGATCGGGGGGTTCGGCTCGCTGCCCGACTGGCTTCCCTACATTCCGTCGAGCATCCTGGAGGACGGAGGGCGCCTCAGAAGGCTCGGCAACCCCGACGGGGACACCATCGTCGAGCGCTTGGTCGCCTTCAACGAGGAAGAGCGTCAGTACAGTTACGCCATCGTCGAGGCGCCGTTCCCGGTGACCGACTACGTCTCCACCCTGCGGGTCCACGCCGTCTCGGGCGACGCGACCATCAGTGAGGTCCAGTGGTCGGGACGTTTCGTTCCCACGGACGCCTCCGATGCCGACGTCGTCGCTCTCTTCACCGGAATCTACGGCGATGGTCTGGAAGCTCTGATCAAGGCATTGTCGTGAGGGGTCGACCACTCGGATCACCGGGTGACGAGCCCCCGCGGCGCGGCCGGTCGACCCGAGTGGCCACGGCGCGCGCCGTGGCCTCACCGCGCTGTCGATCTGGATTGGGAGGAGATTGACCATGGATTTCCGACAGCTGGGGAATTCAGGGCTGCTGGTCTCGACGATCGCCCTGGGCACGATGACGTTCGGCGGCAAGGACGTCTTCGGCAACGTGGGCCATACCGACGTGGACGGTGCCCGTCGTCAGGTCGACATGTGCCTCGACGCCGGCGTCAACCTCATCGACACGGCGAACATGTACTCCTCGGGAGCGGCCGAGGAGATCCTCGGCAAGGCCCTGGCAGGCCGGCGGGACACGGTCCTCGTCTCGTCGAAGGTACGCCTGCCCATGGGGGACGGACCCAATGACGAGGGTCTGTCGCGCCGGCACATCCTGGACCAGGTCGATGCCAGCCTGCGCCGCCTGGGTACCGACCACCTGGACATCTACCACGTGCACCAGTGGGACGGTCTGACTCCGCTGGAAGAGACCATGCAGACGCTCGACAGCCTCGTGGCCTCGGGAAAGGTCCGGTACCTGGGCGTCTCGAACTTCTCTGGCTGGCAGCTCATGAAGGCGCTGTGTGTCGCCGACGCGCACGGATACCAGCGGTTCGTCAGCAACCAGATCTACTACTCGCTCGAGTCCAGGGACGCCGAGTACGAACTCGTTCCCGCCTCCGTGGACCAGGGGCTCGGGATCCTCGTCTGGAGCCCGCTCGCGGGAGGGTTGTTGAGTGGCAAATACCGGCGTGACCGGCAGCCCGAGGACGGCAGGCACCTCACCGAGTGGTCCGAGCCCCCCGTACGTGACGAGGAGAAGCTCTACGACACCATCGACGCCCTCGTCGAGGTGGCCTCCGCACGCGGGGCCTCCCCGGCCCAGGTGGCCCTGGCCTATGTGCTCACGAAACCCGCCGTCACCTCCGTCATCATCGGCGCCCGCAAGGACGAACAACTGGCCGACAATCTCGGGGCGGCCGATCTGGAGCTCTCGCCGGAGGAAGTGGACCGCCTCGACAAAGTAAGCGCGCCCGACCTCATCTATCCGCACTGGCACCAGGCCAACCTCGTGTCCTCCCGGTTCAGCGAGGCAGACCTGGCACTGCACCGGCCGGCCCGCTGAACACTCACTCAGACGCACCGCAGGGCCGTCCCGGGGAAGCCGTGTTCTGATCGCATGTGCGAATCCGCTGCCACCGGTCGCCGGCGGTAGGGATCCGCAGCTTGCCGAGAGGCTGGCGACTGTGACGGACGACCGAAGCTTGGCGCCGGGGATGGCCCCGCGAACTGCGGAGGCAGTACAAGATCAGGCGCACCCCTGGCTGAGCCTTGAACTGGAGCGCTCTGCGGCCGTGATGCTCCAGGCCGAGTCGCCCTGGGCCACGGCAAGCGATGCCCTTCAAGCAGACGCCCGACCAATTCGCAGTGGCATGCCTGGTGTTGGCACTGCGGGGCTCACCGCCGGACCTGTGCTAGCTTTTTCTCCGGACGTACAAAAGTCACGGTCCGGTAGGTAGTCCGGATGGCGGTCATGCGCTCGTACAGTGCCGTTGAGGCACGTCCGGTGCGTCCCTTTTCGTTTCATCTTCGAGAAGGGACACAGCTGTGTCGGATCTGCATGTCATCATCGCCGGAGGCGGGCTGGGCGGCCTGGCCCTCGCGCAGGGGCTTCGCCGGGCGGGGATCAGCGCCGCGGTGTACGAGAAGGACTCCACTGCGGCCTTCCGCAACCAGGGCTACCGCATCCGCATCAACTCCGACGGCATCACCGCGCTCAGGGCGGTGCTGACGCCGCAGGCGTACGAGGTGTTCACGGCTACCGCCGCCACCCCCGGGTCGCGCATGGACACGTTCGACCACCAGCTGAACCTGCTGCACGCCCAGGAACTCCCGCCCGTCCCGGACCTGCCCGGCGGCGGGCACCTGGCGGTCAACCGCATGACGCTGCGACAGATCCTGTTGTCCGGCCTGGACAAGGCGGTGCACTACGGTGCCCGGCTGACCCACTACGACACCGACCGGTCGGGCTCGGTGACCGCGCACTTCGCGGACGGCACCAGTGCCACGGGCGATGTCCTGATCGGCGCCGACGGGGTCAACTCGGCCACCCGCAGGCAGTACCTGCCCCAGGCTCAGGTCATCGACGCCGGACTGCGGCTGCTCTACGGCAAGGTCCCGTTCGCCGGTGACCAGGCCCGAGCCCTGGTCCCGCCCGAACTGCTCGGACTGTGGACCACCGTCATCGGCCCGGGCAAGCGCTTCGTGGGACTCGCCCCCGTGCAGTACCACGAGCCCATGCACCGGGCGACGGCCCGGCTGGCTTCCGACATCGAGCTCAGCGACGACAGCGACTACCTCGCGTGCGTCTTCGGCACCCGACGTGAGCAGATTCCCTGCACGGACGAGGAGTTGTTCGCGATGAACGGCGCGGAACTGAAAGCGCTCACGCTCTCCCTGGTGGAGGGATGGCACCCTGGACTGGTCGAGATCGTGTCCCGTCAGGACCCCGCCTCGATCTTCCCGGTCTCGGTGCGCACCAGCGTGCCCGTCGCGACGTGGGAGACCACCGCGGTCACCCTGTTGGGCGATGCCATCCACGTCATGAGCCCTGCCATCGGCGTTGGCGCGAACACCGCACTGCGTGACGCACGGATACTGACCGTTCGACTCGTTCAGGCCGCCGGCGGTCGGCCGTTGGCCGAGGCCCTGCATGCGTACGAGGAAGAGATGATCGGCTACGGCTTCGACGCCGTGCGCGAATCGGCCGCCCGCGGACACAACATGGTGGGACAGGACCCGCTGCCCTCAACAGGGGTGTAGCCGTCTGCGTCTGGCGACCGCCCGCACACCGAACCGTGCGAACCGGTGGCGGGTCCACACCCAGCATCTGGCGATCGCCGGACCCAGAAATGTCGATGCGAAGTAGCACCGCCCGAAGTGTGGGCGGTGCCTTCCCCGGTGCCGTGATGGTGGCCGGTCCTCGGACCGCGTCAAGGGATGCCGGTAGCTTCCAGCGAAAGACAACGCTAGGCGGTTGATCTTGGGGGGCAGCGCGTCAGGGGGAGACGGCGCTTGAGGATCAGCGGCCGGAAATCTGGCGTCACGCCGGTGTTCGTTGGTCGACGTCCTGCCCGTTGCAGGCCGTGTAGGCCCTCGACGGAAGTTCCTCCTCGGCGCTCACGACGGCCTCCTGGTCCTCGGATCGCCGGCCCGGCTCGTCCGTGGCTGCCGTCACAGGCTCAGCAGCAGGTCCCGGACCGCGGCGGGCTGGGACAGGAACGGGTGGTGGCCGGCCTCGAGTTCGACGACGCTGCCGGCCCGGCGGGCGAACTCGCGCTGTAGGCGCGGCGGGGTGCCGCGGTCCTGACTGCAGACGAGATACGTCGAGGGCACCTGCTGCCATGCGGCCGCCCCGACCTTCTGCCCCGTCACCTGCACGCTCTGCCGGGCGAGGTGATCCGCCGCCTGCGCCTGGACCTCAGGGTCGCAGTCCTGCAGGAACGTGTCCACGAGCAGTTCGCGGCGGACCCCGAACGTGCCGGCGTCAGGGTCGACGTCGAGGAACGGGGCAGGGCTCCCGTCCCCGAACTCCGACAGGCTCTGCCCGACCTCGGGCAGGTAGCTGGAGACCAGCAGCAGGTGGCGTACCGACCCGATTCCCGCAGCGGCTTCCGCGGTGACGATGCCGCCGTAGCTGTGGGCGACCACGACGGTCGGCTCGTCGCCGCTCTGCAGCACCTGCCGCACCGCGGCAACGTCCTCGGACAGCCCCGGACCGCCGACGCCGCCGGGCAGGCCCGTCTCGCCGCAGCTCGGCAGCGCCGGGGCCACGCTCGGCACCCCTCGCTCCTGCAGCAGCTCGGCGGTGCGGTGCCACCACCACGACCCGTCCCGCACGCACGCCCCATGCACGAACACGACCCTCATCGCTTCCTCCACGTCTGCCTTGACTGCCTTTCGATCAACGGTAGACGTAGTCGCCGTTACGTGAAAAAGTCGCGCCGTGGGCAGACGACCGCAACCGCACATCAAGGAGAGGCTGCTCGATGCCTGCGCTGATCACGCCCTCGCGCACGGCCTCCCCGACCGGCTCGAGCCGCTGGCCACCGCCACCGGCACCTCAGCCCGCATGCTGATCTATCACTTCGGCACCCGCGACGCCCTGCTGCGGGCCGTCCTCGGGCGCGCGCGGCAACGCCAGCTCGACACATTCGGCGACCTCCTGCGGGTGCGACCCGACGAGCCCTACACGGCCACCCTGGATCGCGCCTGGACCTCCATCACCGGCCCGGACGGCCGGCCGTACCTGCGGATGTTCGGTCAGCTGCGCGAGAGCGCGGAGCAGCAGTTGTGGCCCGACTTCCGGCGCACCGCGACGACCGACTGGCTCGGGCCGCTCGAAGACGGCCTGCGCAGCATCGGTCGGCCGGATCTCGCGACGCTCGTTCTCGCTGTCATCCGTGGTCTTCTCATGGACCTCGACGCCACCGGCGACACCACCCGCACCGACCGGGCCTTCCGCGACTTCCTGGGCGCAGTCGAGCACCTTCCAGCGGCTACCGCTCAACCGCTTACCGCTCCCTGAAGCGTCGTCTCCGGGCGAATCCAGGTTTGAGCGATCTCCGCGACCCAGGTGGCCGCCACCTCGGGAGCGGGTGGGGGTGCGCCGACGACGACGAGTTCGGTGACGCCTGCCGCAGCGAGTGCGGGGAGGTGCTCCGGGGTGCCGTCGCTCAGCGCGACGGCGACTGTGAGCTCGGCAAAAGCACGACCGTGGCGGGCGCACTCGTCGGCGAGAACGGCGATGCGTGCCGGGACGTCGGCCGCCGGGACGTTGAAGCCGTACCAGCCATCGGCGAGCGTGACCGCGCGGCGCAAGGCGGCGTCGCTGTTGCCTCCGACCACGACCGGGAGCCGGCCGCCGCGCAGCGGTTTCGGGTTGACCCGGATCGCGTCGAAGCGGGTGAACTCCCCTGCGAAGGAGGCCGGGTCCTCGGCCCAGAGGGTGCGCATCGCGGCGAGGTACTCTTCGGTGCGCTGCCCGCGCCTCGCGAAGGGGACTCCGAGCGCTGCGAATTCCTCGGCCGACCAGCCGACTCCGACTCCGAGGCTGAACCGCCCGGCGGAGAGCACGTCGAGTGTGGCGGCCTGTTTGGCGACCACGATCGGATTGTGCTCAGGCAACAGGAGCACGCCGGTGGCGAGTTCGATCCGGCTGGTGACCGCCGCCGCGAAGGTCAGGGCAAGCAGCGGGTCCAGCCAGTCCGCGTCCCCTGGCACGGCGATCCGGCCGTCCACGGAGTAGGGGTAACGGGAGGCGGGCGCGTCCACGAGCACCACGTGCTCGCCGCACCAGAGCCTCGCGAAGCCGTGCGTCTCCGCGGCCGTGGCCACCGCACGGATCACCTCGGGACGGGCACCGTCACCGATACCGAGCGCGTGCAACCCCACTCGCATTCTCCACCTCCGGGCGTCACCTTAGGCGCGAAGCGCGGACGCGCTCGGGTGACGTGGCGCGCCGCGCGCGGAGGTGGCGGGGCCTGTCGTCCGGACGAGTGAGACCACCTCCCCCGCCCCTGACATGCCTGCGTCCGTGGTCCCGGATCTGTTCGATATGCACATCAACACGGCTGTCCGCCGGGTCCAGCATGCCAAGAGGGACTGAATCGACTATGTGGCGGCCAGAGCAGAGGACCAAGGTGTCGAGGATTGGCGCCTGCCAGGTGGGTGACACTTGCTGTGTCACATCTGAGGGACGGGGCCGACGGCCGGCAACATCCCATCCAGCAAGACGGCGACTACGTTCTCTGCGACGAGTGGCGCAATCCCGACGAGGACGAGGTTGACCTGCCCTCCTTCCGCTTTGAGGCTCAGGAGTACCAAAGAGAAGTCGAGCGGGCAACCGCGGACCGCAGCTGGAATTGGCCGGCGCGGACCGTTGCACGGCTGCTGGAGCAAGACCTCCGAGATCACACTGACTGGCTCGCACGGTGGAAATGCGAACTCGACGCCGTATCCGCCTGGCCCTGGGAACCGCACCAGGTCAACGTCTCCCTCTTCCACCCAGGCCGCTCCGCGATCAGGGAAGACCGTCCATGGCCGCAGTTCCGGATGATCCTCGCCGTCTCCAGTGACGACCCCGCAGACCAAGCTGAACGGCTCGCTGAGCAACTCGTCGCAGCTGACCCGCGCCAAGCCGCTGAAGTCTGCGGTGGCTCACCAGACTTCGCCAGGCAACTCGGTTACTCATGGCCGCAGCGTCGCAGAGCCTGAGCCTTGCAGCCTCCGCCCCCGTACGTCACGTCTCCAGCGGGCTCCGGCCCACCCTGCGGTACCTGGTGCGAAGCGCTTGACCCTCACGTGGCGTCATGCCGCATTGTCGGTGACATGGAGGAACATCTGACCGTAGGACGCGTGGCCGAGCTGGCCGACGTAAGCGTCCGCACACTGCATCACTACGACGAGATCGGCCTCGTGCAGCCATCCGCGCGGACCTCGGCCGGATACCGGGCCTACTCGGCGGACGATGTGGAGCGACTGCGGGAGGTGCTCGGCTACCGGCGGCTGGGCTTCGGATTGCGCGAAATCGCGGATCTCGTAGACGACCCGACCACCGACGCGGTCGCGCACCTGCACAGGCTGCGCGGCCTGCTGCTGGACCAGCGCGACCGCGCTGCCGCCATGGTGACGGCCATAGACGGGGAACTGGAGGCACGGGCAATGGGGATCAGGACCACGCCGGAGGAACAACTGAAAGTACTCGGCGCGCAGTTGTACGAAGCCATCGGGTCCGCATACCGGGCGACGCGGCGCACCGAGCCGCGGATCGCCGCGAGGATCTGGGATGCGCTCGGGGACGCACGGACGGTACTGAACGTCGGGGCCGGCACCGGCTCCTACGAACCCCCGGACCGCGACGTGACCGCGGTGGAACCGTCGGCGGTCATGCGGGCGCAGCGTCCCGCGAGCGCGGCGCCCTGCGTGGCCGCCGCCGCGGAGAGCCTCCCGTTCGAGGATCAGTCCTTCGACGCCGCGATGGCCTTCAGCACCGTTCATCACTGGCAGGACCCGATCGCCGGGCTGCGCGAGATGCGGCAAGTGGCCCGGCGCGTGGTGGTGTTCACGTACGACGCCAGTGACACCGGCTGGCTTCAGAGGTTCTGGCTCACCCGCGACTACCTGCCGGAATTCGCTGCCCTTCTCGTCGGCTGGCCTTCACTGGCAGACCTGACCCGCGCGATCGAGGGGCGCGCGGAGCCCGTGCTCATCCCATGGGACTGCGCTGACGGCTTCTTCGAGGCCCACTGGCGCCGGCCGGAGGCGTACCTGGACGAACATGTGCGCCGCGCGGTATCGGTATGGACCAGAGTCGGGCCGGAGGCCGAGCAACGGGCGGTGAACAGCCTTCGCGACGACCTTTCCTCAGGCCGCTGGGCGGAGCGCAACCGCGACCTCGTCGCCCTCGACGCGGCAGAGCTCGGCCTCCGCCTTCTCGTAGCCTGAACCATCGCGCGCGAGTACGCCGCAAGGAGTTGACCCGCCGGAATCAGTAGGCGTCGCCGCGGCGAGGCTTGGTCTCGAAGGCGCGCTCGACCTGGAGGCCCTCGCCGTACAGGTCGAGCATGTACCGGTCGGTCCAGGCCAGCAGCTGCATCAGGGCGCCCCGGAGCGCGCTACGTCTACCTCGGTACGGACACCGCCGCCGCGCCCTGACACTGATCACGAGGCCGGGCATCGTCGTCGATACTGATGGTCTGCAGCTGGTGCACAGCAGCGTCAAGTACCGTCAGATTCCGACGGATCCTGATACGCCAGTCACTTTGCGAGTGGAGCTGGTCGGTCAGAAGGCCCGCGGCCGCGTGGTGGTGCGGCCCCCGCGTCGGACGTTCGGGCAGTGGCTGTTGCGTAGACCCACGTCCTTTTCTGCAGGCGCTTGACTCCATCGCTGCGGGCGAGTCTGTAGGACTCGGTTCCAGTCGATCAAGGTGGCACTGAAGGCGCACCTGTCCACCGTCGCGCGCAGAGCCCCGGGTCGGTGATGGTGCGGCTCCACCCGTGAAGCCTCGTTGGATGCGACCGCAATGCTGATCTTTCCCCCACGCCCAGTGAGAACGTGGAAGAGTATCTCCGCGCCGCGGCGGTCCAGTTCGAGGTAGCCGAGTTCGTCGATTTCGAGAAGATCGACGCGCCCGCAGCGGGCGAGGGTCTTGCCCAGCTGTTTGTCGTCGGCGGCGTCGACCGGCTCGTTCACCAAGGAGGCCGGGACCGCGGCCTCCGCCACCGGGCCGTGAGGGAGTTGCCTTGGCCCGCCGCATCACGGGGATTCTGAGGCAGGCCAAGCAAGTCGCCACCCAGGTCCCGGTGGGCAGTGCTCAGGACGCGGGAGATGGTGGCCTGCTCGACGTCCAGGAGCGTGCGGTACATCTCCCTGTGTTGGCCCCCTCGCCCTGGGCCGGGCGGCGGGCTGCTTGGGCACGGGTGAAGCGGCCTCGCTCAGCCGGCGCGGCCACCGGGGCCTCCCCGTGTGCGCGGCGCGCTGCGCCGATCACCTCAGTACGCTCCTCGAAATGGCGTTCCTCCATGCCGGATGCCGGGGTCAGGGTGTGTGGGTGGGCCAAGGGATGTCAGTGGCGACTGCGGCGGTGTAGTCGATGCGCGGCACGGAGAATCCGTACAGGCGTTGGACTTCGGCGCGGAACCAGGCGAGGTCGGCGAGGTCGGCGATGGTGCTGGTGGTGGCGGCCTCCCAGCGTTCGGCGACGGCCGCCTGGACGTCGTCAGTGAGTTCCCAGTTGTCCAGGCGGACCCGGCCTTCGTCATCCAGAGTGAGCGGGGCAGCACCGGTGAGCTGGTCCCAGAGGACGGCGAGCTGGCGTACAGGCGGGACCAGGTCCTCTCCAAGGACGCCGCGCAACAGGCCGGTGTACAGGGCGATGCCAGGGATGGCGGTGGAGGACTGGGTGACGGCGGCGCCGTTGACGGAGGTCACGGCCCGCCCGCCTACGGTCTTGTCGAGCCGCTCGTTCAGGGTGCGGGCGGTGGCCTCCAAGTGGGCCTTGGCCGCGCCGATGGTGCCCTGCCGGTAGATCGCCGCTGTCAGCGGCGATCCGAAGTACGACAGCGCGGCGGAAGCGAAGCCGGCGCCGAGCAGGTCCCGTCCGGCGAGGTGGTCGACCCAGCGTTCCCAGTCCGCGCCGCCCATCACGGCCACGGTCTGCTCGACATCATCGCCGTCGGCCGGCCCGGTCTCGAGACGAGCGCAAAGTCGAGCATCTCCTGGCCTTCGCCGGCATCGCCAGCTCCCTCATCCGCTACCTCTGCTACACCAACTGAGCTGATCTTTTATTGGTTTGCCGCAGGCCATCCCGGTCGGATAGGAAGCTTGCATGCTAAAGGGCAGCAAGGTCGGGCTGAGGGCCCGGCACGAGGACGACATCCCGGTCCTGCGGACCGAGCTCTACGACGACGTGGTCAACGGCTCGCGGGCCGAAGGCCGGCCGTGGCGGCCGATCACGCCAGGTTCGAAGGACTCGCGGCTCGAAGTGGACGACAAGGAGCAGGGGCTCGTCCCGTTCTCCGTGGTGGAGCTGGACGGCGGCACGCTGGTCGGTACCGCGACGCTGTGGGGCATCGACAATCACAACCGGTCCGCGCACATCGGGCTCGGGCTGCTGCCGTCCTCGCGCGGCAAGGGCTACGGCACCGACGTGGTCGCGGTGCTCTGTCACTACGGTTTCGTCGTGCGCGGCCTGCAGCGGCTGCAGATCGACACTTTGTCGGACAACACCGCGATGCTGAGTTCCGCCGAGCGCAACGGGTTCGTCCGCGAGGGCGTGCTGCGCTCCTCGGTCTGGGTGCTGGGCGAGTTTCTGGACCAGGTGCTGCTCGGACTCCTCGCCCAGGACTGGAAGCCGGACTCGAAGGGCTAGCTGCCGCCGGACGGTCAAGGACGGGCCGCGGAGCCGACATGGACGGCCGAGAGCCATGACGAACCGGTCACTCTGTCGCTCCACGCCGTTGGGCACTCCGTCCGCGAGAGCGCCGACCGTCTCGGCATCACGCCGACGGCAGTGCCTGTCGGCATGCCGGGTTGAAAGCCCAGTCCTGGCGGAGCCGGTGCCCCTCAGCTCTGGGTGACGTCCTCGGATGTTGCCCGGGCGAGGGTGTCCGCCACCGTTGTGCATGCGAGCCGGGTCACGGAGCGCAGCTCGGCGTCCGAGGCGCCGGCACGGCTCAGTACGGCCAGCGACTGGTTGACAGCGACGACAAACGTTGCGAGCTCGTCGAGCGTTCGGCTGTCGGCCGAGGAGTCCGCCAGTGCCGCACGTACCCGTTGGCGCTGTATGTCGAGCAGGCCACGCACCTGCCCGCTGTTTTCCTCCTTCAGCGTCAGACGGTTCGGTCCGTCGACCACATCAAAAAGCCGGCGGCCGAGGACGACGGCGCCCGAGCGGGCGGTTCCCTCCCGCAGGACCCGGCGGTCGTCGGGGTCGTCGGAAAACGCCCAGGTGTGCAGGGCCTCGCCGCCGGTGCCCAGACCGTTGACCGGGCCGGGGTCGGGCCCGGTGACGAAGCCGTCGAGGGATACCGAGATGTCAGCGATGATGCGAGTCATGCGAGGGCAGACCCGAACCGCCCCCCGAACTCATCGCTCACCGATGAAACGTGTGCGGGATGCGAGCCCGATAGCCTCGGAGTAGGGGGCGCGTGGCGACAGCCTGGGCAGCTCAGGCGGCCTGCGCGGCAGGCAAGGGGCCAGGCTCTTCGTGCCGTGGATCAGCAGACGGGTCATCAGCGTGATCGCCGCCCAGGGGATCAGACTCTCCGGGTGCTGGACGAGCCGTTCGTGGTCGCGAGCATGCCGACGTACGTGCGTGATCCAGGCGTGCGAGCGTTCGGCGACCCATGTGACGTACGGGTCGGGGCGTGGCCGCAAGCGAGGGCCGATCCGCCCGGGAGACGAGCCACGGGAGCGCAGCTGTCGGACGATGGCTGTGATGAAGCCCCCGCGTCCGGTCTCGCGGTTCACCGGCGTTCCCTCGTCCGGCTCGCAAGGGCCACGGCCGGTCCGCCGCGCCGACCGACGAGCCTGCGTCTTGCCTTGGCGCTCGCGGTAGCGCATCCATGCGAACAGAAGGTCCCGCTTGTGCTCGGACTCCTCTGGCATGACGATCTGGGCCAGGCCGAGGACGAGGGACACCACAAGCGTCGTCACCACTACGGCGACCACGACCGAACTCCTCATCGACCTTCATCTACAGTGCAGAGGCGGCAGTTGGTGGACACTCGTGGGCATGGTGGAAACGAGGTCGGCATTCCGATGCACGTAGCGGTCAAGCATCCCGATATGTCAGAAGACGCGCGCTTGACTGCCTACAGCACTGTCTCCACCTCGCTCGCCCTGCGAAGTGATCACCGGCTGGGCGAACTTGTGGACGCCGCCGTGCCGCTTGGCTCCGGTATCGGCGGGAAGTCCGCGCTGCTTGAGGTTGACGGGAAGCCGGTCTTCGTGAAGCGGGTGCCGCTCACGGATCTGGAGCGGCTGCCGCAGCATGTACGGTCCACCGCCAACATGTTCGGGCTTCCCACCTTCTGCCAGTACGGCGTCGGTGGGCCCAACTTCGGGGCGTGGCGAGAGCTCGCCGTTCACACCATGACGACGAACTGGGTGCTCGCAGGGCAGCACCAAGGGTTCCCGATGATGTACCACTGGCGCGTGCTGCCAGACTCGGCGCCCGCGCTTCCCATGGAACTCGCGGATGTGGAGCGGGCCGTGGCCTATTGGGGAGGCCGGCCGGAGGTACGCCGTCGTATCGAGGCCCTTCAGCAGTCCTCTGCGAGCCTCGCGCTGTTCCTGGAGTACATCCCTCAGACCCTGCACGAGTGGTTCACCGAGCAGATACAGGCTGGTGAAGAGTCTGCTGACCGGGCTTGCTCCCTGGTAGAGGGCGAGCTGGAGGCCGGCACGTCCTTCATGAACGCTCGCGGACTCCTGCACTTCGACGCCCACTTTCAGAACATCCTGACCGACGGCCGACGCCTCTACTTCGCCGACTACGGCCTCGCCCTCTCCTCCCAATTTGATCTGTCACCGTCCGAGACCAGTTTCTTCGAACTGCACAGGACCTACGATCGCTGCTACACGCGCAGCTGGCTGGTGAACTGGCTGATCACAGCTCTATACGGCTATGAGCGGGAAGAACGCTACGCACTCATTCGCGCATGTGTGGAAGGGGAGGACCCACCGACCGGACCGCGGGGGGCCAGGGCGGTCCTCTCCCGGCATGCACCGCTCGCCGCGGTACTGACGGACTTCTACGTCAAGATCCAGGACGAGAGCAGGGAAACCCTGTACCCGTTTCAGGCCCTACGCAGGGCCCTCCATTCCGCTGGTCCCGGAGGCTCCAGCGTCCCCGGCGGGCCAGTCCTCCAGCTATAGATCGCGATCTTCATCGCTGGTGAGAGATCTTCCGCTGGTAGTGGCAGGCCCGGGAGCGGGCTTGATGACACCGTCGCCAGTCGGACCAGCCGAGGTGATGTGCGGCTGGGTGGACAACTCCGTTGATGAGCACGGTGAACAGGCGTTTCATCTCGTTGCGGGTCAGCGGTGTCAGCTCGTCCGGAGCCGGGTGGTGGGTGCGTTCGTTTGCGGTGGCTGCGGCCAGGAAGGCTTGGGCGAGCATGACGAGGGTGACCCAGCGGTGCCAGGAGGTCCGGCGTCTGGCCTGGCGTTCGTCCAGTCCGGCCAGACGCTTTGAGGCCTGGAAGGATTCCTCGACCGTCCATCTGCGCCCGGCGATGCGCACCATCCTGGCCAGGGGAACCGACCTGGCTGAGTAGCAGCGTGGGAAGGCGAGTTCACCGCTGCTGCGGTTGCGGCGGACGAGTAGGCGTCGGAGGCCGGGCCGGTTGTCGGCGACGTCGGCCAGGGCCCAGTCGTAGAAGCGATGCCCCCTGGCGCCGACTCCCGCGGAGAGCTTCCGCCAGGCTCGTTTCGCAAGCTTCTTGACCAGGACATCGACCCACGACTGCCCCGCCCGGATGGCGAACTGATGATCACGGGCAACCGCGAGCACGTAGCCGCCCCGGCGGTCTTCCAGCGCGCCGCGCAACTGCGGGTTGCCTCCGTAGGAGCGGGATCGAGCAGGCGAGGTAGACGGCGACCTGGCTGTTCTCGATGCGTTCGGCAGTTCCGGTGTACTGGCGCTGCATGCCGACCGTGGCGATGCCCTTCTTCACATTGCCGGTCTCATCTACCACCAACACGACGTCGTCATCGAGCAGCTGCTCGACGACGAAGCCCCGGAGATCGTCACGGATCGCATCCGCGTCCCACTTGGCCCGCAACAGCAGGTGCTGCAGACCGTACGGGGTCAAGTCCTCGGCATACTCGGCCAGCGTCCAGCAATTCTCATGTGGCAGGTCCGACGGCAGCCCGAACACGAACTCCCGTGCCCGGCGCCGTGGTTCCACCCGGGCGAATCGCCCCGCGATACGGCCCATCAGGACCTCGAACATGTCTGGTCGGCAGGCGGAATCCCTGCCGCGACCTGCGGCCAACTGTCTCATCTTCTGCCTTCGCACACCGATGATCATCGGCGGCCGCACCCGTCTCCGTGCCGGCCCCCGCCAGCGTGACCGAGCACATCCGTTGGGCACCCGGAATCTTCACTTGCCCAGGGTCCGGCGTGAACAGGATCATGGCGAGATGACAGACCGTCTCCCTCCCGCACCGCCCGTGGTGCGGCTCACGGAGTATACGAAGACCGACCAGATCGAAATCATCGGCGACGCCGATCCCTTCGGCGTCGCAGACGCCGGATTGACTTGGTTGCCCAAGGAAGATCACTTCGGCATCAGGCAGCAGGGCCGCCTCGTCGCACACGCCGGTCTGCTGCGGCTACCCATATCGATCGGAGAGGTCGGCACACAGGTGGTGGGAGTCGGCGGGGTGGCTGTTGCGCCTGACTTGCGAGGCCGCGGACTGGCACGGTTGGTCGTATCGGCGGCCGTGGACCACGCCCGAACGATGGGGCCACAGCACGGGCTTCTCTTCTGCCGACCTCCCCTGGTTCCGCTCTACCAGCGACTCGGTTGGCAAACGCTCGAGCAGGACGTCCATGTCGAACAACCCGAAGGGCGCACGTGTCATCGCGGTGGCATCGGGCGCGCATGAATCGTTCCTGCGCGAACTCGGCGCCGACCAGTTCATCGACTACACCAAGAGCCGACCCGAGGAACTCGTGCACGACATCGACCTCGTTCTCGACGCCGTCGGTGGCCGCGACAGCAGTCGCTTCCTGCGCACGCTCAAGCGCGGCGGCGCCCTGTACCCGGTGTTCTTCGGCGACTACGACGACGAAGAAACCGCGAAGCTGGGCGTCACGGTCTCGGGCACCCAGGTCCGCTCGAACGGCGCGCAACTCGCTGAACTGGGACGCCTGCTCGACGCAGGCACGGTTCGTGTCGCGATAGACAGCACGTTTCCGCTCGCGGATGCCCGAGCGGCACACGAACGCGCCGCCCGGGGGCACATCCAAGGCAAGATCGTACTCACGGTCGCTTAGGAACCAGGCGTCTCACAGGCACGTTCGGCACTCGGCCTCGGGGCACTGGTGGCCATAGCCACGCCGATGCGGAAACTTCGGAGCCCGTCCCCCGACCAGATGGCCGCGAAGCTCGCAGCGGCGAACCGAGTGGACTCGTTCGGTAGGCTCGGTTCGCCGCAGGAGATCGCCGTAGACGGTCGCATTCCGGATGCCTGACGGCGCCGCGCACATCACCGGCCAGCACATCTCCGTCGGGTGCTGACAGTCCTCATCAACACTTCTGGACATCTCGATCAAGAATCGATGCCAGGCCCCATCGACATTCGCTCTTCGTTCTCATGCTCTGGTCCACTTCTTGGGGTCGCGTACACAGCGTGACTGTTGATCACCGTGTGATGGCACGGGAGGTCGCCCGAAAATCGTCCAGGGCAGGATCGCCTCCAGCTCCACCTCTACGGCAACCTCCTGCCGCAGTGGATCGAAGCGGCCACCGTCACCGGTCTGCCCAGCCTCCATCGGTTCGCCCAGCACCTCGAACGCGATCTCGACGCCGTCATCACCGGTCTCTTACGGTCAGCAAGGGCCACCAGAAGTACGGGAGACGGGAGTCGCCAGTGATCATCGCCCGCTGGGCGGGGGTCACGCGTCCCGCGGCGTTGGCGGCCGCCAAGTCCGGATCGGTCCATCGCACCGCACTGTCGGGAGCGGTCTCCCCCACCCCTTCCGAGCGGCTGCCCGGGCCCTGCTGCCGCTCGGTTCCTGCCATGATCCTGCGCGCCCCCTACCTCGTACTCCATTGACATCGCCTTGAGCATGACCGGCCCCGGCCCGGCTGGGCGGACGGCACGGTTTCCCTCCGATGTATCCCAACTACCGTGCAGTCATTGCGAGTTGAGTCTCGCTCGTTCGTGAACCGGCTACGATCCGATCGGCTCCACAAGTCGTCGTCGCCCACGAAACCGGATACGGAAGCCCGGGAACCGCCGGATGCCCAAGTGGCATGGGTACGGGGGCGAGGCACACGTCGACTCGGCAGTTCCCCTCGCGGCGCGAGGTACGGCGAGCACCGGACGAGCACCGGACAAGGGGCGGGATCGTGGCGTATGCGAGAGGTCCGCACATCAGCAGTGCCCTGGTGATGTGCGGGTTACTGCTGGTCGGCTGCACGGGCGGCGAGAACGGCGGCGATACGGAGACCGGGGCAGCCTCGACGCGAGCACAGGCGGGGACGCCTCGCCGACGGCCTCGCCGACCACCGAGACGGACCCCGCGAAGCAGCCGAGAACCGCGGACCAGGCACGGGCGCTGATCGGGAAAGTGATCGCCGGCCCGGAGCTGTTCGGGCCGGAGGTGGTGCGGACGACACCGTACGAGAGCGACCCGAGCCGCTGGGCGGTGCTGGGCGACGGCTGCACCTGGCATCTGGCGGAACTGCCCGCAGGCGTGCTGGCCACGCTGACCCGGCACTTCGAGGTGCCCGCCGAGGGTGCCAAGGGGCCGGTGCGGCTGTCGGCCACGGTCACCGTGCACCGTACGGCGCTGGACGCGGCCTGGGAACAGGCCGGAATGCTGGAGGAGTCCCTCGGCTGCAAGGAGGAGCTTCTGCGGCCGGGTGAGCGGCTGACGGAACTGAGCTCGACCGCGTTCGCGCGGGGCGAGGGACTCAACAGTTCCAGCGACGAGTTCCTTGAGGAGACAGGCCTGTGCGTGAGTGACTCCCGCGGCGGCCCGTATCCGTACAAGTGGGACCAGGCCACGCTGAACTCCGTGGTGATCAGCACCTCTGTCTGCGGGGGCCGGGGACGCGAAGCGGACGAACTGTCGACCCTTGTCCAGGGGGCCCTGCCCAAGATGCTGGTGCGCGCGAAGTCGGAGTTGGGGGGCCTCGACGGGTCGGGATCCGTCTCGCCGGAGCCGGATGCCTCGGGCGCCTCGGGCAGCGAGGGCGCGTCGATGCCGGGGGCGAAGTCGGACCCGGAAGGGGGTGCGTGATGGAGCGGTTGCTTCCCTCCGATCCGTCCCGCCTCGGCGGCCACCGGCTGTTGGGACGGCTGGGCGCGGGCGGCATGGGCGTGGTCTACCTTGCCCGTACCGAAGCCGGGGACCTGGCCGCGGTGAAGGTGATCCAGCCGGAGTACACCGACCAGGCGGAGTTCCGGGCCCGGTTCCGCCGGGAAGTGATATCCGCCCGGCGGGTGGACAGCGCTTGGGTGGTGCCGGTGGTGGGTGCCGACACCGAAGCCGAGGCACCGTGGCTGGCCACGGCCTTCGTGCCGGGTCCGTCGCTGGCCGAGGCGGTCGTGGCCTGCGGGCCGCTGCCGACGCGCGCGGTGCGGGTACTGGGCAAGGCGCTGGCGCGGGCTCTGGCCGCGGTGCACGACGCCGGTCTGGTGCACCGTGACGTCAAACCCGGCAACATCCTGCTCGCCCTCGACGGACCCCGGCTGATCGACTTCGGCATCGCGCGGCCCACGGCTGCCGAGGAGACGGAACTGACCTCGGACAGCGTGGTGCTGGGCACGCCTGGTTTCCTCTCCCCCGAGCAGGCGCGGGCCCTGGAGGTCGGCCCGGCGAGCGATGTGTTCTCCCTCGGCTGCGTGCTGGCGTACACGGCCACCGGCCGACTTCCGTTCGGCACCGGCACGGCGGACGCGCTGCTGTACCGGACCGTCCATGACACGCCGGAACTGGACGGCATCGACGACGCCGAACTGCGCACGCTGCTTCATCGGTGCCTGGACAAGGGGCCCGCGGCCCGGCCCACGGCAGCCGAGGTGGACACAGAACTGGTGGAGGACGCCCCGGCCGACTCCATCGACTGGCTGCCGGACGCGGTGGTCGCCATGGTCGCCGACCGGTCCGCCGAGATGCTGGCCCTGCCCGGCATCGAGCCGACCGAGATCTCCGCAGACCCCGCGCAGGACCCCAGGGCCCGAAAGCCGGGGCGCCGCCGGGTCCTGGCTCTGGCCGCGGGCGGCGCGGCCCTGCTCGCGGCAGGCGGCGGCGCTGCCCTGTGGGCGGCGCTGGGGAACGACGACAAGCAGGATCCGGCGGCGCAGTCCACCGGCCGACGCTGGGTCCTCGGCGTCCACGCGGACCTGACCGGACCGCAGCGGGAGGCCGGCACGACACAGGAGCGCGCCGCCCGGCTGGCCGTGGAACAGTTCAACTCCCGCAAGAACAAGCCGTTCGCCCTCGCCCTCCGAGTGATGGACGACCGGGGTGAGCCGGCCCGGGCGGAGCAGGCGGCCCGGCGGCTGACCGGCGAGGACGATGTGCTCGCCGTCCTCGGCCCCACGGGCTACGCCTCGACCCAGGCCGCCCTGGAGGTCTACGAGGCGGCCGGGCTGCCGGTACTGACCGTGTCCGAACTCTCGTTCGCCGCCGCAGAGTCGGCCCTGCTGGCCGAACCGAAGGCGTATTTCCGGACCGCGCCCATGGCCGCCTTTACCGTCTACAACACGCCCAGGGCTCCCGCCGCCCGGGCCTGCTGATCGACCGCGCGGGGCGGGCCACCGGCATGGAGTCCGCGCAGATCGCCCGCGACACGGCCCGCGTCGGCAAGGTCGGCCTGTACGCCAGGGTCGTGCCCGCCGCCGCGCCGGACGCGTCCGTGGTGATCGCCGACATGCTCGCCCACGGCATCGACGGCTTCTTCTGCACCGGCACCCCCGAGCGCGCCGCCACGGTCGCCCGCGCCCTGGCCGAACGGGGCTTCGCTGGGCCACGGTTCCTGGACGCGCCCACGGCCATCGCGTCCTTCATCACCGCAGCGGGGGACGCGGCCGACGGCTGGCAGACCCTGACCCCGTACATCAGCCCGGACGCCACACCCCTACACGCCTTCGCCACCGCCTACCGCAAGCGGTACAACAGCGCGCCGGGTATCTGGGCGCCGGAGGCGTACGACACCGCCCGCCTGGTCGCCGACCGGCTCACCGCCCTGGCCGGGGAGGGCGTCCGACGCCCCAGCCGTGCCCAGGTCACCCAGGCCCTCACCAAGGCCCGGTTCAAGGGGTTGACCACGACGTACGCGTTCGACAAGAGCAAAGAGCTCACCATGCAACTGGTTCACCACTACCGGGTCGACGGCGGCCGGTTCGCCTACGTCGGCACGCTGCCCACGTCCTGACGGCGGGAGCAGTCGATGCGTGCGCTGCGGGCCGAGGACCCCGAGACACTCGGCGGGCACCGACTGCTCGCCCGGCTCGGAGCCGGCGGCACGGGCACGGTCTATCTGGCTCGCGCCGCCGACGGGGCACTCGTCGCCGTGAAGATGATCCGCGCCGAACACGCCGCGGATCCCGCCTTCCGGGCCCGCTTTCGCCGCGAGGTACGGCTGGCCACCGGGCTCACCGCCCGCTGGGTAGTTCCGGTGACGGCCGCCGACACCGAGGCGCGCGAGCCGTGGCTCGCCACTGCCTTCGTGCCCGGCCCGTCGCTGGCCGAGGCGGTCGACGGACACGGTCCGCTCCCCGCGCACACCGTCGTCGTACTCGGCGCGCGTCTGGTGCGGGCGCTGGCCGAGGTGCACGCGACGGGCCTGGTCCACCGTGACGTCAAACCCGGCAACATCCTGCTCGGCCAGGACGGGCCCCGGCTGATCGACTTCGGCATCGCCCAAGGCACCGGCACCACCGCTCTGACCGCCCCCGACGCGATCATCGGCACCCCCGGCTACCTCTCCCCCGAACAGGCCCTGCCCTATGAGGGCGAGGTAGGCCCGCCCAGCGACGTCTTCTCCCTCGGCTGCGTGCTGGCGTACGCGGCCACGGGCCGACGGCCGTTCGGCACCGGCGACGCGGCCGCGGTCCTGTACCGCACCGTCCACGAGGTCCCCGACCTCACCGGCCTCGACCGTCTCCTGCCGCCACCGGTGTACGAGGCAATCACCGGCTGCCTCGCCAAAGACCCCCGGCACCGGCCCACGGCCGCCGAGCTCCGTGACGTGTTCGAGGCAGTGACCGATGGGGCCGGCCAGGCGCCGGGCGGAGCGCAGCGGCACAGCACGAGCCCGGCTGCCGAGTCCCATGGACAGGGTGACTGGCTGCCTCCTGAGGTGCTGCGGCTGGTGGCCGACCGTTCTTCTCGCGCCCTCAACCCGCCGCCGCGCCCGCCGGCCCGCACCGCCCCGGAGTCATCGCCCCCGGAGTCGGTACCGAGGCTGCCCCGTCGCATTCTCGCGATCGGCGGCTTGGCGGTGGCCGCCTCGGGCGCCGGCGCCGCCGTACTGCTGAACCGGCGGAACACCGCGGCGGCGGCCGGCACGCCCCGCAACGTGCCGACGCACCATCGGCTTCCAGGCCGACCTGACAGGGCTTCAGAAGGACACCGGAACAGCGCAGGAACGCGGGGCCGGCCTCGCCGTCGCCACTCACAACGCACGCGCCGACGCCTCCTTCCACCTCGCCCTGGCCAGGTACGACGACCGAGGTGAGACCGCACGGGCGAAGGACGCGGCCCGCAGCATGCTCGCCCGGTTCACCGTCCGCGCGGTCATCGGCCCCACCACGACCGCTGCCGCACGCGCCGCGGGGCCGCTCTACGCGGCCGCGTCGACACCGTTCGTGCTCGTGTCGGTCGACGCCGACGAGGCCGGACTTTCCACCGTCTCCCTGCGGCGCACCGTGTGCTCGATCAGGGCATCGGATTCCGAGCGCGCCCTACCGGTCATCCTCTACCTGACCCGGGTGCATTCCACGCGTCGTACCGCCGCCATCGAGGACCAGGCCGCAGGACAGACGGCCTGGGACATCAGCCGGTACATCGGCGAGGCACCGCCCAGCGAGGGCACGGTCACCATCCACCCCGTGGCAGCCGACACCGACGACTTCCGCCTGGCCGTCGCCAAGGCCCTGGCCACCGACCCGCAGGCCGTCGTGCACGCCGGGATCTCCCCGAGCCGAGCCGCAGCCTGCGCCCACACCCTGGCAGCGGCTGGATTCACCGGACCCCGCTTGGGATTCGAGCCCGTCATGCGCCCGGCCTTCCTCACCGCGGCGGGCGATGCGGCCGAAGGCTGGATGTTCGAAGCCCCGTACACCGAACCGGAAGCGGTCGGGACCAAGGCGTCCAAGGCGTTCACCGCCGCGTACCGGAAGCGCTACGGCCAGACACCCGGCCGCTGGGCCGCCGAGGCGTACGACGCCGTCGGCCTGATCGCCCGCGCCCTCGACGCACTCGGGGGCGGCGCGGGAATCGAGCCCGGCCAGGTCGCCGAACGCCTCTTCCGCACTGCCTACGACGGCGTGGCCAAGCCGATCCGCTTCACCCAGGACGCCACACACACGCTGAAACCGGAGAACGCAAGCTTCCTCTACCAGGCCAGGGACGGGGATTTCCAGTTCCTGGGGCGATACGACCAGCTGCGATGAGCAGCAGCGACAGGAAGGGCTCCCCCGCGGACAGCTCGGGCAGCACAGTCGACCGCTGCGACCAGTCGGCCGTCAGACGGCGCCCAGCGCTCGCCGGAACCATGAAGCCCCCTGCCGCACGCATCGCATCGCATCGCATCGCATGCCCAGTTGGAGCTGAGTCGCTGTCCTGTTGGAGTGGTGCATCCGTAAGATCACGTCATGACTGCCGATACCCCGCTCACCCGAGAGACGTTCCGACGCCTCCAGCCGATTAACACCCCCAGGCTGGTGACTCAGTTGCCCGATCGTGTCTGGAGCGACGAGGACTGGGACCGGATCCGGCGCGGATATCGGGCCCGGGACATGGATGAGAAGTGGAACGTCTTCGTCGAAGCCGATGTCGTTTTCATGCACCGGAGTTGGACCGGTCGCGGCGTCTATGAGGCGTCCTTTGCCCCCGTGGCTGGTGGTGGGAGGAAGATCGCCTCTGCTGTGGTGGAGGCCCATGGGGAGCGCTATCGGAGCAGGGGCGACGAGTACGACAGCCTGATGATGGAGCTGGTCATCAGTGCGATCGTCCTTGGTGAGCCGGCCGCCGACCTCCGGGCCGGACTCGTGGAGCTGACTGCTCGGGCTTCGGGGAAGAGCGACCTTCCCTCGGGTGTGGTGGAGCACAGTGCTCTGGGACTGCGTTCTGGATCGTGAGCACCGGACCAAGGCGAGTGCTGTCACGGTCTCAGGTTCTGTGACTGGATCACGCGTTGCCAGCGCAGGATCTCACCGTATGCCGCGGCCAGTGATGCGGCGGAACCGACCGTTCTTCACCCGCACCCCGGCCGCGGCGCGCTACGGTCAGAACGCCTGTCTGCTCGGCTGGACCGTAACGTGTGACGACGGCTCTCTCCTTGGGGACCCGCGCGTCCCTCCTTGGGAACCCGCGCGGCCGGTCTTGCCCCCGCTGACACCGTCCACTTGCCTGAGTCCTGCGTGCGGTGCTCCAGTCCGTATCGCCAAGAGCAACAATCCATCGACCGGCAGGATTCAAGGAATCGATGCGGGGCACTCGCCGCGCCTGGCCCGCCTTGAAGGGGCCAAAGAGGATCGCCGGCCTCGCGGCGGCGCCGCGGAACCTGGACCGTAGCCGAAACTACGACCTCACGGGCCCCGCGGGGGGCTATCCATGCTGTTGGAGCGCTCGACGGTCGCTGCAGCTACGCTTCCACGGCGCAGCCGATGTTGAGCAAGACCGGGGGAAATCGTGAACCGACCACTGCTGTTTCTCGACGTGGACGGGCCGCTCAACCCCTATGCGGCCCAGCCGGAGAGGCGCCCCGACGGCTACACCACTCTCCGAGTGCCCCAGGACAGCGGAACTCCAGACGAACTCAGAGGCCTCTCGGCCCGGCGGCGCCCCCTGCGGGTCTGGCTCAACCCAGAGCACGGGCGATCCCTGCTCCAACTGGGCTACGAGCTGTGCTGGGCCACCACATGGATGGACGAAGCCAACCGGTGGATCGCTCCGGTACTCGGCCTTCGCGAACTCCCCTTCGTCGACTTCGGCGACGCACTGTTCCAGGACCGCCCCGACGGGATCCACTGGAAGACCGGCCCCTTGGTGGACTACGCCAACGGCCGACCCTTCGCCTGGGTGGACGACGAACAGAGCGATCTGGACCAGGCATACGTGACCGCCCACCACCACGGACCTGGGCTTCTACACCACGTCAACCCACGAATCGGTCTGCGCGAGGACGACTTCCGCGCACTCGCCGACTTCGCCCGATCCCTGAACACGCCACGAACCACCGGCTGAGCACGTCGCCAGACCTTCAGACAGGGTTACGCTCGGTTCCACGATCATTGCGGGACAACACTCAGCCTGGACAAGAAGGTTTTGGGCCGGGATCAACGCTGCCGATCCCGACGCCACCGGACCGGCGCGGAACAGCCGCGCAGGCCACGGATGCGGGGAATGGCGTCGAGCAGCGGGTTCAACTGGGTGACAGCGTGCTGGTTGCCGCCGGTCAGCGACACTGCGCGAGGGGTGTGCCGTGCTGGTAGGCGACCAGATGGTACTTGCTGCCGGGACGCCCGCGGTCGACCGGCGCCAGCCCGGTGTGGAGCCTCGTTTGAGAACGCGAATGTGCGAGCCGTCAACGGCACAGTTGCCCATCTCCAGCAGACCGACGGGTCGCATTTCAGTGAGCAAAGCGGCATGCAGCTAAGGACGCCCGCGATGGAGCGCCACCATCATCACCCTTCTGGTGCTTGGAGGAACTCATCGTCCGAGACGCCGACATCAGCAACATGCCCCGTGTACTCGCCCGCCTGGTCGAGACAGGTGAGTACACACAGATCCTCCGACGTCTCGACGACTGAAGAACTGCCTCTGTGCGCGACGTCCTCATTCTCAGACGGTCAGCAAAGCCGCAAGCCCTGGGCACCTCGCCTCTGAGGCCTCAGCCGGTCTTGGCGCAGATCGCGTAGACGGAGGCCGTGTAGTACGGCTCGTAGCCGCCGTTCAGGAACCCGGCGGTCCAGCCGACGGGCGTGGTGCCGGAGAGGATCGGGTTGGAGTGCAATTCCGAGCCATACGATTGGGCGTCGGAGCTGGGCAGGTACCAGCCGCCCCCAGTGGCGATCTCGCCGTCCGGGCACGTGGCGGCGACGTCGACCACGTCCAGGACTGCGACGTTCTTCGACACGGTGACCACGTGCACGCCCGCCAGACCGGGGGCTCCGGCGGGCCCCTGCGAACCCGTGGGTCCGGCCGGACCCTGCGGCCCGGTGTCTCCCTGCTGACCGGCGGGTCCCGCCGGCCCCTGGGCTCCGGTGTCCCCCTTCGCTCCGGTGTCCCCCTTCGGCCCGGCATCTCCCTTCGGCCCGGCAGGCCCCTCCTGGCCGGTCTGCGCCCAGGTGACGGACTGCTCGTGGGACCGGCAGGCGGAGCCCACCTCGACGAGGCGCAGGTGACCGCTCGAGTTCACGCATCCCTGAATCGTGCCGTCCGCGGCGATGTACGACTGCTCCCCACCAGTGGCCGACGCGAAATCCGCGGACATCGCCACGAGCACGACGGCGGCGGCAGCGGCCGCCGAAACGGCACGGCGAATGAAAGTCACAGGTCCCCCGGGATCGTCAGGCCGTCGGCCGGAACATCCGACCGAGGCGTCACAACTATCCCAACTCCAGGGCACATTCACGATGTGTATGTGAAATGCAAAGCCGCCGGATCGTTGGCAGTCGGCCCCGGCACCGGCCGACCCCTCATCCCCGGCCTGCAGCCCCGGGAAGAGCAACCGCATCCAGTGTGGCCAGTGGCGCTGCAGCCGTGCGCCCCAAGCGGCTGTACGCCGACCCGGCCACGACCATGACAAGTAACGCCGCCTGCTTCGGAAGCGCCTCGTTCCTGAGTGATGGCTGATGGCTGATGCCAACCGGGGCATCGCGCACGGCTTCCACTGTTGTGGCCGTGCATGGAATCGGGAACCTGCGTACGGGCACGGGTAGTCAGGAAGCGGCGAGCGGACTTGCCCTGAAATGGCAGACGCAGTTGGTGGCTAGCTATGCGGGTGCCCAAGGTGGAGACGGCGAACCCGAGTTGGAGCACCTGAACGAGGCGGAGGCAGCCGTGGCGTGGGCGTGGTTGCAAGCATGCGGAGTTCCGGAACCCGGACAGGGGCAGGGGCAGGAGCCGGTGACCTGTCCGGTTCGGCAAGGGCTGCACTGGCTACGCGCGCCGCGATGACAAGTCAGCCCGTATCGATGTGGCGTTCGCGCGGGAGGTCCATGCCTGTCCGAGTCGGCCTGAGCGCACGGGAAGGTCCGGGCTGTTGTGGCTGACGCGGTGTGGGAGACATCTACCGGACGTGGTGCGGGCTCTCGGTGATCGCGTGCTGCGGCAGCCTGGTCCGTGGCTGGACGACGGCCGTTGACACGTAAGGCCGATACCGCGTAGGCGTCGGGGTTGCAGTCAAAGCGGCGGGGCGGAGAGCTGGGACATGGTCGCCTTCTACTCTTCCGCGCTGGACGGAGTCGCCTCCGACCCGGCCCTTCCCACACCGCTACTGCTGCGGCTGATCGCCTTCGACGGCGGGGGCCACGGCCCGCCTTCCAAGCCCTCCACCGGCCCGGGCTGCCCGAGCCGGCCGTGGCGGCCGTCCTCACCCACCCGGTCCTGGACGCGCGAGTCGAGTTCGCGCTGAGCGGCCAGGCAGAGCCCGAGCAGCGGGCCCGGCTCGCGGACGACCCCTCGCCCAGGGTGCGGGCCGCCGTCGCAAGGGGACCCGAGTGGACCCACAATCACCGGACGAAGGTCCGTCCGTTGCCGGATGCCGTGTGTGGGCGTCTCCTAGAAGACCCCGAACCATCCGTACGTAGCGCGCTGTTGCACTCGCGCCACTTGGCGCCGTCCTTCCTCGCCTCCCTGGTCCGGCATCCCGATCCGGCCGCACGGCGCGCCGCTCTGCGGGTCTGGGACGACCTGACGGCGGACGGGCGTGCCACGCTGCTCGACGCCCCCGACCGTGAGGTACGGCGGTCGGCCGCACTGTGCGCGTGTCTTCACGACGAACGGCTCACGGCGGCACTGCTCCGCGACCCCGCCGTCCTGCCCGAGGCGCTGCGCCGTGGGCTTCTCGACCGCGCGGGCGCCGAGCGGTTCCTCGCCGAAGGCGTCCACCTGGTCGAACTCGCCCGTAATCCGTCCCTGCCGGCCGACCTCGTGGACCGTCTCGCCGTCGACCCCGACGACGGGGTGCGGCTCGCCGTCTCCCTCCGGCCCGAGCTGACCGAAGCCCGACGCGCCGCCATCGACGTCACAGTGGCGCCGCACTCACGGGGTGACGTGGACTGGGTGGCGGCCGGCATCGCCGATCAGGACGTGCCGCACCGGGCCGCGACCTCCGCCCATCCTCTGCCGCGCCGCGGCCCGCAGCCCCCATCTGCGACCCGATCTCCTGCGGCTGCTGGCCGAGGACACGGACATCCTCGTGCGCACCCACCTGGCCGTCTATCACCCCGACACCCCGGAGGAGGTCCTGATGAGCGTGTACGCACGGCTCGGCGGGACGTTCTCCGCCTGGATGGCGACCGGCCACCCCCGCTTCCCCCGCGAGGGGCTCGCCGCCCGCTACGCGGACCATCCGGACGGGATCTACCGACAAGTGGTAGTCCGCGACCCCGCCGCCGATCCCGACCTGATCGAGCGACTCAGCCACGACCCGGACGTCTGGACACGCCAGGCAGCGGCCTGCGACCCGCGCCTACCACTCCCCCGGCTCCTGGAGGCCCTCGCCCTGCCCGAGCTGGCCACCAGCGCGGGTGCCAACCCCACCCTTCCCCCGGGTGAGATGGCCATGGTCACGGACGAGGCCGGGGTGCCCGCATGACGACGAGCGCCTGGAGCGACGCGGCGCCGACGTACTCGCGGCCGATCCGATCCTGGAGTCGACCGGGGCGGGCAGTCGGCGGGCGGTGCTGACGAGGGCGTTGCGCGAGGAGGTACGGAGCGGCCGACGCCGGTAGCTGCCGTTGCCATCGAGCGGCACGGTCCCGTGATCGATTTACCGACCTGTCGTGGGTTCAGCCCGGGGAAAGGGACTGTCCAGGACGTCTCCACCGCCGCGATTCCACCAGCCACACGAAGATCGTCGTATCCGTTACTTCAGACGAACGCCCTGGCGGCCCTGCCCGTTTCGATCACCACCCGACCATCGGGCTCCCCAGCACTGACGCACCGAACTGACCCGCCAACCACTGTGCTCGGGGAAGACTGCCAAACTTGGTCATGTGCACAAAGACCGTGTGGTCTCCAGCAGGCCGCTCCCAGTCCACGTCATCGGTGTTGGCGTCCCCACGGTACTCATGACCCCACCGTTCGGGATCGAACGGCACGCCCTCGGCCTCGTACGGTGCGTTCGGCAGTACGTTCACCATCCGCCACACGTCCTCGGCGTCTGCAGTTCGGCCGCCGGACGGACGGTCGGCCTCGACCATGACATCAACGCCCGCAGACGCTGGGCCAGTGCATACACGTCCGTCGCACTGCTGCTTCTGAAAACGGGATACTCCATGGAGTTGCCCATAACCCCACGATGTCATGATATCGACCACGTCCTCAGCAGTGGGCCGACCCCATGGCCCACTGTCCATGAGCGAGGAACGCATGCGCGCCATCGGCCGAACTGACCCAAGCACCGTGGTCAGGCAGCCTGTGCTGGGTTGTTTGCGTGTGGTGGTCACGCGGGGAGGGCGAGGTTACGCGCAGGTGGGCCACGGTCTGGAGCGCGTACTGGCGGCCATTTCCGTGCCACCGACAGTCGCGGAGAATCGTGTAGTGCTTCATCCGGGCGAAGGCATTCCCGGCGCGAGCCCGTATCCGGGGATGTTCCCCGTTGTCCGCTTCCTCGCTCGGCAGCAGTGACCGGGCGCGGAAGCACCGACCTTCCGGTCACGGACCGAGACACGGCCGGCCGGCCTGCAGGACCGATCCCGACCCGTTCCCGCACCACCGTCAGCAGCCGTTCGAACTGCCTCATCCGCAGTCCGGTGAACGTCTCCACCCACACGGCTCGGCCCTCAACACCAGTGGCGCGCTGGTGGGTTGCCTGCCGCTGCTAGGACGGTGGCCGCGGCCGGGAGGTGCGCCCATGCCGTCGTTTTCCGCGAACGGCGCGACTCCTAGGAGGCCTGAGCCGAACCCGAAGTGCTGGTCCGGACCAAAGTATTGACACCCCCTTACCTCACTCCTTAAATCAAGAGGCGATGCACGTACCCCCCACCTCAGTCGACGCCCCCTTCTCAGGGCGCCGTACGGAAGGGAGAGTCTTGGACTCCCCACGTCTCCTCCGCAGATGCCTCTTGGCAGCGTTGTCCGCAGCGCTCGTCACGGCTGCAGCCATCGTTCCCGCCCAGGCGGATCCCCCCACGGCGGCCGCGGCCGTCACCACCTTCTCCGACACGTTCGACGGTTCCGCGGGCGCGGGCGTCGACACCTCGAAGTGGCAGATCGAGACCGGAGACAACGTCAACAACCACGAGCGGCAGTACTACACGTCCGGAAGCAACAACGCGACGCTGGACGGCCAGGGTCACCTGGTGATCACCGCTCGCCGCGAGAATCCGGGCAACTACCAGTGCTGGTACGGGCGTTGTGAGTACACCTCGGCCCGGATGAACACCTCCGGGAAGTTCTCCGGAACCTATGGCCATGTCGAGGCGCGGATGAAGATCCCGCGCGGCCAGGGCATGTGGCCCGCCTTCTGGATGCTCGGCAGCGACATCGGACAGGTCGGCTGGCCGAACTCGGGCGAGATCGACGTCATGGAGAACGTCGGCTTCGAACCCTCGACCGTGCACGGCACCATCCACGGGCCCGGGTACTCGGGATCCGGGGGCATCGGCGCCGCCTACTCCCTGCCGGGCGGCCAGGCCTTCGCCGACGCCTTCCACACCTTCGCCGTCGACTGGGCCCCCGACTCCATCACCTGGTCGGTGGACGGCACGGTGTACCAGCGGCGCACGCCCGCCGATCTGGGCGGCAAGACCTGGGTGTTCAACAAGCCGTTCTTCATGATCCTCAACCTCGCGGTCGGCGGCTACTGGCCGGGCGACCCCGACGGCTCCACCGTCTTCCCGCAGCAGTTGGTGGTGGACGAGGTGAAGGTGACGACGAGCGACGGTTCGGGGTCCACCGGCGGCCCGATCACCGGGCTCGCCGGCAAGTGCGTGGACGTGGCCGGGGCGAACGCGGCCAACGGCACGCCCGTACAGCTCTACGACTGCAACGGCACCACGGCCCAGCAGTGGACGGTCTCCTCCGACGGCACCATACGCGCGCTGGGCAAGTGCCTGGATGTCACCGGCAACGGCACTGCGGACGGCTCGACCGTACAGCTGTGGGACTGCACGGGCGGGCCCAACCAGAAGTGGGCCGTCAGCGCGGCCCACGACATCGTGAACCCGCAGGCCAACAAGTGTCTGGACGCGACGGGCAACAGCTCGGCCAACGGCACCCGGCTGCAGATCTGGTCGTGCTCGGGCGGCGCCAACCAGAAGTGGACCGTGAGCTGAGATCCCGCCACGGGGGACGGAGGGGAACGGGGGGACGGGGGGACGGGGGGACGGGGGTCCGGTGGGGTTCGCCCCGGCCGGACCCCCGTACGTGTCCCCCGTGCTCGGCGCCCGGGGCGCACGCATCGCCGGCTGTTCACCCACGGCCTCCCAACCCGGGCGGGCAGCGCCGGTCAGCAGCCCATGGACCAGGTGTACGGCCGTATACAGACCGATCGGCCCGGACTTCGTCAACCACTGATCAAGAACTGGCGCATCCTCAGCCAGTGCTGTGACCACCGGTCGGGATCCGCGAGCTCGCCGATCGCGTGTGTCGGAACACCTCCCGGCCGATCACGATCGGCCGGGAGGCCCTGCACCGCTTGCAGGGCCCGCCGCAGGATGTCCTTCCAGGATACGAAGACGTGGAAGGAGTCCCCGGATCCGACCTTCGACGCCAAGCTCGCCCGCAGCGAATAGGCGCTCAACCAGCGTCCAGACCGCGCTTTCGCCTTCGATGAGTTCGGTCCACTCGGCATCGGCCCAACCTCCGGCTCCTGCTGGGCCGAACGTCATGCCTCAGGTCCTGACAGATCTGGGCAGTCGGACTTCCGTGCTCTCTCAGCCGGTGTGGAGGATCCGAAAGCGATCGGGTCGCGCCGGATCTCGATCAACGACTTGGACTGGCGTCCAGGCCCATTGCCACACGCTGATGCCTGGCGTGCGGGAGAACTGGATCTGCCCGCGGGTGCCTTCGACTGCGACGCGCGGCCAGGATTCGGCAGTGCGCACCCGGTCCGCGCCGTGAGAACGCAGCAGATCGGCGAGGACGGCGACCGTGTCGTAGCCCTCGAAGGCGACGAACGAGGGTGCTTTGCCCAGCCGCTCGCGGAGGGCCGTCTCGACTCGTGCGCCGAGTGGGGTGAGGCGCTCGGGCAAGTAGCGCAAGAACGGGATCGCGGCGCTGTCGTCGCCCAGCAACGTCGCCCACTCGGCGAACTCGGGTTGCCCTGCCGGTGCGCCAATCATGATCTCGGCGAGGCGCTGGTCGCGGCGGACGGACTTGACCATCGACACGGCCGGATCCGGGTGGCCGACCAGCAGAAGGAGGGCTGTCGCGCGATTGTCGACGAGTTCGTCGCACACGGCCGTGGGGGCGAGCTCGCGCATGTCGAGTTCGATGACGGTGCCGCCGCGTGGAGCGAGGTAGTCCCGCAGGATGCGGGCCCCGGATGTCCAGTAGACACTCGGCTCGGCTGCTACGGCGATTCGACTGTGGCCCGCGCCGAGAAGGAAGTCTGCGTAGATCCGCCAGCCGTGGGACTGTGCCGGGGCGAGGCGCGCGACCCATTCCGTCGGCTGTTCGGTGAGCGCGTCGAGAACCGCTGACGAGCAGAGGAACGGCAGGCCGAGGGCGTCGGCCCTGGCGGCAGCGGCGCGCGCGACGACGCTGTGATACTCCCCCGCCAAGGCAGCCACGCCCAGGCGAGCCAATTCATCCACGGCCGCCGCGGCCTGCTGTGGATCGGCCGCGGTGTCTCGGACCACCAGCCCGAGTGGTCTCCCGACGATCCCGCCGGCGTCATTGACTTCGCAAACGGCCAACTCGAGTCCAGCGAGCAACTGTTGGCCTGCCTCGACCCAGCCAGGCCTAGACAGCGGAACGAGAGCGCCGATCCGGACGGATGATCCGTCAGTCCGCTCCGCTGCAGGCGGCGATGGTGGCGTATTCATGCGTTGGCGTCTCCCGAGTGACGATTCGGTCGCAGTTCTCCCGGATCGCAGAGTGAACGTCAGTCTCGCCGAGAGTAGTCGAGCCGAGAATGGCCGACTTCAGCGCCCTGTTCCGTGGCCGTCAGCCGGCCATCGCGCCGCCGATCGAGCCCGAGGGGCATCGGTCAGCTCTGCCGTAACAGGTCCACCAGGAGTTGCCTAGGCTCGGCCACACCACACCAGTCCGATGGCCCCCTCCGACCCGCCGCCGGATCCGCACATGCGCTGTACCGGCCGCCGGTCAACGGGGGTTCTACGCTTTCACTCGAACGTTGATCATGGCGGTGTGGGGAAGACGCTTCGTTGCGCCTCACGCCGGCCCGGGTGTGAGGAAGGGCCAGAATGGCCAATGCGGTCCGACATATCGGTACGCGTGTGGTGGTAATAGAGAGCATTCCCCTGATTCTGGGCGGATTACGTTCCGCGTTAGAAGATGGTGGGATCACCGTCGCCGCAGGGACCCACGACCCGCACGTCGGCGTGCGGGCGGTCCGGGAGGAGAAGCCCGATGTGGTCATCGTCGACCTCGACCTGCCTGGGCGCGCGGGAATCGGGCTGCTCCAGCAACTGCGTCGGCACTACCCGGCGCCGCGGCTGATCGCCTCGGTGTCCCCGGAGCACGACGACGACGGCCTGCTGCTCACCACGCTGATGGCGGGGGCCACGGGCTATCTGCTCAAGAACACGGAGACGGTGGACTTGCTGCGCAGCGTGCGGGCCGTACAGCGGGGGTACGTCACGCTGGGACCGCGGGCCGGCGGCGAACTGTCCGCCCTCTTGGTGCGCCTGGCGGAAGCCGACGGCACGCTCCCGTTCCCAGCGCTTACGAACCGGGAACGGGAAGTGCTGCGATTGGTCTCGCTCGGCTACGGAAACCGCCGAATAGCGCAGGAGCTGTTCATATCGGAGAAGACCGTACGCAATTACGTCTCGGCCATCCTGCCGAAAATTCATGTCTCCAGTCGGCTGGAGGCCATTGTGTCCGCACGGCTGGCCGGCCTGGAAACGGCCGACCCCGGCTCCGGCTCCGGCTCCGCAAGTATGTAAGGCGCAGCAGCGGAACAGCTGCACAGGCGTGGCCGACGGAACCAGTGCCCGGAGCGGGGAGTGTCACATGTCGTGGGTGATGAGGTCGGCTGCCACAAGCCGACGCACGCTGTTGCTCACCTGCCGGTCGGCCTCCTCCGAGTCGCCCGGGAGACCGACCGCTCGGGCGTAGGCCGTGCGTACCGAGCCGAGGTCACGCCCGTCACACAGGGAGTAGACCGTCCACGAGCGCGCGTTCAGCCAGTGCATTCGGGCCGACCGCGTGGGACTCACGACGAGTTGTCCCAGGCCGGGCAGGGCGCATGCGTCCACCGGGGTGATCCGCTGGAGGACGCCTCCTGAGGGATTCTCCGGCGGCTGCCACGGTTGCGCCGGCCGGGTCGTCGCTGCGGCACGGTCATGGGGCCGCGGCGCGTCGTCGTCCACCAGACGGAGCGCGGTGAGGAGCCAGCGGGCGAACCGGTGCCCGTTCTCGGTGAGTGCCTCCTCCGGCAGCGACAGCACACACTCGGCGAGGTAGCGGGCCCGTTCCGCACTGGTCCGGTACTGCCCGCTGCGGGCGGCGGGGGTGCCGGGGCTGGGCTCGTCGAGGTCCTCGACCGACGGGGGCGGGCCGAACCTCTCCCGGACCGCTTCACCCGCGGCGGCCGCCGCAGCCCGGAAGACGAGCAGGTGCACGTAGAAATGCAGGGCTACGAACACCCGGATGACCGTCCACGAACCGATCCGCCACGGGATCGGGACGCGCTCGGTGGCGTTCTTGACCACCGAGCCCGTACGGAGCGCGTCGAAGAGCTTGAGGTGGGCGCCCTCGTGCAGCAGGCTCTCGGCGGCGAGCCACGGAGACGTGCAGCGTTCGGGCGCCAGCAGCACCGTCGAGGGAAGCGGGTCGCCGCCGGACATGGACTGCAGGGGGCCCTCTTCGCTCTCCCTATGGGTGAAGCCCACCATGGTGACGTGCCCGAGTACACCGGCTCCCGCGGCGGGCAACAGTGTCGCGAGGAGTTCCGCGCCCTCCCGCAGGACAGCGCGGACGCTGTCCGCCGGATCGACCGGGCCTGCCGCCCGGCCGTCGCCGAGCGCGCCGCGGTACAGCTCCATGAGGCGCCCGGCCAGCATCTCCTGCGAACTGCCGTGTGGCGCCGGCTCGGTCAGCACCCAGGCGTCCCCGAGACCGGGCCAGGCACTCCGGTGCGGACGGGTGAGGGCTTCGCAGGGCCCCGTGGCGGGCGGAGCTTCCGCCGCCAAGGCCGGCACGTAACCGCTCACGTAGGAGCCGAACGAGCTGGGTCCGAGTCGGCCGCTCTCCAGTCGCGCGAGGTCGACCTCGAAGCAGTTGCGCAGCACCGGGTCGTACAGCAGCGATCGGAGGTGTTCGTCGGCCGCCGAGGCCGTTGTCCGCAGCACGTCCGCTGCTGCGCCGTCATGCCGCGCCAGCATGGTCAGGCCCAGCCGGAACCGGGCGAGGTTGCGCTCGCCGATGGCGGCGGAGTCGCCGAACTGCCGATCGGCGCAGAGCATGGTGTCGGCCTGCGCCACCCGGTCGGTGACCGGCTCGGCGGCGGAAGGTGAAGCGGGCAACGAGGACCGTCCTTCAGAGTCGGGCGGCGGACGCGGACGTAAGTCATCGGTACCGGGCCCTGTCTCGGGCCCGGTACCGACGGGACGCGCCGCGCGTCAGGCGGTCCGGACCGCCTGGTACGACGGGAGCCAGGCGCGCTCCTCCGGGGCGTCGACGGAAACCTCCGGGGCTTCGTCGTCGAGGTAGGTCTGCGGAGCCAGGTCGGGGGTCTCGATGTGGTCTACCAGCATGTCCGGTCCCTTCGGTCGTCTGTGGACGGAGCAGGCCCGGGCTGGGCGGATGGCATCCTGCCCGGATGCGTCATTCTCCGGCACCCCGCGTCCCGCACCGATGGGACTGTTGTCCTGAATTTTGTCCCGAGCCCCGGCAGACACGCTGATGGGCTTACGCCTCAGGCGTAACGGCAGCCTGGGTCGCCGGGCGCCCGGCACTCTCCTGCCCGTGACCTCCGCCCCCGACCTCGCCCCGCAACAGCGCGCCACGTATCGGGAAGTGCTGGCCGACCGGAGCTTCCGGCTGCTGTTCGTGACCCGGACCCTGACGGTCACGGCCGACTCGCTGCGGATCATGACCCTTTCGGTGCTCGTCTTCGCGACGACCGGCTCACCCCTGCTGGGCGCCCTGACGTTCGGCGTCAGCTTCCTGCCGCAACTCGCCGGTTCGCTCTTCCTCGGCTCGCTCGCCGACCGCGCCCGCCCGCGCCGGCTCGTCACCGCGGGATACGGCCTCCAGTGTGCGGCGACCGCCGCCATGGGGGTGGCCCACTTACCAGTGGCGGCGATCCTGGTCGTCATCGCCGTCGTGGCCTGCTTGACCCCCGCCTTCAGCGGCGTGACCAACCGACTCATCGCCGAGACGCGCACCGGTGACGCCTACGTCCTGGGACGCTCGTTGTCCAACATGTCCGCGTCCGCGGCACAATTGCTCGGCCTGGCCGGCGGCGGTGCCGCGGTCGAGCTCCTTGGCCCGCGGACCGCGCTCCTGCTCAGCGCGGGCGTCTACCTGGCCGCCGCGGTCGCCGTCCGCCTCCGGCTGCCCGACCTGCCCGCGCCCGAGCAGGCGGTACGGCACGGATCGGGGCAGGGCTTCGGCTCGGTGCTGCGCCACAGTTGGTCCGGCAACACGAAGCTGCTCGCCGAACGGAGGGTCCGCACGCTCCTGCTCGCCCAGTGGCTGCCGCCCGCGTTTGTCGCCGGTGCCGAGAGCCTGATCGTCCCGTTCGCGGGCGGTCGCGGCATGCCCGCCGGTTCGGCCGGACTGCTGCTGGCCTGCCTGCCGGTCGGCATGCTCGCCGGTGACCTGGCCGTCGGCCGCTTCGTCCGTCCCGCCGTACGGGAACGCCTGGTCGCCGCGCTGGTGGTGGTCATCGGCCTGCCGCTGGCCGGCTTCGCGCTGGATCCGCCGTGGGTGGTGTGCGCGGGCCTCCTTCTGGTCACCGGAACCGGGTTCGCGTACGCACTCGGACTCCAGCGCCCCTTCCTCGACGCGGTCCCGGAGGCCGGCCGCGGCCAGGCGTTCGGACTGCTCACCGCCGGACTGATGACGGTGCAGGGTGCGGGACCGGTCGTGTTCGGGGCCGTCGCCGAGTTCACCGACGTCGGCGTGGCCATGGCGCTCGCCGGTCTCGCGACGGTGTGCGTGGCAAGGTGTGTGGCCCCGTGGCGAACGGGACGCGGCCAGTAGGGCCGGACCCCTGTGGACCAGACTCCACGACAACCGGGGAATCAGGTGTACACCGAGCAGCAACTCGGCCTACGCACCGAGGCGTTGATGGGACGAGGTCACGGTGTCGGCGCAGGATGGTGCCTGAGGAACGATCAAGTACGGACGCCGAGGCCCAACCGTGGAAGCCGGTGCAGGAGCGAGCACAGAGTTCTTGCGCATGGCAGCGGCACTACCCGGACATGAACGGCACGATCACCTGCGAGCAGTGCACCATCACCCACGGCTGGAACTGCTGCACTGCGGCCAGGGGCGGGCTTCGTCGACGAGTGCAGACCACGAAGCACAGCCAACGCGGAGCATCTCCGGGAACGGGCCCGCGTCGGGCACAACCTCGCCCTCGCAGCATGACCAGCACACTTCAACAACCCAGCGCAGCAAAACATGATCACGGGAGACGAACGAGTGCTAGCGTCGCCCGCATGCCTGAACTGATCGCACCCACAGGCCGGTTGCATTCCTCATGGCTCGCAGCGCGTGACGAGTGGTCTCCAGGTGCCCACCAGGACGGGACGGGCCTGCGTCTCGCTCCTGATGCCGACCTCGACAACCCCGAGATCTTCTCGGAGTGGGTCGAACGACTGCGACAGCAGTCGGACAGGTCGGTCGCCGTCGGGGACGAGCGCGTCCATGCGACCCATTGGTGGATCGTCGAGGGCGACAGCTATCTGGGGGCCGTCGATCTACGGCACTACCTGAACGCCCTTCTGCTCGACATCGGCGGGCACATCGGCTACAGCATCCGACCCTCCTTCCGGAGACGCGGCTTGGCCACCTGGGCTCTCGGGGCGGTTCTACCAGAGGCCCGTGCGCTCGGCCTGGATCGAGTTCTCGTCACCTGCGACGACGACAACGTCGCGTCGGCACGCAGCATCGAACGCAACGGTGGTGTCCTGGAGGACGTCCGCACAACCAACGCGGGCATCAAGCGCCGCTACTGGATCACTCTGTAGGCACGTGCGCAACAGGTGTGGAGCTGGGGCTGATTCGGCCGATTTCCTGGAGCGCCCAGGTGTTGCCGTCCGGGTCGGCGAAGTCGGCGAAGCTGGCGTAGTCCCGGCGGTCGGGGTCGGGGCCCGACGCCCAGTCGCCTGGATCGAGCAGGCCGAGCCCGGCGGAGTCAGCTGCAATACGCGGAAGTTGTCGGCCGGATGGCAGTCGACATCGAGGATGTAGCCGACCTGGGTGGAGAAGGCTGCGGCCTGGTCGACGTCGCTGACCGACAGGGTGATCACTGCTGTAGCGCAGGTCAGCTGAGGTCTCGGGCATCGTTCCTTCAGGACCAGGGGTCGGATGGTGTCGGCGACGACCCCGTCGCCGCTGCGGACGACCAGGTGGCGGCTGGTGGAGCGGATGTCGATGCGGTGGTAGCTGTCGGCGGCGTGGCCGACGATCCGCTCGTCCTCCTCGTAGAAGGCATCCATGGCCCGCCACGCGAAGGCGACCCGTCCCTTCAGGTCTCCGGCATGGTCGGGCAGTTCGGTGTGCTGCCACGCCGCGCGCTGCCTGCTCTGCGTCCCGGCCGGACGGTGTAACAGGCCGTCGTCCCGAGGTCACGGTGCCGGGTGGTGTGCTCGCCCGGTTGCAGGACGTCGGCGGTGACGTCGCCGAGCGGGAAGTAGGCCACCGGATAGCGGCCGGGCTCGTGCAGCAGTACGGCATCCTCGCTGTCGACGATCCAGGTGTCACCGAACCGGACGCGCATGCGACGGCGCAGCGGCTCGGCGAACAGCATCCGGTCGGACAACGCATCGGGGACCAGGAACCGGCCGACCGCCGCGGGCGCGCGGTCCTTGCTGCCAGGAGAGGCCCATCGTCTTGCTCCTTTCGGAGTCTTGCTTCCTCTCGGGGTCTTGTTCGGATCGGACCGGCGACGGGTTCAGGTGAGCGGCTCACCGCCGTCGATGTGCAGGGTCACGCCGGTCAGGAAGGTGCTGGTCATGGCGAACAGGACGGCATTGGCGATGTCGTCGGTGGTGCCGATACGCCGTGCGGGGTTGCGGGCGCCGATGTCGGCGAAGTAGTCCGCCTTGCCCTGCTCGCCGAGGGCGTCCCAGGCGCCGGTGTCGATCACCCCGGGAGAGATGGCGTTGACCCGGATCGGGGCCAGTTCCAGAGCGAGGGAGCGGGCCAGAACCTCAGCGGCGCCGTTCGTGATGGCCACGGCCAGGGTCCCCACCGCGATCTTCGCCGCGGCGACGCCGGAGAAGAGGGTGAACGACCCGCCCTCACCGATGCGGGGACCCAGGTGCTTGGCCAGCATGAGCGGGCCGATCACCTTGGTGTCGAACGAGCGGCGAACCGCATCCCGGTCCAGGCCGGCGAGGCGCCCGCGAGCACGGGCCGAGGCCGTGGACACCACATGGTCGACGGTACCGAGCCGTTCGCCGAGAGCGGCGATGGCGGCTTCGTCGGTGAGGTCGACGGTGTCGGTGGTGATGTCGGGTTCGCCGGCGTAGGCGTCGGCAAGGGCCTGCCGGTCGCGGCCCGCGGCGATGACGCGGGCTCCCGCGTCCCGGGCGGCGAAGGCGATGGCGCGGGCGATCCCGCCGCCCCGCCCGACGACAAGGACGGTCTCGTCCTCCAGGAGGCCAGTCATGTCAGTGTCCTTTCCAGGAAGCTGCGGACGGCGCCCGCAGCGGCGTCGAGATGGCTTTCGAGCAGGAAATGCCCGCCGTCGAGCAGGCAGATCTCGGCCCGAGGTGCGTGCTCGGAGAAGGCGAGCGCGCCCTCGGGGCCGAAGATCTCGTCGTTGCGGCCCCACACGGCCAGCAGCGGTACCCCGCTGTCGCGGAGGTAACTGTGCAGCTTCGGATACAGCGGGAGGTTGCCGGCGTAGTCGGCGAACAGCCGCAACTGGACCAGGTCGTTCCCGGCCGGGACAGCAGGGCGAAATCGTGGTACCAGGTGTCGGGGTCGACCAGGCTCTCGTCCGACACGCCGTGCAGGTACTGCCACCACGTGACCTCCAAGGTCAGCGCCTGACGTATCGCCGCCTCGGTCTGCGGTGTCTGGTCATGCCAGTACGCGCGCACCGGTTTCCAGAAGTCCTCGGTGAACCCCGATTCGTAGCCGTTGCCGTTCTGGCTGATGATCGCCGTGACCGCGGCGGGGTCCGCCAGGGCGAGCCGCCAGCCCAGGGGTGCGCCGTAGTCGTGGACGTACAAGGCGAACCGGGTGACCCCGAGCTGCCCCAGCAGCTCCGCGGTCAGGTCGGCCAGAGCGTCGAAGGTGTAGTCGAACTCATCCACCGGTGGCGCGTCGGAGAGTCCGAAGCCCAGGTGGTCGGGGGCGATCACGTGATACCGGTCGGCCAGCAGCGGGATCAGGTTCCGGAACATGAACGAGCTCGTGGGAAAGCCGTGCAGCAGTACCACGGCGGGCGCGTCGGGCGGCCCGGCCTCCCGGTAGAACAGTCGCTGTCCACGGACGGTGGCGTAGCGGTGGTGGATGGTCGTCATGGCTGCTCCGTTCACGGTCCGTCCCCCACTGATGTCCTGGTTCAAGCGTGCGACCGGTGGGGCGGCGGTCGCATCCGCCACTGGCTGGCCACCGTCGCCGGTGTGCCGGCTGGAGGGGGATAACGTGGTGTCGTGCGTGAGGCCGCGGACCCGCCGGGATGGAGGCGCGCGGCAGAGCTGACGGGCCGCCGCGGTGAGTGCGGGGTGTTCGACCGGCTGATCGGGGCCGTTCGCAGCGGTGAGAGCCGGGCGCTGGTGCTGACCGGCGAGCCGGGCGTGGGCAAGACGGCGCTGCTCGAGTACCTGGCCGTGCAGGCGCTCGGCTGCCGTGTCGTACGCGCCGCGGGTATCCAGTCGGAGATGGAACCCGCGTTCGCCGGGCTGCACCAGCTGTGCGCGCCGCTGCTGGACCGGCTCGGGCATCTGCCGGGGCCGCAGCGTGACGCGCTCCGCACCGCCTTCGGGATGAGCGAGGGGCCGGCGCCGGACCGGTTCCTGGTCGGTCTGGCCGTGCTCGGCCTGTTGTCCGAGGTCGCGGAGCAGCGGCCGCTGATCTGCCTGATCGACGACGAGCAGTGGCTCGACCGCGCCTCGGCGCAGGTCCTCGCCTTCGTCGCGCGCCGATTGGGGGCGGAGTCGATGGGCCTGGTCTTCGCGGCCCGTACCGTGCACAGCGACCTGGGCGGAGTGCCGGAACTGCGGGTCGAAGGGCTGCGGGAGGCCGACGCGCGGGCGCTGCTGGACGCGGTACTGACCGGGCCGATCGACGCCCGGGTACGCGATCAGATCGTGTTCGAGGCACGAGGCAACCCGCTGGCCCTGCTGGAGCTGACGCGGGGGCTGGCGCCCGCGGAGCTGGCCGGCGGATTCGGGCTCCCCGGGCTGATGCCGCTCTCGGGCAGTGTCGAGGAGAATTTCCTACGGCGGGTCGGCGCCCTTCCGCAACAGTCCCGGAGGCTGCTGCTGATCGCGGCGGCCGACCCCTCCGGCGACCCGGCCCTGGTGTGGCGGGCAGCCGGCCGACTCGGAACCGGCACCGACGCGGCGGCACCCGCCACCGGGGCCGGCCTGGTCGAGCTCGGCACCCGGGTACGGTTCCGCCATCCGCTGGCCCGCTCGGCGGCGTACCGCTCGGCGTCGGCTCAGGACAGACAGGCCGCGCACCGCGCCCTGGCCGAGGCCACCGATCCGCGGCTCGACCCCGACCGGCGTGCCTGGCACCGCGCGCAGGCCGCCCCGGGACCGGACGAGGACGTCGCCGCCGAACTCGAACACTCGGCCGGGCGGGCCCGGGCACGCGGCGGCACCGCCGCGGCAGCCGCGTTCCTGAAGCAGGCGGCGCTGCTCACGCTCGACCCGGCAGGGCGGGCCGGCCGGGCCCTGGACGCCGCGCGGGCCACGATCCAGGCAGGTGCTTTCGACGTGGCGTGGGAGCTGCTGGCCATGGCCGAATCCGGGCAGCTCAGCGACTTCCAGCAGGCAAGTGTCGACATGATGCGGGCCCAGCTCGCGTTCATCACCAGCCGGGGTGGTGATGCCCCCGCGCTGCTGCTGAGGGCGGCCAAGCGGCTCCGGCCCATCGACGCGGATCTCTCCCGCGCGGCCTACCTGGATGCGCTGCTCGGCGCGATCTTCGCCGGACGCCTGGCCGGTCCCGGCGGTGACGTGCTCGAGGTGGCCCGAGCGGCGGGCGCGGCACCTCCGCCGCGTCACGCCCCGCGCGCTTCCGATCTCCTTCTCGACGGCACGGCAGCGACGGTTGATGTCGGGTATGCCGCAGGAGTCCCGGTCCTGCGCAGGGCCCTGGCCGACTTCGGACTCGGTATGTCCGCCGAGGAGGAACTGCGACGCATGCATCTGGCGTGCATCACGGCCATCCGGCTCTGGGACGACGACCGTTGGGAGACGCTCTCGGCCCGGTACCTCCGACTGGCGCGCGAGACCGGCACGCTCAGTGAGCTGCCACTGGCCCTCACCGCACGTGCCTACGTGCTGTTGTTCGCCGGTGATCTGCCCGGCGCGGCGTCGCTGTCCGACGAACTGCAGGCGGTCAAGGAAGCGACCGGGAGCGGCCTGGCGTCCTACAGCGCCATGGGCCTGGCCGCACTGCGCGGTGACGAGGCCGGGGCCTGTGCCGTGATCGACGCCACCCTGGAGGACGTGACCACGCGCGGCGAGGGAATCGGCATCACCTACGCGGAATGGGCGAACGCCGCCCTCAACAACGGTCTCGGCCACTACGACAAGGCCATGGCCGCGGGCGTGCGTGCCACCGCCTACGGCAACGATCCTGCCGGGATGTGCTGGCCCTTGGCCGAGCTGATCGAGGCCGCCGCACGCTGCGGGACGCCCGAGGCCGCAGCCGACGCCTGTCGCCGGCTCTCGGAGATGGCCGATGCCAGCGGCACCGACTGGGTCCAGGGGACCCGGGCCCGGTCGCGCGCGCTGCTGAGCGAGGACGACGCAGCAGAGCGCCTGTACCGCGAGGCGATCACCCACTTCTCCAAGACCCGACTCCGGGTCGATCTCGCCCGCGCGCATCTGCTGTACGGGGAATGGCTGCGCCGCGAACGCCGCCGCAACGACGCACGCGAACAACTGCGCACGGCACACGGCATGCTGGAGACGATGGGCATGACAGCGTTCGCCGAGCGTGCCGGCCGCGAACTGCGGGCCGCCGGTGGAACCGCCCACAAGCGCACCGCCCCGGCCCGGCACGAGGAACTGACCGCCCAGGAAGGCCAGATCGCCCGGATGGCCCGCGGCGGCCTGTCGAACCCGGAGATCGGCACCCGCCTGTTCATCAGCGCACGCACCGTCCAGTACCACTTGCGCAAGGTCTTCACCAAGCTCGGCATCACCTCACGCAGCCAGCTCGACCGGGTCCTGCCTAGCGGCCATGGCGGCGCATGAAGCAATCGCCGACACCCTCGTCGAGCAAGCCCTCGCCACACTCAAAGTACGGCGACTCTCGCGCAAGCTCCGGCGCTCCACCACCCGTGTCACGCGCCTCGTTGAAGCCGTCCTCATCCTGCATCGCACCTGCTCAGCAAGAAGATGGGACCGGCTCACCGCGCAGTCTCCCCCGCAAGTTGGAGAAGGGGATGGACCCTGGGCGGATCAAGTGTCATTCTCCCGATACAGCCAGATTTCGCGGTCACGGGGGAGAAATGGCGAATTGGCGGCGTGTGTCACGCTGGAGTGTGACGCTTCTGCTGTGTGCCCCACTGCTCGCATGCAACAACGGGGGCGGGAACGGCGACGGATCGGGAGCCAGCTCGGGCGGGGTGGCGCTCTCGTCCGGCGGCGGGGGAACCACCGACGGCGGAGGGGGGAGTCGTAGGCGGCGGGGGCAGCTCGAACAGCGGTGGCGGCAACGGCGGTGGCGGCAACGGCGGTGGCGGCGGTGGCGGCAACAACGGCGGCCCTGCAGGGAAGGGGTCGCCCATGAACCTGCCCAAGATCCATCAATTTGAGGGCGTCCCCCTGGGAGACGACCAGCAGGGTCGGGCAAACTGGGTAGTTCTGGAGGGCTACTTCAAACCGCAGTGCGGCGGCACGGTCTGCGTCAACCTCATACGCCAGCCGGTGTCCCACGACTTCGGACAGGACTGCGGCTTCGTCGAAGCCGTGCCCAGCAGGACGCCGTACTACCGGGGCGACCCCATCTACATCCATGTGAAGGCACCCTGCCCACCCACCTCGTCCCCCGACGACTCCGCGGGAACGACATCCCAGGGCGGAGACAACGCAGGCCAGGACGCAGGGCAGGACAACGGCGGTCAAGACGCCGGAACGGACGCCGGACAGGACAACGGCGGTCAGGACGCTGGCACGGACGCCGGGACCGGGACCGATCAGGGTGCCTCGTCGTCGGCCACCACTCCCTCATGACGGACGCGGGGAGCGTGGAGGCGGTCCCCGGCATGCGTCGCTTCGGCGCGCTGTTCGGGGCGGTCATCGCGCCCACCAGCTTCATCACCGGGCTGCTCTACTACTTCGGCCTCAACCAGGCCTACTGGTTCTACGCCTACTTCGGTGTTGACGCGACGATGCTCGGCCTCGGCACGACCGACTACCTGGTCATCAGCGTGGACTCCCTGTTCGTACCCATGGTGGTGACGGCCGCCGCGGGTCTCGCCGCCTTCTGGGGCCATGACCTGGTGCGCATCCGCCTTGCCGCGGGCGGCCGCGTGCGGGTGCTGGTCGTCCTGGTCCCCACCCTCGCCGGCATCGGGGCCCTCCTCGTGCTCGGCGGCCTGTGGAGCGTGCTCGACGACCGGTTCTTCCTGCGCGCCCACCTCGCGGCGGCGCCGCTGAGCCTTGCCGCCGGAGTCGTCCTGCTGGCGTACACGCTGCAACTGCGCCGCGGCCTGCCAGTTGGCGCGTTCCGGCTCACCCGGCCGACCCCTGCGGATGACGACGCTGACCCTTCCGAAGCCGACCGGCCCGACGACGTACGCCCCCAACCTCGTCCTCCAGAGCCTCGCCCCGACCGCCCGGAGTGGGCGTCCGTCGCCGAATGGGCGGTCGTCTTCGTGCTCGTCGGCCTGAGTCTGATCTGGGCCGCGAGCGACTACGCCGCCGCCGTCGGCCGAGGCCGCGCCCAGCAGTTGGCATCCCAGCTGGCCACCTCCACCGCGGTCGTGCTGCGCAGTGAGCGCAGCCTCGGCATCGACGCCGCCGGCATCCGCGAACTCCGCTGCCGCGACACCAAGTCGGCATACCCATACCGCTACGAAGGCATGGTTCTAATCATCCAGTCCGCCGACCAATACGTGCTGTTGCCGCAGAGCTGGACGCCGGACACGGGAGTGGCACTGGTCATCCCACGTACCGACACGGTCCGCCTCGAGTTCGTGCCGTACGCCGCGCGCGGCACCCTCGGCCGCTCCACCTGCTGATCCCCGTATCTGCCCAGGGGGTGTCGATCACACAACAGATCATGGGCCGCGGGGCGGCTGCGGCAAGGATGGGTACGTGGGCAGCCCGGCCGTTGCCACCCGTTGCCCCCGTAGGTCAGCGGACGGATCCTCCGATTCGACTGGGCCCTGACCCGCGTCGAAGTCCGCGTACCCGGCGCCCAGGCTAGGTTCCAAGACCGGTCTCGGCCCTATGAGCGCGGTAACCCCGGTCAGGGCCTTCGGTGTCCTGCCCACAGCGGCCGCCATCCGGTATCGCGTCGTCGGCGTGAGCAGCGCCATCGAACGCGCATTGGCCCAGGCAACGAGCCCGATGAAGCCACCTGTCGGCGTACGCCTATTGATGATCCGCCTTGGATGCGCCACGGAATACCGGTGAAGGTGCTCAGGGTTGGATGGGCTGGCCGGGAGGCCGGGCGGGGTCGTAATGCGCGCGGGCGAAGGCGTCGTTCGCGGTGTGGACTGCGTCGGGTTGCGGCGGTGCCGGCCAGACGGTCATGAAGTGTTCCTCGACGGGGCCGTCGCCTTCGTGCGCATCGCCTTCATCTCGCCCGCGTGCCTGTACGCGGACGCGGTACCAGCCTGCCCCGGCCGTAGCGAAGTTCCCGGCGTCCTCCACGACGTCTCCGCCCCACCGGAACAGCCGCAGGACGCCGCTCGTGCTGCAGATACTCACGTCCACCACGGTCTCCCACTCCTGCGCCGGCAGAGCTGGTTCGCCCGCGCACTGCTGGGTGGTCAGGCGTATCCAGCCGGTGTGCGTGCCTGCGAGCACCGTGAGGTGTTCTGGGCCTCCGGCCGCCAAGCTGTTTCCCGTGTAGATCCGCTCGACCGTGTCGGTGTCGTCGTATTCGGTGAGGAAGTCGTCGCCCTGCAAGTAGTACTGCTGGTACGAGACGAACAAGCGATCTGAAGTCCAACTTGTGTAGCGCATCCATCAGATCATGCCCTGCTCCACTGTCAGCGCGCCGCCATCTCCGTACGGTCGGTGACGCACATGGGGTAAACGCACCGCCTCCCGTGTTGTCACACCTATTACGACGATTGCAGCGGGGTGGACCGCGGGCCACCGCAGGGAGGGGACGGAAGCCGATGAGCCTTCGTCAGGTGTCCCAGCAGATCCGCCGCCTGGAGCGGGAACTCGGTGTGAAACTGTTCGCCCGCACGCCGACCGGACTGGTGCCCACCGTGGTCGGCCGCGCGTTCCTACGGGAGGCGGAGGTCGCGGTGAGGGCGTCGCGGCGGGCGAGGGCGACGGCGCGGGCCGGTGCCGATGAGCTGGTGGGCGAGCTGGTGGGCGCGGTGCAGATGGGCTTTGGCACGCGGCAGCTGCCGGGCGCGCTGAACGCGCTGCGCCGCCGCTTCCCACGGCTGGAGGTCACCGTCTTCGAGGAGCCGAGCTCCGCCGAGCTGGAACAACTCGGGCGCCGGGGCGTGTTGGACCTCGCCCTGATGGCGGCATGCGAGCAGAGCCCCGCCGACGCCCACCACCTCGACGAGGAGGAGTTCGTCGTGGTGCTGGGCGCCGGACACCGGCAGCTCGCCGCGGACCGGGTCGAGCTGCGCGAACTGGAGGGCGAGCCGTGGGTGAGGTTCGACCGCGACAGCGCGCTCGACGGCGTGCTGCTGAACGTGCTGCGGGACAACGGCCTGACCCCGACCACGGCCGCCCGCGTGTCCCAGACGGCGACGGCCGTGCGCTGGGCCGCCCACAGGCTGGGGGTGTCGCTCGTCCCGGCCTCCGCGGTGCCCCACGGTCACGAGCACCTCGTTCGCCCGGTGTTCCCGCTCGTGTCCCAGCCCGTCATCGCCGTGGTCCGGCAGAACGCGGGCCCGGCGGAGACGGCCCTGCTCGAACTCCTGCGTCAGGAGACCTGGTCCGAATCGGTTTCCTTCTCTCCGGTGTCGTGACGGCCGAGAAGGGGGCGGGTGGCGCTGAATTCTTCGTGTCGAAACTGGCGTTCCAGAATCCCGTCGACGTCAACCCCTGGGGAATTCACCGCCGTCCACGACGAGATTACTCCCGGTCAGCCAGCCCGCCCGGTCGGACATGAGGAACAGCATGGCGTGGGCGATGCCGTCGGGCTGACCATCGCGCCCGAGCGGCGGGGTGGTGTTGTCCTGGCCCGGCCCCGCGTCCAGGCGCGCCCACTGCTCCCGCGTTGCTGCACCGCCGGGGGTGGCGGTTCTGCCGGGAGACACGGTGTTGACCCGGATTCCGAACGGGGCCAGCTCCGAGGCCAGTCCCCGGCTGTAGGCCTCCAGCGCCACCTTCGCCGCCACGTGGTGCAGGAACGGTGGTGGCGTGAGGGTGACCGCAGCGGAGGAGATGTGCACGGTCATCCCCGAACGCCGTTCCCGCATCCCCGGTGCCAGCAGCGAGTCCAGCCGCACCGACGCCAGGAAGTTCAGGTCCAGCGCGTCCTGCCACTCCTCGTCGGGGATGGCCACGGCGCCGGCGTGCGGTCCCGCCCCACCCGCGTTGTGGACCAGGATGTCCACCCCGCCGAACACCTCCTGCGCGGCCGCTGCGAGCGCCTCCGCTCCGGCCCGTGTCCGCACGTCGGCCTCCACGAAGGTGGCCCCCTCAGGTACCGTGCTCGTCGCCGACCTGGCGGTCGTGAGCACCTCGGCGCCCGCGTCCAGGAGTTGCCGTAAGACGGCCGCTCCGATTCCACGAGAACCACCCGTGACCAGGGCCCGCTTTCCCGCGATTTCTCGCGTTCCCGACCCGTTCTCGATCGTGGTCATGCCACCGGTCCCCTCAATTATGTATTCGTCCGCTCGCCGGAAGAAGGATCGCCGTTCACAGAGCGCGAATGTTCGGAGAATTCGCGGCCAGCACCTCGTCGAGCGATTTCACGGTAGGTCCGGAATGGAACGAGAGGCAAAGACTGAATATCAACAGCTGCTATAGGGAATTCCTATGGCGCCCCGGCCCCGAGCCGGTGATCAGGCGAGTGTCCAGGTCTCATGAATGCCGAGGGAATCCGCGCCTGTCCCCATATGACGCCCTGCACACCCCGCGCCACCGTGCCGGGGACCAGGATGCAGTCTTCGGCATGCATTTTCCTGAAGCGGGCAGAGGACGCCGTCCAGCCAGAAGCTGTCACCCGTACTGCCCCATACCAGGGTTTCCGAACATGATCGGGCACTTGGAGGAGAAGAAGTGCCATGACGGCCGACAGCCGCCGAACCTTCGTCGGGAAGGAAAAGACATGCGCCTGGACCTCACTGGACGGACCGCGTTGGTGACGGGATCCACCCAAGGCATCGGAGCCGCGATCGCGGCCGGACTAGCGCGGGCCGGCGCCCGGGTTGGAGTCAATGGACGCGACCGGGGCAGGGTCGAGGAGTCCATCGAACAGCTCAAAGCCGACGTGCCGGAGGGCGACTTCCTTCCGGTCACCGCCGATGTCACGTCCGAGGAGGGCGTCGTCGTCGCCCGGGAAGCCCTGCCGGACGTCGACATCCTCATCAACAATCTGGGCATCTTCGGCGCCAAGGACCCGTTGGAGATCACGGACGACGAATGGCGTCGCTACTTCGAAGTGAACGTGCTGGCCGCCGTCCGTCTCACCCGTACCTACCTGCCGCAGATGATCCAACGGGGGTGGGGCCGCGTCCAATACATCGCCAGCGACTCTGCGGTGGTGATCCCCGCCGAGATGATCCACTACGGCATGTCGAAGACGGCCCTGCTCGCGGTCAGCCGTGGCTTCGCCAAGCATGCGTCAGGGACCCGCGTCACCGTGAATTCCGTCATCGCCGGCCCTACCCACACCGCTGGTGTGGAGGATTTCGTGTACCAACTCGTCGACCGTGACCTCCCTTGGGAAGAGGCACAGCGAGCCTTCATGCGAGAACATCGCCCGCAGTCGCTGCTGCAGCGCCTGATCGAACCCGAGGAGATCGCCAACATGGTGGTCTACCTGAGCTCCGACCTGGCGTCCGCCACCACAGGCGGCGCACTGCGGGTCGACGGAGGGTACGTCGATTCCATCCTCCCCTGAGTGCGGCCCGAACCCCATCGCCCGTGTCCGACGAGGTCGGCACCGCTCCGCGCCTCGGCCGCGCCCGGTGTCCTCACAACGGAGTCCGTCCCCCTCCGGGCCCGGTCCGCACCGTTGGGGCGGCACGGTCAGTGGAAGGCCGACCTCACGAGGTCCTGCTGTTCGCCGGCATGCCGGCGGGCAGAACCCACGGCTGGGGCCGGCGCCTGCGGGCGGCTGACGCATACGACGGGACGGCCCGCCGGCCGGTGCACATGGGGCCTCACGAAGGACCATGCACCTTGGTTCTCCGGCTCCTCCTGCACCCATCGCACCTCGGCCCCAGCGGGGAAACGGGCGAGTTCCGCGCCTAGCTCCTCCGTGGGGAACGGGTAGAGACGCTCCACGCGGACGATCGCGGTGTCCGACGGACCGGCGCTTCGCCGACGGGCGTCCAGGTCGTAGAAGACCTTGCCCGAGCACACCAGCACGCGCCTGATCCGGGCGGTGTCCGCCGTCTCATCCGGTATGACCGCACGGAACGCGCCCAAGTGAGCTCCGTCAGCCCGGAGGTAGCCACCTTCGACCGCAGCATCGACTTCGGCGTGAAGACGACCAGTGGCCTTCTGTGCTCGCCGAGCGCTTGCTGCCTGAGCAGATGGAAGTAGTTGCCCGGCAGGGAGGGCATGGCGACGGTCATGTTCCCCTGCGCGCGGAGCTGGAGGAACCGCTCGATCCTGCCGGAGGAGTGGTCGGGCCCCTGCCCTTCCAGGCCGTGCGACAGCAACAGTGTCACCCCGGAGCGTTGGCCCCATTTCTGTTCGGGTGACGCGATGTACTCGTCGATCACGGCCTGCGCTCCGTTGGCGAAGTCGCCGAACTGGGCCTCCTACAGCACCAGAGCGTCGGGCCGCGCCAGTGAGTAGCCGTACTCGAAGGCCAGCGCGCCCAGTTCCGACAACATCGAGTCGTAGGGTGCGAAGTCGGCGGCCCGCGGGCCTAGGGAGCTCAGTGGCGTGTGCTCCGCGCCGGTGCGCCGGTCGGTGAGCACGGCGTGCCGTTGGCCGAACGTGCCACGGCGGGCGTCCTGCCCGGCCAGCCGCACCGCAACCCCGTCCAGCAACAGGGAGCCGATGGCCAGTGTTTCCGCGGTGGCCCAGTCGATCGTTCCCGCACCCAGCGTCGGGGTCCGCCTCTGGAGCTGCGGAAGAACGCGCGCGTGCACGGTGAAACCTCCCGGCACAGCGGTCTGGGAAGCGATCACCTGGCGGGCGTCGGCCTCCGTGATCGCGGTCGCCACCTGGGAGGCGGCCGCATGCTGAGCGTTCACGGGGTCAATGGCGTTCAGGTGGTTCACGGGGTTCACAGGCGTCGGGGAGAGGGGCACCGGACGCGCCCGGGTCTGCGTGAAGGCCCGTTCGAGGTGCCCCCGATAGTCCCGCAAGGCGCCTTCCACCTGCCGCTCGGTGTTGTCGTCCCCGGCGGACAAGCGCCTCGGCGTACAGCTTGCGCACCGAAGCCCTGGCGTCGATGCGGTCGTACATCGCCGGCTGCGTGATGGAGGGATCGTCGACCTCGCTGTGCCCGTGGCGCCGATAGCAGATCAGATCGACGACGACGTCCTTGTGGAACGCCTGACGATAGTCGAAGGCCAGGCGCGCGACCCGGACCACGGCCTCGGGGTCGTCTGCGCTGACATGGAAGATGGGGGCCTGGACCGTCCGTGCCACATCGGTGGCGTATGCGCTCGAACGGCCGTTGGCGGGCGAGGTGGTGAAGCCGAGCTGGTTGTTGATGACGATGTGCATCGTCCCGCCGCTGCGGTAGCCGGGCAGCTGGGACATGTTCAGCGTCTCGAAGACCACGCCCTGACCGGCGAACGCGGCATCGCCATGGACGGCGATCGGCAGGACGGAGAAGGCTTCCCCACCGTCTGCCGCCCTGTCCTGCTTGGCGCACACCACCCCCGGGGCCACCGGCCCCACCAGCTCCAGATGCGAGGGGTTCGCCACCACACAGACGGCGATCATGCCGCCGTCCAACGCACGGTAGGTCCCTTCCGCACCGAGGTGGTACTTCACGTCGCCGGATCCCTGGACCGACCGGATGTCCACCGCATCCTCGAACTCATCGAAGATCTCCGCGTAGGACTTGCCGATGATGTCGGCCAGCACATTGAGCCGACCCCGGTGTGCCATACCGATGACGGCTTCCCCCGCCCCCTGCCCGATGCAGCGGAGCAGCAGAGCGTCGAGCAGCACGATCGCCGACTCGCCGCCTTCGAGCGAATACCGCTTCTGTCCCACGTACTTGGTCTGCAGGAACGTCTCAAAAGCCTCTGCCGCACCCAACCGGTAGAGAATCTGCAATTGTTCGGCGACGTCCGGCGGGGGCTGAGGCGATTCGATCCGCTGCTGGATCCAGCGGCATTCTTGAGAGCTCTGGATGTACATGTACTCGGTGCCGACGGTACGGCAGCACGACTCCTGCAGCGCATGCAGCACATCGCGAAGCGTCATGGTGGCCTGCCACGAGAACCCGTCGACGACGAACTCTCTTTGCAGGTCATCGTCCCGGAGCCCGAATGCCGTGAGCTCGAGTTCCGGATGCGCGGCCACCCGTCCTGCCGTGAGCGGGTCGGTATCGGCCACCAGATGTCCGCGGACTGATACGCCTCGATGAACTCGGCAACGCGGACCGCTTTGACGGCCGCCTCGTCCGTGCTCTCCCGCGCGGTCGTCGCGCCGTCGCGCGCTTCTCGGCGGGCCCCGGGGATCGGGGAGGCGAACAACGCGGTCGCCGCGCTGCTGGGGGGAGTGTCGGTATGGGGCTTCGCCATGATGTGGCTGGCGCTCGCCGCGGGGCTGACCGCACGGACGGTCCGGGGTGGGCTGCCGTTCGCCCCCACATGGTGGTCCTTCATCTTCCCGGTGGGCGCCTGCGTGACGGCCACGAGCGCTCTCGCGGCGCGGACCGGATCGCAGCTGTTCACATGCGGCCCAACGCCCCCAGGCCGATCCACACCGTGGGCACCACTGTTGCTGCAGGTACGTCGTGGTGCACCAGTCGCCCGTAGATCATGGCCAGCACCAGCAGCGCCGCGACGAAGCCGAGCCCCAGCATCGCGTAACACCCCAGCAGCAGGGCGAGCCGCAGTTGCCCGGCCGGTGCGTGGGGCACCAGCAGCGCGCCCGTCGCGGCGGAGACCATCGGCGGCACCACCGGCATCAGCCAGCCGCCGAACGCCGCGTCCGGCGCGAAGCGGTGCCGGGTGACCATCAGGTACGGCACCGTGCACGCTGTGACGAGACCGAGCACGGTACCGAGTGACCAGAGCGCCCAGTCCAGACGCAGCGCTGCCTCGAGCCCGAACAGCCGCCGGCCCAACACCAGCGCCCCGGCGCCCACCGTGAGCAGCGCCACTGGCGGCGCGCCGAAGAACTGGGCCGCCACCGGATCAGCCGCGTGTACCCGCAGCGCCCGCTGCCTGAGATAACCGACGGCCAGCAGGATCAGCAGCAGCGCAGCACCCAGCCAGACCACCGTGGCGAACGTCCGCAGCCCGGGAAAGGTCCGGGGCAGCGTGACCGCCGCGTTGGCGACGATGCCCGTGCCCATGACCGCCGCGAACCAGCTGGGGCCGAATACCCCACGCGTGGTTGTGTCTGCGGCGGGCGGCGAAGGACGGGCGGACGAGGAGGAATTCATGGCCCAAACGTATGGCGGGACTGGGGCGGCACCGCCGGTCATGTCCAGATGCGAGGGGCATGGAGCACATATCGAGCGACCGCCACAGTGCGGCAGTCCCTCAGGGCCGCCCCAGCCGGCCGCGACCGTGTACCGGCCGGGATGCGGCACCCCGGTCGGCCGACTGCCGACCGTGGTTCCCGAAACCACGCGTGGCCCGTAAAGATCACCCTCCCCTGACAACTCGTCATTGTTCAACGCCTGCCGCGTTTCGTAGACGGGCGGCGCTTCTTCGAACCCGGCTGCCGGACGCCGGACATGACGCACTCTCGCGCGCCCCTCGGGGCGGACTCGACGTGGGGCGAGCCAAAGGGGCGCGTACGGGACCGCCGACTACTCCGGGGCCTGGCGGCATGCCTCGATTGCGACGGCGCCCGCCACCCCGGCCCGGGTCAGATCGCCGACACAGCCGCTCTGGTCGCCCACCAGGCCGACGTAACACCCCATCCGGACGGCGTCCGTGACCTGGGTGCCCTGGTCCCCGACTTGGTTCTCGCAGGCCGCGATGTCCGCGTGGGCGGCTGGTGCGGCGATGACGGTGCCGCCCAGGGCGAGGGCCAGGCCGGCGAGAACACTGGGAATACAAGCCGAACGACGCATGAGGATGCACCTGCTCTCTGGGTCGGATCACGCGATCCTGCGCGCGCCGGACCGCGGGCGGGGGCGGCGGCGAGCGAACGCGAGAGACGGAATCCCCCAGGGATCGAGCACCACAGGGGTGGAGCAGGCGGTATGCCGTGCCTGTCATGCGGGTCGTGTGCGCTTCCTCCGAGACCCGATCGGCCCGGTATCGGCCACCCTCGCTCATACGACGCTAGAGCACTCCGTACGCGCCCGCACTCCCGGAACGACGGACCCCGGCGCCCGATGGCCGACACCGACGTCATTCCCCAGAGGCTGTGACCAGGCGATTCCCCAGGCACTGGCCCGACCGGCGGCCGACCGGCCAGACCGCGCCAGGGGGTGGAAACCGTGCCGGGGATGTGCCCGCTGATCCGCAGTGCCTCGAGCAGGGGGACGGTGTCCTCATCGGGATCACCATCGCCGGCGAGCCGCGTCACCACCATGCACTTGGTGTAGCTGACGGCAGCCGCTGCCGGCGCCGCGCCGTCGATGACGAACCAGGTCGCGACCGTGCCCACGCCCCCTCTCGCCGGGGAAGGGCAAGAGCCCTGGCCCGGCTGCCGGTGACTCGTCAGCCGGGCTCTTTGGCTGCTCAACGGGTCGGCAGCCCGGGCCCTTCATGACGACCTGCCGACCGGCCAACGTACGGCGGGCCCGTCCTCGTCTCGGGCCGTGCCCGGGCGGCGCCGACGGCCTCCCCCTCCGCCCGCCATTTCCCTCCCCGCCCTCCGATGTCACAGAACGGCGGGGCTGTCTCGTCTCAGATCGTCGAAGTCAGACTCCGAAAGCAGGAAGGTGATGGTCATGCGGGTGTTCGTGGCAGGCGGGAGTGGAGTCCTGGGACGGTGGCTGGTGCCGCAGCTCGTGGCTCGTGGTCACCGGGTGACGGCCACGACGACGAGCACGGCCAAGCTCGGCTTCGTGGAGCAACTGGGCGCGGACGGCGTCGTGATGGACGGGCTGGACCCGATGTCCGTCGGCGAAGCGGTGGCGGCGGCACGCCCGGACGTGATCGTGCACCAGATGACCGGGATCAGCATGACTCACGCCAGCAAGCCCGACCTGAAGCACTTCGACCGGTGGTCCCTGCCCACCATCAGGCTGCGCACCGAGGGAACCGATCACCTACTGACCGCCGCCGAGGCGACCGGCGTGCCGCACTTCGTCGCGCAGGGCTACGCCAACTGGAACGGGATCCGCGAGGGCGGCTGGGTGAAGACCGAGGAGGACCCGCTGGACCTGCACGAGAAAACACCCGCGCACCCGGCGATGGCAGCGCTGCGCCACGTCGAGGATGCCGTCACCAGCGCCGGCGGCGCGGTGATGCGATACGGCGCGTTCTACGGGCCCGGCGCCACCGACGACCAGGTCGTACTCGTGCGCAAGCGGCAGTTCCCGCTGGTCGGCAACGGCACCGGCTATGCCTCCTGGATCCATCTCGACGACGCGGCGAGCGCCACGGTCCTGGCCGTCGAGCAGAAAGCGAGGGGGTGTTCAACATCGTCGATGACGACCCGGCGCCGGCCGACGAGTGGCTGCCCCATCTCGCGGCGTGCGCGGGGGCGAAACGGCCGGTGCGCATCCCCCCGTGGCTGGCCCGGCTGCTGGCCGGACAGGTGGTGGTGACGATGATGACCGAAGGGCGGGGCCTCTCCAACGCGAAGGCCAAGCGGGAGCTCGGCTGGGAGCCGCGCTGTCCGTCGTGGCGGCAGGGCTTCCAGGACGGGCTGGCGTGACCCGGACCGAGGAGTTCGAACAGCTGCGGCCACTGCTGTTCTCGATCGCCTACCGGATCCTGCGCAGCGTGAGCGAGGCCGAGGACGCGGTCCAGGAGACCTGGCTGCGCTACGAGCTCTCCGCGACCCGGCCCACGTCGACAAAGGCGTTCCTCTCGACCGTGGTCACCCGGATCTCGATCGACGTGCTGCGCTCGGCCCGCCTACGGCGGGAGGAGTACGTCGGGCCGTGGTTCCCCGAGCCGCTGCTCGCCGACCCCTACGAGGACCCGGAGCACTCGGCGGAACTGGCCGACACGTTGTCGATGGCATCCCTGTTGCTGCTGGAACGGCTCAGCCCGCTGGAACGTGCGGTCTTCGTCCTGCGGGAGGTCTTCGCCTTCAGATTCCCGGACATCGCCTCGGCGGTGGGCAGATCGGAGGCAGCGTGCCGCCAGCTCGCGGTGCGGGCACGCCGCCACATGGACGCGGGCCGACCCCGGTTCGAGGCCGACCGCAAGGAGCGCGAGAAGCTCGCCGAGCGGTTCTTCGACGCCTTGCGGGAGGGGAACATCGACGGGCTGCGGGAGCTCCTCGCCGGCGACGTGTCGCTGGTCGGGGACGGCGGCGGCAAGGCCCCGCAGTGGGCCAGGGGCTTCTTCGGCGCCGACCATGTGTCCCAGGTGCTCGCGACCCTCCTACCGCCGTTCATCCAGATCGGCGGCATCGTGGAACAGCACCAGGTGAACGGCCAGCCGGGCGCGATCTTCCGCGACCCGGACGGCAAGGTCCTCAACACCTGGACTCTCGACATCCTCGACGGACGGATCCAGACGATCCGCACGGTGAGCAACCCCGACAAGCTCGGGCACATGGGCCCCGTGGCTGACCCATGGGCGGTCCTGCGCGAAACACAACAGGTCCGTCGGGACGCCGACTGACCGCAGCCGAGGAAGTGGCTACGAGCTCCCGACCGCGGACAAGTAGGCGCCTCCGACACCGCCCACGCACCGGCCACGCACCGCTCGGGCAAACAGCGGCGGACTGCGACGGTTTGCCGCGCCCCAACCAGAAACCAAGCAGCGACAGGTTCGGCGCACACGAACCAGAACCAAGACCAGATCCAAGACCAGCACAGGAGAATCGGACATGATCAGGACCGGCATCATCATCGGCAGCACCCGCCCCGGCCGGAACGGCGACCAGGTGGCCCAATGGGTGCGGGACCTGGCGGTTGAACACGCAGGCGACGTCGCGGACTTCGAGCTCGTGGACCTGAAGGACTACGCGCTGCCGCTGCTCGACGAGCCCGTGCCAGCGCGCATGGTACCGGGCCGACGGCCGCACACGCAGCGATGGTCCGAGCGGATCGGATCGTGCGACGCCTTCATCGTCGTCACGCCCGAGTACAACACCGCCCCGCCCGCCGCCCTCACCAATGCCATCGACTACCTCTATGCGGAGTGGGGCGGCAAGCCGGTCGGTTACGTCGGCTACGGCATCTTCGGCGCGGTCATGGCGGTGCAGAAGCTCCGTGCGCAGGCAGGCCCGTTGCGGATGGCGGACATCGGGCCTCAGGTGGCGCTGTCGCTGCGCGAGGACTTCGAGGCCTTTACCGACTTCCGACCGCAGGAGCCGCACGTGGCGGAGGTGCATGGGCTGGTCGACGAGCTGCTGGCGTGGGCGCAGGCGCTCGGCCCGCTGCGCGCAACTTCTCGGGCCGCTGCTTGAACGGCCGAAACCCCCTCCATCGTCACCGACCTCCTCAGACGCGGCGTCGGCGTCGGACCTCTGCACGGGTCACTGGACGCCGCCATCCGATAGGAAGGAACTGGTCATGAGCAAGTACGCCACACACCAGAAGATCGCGCTGATCACCGGGGCGAACAAGGGGATCGGCCGTGCGGCTGCCGAGCAGCTCACTGCGCTGGGCATGACGGTCCTGATCGGTGCCAGAAACCCACGACGTGGCGAGGATGCCGCTGCGGCGTTGCGCGCGACCGGCGGCAACGCGCACGCGGTCGTCCTGGACGTCACCGACCAGGCCACCGCCCGGACGGCCGCACAGCAGATCGAGGAACGCTTCGGCCACCTCGACGTGCTGATCAACAACGCCGGCGTCACCGGCTCCGGACAGGTCTCTCCCGAAGACGCCCACGATCAAGTCCCAAGCTCCGTCGACCTGGACATGGTCCGGGCGGTGTTCGAGACGAACGTCTTCGGGGTGATCGCGGTGACCAACGCCATGCTCCCGCTGATGCGAAGGTCACCGGCGCCACGCATCGTCAACGTCAGTAGCGCCGCCGGGTCGCTGACCATCACGAGCGACCCGGACGGCCCGCTGGCGGCTCTGCCGACGTCGGCCGCATACACGCCCTCCAAGGCCGCACTGAACGCACTGAACGCACTGACCATGCAATACGCCAACGAACTGCGCAAGAACGGCATCCTCATCAACGCCGCCGACCCCGGCTACGTCGACACGGAGGTCAACAACCACAGCGGGTACCTCACGGTCGCGCAGGGCGCCGCGGTCTTGGTGCGCCTGCCACGCTCTGCGCGGGCGGCCCGACCGGTGGGTTCTTCAGCGAGGACGGCCCGGTGCCCTGGTGATGGCGACCGCCGAGCTGTTGTCTCCGCAACGAATTCGCCCCGTCGATCGCGGCCTCGTCGATGGGGCGGGTTGACAGCAGGCTGCGGTAAACAGCGGCGCGCCGCGGCGCGCGCGGACAAGGCTGCGGAGGCGGAGCGGGACGTGCTCGCGAAGATCGCCGAGATGCAGGACTCGGACCGGATCAAGGCCGAACGCGTCCATGCCGTCATCACAGCCGGCGCACCGGTCCCCGCGCCGAAGCTCTGGTACGGCATGCCCGCCTACACACCGGACGGCAAGGTCGTCTGCTTCTGCCAGAGCGGGGCGAAGTTCACGCCTATCCCGTCGTTCCGGTCGGCAGCACGGCACGTGCGATGCCGGTGAGGTTGCCCTGCAGGATGAGGATCTCGCTCCGGTTCGATCCGTCGAGGTCGGCCGCGTACACGTTCCCGGCGAGGTCGGTCACGTACATGCGGCCGTCGTCGGGATCGAGGGCGAGGCCGATGCCCTCCATGAGGTGGGTCAGCAGGATCTCGGGTGTCCGCTGCCCTTCCGGCGCGTCCACCGGCGAGCGGTTCACACTGTTGCCCCGCGGCGGGTCGCCGCGATCCGTCCAGTACAGCATGCGCCGCGTGAGGTCGAGCTCCAGGTCGATCGGCTCGGGCAGCCCCTCGAACAGCACCTCGATGTCGCCGCGTTCGGCCGCACTTTCCCCAGCGGGCAGGTCGATTCCGGCTCGCAGGATCTTCCCGAGTCCCGCGTCACTCGGGCCCTTCTGTGTCCAGTAGAGGTGTCCGCCGACCGGGTCGACGGCGACTCCCACGCACCACTTGGTCTCGTCGCGGCGGTCGTACTCTCCCTGTCCCGTCTGTACGAGCGTCTCGACGTTGTGGCCGTCGAGGTCGCAGCGCATCACGCGCATGCCTTCGCGATCACCCCAGTACAGCTTCCGGCCGGCGGCCTCGAAGTGGAGTTGCTTCGGCGTATGCGTGCCACCGCTCGCGACGATCGTCGTCCGGTTGCCTCCGTCCAGGTCCACGCGTTCGATCGAGCCGTCGCTCTCCGGCGGACGGCCCATGTTCGTCCAGTAGATGTGCCCGGCCCGGACATCGACGGCGACCCCGTCGGGGATCCTGCACCCGGTGACGATGACCTTCTTGTCGGAGCCGTCGGGGTTCGCGGAGAACAGGCGACCGCCGCTGCTGGCCTCGAGCACGAACAGTCTTTCCTGGGGCCGCGTCACGATTCCTCCTTCGCCGAGCGACCGGCTGCGGCGCTCCGCTGGCCGGACGGGTCGTGCTCGGCCCGCACGGCCAGTAGGGCGGACAGCATCGCGTCGCGCCGGGCGGCCAGCTCATCGACCGAGTCGCCGTGCGCCTCCTGCAGGACACCGGCCACGATCTGCTCCTTGAGCTCGGGCGTGAACTCGGGGGTGCCCAGGTCCTGCCAGGACGCCACCATCCGCGGCATCAGAGTGTCCATGAAGTGCTCGATGCCGCCCTCCCCTCCGCCGAGATGCCACAGCAGATGGGGACCCATGACGCCCCATCTGAGCCCCGGCCCCCAGGACACCGCGTCGTCGGAGTCCGCCACGTCGAGCACTCCCTCTTGGACCAGGTACACGACCTCTCGGTACAGCGCGGCCTGGATTCGATTGGCGACGTGCCCTGGAAGCTCCTTCTTGAGGTGAATCGGCTTCTTGCCGATCGCGGCGTAGAACGACATGACGTCCCGGATCGTCTCCGGGGCGGTCTTCGTCCCGCCCACGACCTCGACCAGCGGGACGACATGTGGCGGGTTGAAGGGATGGCCGATGACGGTCCGTTCCGGACGTCGGCATTCGGCCTGGATGACGCTCATCGTGATGCCCGAGGAACTCGACGCGATGATCGCGTCCGGCGGCGTGGCGTCGTCGATGTCGGCGAACAGCTTGACCTTGAGTTCCGGACGCTCCGGCGCGTTCTCCTGTACGAAGTCGGCGTCCGCGACGGCCTGCCGCATGTCCGAGGTGAATCTCAGGCGATCGGGCGACGCTTCGGGCGCGAGCCCGATCGAAGCTGCCGTGTCCCATGCCGCCTCCACATACGACCGCAGGGCCGTCTCCGCGGTGGGGGCGGGGTCCGTCGCCGTGACGTCGAAGCCTCGGACGAGGTAGTGCGTCGCCCAGCTCGCACCGATCGTGCCGGTGCCGACGATCGCTACGCGGTGGACGGCCTTGTGTGCGTTCATGACTGGTTCACTGCTCCTGAAAGTCGGACACGGGCTGCGGGGGAAAGGCGGCTGAGGTGACCGGCATCAGCGGCCGCGCCGGGTGGAGGGCACGTTTGTCGGCGAACGCCCGTGCGCCTTCCTGCGCGTCCTGGCCCGCAGCCGGCCCGCTCGTGAGCTCGCCCTGGTGTCTGAACACGTCGCTCTCCTTCAGGCCCTGTGTTTCGCGCAGGACCTCCTTGACGGCTGCCGTCGGCGGCGTTCAGCGGCTCACGCGTGGGCAGTACGCGCGGCGAGGTGGAGCGGAAGCAGGCGCGGCAGCCTGACCTGTTCGCCCTCTGCCGTCCCGGGACCACGTATGGCCTCGGCCCACGACCGTCGCGAGCTGTACCGCGCCCTCGTGGTCGACGGCGTTCTTCTGCGCCTGGCGGTTGATGGAGATGGTGACGGCGATGGTCGTCACGCTGTCGCGGCGCTCGTGGAGCACTACGCCCGACGCGTCGGGCGTAGTGCTCATCGCGCCCCCTCCGCTTCCGCCGGGTCGGGAATCGCTCCCTCGGCGCGCAGCTCGACGATCTCTGCGGGGCTGAATCCCAGCTCGGCGAGGACCTCGTCGTTGTGCTCGCCCAGGTCCGGTGCCCGCTTCGCCGGGACCTTCGCGACGCCTCGCAGGTTGACCGGGCTGTTGATGGTGTACTCCAGCCCACTGACTCCTTCCAGCGGTACGACGATGTCGTTCGCGCGCAGCTGCGGATCCCGCGCGGTCTCCTCCGGCGTCTGAATGAGGCTGTAGGTGACGCGTTCCCGGGTCAGGGCGTCCTTCCAGTGGGCGAAGGGCCGCGAACGGAACTCGGCGTCGAGCAGCTCGGTCAGCGCGGTGGAGTTCCTGACGAAGCCCTCGATGTCCGCGAAACGGGGATCCTCGAGCAGCTCCGGGTGCCCGATGGCCCGGGTCAGTCCCGGCCAGTGCGGTGCTGAGGTGACAAGCATGAACCATTCACCGTCGGCGGTCTGGTAAGGGTTGATCAGCGGGTTCGCCGGCTTCTTCCGGTCGTGCAACTCGAACGGCGTGCCGTCGGCGAGCGCGCCGGCCACGAGCGTTCCCGTGGCCCAGACGCCCTCGGCGAGCAGTGACGTCCCGACGCTGGCCCCTTGTCCCGTCCGCTCGCGGCGGTAGAGGGCGGTCACGATCGCCGCGTAGATCCCGATCGCCGACATGTAGTCGCCGCTGCCCCAGACCGGGGCCGTCGGCGGGGCCCCCGCGTCCCGGGTGGAGGCCAGCAGCCCGCTGCGCGCCCAGTATGCGGTCAGGTCGAAGCCCGGCTGCCCGGCGTCGAGGCCGGCATCCCCGAAGCCCGTGATGTCGGCGTAGACGACCTGCGGGTTCCAGCCCGCGACCTCGTCGTAGCCGAGGTGCAGCTTCTCGCGGGTGCCGTGCGGGAAGTTGGTGATCACCACGTCGGCCCACTCGACCAGGCGTTTGAGGATCTTGGTGGCCGCCGGCGACTTCAGGTCGATGACCATGCCGCGCTTGTTGCGGTTGGTGAGGTGCCAGCTGTAGTTGGCCCGTGCCCGGGGACTGGGCGGCACGGAGCTCAACATTCGCTGGGGGTCGCCCTTTCCCGGTGGCTCGATCTTGATGACGTCCGCTCCGAAGTCGGAGAGCACAGTGGCTGCGGCCGGTCCCGCGATGAAGGTCGACGCGTCGAGGACCTTCAGACCGGTGAAGACGGATTCGGTGGTCATCGTTGTCACCTCACGAAGGCGCTCAGGCCGTCGGTGACGGCGCGTCCGACGATGAGGGTCTGGATCTCCCGCGTGCCCTCGTACGAGTAGATGGCCTCGGCGTCGGCGACGAAGCGGCCGACCTTGTAGTCGAGGATGATGCCGTTGCCTGCCAGCAGTTCCCGCGCCCACCCCACGTTCTCGCGCATCCGCACGGTGCAGTAGGCCTTCGCCAGGGCGGACTGTTCGTCCCGGAACACCCCGGCGTCCTGCAACTGGGCCAGGCGCACCATCATCCCGCACGAGGCCGTGGCGTTGCCGAGCATCTTCACGAGCAGGTCCTGCACGAGCTGGAAGCCCCCGATCGGACGTCCGAACTGCTCGCGCTCCTTCGCGTACTGCAGGGCGATCTCGTAGGCGGCGAACATCACTCCCACCGACTGCCACGCCACTCCGCTGCGCGTCTGGCGCAGGATCTTGGCGGTGTCCTTGAACGAGTTCGCGTTCTGCAGCCGGTTGGCCTCCGGAACACGGCAGCCGCCGAGCACGATGTCGGCGTTCTGCACGATCCGCAGCGCCATCTTGTTCTCGATCTTCGTCGCGGTGAACCCGGGGGTGTCCTTCTCCACGACGAAGCCCAGCACATGACGGGTCTCGACATCGCGGGCCCAGACGACCACCAGGTCGGCGAACGTCGCGTTTCCGATCCACCGCTTCGCGCCGTCGAGGATCCATTCGTCGCCGTCACGGCGCGCGGTCGTCTGCAGGCCGCCGGCCACGTCGGATCCGCCGTGCGGCTCGGTCAGCCCGAAGGCGCCGATCTTCCCGAAGCGGCTCATCTCCGGCAGCCACCGACGCTTCTGTTCGTCGGAGCCGCAGGTCAGGATGGTGCCCATGGCCAGACCCGTGTGCACGCCCACGAACGTGGCCACGGACGCGTCGACATGCGCCAACTCCAGCGCGAGGAAGCCCGCGAAGAGGTTGCTCGGCTTGGATTCCGGCGAGTCCGGGTCGGCCCAGTCCATCAGACCGAGCCCCCCGAAGCCCTCGATCAGCTGGAAGGGGAACTCGGCCCGGGCCCAGTGGTCGTCGACGATCGGTGCGACCCGCTTGCGGAGGAACTCGCGCACGGACTCGACCTTCTCCCGCTCCCTGTCCGACAGCAGGTCCTCGTAGGCGTAGAAGTCGGCGGGCAGCAGCCCCTTGTCCAGGTAGGGACCGGACGGTGTCGGCAAGGTCGTTGTGCCGCTCATTGCAATCTCCCTCAAGCGCTGTGGGGCGTGGCCCGGAGATCCACGCCCGTCAGCGCTCTCCGCTCCTGGCGTATCGGTTCTCCGGCGCGATTTAACGCGGATCCCCGGCCGGTCCCCCGGACCCGCGCCGCGCCGAAGTGCCGTTGTCGCTGCGGACCACTCCACTGGCCCGGCCCCGCCCGGTGCGGGAGGTCTACCGGCGGGTCAACGCAGGGCCGCTACGAGCGTCTGGCCCGGGCCAGGGAGGAGATGGACGAACTTGCCAGTGCGGCGGCCGGCCGCCACTACAGACCCGGAGAAGGTCACGGCCCTGGCCGGAGCCATCGCCGCCGAGCGCCACCTATCGGCCTGTCTGCGCGGAACCCTCACCACCGACGAACGCGACACTCCCGCCCTGGCCCGGCACTCGAGGGGTGGCTGTGGTCGTGTCCAGGGGGGAGGATTGAACGTTCGGCTGGTTGGCGGAGCCGCGCTCGCGATGTCAGGGCTGGGACGGACCGGACGGCGCGCTCTCGTCAGGGTCGGGCACGGACAGAAGGTGCTCAGCGCCGCCTTCGAGCTTCTGGGCTATGTCGGCCGAGCGCGGGAGCATCGACTTCTCGTAGCTGTGCACAGCGTCCTCAATGGTGGAGGAGTGGACGAGTGCGAGCGCGAGTTCGCTGGCGTCGAGCATGGCCAGGTTGACGCCGACGCCGAGCGGTGGCATGAGGTGTGCGGCGTCTCCCAGGAGTGTCACGCTGGGCGAGTGCTCCCATGTGTGCGGCACCGGCAGGGCGAAGAGCGGACGATCGACGTAGGGACCGTCGTTGTCGGTGATCATCCGGAGTGCCTGCGGTGACCAGGCCGCGTACTCGCTCAACAGGTGCGCGCGGATGCCCTCGGTGTCCTCGGGTCGGAGCCCGTTCGTCGTGATCCAGTCCACAGGGACGCGCTGCATGATGTAGACGCGCATGTGGCTACCGCTGTTGCGCTGCGCGAAGAGGCCGCGCTCGCCGTCGGCGACGTGAGCGCTGCCCTTACCGACCAGTTCGGAAAGCTCGGGGTGCGCGGTCTCCATGTCGTCGAACCATGCCTCGAGGAAGCTGACCCCGGTGTAGCGCGGTGTCGCGGGCGACACGGCAGTGCGGACGCGGGAGGAAGCGCCGTCCGCACCAATGACGAGATCCGCTTCAACGGCCGTCCCGTCGGCGAACGTCAGCGTTCGCGGCCCGTCGGCCGGTCCGCTCACCGATTGGAGAGTGCGTCCCCACTGAACAGTCCCGGCAGCGAGCGAGCCCAGCAGGAGATCGCGAAGCTGTCCGCGGTCGATCTCGGGGCTGACCGTTTCGCCCTCGCCCGGCAGATGGTGGGCAAGGAGGCGCCCTGCAGGGTCCATGCGGCGCATTTCCTGGCTCTCGAGCCTGGCGAGCGCGAAGAACTCCTCCAGTAGGCCCGCTTCACGGAGCGCGAGCTGGCCGTCTTCCTTGTGCAGGTCGAGCGAGCCTCCCTGGTTGCGGGAGCTCACTTCTGTATCGCGGTCGTACACCGTCACCGGAATGCCGTGCTGCTGCAGGATGCGCGCGCAGGTGAGGCCTCCCGGGCCGGCACCGATGATGCTGATCCGCGCGTTTGCGGGCATCGGAGAGTCCACGGTGGATTCCTTTCGTCGGTGGGGTTCCGGTGACGCCACGGCGCGGCGATGACCGGTACCGCGACCCCACCGGGATGCGGCAACCCCTACGGAGACCACGAAAGCAGAAACGAGTCCATAAGTGCAACCGTTTCAGTTTCGGCCTCATTCCAGTTATGGGGTACAGTGACGCCATGCCCGACTCTCCGACCGTTGGCCGTCGCGAGCGCAAGAAGGCGGCGACGAGGCAGGCCATCGCCGACGCTGCGCTGGACCTCTTCCTGGAACACGGCTTCGAACAAGCGAGTGTCCGCGACATCGCCGAACGAGCCGACGTATCGACGACAACCCTGTTCGCGCACTTCCCGAGCAAGGAAGCACTGGTCTTCGACCGCGAGGAGCAAGTCGAGGCAGAACTGACCGCCGCCGTCCGTGAACGGCCCAGGGATCAGAGCGTGGTCGAGGCGCTCCGCGCCCACGCGCTGAAGTCGTGGGTGCCGATCGCGTCGGATCCACGTCTGCATCAACTCACCGCGCTGGTGGACCAAACGCCGGCGCTCCGCGAGTACGCGGAGCGTATGTGGATGCGGCACGCGGGCACTCTCAGCGCCGTCATCGCGGAGGAACTCGGCCGCGAAGCGGATGATCTCGCTTCTTCAGCACTCGCACGGTTCGTCCTGGAAGTCCCGACCTTGGCCAAGGGCCGGCACGATCCACGCGCGACCGTGGAGACAGTGTTCGACCTACTGATCCACGGTTGGCAGTCACAGCACGATTCCGGGGATGCAATCACAGGCTCTTGCAAGAGCTGACACATCGAGATGGGTCGACCCTGAAAGCCCCTGGAACCGCTGTTCCCGTAGCGTGAGCGGCGCTGATTGTGGGAGTGGAACGAGGTCAGCGCGTGGCGTCGACCGCACGAGGTCCTGCTCGCTGAACTGCACGCGGCTTCGCGGTGATGGCGATGTCTGAATCTCCCCACCATGGGGCACGTGCGCCACGATGCGCCGGGCCGCGCCGCTGCGAAGAAGGGCGGCTCAGCCCGATCGCGGTGACGGCGGTGGCGGTCCGTCAGGCGCGGTCCGGTGCCGGTGCCGGCTCCGGCTCGGCGAGAGGCGCTGCCGCGCGGCGGGCAAGCAGCAGCGGGGTCACCAGCAGGAGCACGCCGGCCAGGCCGATGGCCGTACGCGGGCCGAGCAGGCCGCCCAGCACACCCCAGACGGCCGTCAGGAGCGCGGTCGAGGCCTTGGTCGTCACCGTCCAGGCGGACAGTGTGCGGGTGATCCGGTCGGTCGCGGTGCGCTCGAGGCGGTAGGTGGCGTAGACGGGGTTGAAGACCCCGCAGCAGAAGATGAGCCCGAGCTCGACGCCGATCACGAGCAGCAGCCCTCCGGTGCCCGGCCCCAGGAAGGCAAGGCCGACGGGCCAGACGGCGCGCAGCGCCCCGGTCACGACCAGGACCTGGTGCTGTCCGAACCGGGTGACGAGCGGTCGGGCCAGTCGCGAGCCGAGCAGCCCGCCGATCGAGGGCGCGGCGAAGGCGAGGCCGTACTGCCACGGTGTGAACCCGAGTGGGCCGAGCATCAGGACGGCAAGCAGCGGCTGGGCGGCCATCACCAGGCCGTTGAACAAGGCGGTGTTGAAGAACAGCGGGCGCAGCGTCGCGTCGGCGAGGATGTACCGCCAGCCGGCGAGCAGGTCCCGGGCCCGCAGGTGCGCGGCCTCCCGGCGCTCGGGCCGCGGCTCGTGCCCGCCCGTCGCGCGGATGCCCAGGGCCGAGAGCAGGTAGCTGACCGCGTCGGCCACCACCGTCGCCACCGGACCGAGGAGCGCGATCGCCGCGCCGCCCAGCGGCGGTCCGATGATCGTGGTCGTCCAGGCCGTGGACTCGAATCGGGCGTTGGCGACGAGCAGGTCCTCGGCCCGCAGCAGAGTCTTCAGGTACGCGCCGGAGGCGGCGCGGAAGGTGATGTCGGCCGCCGCGACGACGACCGAGACCAGCAGGAGCTGAAGGAAGGTGAGCATGCCGAGCGCGAACGCGGCGGGGATCGTCAGCAGCGCCGCGAACCGCACCAGGTCCATCGCGATCAGCACCGGCCGCTTGCGGCGGAACTCCACCCACGGGCCGAGCGGCACGGCCACGGCCGCGCCCACCGCAGCCCCTACGGAGGAGAGCGCGGCGACCTCGGCCGGTCCGGCGTGCAGCACCCGGATGGCGATCAGCGGGAACGCGCCGAAGGCGAGCCATGTGCCGAGCGCGCTGGTCCCGTACGCTCCCCACAGCCACCCGAACCGCCACCCCAGCCGACGTCCGAGCAGATGTCCCAGCCGGTGTCCGCTCCTCATGCCCGACGCCCCTCGCCCCTCATCCGCACAACCGATCCGCGTTCGGAAGCATCAAAGCGAGCGTCATACCCTGGGATCAAACAACCGTAGGGCCGTCGGCCACAACCATCGGTTGTGCTCGTAGGGTATCGGCATGGACCTCGATACCGTCCGGACCTTCGTCGTCGCCGCCGGCGCAGGGCAGTTCCAGGAGGCCGCCGCCGAGCTGGAGGTCACCCAGCAGGCTGTCTCCAAGCGCATCGCCGCGCTGGAGCGCAACCTCGGCGTGCGGCTGTTCACTCGCACCGCGCGCGGCGCCGAGCTCACCATCGACGGGCAGGCGTTCCTGCCCCACGCGCGCGAGCTGCTGCGCGTCGCCGAGCGCGCGGTCGCCTCCGTGCGCCCCGGCCGCCGTCCGCTGCGCGTCGACGTGATCGCCTCGCGCGGCGCGGCGGCGGGCCTGATGCGCGGCTTCTACCGTGCGCATCCCGAGATCGAGCTCGACGTGGTGATGCTGTTCGACATCGAGACGGCTGTCGCCGCCATCCGGTCCGGTGCGATCGACGCGTCCTTCCGTGCCGTCGCCGCGCCCGGCCGGCCCCTTCCCGAGGACATCGAGTCCGTCCGGGTGCTCGACGAGCCGCTCCAGCTCCTCACCGGCCCCGCGCACGCGCTGGCGGGCGCCCGTTCGGTGACTGTCGCTCAGCTCGCCGGGCACCGGATCTGGATGCCCGGCATCGTCCCCGGTACCGAGTGGGCCGCCTACTACGACGACCTCGTCGCCGAGTTCGGCCTCACCATCGAGGCGACGGGCCCCAACTTCGGCTCCGACGCACTCCTCGACACCGTCGCCGACACCCCGGCCCTGGCCACCTTCATGGGCGGGCACACCCGCCTCGTCTGGCCCTCCGGCCACGGCCTGCGCCGCATCCCGGTGACCGACCCGACGCCTGTCTACCCGCACTCGCTCCTCTGGCACCGCGACAACCCCCACCCGGCTCTGGCCACCCTCCGCGCCCACCTCGCCGCCACAGCGGCCGACCACGACGCCACCGGGACCTGGGCACCGGGCTGGGTGATTCCGCGCTGACCGCCGCCGCGTCCTCGACATCGTTGCCGGATCGACGGACGGCGGCTCGGGGGCCGTCGTGCCCATCGGCACCCTCCTGCTCTCCCCCTCCGTATGCCTCATGTGCCTTGCCGGTGATCAAGGCCACTTGGTCGAGAAGGGGACCGAGTGAGGCAAGGAGCAGTCCGGGCCGTTCCCAAAAATCCCCGCCATCGGTTGGGCTGGTCCCGTTGCGTGGTCGACTCCTCCCACGTCCGAACCCCAACAGAGGCGGGCCTCAGACGGGCCCGCCGCCGGTCGACCGGGGCCAGGGCGGCTCGAGACATCACCTGACCGCTGACGGTCACGGCACTCCCCACGACGTCTTCCGAGCCCAGGTCCCTGCCTCATCACTACTCACCGACAACTCGGGGAGGCGAGTTGGCAGCCAGGGGCGGGTCGGAGCCTGCCCTGGTGGCCCGTTGGCTGCGGCGACGTGAACCGGCTCCGCTCGGCAGCTTGGCTTCGGCGCCAGTCATCGATCTTCCGGGCATGATCTGGCAATGGAATTTGGCCTCACTCAGGGTCGAGCGGCATGCTGATCCGACACGCCGGGTTCGACGCGCGGGCCTGGCGACGGGGTGGGGAGGATCGCGTTGATCGTCTGGGTGAACGGTGCGTTCGGCAGCGGGAAGACCACGTTGGTGGACGAGTTGCGTCCTCGTTGGCCCGAGGCACTGGTCTATGACCCGGAGATGGTCGGCTTCGTGCTGCGGGAGATCGTGGAGGTGCCGACTGGCGACTTCCAGGATCTTCGACTGTGGCGGCGGCAGGTTGCCGACCTGGCGGTAGGGCTGATCGAGGAGTACCGCCGCCCGGTCCTGGTCCCCATGACCGTGGTCGACCCCGGCTATGTCGGCGAGATTTTCGGCGTGTTGAAGAACGCGGGCATCGACCTTCACCACTTCTTCCTCAAGGTCTCTCGAGAGGTCTTGGAGAAGCGGATCGACGGACGAGTCTTCTTCCCTGATGATCCCGAGCGGGAGGAGCAGGTCCGACGATGGGGCAAAGACAGGATCGAACCGTGCATGGCCGCGGTCGACACCCTGCCCGGCGACACGGTGTTCCTGGACGGAAGTCTGACACCGCCGGAGTTGGCCGACCAGGTGTTGGCCCGTATCGGGGTGGGTTCGGACAGGTAGGGCACCCGGGCGTCGCGAAAGGCGCCCGGGGTACGGCCAGTCGAGCGGGTAGACAACTTCCGGAGCGAACGCCTGGATCAGGTCGAGCCCGGCGTACGGCCCGATTCGTCTGCCCCTAACTCCTTTCGCGGGTCACAGGGGCGCACTGAACAGGTCCGGAAGGTCTCCAGGATCACGCCTCGGCCGTACCGGTGTTCACTCGGCCGTCCCAGCGTTCAGGGGACGCGGATGTGTCCCTGCCTGTAGGCCGTCCATGAGGAGCCTGATCTGTCGGTCGGCCTGGCCTTTCCAGTCTCCGGCCACGTCCAGGCGTAGAAGCCCACTCATGGCCAGCACCACATCGGCTGTCTCGAGGTCGGACCGAATCGTTCCGGCGGCGACGCCCGCGGCGACAAGGGTGTCGATCGTGTCGAAGACCTGCGCGTACGACTCCGACGCCCATGCTCCGCTGGAGGGCCCCACGCTCCGCAACGCTTCGGACATGTGCTGCTTCGCGACCAGCAGACTGGCCAATCGGGCCATCCACTCGCGCAGTGCCTGGTTCGGCGGCAGCGTGCTGAGGAGATCGTCCGCGGTGGAGCACAGCTGCTCCACCTCGTGCTGGTAGGTGGCCAGGACGAGGGCCCCCCGCGTCGGAAAGTGCCGGTAGAGAGTACCGATGCCCACCCCGGCAGCTCTGGCGATGCTGTCCAGCGGTGCGTCCTTACCCGTGTGAGTGAACTCTTCCAGGGCTGCCGCCAATAGCTTCTCCCTGTTACGTCGGGCGTGTGCGCGCATGGGTTGCGCTGGTCCTTGTTCGTGCATGCGTGCTGCCTTCCAAGCCGGCGCGCCGACCGAACGACAGCCGCCGAGATCTCACCCTCGCCTGCTTAGCGGAGGATCCTCCGTTAGCGTCCCACGTACCGGAGGATCCTCCGGTACACGTGTCATGGTACAGCCACATCGAACGGAGACATCCCGTGAGCAAGACTTCACTCGGTGGCCTCACCACGTCGTCCCAGGGGCTCGGATGCATGGGAATGAGCGAGGGGTACGGCCCGACCAGTTGGGACGATTCGATCGACACCATCCGTCGCGCCCTGGACCTGGGTGTCACATTCATCGACACCGCCGACGCCTACGCCTTCGGCCACAACGAGGTGCTGGTGGGCCGGGCCATCGCCGGCCGTCGGGACGAGGCACAACTCGCGACGAAGACGGGTATCGACCGCATGGGCAGCGACATTTGGGTGCTGCGCGGGGAGGCGAACTACATCAAGCGCGCGTGTGACGCCTCCCTCATGCGTCTGGGGGTCGACCACATCGATCTCTACTACCTGCACCGGCCGCCGCAGACAGCAGAGATCGAGGAGTCCGTCGGGGCCATGGCGGAGCTGGTGAAGGCGGGCAAGATCCGGCACATCGGCCTTTCCGAGGTCGATGCCGCACTCCTGCGGCGTGCCCACGCCGTCCATCCGATCGCTGCGGTGCAGAGCGAGTACTCGATCTGGTCCCGCGATCCCGAGACGGCGGTCGCGGACTGCCTGCGTGAACTGGGCGTGGCCCTGGTCGCGTACTCGCCACTCGGCCGAGGCTTCCTGACGGGCACGGTCGATGTGACATCCCTGCCGCCCGGCGACGCCCGCAATCGGCTTCCCCGCTTCCGGACGACGGCCAACCAGGTCATCGCGGACGCCGTCCGCGCGCTGGCGGAGAAGAAGGGTGTGGCTCCGGCCCAGCTGGCGCTCGCCTGGGTGCACGCGCGCAGTGAGCACCTCGGCGTTCCCGTGGTGCCCATCCCGGGAACCAAGCGCGTGAAGTGGCTGGAGCAGAACGCGGCCGCCGCTGACATCGAGCTGACGGCCGACGAGGTCGCCGCACTCAACGGGCTGGCCGCGCAGGCGGTGGGCGGGCGTTACTGAGCGATGCGGGGAGGCCGTGGCGCTCCGGCGTGGCACAACGGCCCCCGCACCGACCCACCGTGGGAGAGGCATGGCGATCACGTAGTACGGTCACGCACGACGGCGGACGCTGGAAGGGGAGCCACGTGAACCAGACGTCGGACGAAGCCGCGTGCATCGAGGACGCGGCGCTCACCCGTGCCGCGCAGGCGGGTGAGGTCACCGCCCTCGGCCTACTGCTGGAACGGCACCGGGCAGGTATGCGCGCGGTGGCGCTGAGCATTCTGGGGCCGGGACCCGACGTCGACGACGTGGTCCAGGACGCGGCTGTGACGGCGCTCCGCCGCGTGGGCGACGTCCGCGACCCGGCGGCCGTGGGCGCATGGCTGCGGATGATCGTGCGCAACGCCAGCCGTTCCCTGTTGCGGTCCTCCGTCCCCGTCCAGCCGATCGACGATCTGCACCTGCCCGCCACGGACGCCGGTCCGGAGCGGCGGCTGGAGCAGCACGCGATGCGGGACTGGGTCTGGGAGGCCGTCGAAGAGCTGTCCCCGGCACTGCGCCTGCCCCTGGTGCTGCGTCACTTCAGCACCGGCGTCACTTCCTACGAGCGGATAGCCGACGCCTGCGGGCTCCCGGTCGGCACGGTCCGCAGCCGGCTCAACCAGGGGCGGGCCAAGCTCGCGACAGCCCTCGCCGCCACGGCGGACGCCCCACACGGCAACACCGCGCAGCGCCTCCGCGCCAGCCGTGCCGAGGCACACGAGACACTGGCCGCCGCCGAGAGCGGACGCTTCGGCGCGCTGATGACGGAGCGCTGGTCGCCCGAGATCGCCCTGCTCAGAGGGAACGACCCCGTGGGTGACAGGAGCGTCCTCGCGCGCGGCATGGACGGTGACCTCGAGGCCGGCGTACGGCAGCGCCTGGTCCATGCCGTGGCCGGCCGGTCCCTTGCCGTCTGGGAGATGGACCTCCTCAGCCCCGCCGACAACCCCGACCACTGCCCGCCCTCGGTGGCCTGGCTGATGACCCTCGACGACGCCGGTCGTCCGCACCGGCTCCGTCTCCTGCATCCCAGGCCGGTACAGGCCCTCCAGTCACTCACCCCGATGTGACGGGCGTCACGCGGGCCGGGTCGAACTTCATCCTCTCTCCAGCGTCATGCCGGTGTCATCGACACCTGCCCGATACGGAGACCCCATGACCACCTCTGCGACCGAACCTCTGGCCGCCGGAACGCACACCGTCGAGATCGACGGAGTAGTACAGCGCTATCACGTCCACGGCACGGGTCCGGTGTGCGTCGCGCACTCCGGCGGACCTGGCATCGTCTGGGAGTACCTGCGCATGCCCGCGCTGGAGCGGCACCTGACGATCGTGTACCCGGAGCCGATCGGCAGCGGCGCCTCCGGCCGGCTGCCCTCCCACCCTCACGGTTACACCCGGGCCCGCTACAGCCGGTTCCTCGGGGCGCTGGTCGAGCACCTCGGCGTCCCCGAGGTGTACCTGCTGGGCCACTCGCACGGCGGCTTCGTCGCCCAGTACCACGCCCTCCACCACCCCGAGCGCATCGCCGGGGTGATCCTCTACGAGAGCGCGCCGCTGACCGGTCCCGAACACGGCGCCGAGGCCATGCGCCTGGTGCAGTCGTTCGCCGCGCTCCACGCCGACCACCCCGAACTCTCGGAGGTCCTGGCCGCGTTCCAGGCGATCCCCACCATCTCCGACGACGCGCAGATGACAGCCGTCGCCAGGGGGCTGCTCCCCGCGTACTTCGCCGACTACTGGGGGCGCGAGGAGGAGTTCGCTCCCATGCGTGCCTCGGTGCGGGCCGCGCACATCTCCGGGCTGGACGAGAACCTCTCCCCGCACATCATCGACGACCGTGCGGACCTCGGCTCACTCACCGTACCGACCCTCGTCGTCGTCGGCCGCCACGACGTCATCTGCGGGGTGCGATGGGCCGAGGAACTGCACCTGCTGATCCCCGGATCCGAGCTGCTGATCCTGGAGAACAGCGGGCACTTCGGTCACCTCGAGGAGCCGGAGGCCTTCTCGCACGCGGTGACGCGTTTCGTGACGGCCGTGAACTCCCCTGAAGGCCAAGTCATTTGAGCGAAGCCGGAACGTCCGGCGTGAGGCTCGTCCCGCAATGATCCTTGAATCGACGCGGACGAGGCGGGGCGCAGTGTGAGCCGCTTCGTTCATCCGGCGAGGGCAAACACGGGCGCGGAGCTGTTTGTGGAACTTGTTGTGTGCCTGGCTCCGTTCAGGGAGTCCTTCTCCCTAGCGGCGCCGGTGGGGCATCAGGAGGCCGCTGCCCGGGTAGCCGCCGTCGGCGATCGTAGTGGTGTTGCCGACGGCGGCCTTGGCCCCGGACTCCTGCCACGCCGTGAAGTCGACACGGTTACCTGGAAGCGGCCGGCTGACCACGACGACCCGGCGGCTGTCGCCGTCGATGACGATCTGGTGGTTGGCGGAGCTGGAGCGAACTCGCGCTCACCGCGGTGCGCGGGGAGCGCTCAAGTCCGCTTGCCCAGGAACCGTGTCAGTCATTCTCCTGCGTCCGTCGCGTTGCGTGTCGCCGCGCGCACCGGGCACGAGCGGCGTCGTGGGCGCTGCGCAAAAGCTGCATGGCCGTGTCCGTCGTCCTCTCACCAGGATTGATGACAGAGATCCAGCCGAGTGCCCCATATACCGGGTGCGGCATCACGGTGTCGGCCGTCGCGTAGTCGCGAGGTCGGGTGAGGCTGCGCGGCTCCTCCCCAGTGAGCTCTCGGAACGTCGCACGGTCGACGTGGATGTTCAGGCGCCGGCGGCCCGGAGAGTCAAGGTCGGAAGCGGCGTCGTCAGGGTAGTTCTTGGTGACGATGGTCCCGTAGGGCTGGACGTTCTGAGGCACCCGACCGTCGGGGGCGTAGTAGAAGAACGCGTCTCCCCACACGAGCTCGGGGAAGTCGCCGCCCTGCTCCGGGACAACCACGAGCGCGCCGACGAAGCCTCGCACGGTCGCGATGATCTGTTCCATACTCATGGTTCAAGCATCACCTTCAAGTGCTTATGTGGGGTTGGCTGATGGGCGAGCTGGTGAGCGGTTCACGACGGCTACCGCTCCGAACCGTCGATGTCGCCGGAGAGTCGGGGTACTCGGTGCAACAGGTTCGCGACCTGGAGCGACTGGGAGTCATCCCCCCAGCCGCTCGATCGAGCAACGGATACCGTTCCTACACTCCGCTGCACGTGCATGCCCTACGCGCCTATCGAGGACTCGCAGGTGCTGTCGGACCTGTCGCAGCCCGGCACATGCTCGCGCACCTGCGATCGGAGACGCTCGCGGAGGCGGCCTCGGCGATCAACGTGGTCCATGTTCGGCTCGCGCGGGAACGAGAGGAGGCTCTGCGCGCTCAACAAGCGTTGCGGGCGATCCAAGCCGAAGCGAACACAACCGAGTTCGAGCACGAGAGTGACGCCATGACGATCACACAGCTCGCCGGAGCGCTCAATGTACGACCCTCCACTCTGCGGTTCTGGGAGCAGGAAGGGCTTGTCACGCCCGAGCGAGTGACGTCACTGCAAGCACGCCGCTACGGTCTCTCAGCCATCAGAGCGGCCCGAATCGTCGCGGCCCTGCGCGCCACCGGTTACAGCATTCCCGCAGTGCGCGAGATCATAGGCTCCCTGCACCAACTCGACAGCATGGGTAAAACCCAACGCATCCTGCAACAACGCCTTGACCAGATCGCCACACGGACCGTGGCCCTACTCCGAGCGGGTGCAGACCTGGCAGCCGTCGTCGGCGACCACGGCTCGTAGGCACTGGTGGTCAGCGCGGCCACTTCCCCAGATGATGGAGCGGTGGATCATGCTGCCTTGCTCTTGGTGGCCGGCGTGGTCGGTAGGGCGAACAGGTGCCGGACCCCGTGCGGGTGGGTGTAGGTCGCGCGCCGCCGGGGCCTGGGTCGCGGTCGGGATCCTTGCCCATGCCGCTGCGCTCGGCCCACTGCCGGCCAGGATGTGACGGAAGGTTGAGCGGGCCGAACTCGTTCACGGCAGACGAGAAGGCCCCGCCGGTGTGGTCCCGGCGGGGCAGTTGCGGGCATGGTGTCGATGTGGTCGGCAAGGTGTCGGCAGTTCATGCGGGCTGCATGTATCGCCTGGTCGTGCCGAGAAATCGGCAGATGCCGTGCGAGGCACTCTCACTCGTCGCCGGGAACGCGTGCATGTCTCCCCAGCGATCATCGTCCCGAGCCTGCTCGAGCAGGGTGCGGGCCGGCGCGTCACCCCACCCCGTCAGCAGGCGGCCCCAACAACACCGGCACCTCCCGCGGCCCGTTCGAAATGAAGGACTCCGTCGGACGCAGCGCACCCGGCTCCACCGCCAGCCGCATCTCGGGAAAGCGGGCGAACAACGCCTGAAGGGCAATCTCGGCCTCCAGCCGCGCCAACGGCGCGCCCAGGCAGTAATGCACCCCATGACCGAACGACAAATGCTCCCGCCGCGTCGCCCGCATCACGTCGAACCGCTCCGCATCCTCCCCGTGCACCCCCGGATCCCGCCCCGCCGCCGCGAACCCGATCACCAGCGCATCCCCCCGCGGGATCACCGTCTCCCCCACCCGCACATCCTCCACCGCATACCGCAAAATCGCGTTCGCCCCCGGCGCCTCCACCCGCAACGCCTCCTCCACCACGTCCCCCCACGACGCCCGCCCCGACCGCACCAACTCCAACTGCCCCGGCTCCCGCAGCAACAACACCACCGCGTTCGCCAGCAGATTCACCGTCGGCTCACACCCCGCGCTCAACAGCATGATCAGGTTGTCCACCAACTCCTTCTCGCTCAACCCCCCACCCCCCGCAGCCTCCGGGCCACCCACGCCCGTACCGCCCGCACCGTCTGTGAGGTCCGTGAGGCCCGAAAGGGCGGCCGGATCCGCGGGATCCGCTCCGCTCCCCGCAGCGATCAGCGCACTCGTCAGGTCCTCACCTGGACAACGCCGCTTGAACGCCACCAACTCCCCCATCGTCCGGTACAGCGCCGCGTAGTTATGCCGCGCATCCTCCAACGACACCCCCGTGGCGAAAAACCCCTCAATGATCTCCCGCAACGCCCCCCGGAACTCCTCCGGAATCCCGAACAACTCCAGCATCACCCGGCTCGGCAACGGCTGCGCATACAACGCCCGCACATCCACCACGCCGCCCCGAGCCTCCCGCGCCGCCTCCTCCATCCCTTCCAGCAGCCCTGCCGCGATCTCCCCCACTCGCGGACCCAACAACCCCACCCGCCGCGCCGTGAAAGCCGACCCCATCAACCCCCGCAGCCGGCGGTGCTCCGCCCCGTACGACGTCACCAGATTCTGCACCGACACCCACACCGCCAAGGGCCACTCGGCCCCCACCTCACCCCGCTGCCACGCCGGCCAATGCCGATACGCATCCTTCGAGACCCGCCCATCCGTCAACAAGCCACGGATCACCGCCGGATCCGTCACCGCCCACGCACCCACCCCACCCGGCAACACCACCCGCGCCGCCTCACCCTGCCCCCGCAACAACGCGCCCTCTCCCTGCACGTCCCGCCCCAACCCGTCCATCACATACGGACACCCACCCCGCCCAGCACGCAGATCCGGCACGCCCTGCGCATCCGGCACATCGCGCTGGTCCGGCCCGTTCGGAACGGTACGCAGGTCCGCCACATCCCCGCCGCCGCCCCACGACTCCGGCTGCTCCTGCTGCTCCTGTCGGCCCCGCTCATCCCGCCGACCCTGCTGCTCCTGCTGACGCGCCACCGGACACCTCCACGACATAGACCGCGAAAACTTCCCGACAAGCACCACAAACACACCCAGGCCTACGCCCGCACCACCACCGGGACGCCCACCAGGAACACAACCCCACACACGCGCCAGGCCCCGCCCCGCGAAACCGACCGAGCAACCCGCCACCAGCCACGGACCCCCGACACCGGATCCCCCGCGGCCCACCGGAACCAACCCCTGGGCACACGCCCGAAACCCGGCCCTGGATGCACACCCGGACCTCAGCACCAGCAACCGCCCAGCCCCACACCCGGCACACCCGGGCACGCACCCTGGGTGTCGGTCACAGGCCGTGTATATCCGGGTGCCGGCCCGGGCCATGCGCATCCCGGAAGCCATCCCCGGCAATACCGACACTCGCCAGAGAACCACTCGCAAAACAAAACCGCTCGGCCGGTTTCACTATAGCCTCACCCGAGACCCACACAAGAGACCCCAGCACACCCCCACAACCACCCGACCCCGAGCCTCG
>NZ_JBVKCA010000024.1:0-127863 GCF_055656965.1 Streptomyces sp. NPDC111656
TCTGGCGTTGATTTTTGGCACGCTGTTGAGTTCTCAAGGAACGGACGCTTCCTTTGTACTCACCCTCTCGGGCTTTCCTCCGGGCGCTTCCCTTCTGTGTTTCCAACCTTACCAGATCCGTTTTCCGTTCCGTTTCCGGTCGGAATTCATTTCCGGTGGCCGCTGGAGGGGCCTTTGCCTATTTGATTGCCTTCCGGCTCTCTTTCGGCGAGTCCGACTTTATCAGAAGTTTTTGACCGGCCTTACCGGCCACTCAGTCCTGAATAATCGGAGGTGCTTCTCGGGAATCGCATTCACAAGAAGCTGGCAGATCCTAACTGCCACCGTCTGGACTTGTCCAGCTCTAGGCAACTGTTCGAATCTACCTCCCCACCGGCTCCGTGTCAACGGTTCCTGTGCGGCGAAGAGGAGACTAGCAGGTCAACGGAGGTGAACGCACATCAGGCGGCCGTCGGAAGAGTCGCGCTGCGCTCGGACTCGTCGACGTCACCGGTGTCGCCGGCCCGCACGGCGCGACCGCCCAGGACATAGACGTACGCGAGGAAGGCCAGTTCAGCGGTGATTCCTATGCCGACACGGGCCCAGGTGGGGAGACCGGACGGGGTGACGAAGCCTTCGATGGCGCCCGAGACGAAGAGGATCAGGGCCAGGCCGATGGCCATGCCGAGAGCGGCGCGGCCCTCTTCGGCGAGTGCCGTACGGCGCGAGCGGGGGCCCGGGTCTATCAGGGTCCATCCCAGTCGCAGACCGGTGCCCGCGGCCACGAAGACGGCGGTCAGTTCCAGCAGGCCGTGCGGAAGGATCAAGCCCAGGAAGGTGTCGAGGCGGCCCGCCGACGACATCAGGCCTATCCCCACGCCGAGGTTGAGCATGTTCTGGAAGAGGATCCAGAGAACCGGTAGCCCCAGGAAGATGCCCAGGACCAGGCACATCGCGGCCGCCTGGGCGTTGTTCGTCCAGACCTGGGCCGCGAAGGACGCGGCCGGGTGGCTCGAGTAGTAGGTCTCGTACTCGCCGCCGGGGCGTGTGAGCTGGCGCAGCTGGCTGGGAGCCGCGATCGAGGACTGGACCTCGGGGTGCGTGCCTATCCACCACCCAAGGACGACGCCGACCAGGGTCGACAGGAGCGCCGTGGGGACCCACCAGTGGCGGGAGCGGTATACCGCCGCCGGGAAACCCTGAGTGAGGAAGCGGGTGACATCGCGCCAGGAGGCGCGACGGTTCCCTGTCACGGCACCACGCGCGCGTGCCACCAGTTGGCTCAGACGACCGGTGAGCTGCGGATCCGGCGCGCTGGACTGGATCAGGGAGAGGTGCGTGGCCGTACGTTGGTACAAGGCGACGAGTTCGTCGGCCTCGGCTCCGGTGAGCCGGCGTTGGCGGCGCAGCAGGGCGTCGAGACGGTCCCACTCGGCGCGGTGGGCGGACACGAAGACGTCGAGGTCCATCGGTTCTGCTGCTCCTCGTCCTCTCGTACTGCGTGTCAGCTTGTCGTACTGCGGCGCGATGCGCCCTCAGCTTGGCAGACTGACCGATCTCAGGGCAGGTCAGGGGAAGGACGGCAAGTGTGAGTGAGCTAGTGACGGGCGAGGCGGTGGCGCTGGAGCTGCGCCCCGCGAAACTGCCGAGCCGGGCGCTGGCCGTGCTGCTCGATCTGGCCGTGTCGATGACCGCCTATCTGATCGTCACCATCGGCCTGCTGGCCGCGACGGCGGCCTTGGACGATGCGGCGCGGATCGCGGTGTCGATCGCGAGTTTCGTTCTGCTGCTGGTGGGCGGCCCGATCGCGGTGGAGACGCTGAGTCACGGCCGCTCGCTGGGGAAGCTGGCCTTCGGGCTGCGGGTGGTGAGGGACGACGGGGGGCCGATCCGGTTCCGGCACGCGTTGGTGCGTGGCGCGATCGGTGTGGTCGAGATTCTGATGACGTTCGGGATCATCGCGTGCATCGCCTCGCTCGTGTCGGCTCGGGGGCGGCGGCTCGGTGACGTGTTCGCGGGGACCCTCGTCGTGCGGGAACGGATTCCCGTCGGACATACGGCCTTCGTGCCTCCGCCGCCGCCCTGGCTGGCGGGGCGGTTCTCCGGACTTGATCTGTCGGCCGTGCCGGACGGCCTGTGGCTGGCCATTCGTCAGTACTTGACGCGGATGCGGCAGCTGGACCCTCAGGTCGGCGGGGCGATGGCGGAGCGGCTCGCGTCCGATCTGGCCGCCCGTACAGGGGCTCCGGCGCCGCACGGGGTGCCGGCGGCCGCCTATCTGGCGGCCGTGGTGCAGGAACGGCAGGCGCGGGACGCTCGGCGGGCCTTCGGCGGCGGGAGCGCTCCGGCGGTGCCCGGGGGCCAGGGCGGGTTCGTCGCAGGGATGCCCGGCGCGGGCGGCGGCCCTGTCCTGGGGCAGCCAGGCGCTCACTCCTATCCGCAGGTCTATCCGCAGGCCTATCCGCAGGCGGGTGCCTCCTCGCCCGCTTCGGCGCGGGACCCGTATCCGTCCGGGTCCCCGGCCTCGGAAGGCCCGGCAGCGTCGGCGCAGCAGGCGCCGCCGCCCGCGGCACCGCGGGACGAGCCGGTCGAACGGCCGTCGACCGGGTTCGCGCCGCCCGCCTGAACCCGCCCGAACGGTGTCCCGGCGTCGTCAGGCGAAGACCGACGGCGGGGATTCGAGGTGCTCGAGCTCCACGCCTGGCGCCGCCAGGACAACGTCTCCCGCAAGGTGTACGGCGTGCTGCTCCCCCGTGTCCAGGGCTGTGACCTGGTATTCGTCCACGGTCAGGGGGCCGTTGTCAGTGGCGTGTGTTTCTCTCGAGATCAAGGCCCAGGACTGGTCGACGGTGCGCGGGGCGAGGACCGGGTCGGTGAAGGCTACGAGGCGTACGCGGGTTGCGGAGGCATCGGGGGTGAGGCGCAGCAGACGGGCGGTGGCGACGAGGAAGGCGGGGGATGTGCCGGTGAAGGCGTGGGCGCGGACATTGCCTTCGGTGGCCTCGGTGCCGGTGGGGTCGGTGCGGACCCAGGTCACGCCGTCGAGGGCGGCGCCACGGACCTGCCAGCTCGCGGCGTGCAGTTCGAGACGGATGGGGCGGCCGAGTTCGTCGAGGGCGAGGTCGACCGAGCCGGCATGGTCGCCGGAGGGGGTGGTCAGTTGCGAGACGTAGCGCCAGCCGGAGGGGCCGGGCGCGCAGTGGAAGTGTTCTTCGGCGAGGGGGGTGTGATCGTGCGGATCATGGAGCGAATAACGACCGCGTGGCATGGGCGTTCAGGTCCTCATCGGGGACAGGCCCCCGCCACGGGGGCGGGGGCCTGCTGACATCCGTACGCCGAGCGGTGGTGCCGCTGCTCGGCGGGGTGCTCAGTAGCGGTAGTGGTCCGACTTGTACGGGCCCTCGACCTCTACGCCGATGTACGCGGCCTGCTCCGGGCGGAGCGTGGTGAGCTTGACGCCGAGGGCGTCGAGGTGGAGGCGGGCGACCTTCTCGTCGAGGTGCTTGGGCAGCACGTAGACGTCGGTCGGGTACTCGTCGGGCTTGGTGAACAGCTCGATCTGGGCCAGGGTCTGGTCCGCGAACGAGTTGGACATCACGAACGAGGGGTGGCCGGTGGCGTTGCCCAGGTTCAGCAGGCGGCCCTCGGACAGGACGATGATCACCTTGCCGTCGGGGAACTTCCAGGTGTGAACCTGCGGCTTGACCTCGTCCTTGACGATGCCCGGGATCTTCGCGAGGCCGGCCATGTCGATCTCGTTGTCGAAGTGACCGATGTTGCCGACGATCGCCTGGTGCTTCATCTTGGCCATGTCCGAGGCCATGATGATGTCCTTGTTGCCGGTCGTGGTGACGAAGATGTCGCCCTTGTCGACGACCTCGTCGAGGGTCGTGACCTGGTAACCGTCCATCGCCGCCTGCAGGGCGCAGATCGGGTCGATCTCGGTGATGATCACCCGGGCGCCCTGGCCGCGCAGGGACTCCGCGCAGCCCTTGCCCACGTCGCCGTAGCCGAGGACGACTGCGGTCTTGCCACCGATGAGGACGTCGGTGGCGCGGTTGATGCCGTCGATCAGGGAGTGGCGGCAGCCGTACTTGTTGTCGAACTTCGACTTGGTGACGGCGTCGTTCACGTTGATCGCCGGGAACAGGAGGGTGCCGTCGCGGTGCATCTCGTAGAGACGGTGGACACCGGTCGTGGTCTCCTCGGTCACGCCGCGGATCTCCGAGGCGAGCTGGGTCCACTTCTGCGAGCCGTCGGTGATGGTGCGGTGCAGGAGTTCGAGGATGAAGCGGTGCTCCTCGGACTCGGCGGTGTCCACGGACGGGACCTTGCCGTCCTTCTCGTACTCGACGCCCTTGTGGACGAGGAGGGTGGCGTCACCGCCGTCGTCCAGGATCATGTTCGGGCCGCCGGTGGGAGTGTTCGGCCAGGTCAGAGCCTGCTCCGTGCACCACCAGTACTCCTCCAGGGTCTCGCCCTTCCAGGCGAAGACCGGGACACCCTGCGGGTTGTCGGGCGTGCCGTTCGGGCCGACCGCGATGGCGGCGGCGGCGTGGTCCTGGGTGGAGAAGATGTTGCAGGAGGCCCAGCGGACCTCGGCGCCGAGGGCGACGAGGGTCTCGATGAGGACGGCGGTCTGCACCGTCATGTGCAGGGAGCCGGTGACGCGGGCGCCCGCGAGGGGCTGCGTGGCGGCGTGCTCCTTGCGGATCGACATCAGGCCGGGCATCTCGTGCTCGGCGAGGGTGATCTCCTTGCGGCCGAACTCGGCCAGGGAGAGGTCGGCGACCTTGAAGTCCTGTCGGTTGTCGACAGTCGTCATGACGAGCTGCTCCTCGGGGTCTGGATTGGGGCGAGGTGGATACGGCTGTCTGCGCGGCGCGGGGCATACGCATGCCCGAGCAGGGCACGGACATGCCCCGCAGCAGGGCACAGGAGTGCCTGGTGCGCGCAGCGCAGTCCGTCGGAGGCCCTCTCTCCCTCGGCCGGTCCGCGGTGGGACCGCCCGACCGCCATCAGCAGCGACGTCTGGCTCAGCCACCAAGCTACACCGGTCGCCCCGGGCCGCCCCAGTCCGCCTCCGGCCAACGATCGTTGCGGACAGGGTGTGCGGCTCGTCTTCGGGCGGGTGACTGCCAGGGGGTGAGTACCGGGTGGGTCAGTGCTCGGAAGGTGTCTGGGCGGGGCCCCCGGGGGTCGCTTCGGGGTTCGGGCCCTTTGCGGCCTCCGCCTCGCTGTAGATGTCCGGCTCCAGGTAGATCACGCGGGCGATCGGGACGGCGGCGCGGATGCGGGACTCGGCGGCGTTGATCGCGGTGGCGACCTCGGCGGCCGTGTCGTCGTGCTGGACGGCGATCTTCGCGGCGACCAGGAGCTCCTCCGGGCCGAGGTGGAGCGTGCGCATGTGGATGATGCCGGTGACCGTGTGGCCGTCGACGATCGAGGCCTCGATCTTCTTGACCTCTTCGACGCCCGCGGCCTCGCCCAGCAGGAGGGACTTGGTCTCGGCGGCGAGGACCAGCGCGATCAGGATGAGCAGGATGCCGATGCAGAGCGTGCCGATGCCGTCCCAGACGCCGTCGTCCGTGAGCAGGGCGAGGCCGACGCCGCCGAGGGCGAGGACCAGACCGATGAGCGCGCCGAAGTCCTCCAGGAGGACGACCGGCAGCTCGGGGGCCTTGGCGCGGCGGATGAACTGCGACCAGGAGTGCGAGCCCCGCAGTTCGTTGGACTCCTTGATGGCCGTACGGAAGGAGAAGCCCTCGGCGATGATCGCGAACACCAGGACGCCCACCGGCCAGTACCAGTGCTCGATCTCGTGCGGGTGCTTGATCTTCTCGTAGCCCTCGTAGACGGCGAACATGCCGCCGACCGAGAAGAGGACGATCGAGACGAGGAAGGCGTAGATGTAGCGCTCGCGACCGTACCCGAAGGGGTGCTGGGGGGTCGCCTCGCGCTGGGCCTTCTTGCCACCGATCAGGAGCAGGGCCTGGTTGCCGGAGTCGGCGAGCGAGTGGACGCCCTCGGCGAGCATCGAGGACGAGCCGCTGAACGCGAACGCCACGAACTTCGATGCCGCGATCGCGAGATTGGCGCCGAGTGCCGCCACGATCGCCCTGGTGCCGCCTGAAGCGCTCATGTGCTCCTGCTGTCCCTTCGTACGCCGTCCGGGCCCCGTTCGTACGCTCGTACGCCGGTCCGGGCTTTGCCCGCCCTTTGCGGTGGGCCATTGTTGCAGCCCGGTCCGACGGCGGTACGTCTGGCCGCCACAGTCGCCTCGTCAGGCCACCACTGTCGCACGGAAGATCGTGCCGGAACCGGACACCTCTGCCTTTTCGCCCGCCGGTACGAAGACCGACTCGCCGGGGGCGAGCGTGTTGCCGTCGGCGCGTACGGAACCCGACGTGCAGAGCAGGATCTGCGGGGTGTCGCGCGTGAGGTCGTGCGGGGTGGCGCCCTCCGCGAGGGCGTACCGGGAGAGGCGGAACTCGTCGATGGGGGTCGCGTAGACCTCCTCGCCGTCGGGGGACGCCTCCGGGCGCAGGACGCCGGGGTCGCCCGCCTCGAAGCGGACGACGCGCAGGAGTTCGGGGACGTCGACGTGCTTGGGGGTCAGGCCGCAGCGCAGGACGTTGTCGCTGTTGGCCATGATTTCGACGCCGAGGCCGTTCAGGTAGGCGTGCGGGACGCCGGCGCCGAGGAACAGCGCCTCGCCGGGCTGGAGCTGGACGTAGTTGAGGAGCATCGCGGCGATCACGCCGGGGTCGCCCGGGTAGTGGTGGGCGAGGTCGGCATAGGGGGCGTAGGCGCCGCCGAGGCGGGCGCAGGCGGCCGCGACCTCGGTGACCGTGTGGGCCATGTCGTCGGGGTCCGCGCTCAGCACCGCCGTCAGGACCTCGCGCAGCGCCGCGTCCTCCGGGTGGGCGTGCAGGAGGTCGACGTACGGCTTGAGGGAGTCGACGTCCAGGCCGGCGAGCAGTTCGGCGGTCTCGTCGGGGTTGCGGAAGCCGCACAGGCCGTCGAACTCGGTGAGGGCGCAGATCAGTTCGGGCTTGTGGTTGGCGTCCTTGTAGTTGCGGTGCGAGGCCGTTATCGGGACGCCGCGGAGCTCCTCGTCCTCGTACCCCTCCTTCGCCTGTTCGAGGTTGGGGTGCACCTGGAGGGAGAGCGGCGCGCCCGCCGCGAGGATCTTGAGCAGGAACGGCAGGCGGGGGCCGAACTTGGCGACGGCCGCGCGGCCGAGTTCCTTCTCGGGGTCCTCGCCGATGACCTCGTCGAGGGGGCCGCGCGCCGTGCGGGAGGGCGCGCCCGGGTGGGCGCCCATCCACATCTCCGCCTGCGGTTCACCGGTCGGCTCGACGCCGAGCAGCCGCGGGATGGCGGTGGTCGAGCCCCAGGCGTAGGGACGGACGGTGTTTTCGAGGCGATCCATGTGTGTCGTTCTCTCCGTAGGTGCGCTGCGCTGGTCAAGGGTCCCGGGTCGGCCGAGGCCGACCCGGGATGCTTGGCTACAAGATCAGGCCCCTGAAGCGAGCGCCAGGTAAACGGCGGCGAAATCCGTGACGGCGATCAGTTCCGCGAGGGTCTCCAGTTCGGGGCCCTCCTCGGGTTCGAGTTCGCTGAGAGCGGTGTCGTGGCTGAGGGCGAGCTCGCGGGCGGCCGGGGCGGCGGTGAGGCCGCCGGCCGGGCGGTCGCGCAGGAGGACCACGCGTGCGTGGAGGACCTGCTGCTCCTCGACGCGGTCGCGGAAGAAGTCGTCGGGGTCGGCGGCCGCGGCCAGCGCGCCCGAGAGCAGGACGCTGTGGGCGGCGAGTGCCTCGGGGAGTTCCGCGGTGATGGCGGGGCGGCCGGCGAGTTCCGCGAGCGCGGCGGTGAAGCGGCGGCCCGCGGGGCCCGCGGAGGTGCCTTCCGTCCAGATCACCGGGAGTACTTCGGCAAGATCGGCGGCGAGCGTCTTGGCCGGGTTGCCGTAGGGCGCGATGGCCGGGCCGCAGCGTTCGGCGACGCGGTCCAGGCGGTCGGCGACCTTCTCCAGCGCCTCGGGCGGGGCGGAGACCAGGCCGGTGCGGTCCAGCAGCAGGAGCAGCGGGGTGAGCAGGGCCCACAGGACGCCGGGGGCGGAGGCCGCGAGGGGTTCGGTCGGCTCGTACGGGGCGGTCGCCATCGGTACGAACAGGCCGTGCGTGCCCTGTACCTCTTCCACGATCGGGGTGCCGGCGGGGGCCACCGCTACGACGGAGCAGCCGCGCCGGTATGCCTGCTCGACCAGGAGTTCGAGGCCTGGTTCGCTGCCGTCGGGGGTGGCGATCAGCAGGAGGTCCACCGGGCCTGCCCAGCCGGGCAGTTCCCAGCGGAGGGCGCCGGACGCGGGGGCGACGCCGGTGGGGGTGAGCCGGGTGAGGGGGCAGCTGGCTCCGGCGAGGGTGCCGAGCAGTTCGGCGACGCCGGTGGCGGCCAGGCCGGGGCCGGCGATCAGGACGGCGCGTGGGCGGCCGTCCGGCTTCAGTTCCGCGATTCCGGCTTCCGCGGCGTGCCGGACTGCGGTACGCACGCGGGCGCCGGCCTCCGCGGCGCCCCGGAGCAGCTCGCGACGGTCGGCGCGGGCGAGCGCTTCTGGGTCGTCGAGCAGCGATTCGTCGAGCATGGGTCGGCAGCCTCCCGATCGCCGGTGTGTTGCCTCTGTCGCCTGATTCGCCTGTGGGGTGGGTGTCGCCGGTGGGGGTGCTTAACCGGGGCGGCGGGCCTCGTCGACGAGGAGAACGGGGATGCCGTCGCGGACGGGGTAGGCGAGGCCGCAGTCCTGGCCCGTGCAGAGCAACTCGCTCTCCTGCTCCTTGAGCGGGGCGTGGCAGGCCGGGCAGGCGAGGATCTCCAGGAGGCCGGCTTCGAGCGGCATGGGGTGTCCTTTCGAACGGGGGTGGATGCGGCCTGGTCAGCGTACCGCTGTGGGGAGTGGGGTGCCGGGGTGTGTGGACGTGGTGATTTCGCCCCCGCCGCCCCTACCCTCCCCCAAGCTCTCGGCTTCGCTCGAGCAGGGGGGACCCCCATCATCCCCAGGGGCTCCGCCCCCTCACCCCCGCCAGGGGCGCTGCGCCCCCTGGACCCCCGCATCGCCCGAAGGGCCCGTCCTCAAACGCCGGACGGGCTGAAAGAAGCGGGCCGGGGTGGGTGGGGGCATCGGCCCCCGGGCTCATCCTCAGACACCGAAAAGGCTGGAAGTACGGGCCGGGGTGGGTGGGTGGACAGGGTGGGTGGGGTACGGCCTTCGGCCTTGTCCTCGAGCTGGTACTTGAGTTCCGGGTGGCTGGGGGTGGCCTGGGGTGGATGGGGACTGGTTTTCGGACCCGGCCCCGGCCTCGCAACGCCGTGCGGACCGAGGCTTTTAGTGGCGCGGGGAACTGCGCGACCAGCCCCCACCCACCCGCGGCCGAGCAACCGTCGGGCGGAAACGGCGCCCCGGGAGGGGGTCAGCCTCTGATGATGTGCAGGATCTCGTCCCGTAGCTTCGCCATCGTCGGCTCGTCCTTCGCTTCGGCGTTCAGGCGGAGGAGGGGCTCCGTGTTGGAGGGGCGGACGTTGAACCACGAGTCGTCCAAGGTGACGGTCAGACCGTCGAGCTCGTCGATGGTGACACCCTCGCGGCCCTCGTACGCGGCCTTGATCGTGGCGAGGCGGGCCGCCTGGTCGTCGACCGTGGAGTTGATCTCGCCGGAGCCGACGTAGCGGTCGTACTCGGCGACGAGCTGGGAGAGCGGGCCGTCCTGGCCGCCGAGGGCGGCGAGGACGTGCAGGGCGGCCAGCATGCCCGTGTCCGCGTTCCAGAAGTCGCGGAAGTAGTAGTGCGCGGAGTGCTCGCCGCCGAAGATCGCGCCGGAGCGGGCCATCTCGGCCTTGATGAAGGAGTGGCCGACGCGGGTGCGGACCGGGGTGCCGCCGTGCTCGCGGACGACCTCGGGCACCGACCAAGAAGTGATGAGGTTGTGGATGACCGTGCCGCCGCCGTGCTTGCCGAGTTCGCGGGCGGCGACCAGGGCGGTGATCGCGGACGGGGAGACCGGGTCGCCGTTCTCGTCGACGACGAAGCAGCGGTCCGCGTCACCGTCGAAGGCGATGCCGATGTCGGCGCTCTCCTCGCGCACGCGCTGCTGGAGGTCCACGATGTTCGCCGGGTCCAGCGGGTTCGCCTCGTGGTTCGGGAACGTGCCGTCCAGTTCGAAGTACATGGGTACGAGGTCGAGGGGCAGGCCCGCGAAGACGGTCGGCACCGTGTGCCCGCCCATGCCGTTGCCCGCGTCGACCACGACCTTCAGGGGGCGGATGTCGGTCAGGTCGACGAGCGAGCGGAGGTACGCCGAGTAGTCCTCCAACGTGTCACGCCGCGTGATCGTTCCCGGCGTCGCGTCGGAGGCCGGGAGGCCCGAGTCGAGCCAGGACTCGACGAGTTCACGGATCTCGGCCAGGCCGGTGTCCTGGCCGACCGGGGCGGCGCCCGCGCGGCACATCTTGATGCCGTTGTACTGCGCGGGGTTGTGCGAGGCCGTGAACATGGCGCCCGGCAGGTTGAACGCACCGGACGCGTAGTACAGCTGGTCGGTGGAGCACAGGCCGATTTCGGTCACGTCGACACCGCGTGCCGCCGCCCCGCGCGCGAAGGCGCGCGACAGGCCGGGCGACGAGGGCCGCATGTCGTGCCCGATCACGATGGCGTCCGCTCCGGTCACCTGGACGAAGGCCGCCCCGAACAGCTCGGCCATCGACTCGTCCCACTGGTCCGGGACCACCCCGCGTACGTCGTACGCCTTCACGAGCTGCGACAGATCAGCAGTCACGGCCAACCTTCCAGAAGTCCACATCGGTCGCCCCAAACTACCCGTACCGCCTGACAGCCCGCCGTGAAGGGGCCGATCGGACGCCCACCCGTCATCTGAGAGCCCCAACCGTCACCCGGGGGTAACGCACGGGCTCGGATCCGGCCGTCAGGGCAGCATCCAGCCGCCGCTTGTACGGGCTCGGCGGCGGGCCTGCGCGCGTGCGGTACGGCGACCAGGGCGGCGGCGCCCGCCAAGGACGCGCCGATGTCGGCGAGTTGCGCGGAGACGTAGTTCGAGGCGGCGAACTGGGCGACGGCGATGGCGACTCCGCACACCGGGGCCGGCGCCCAGGTCTCGCTCCCGCCCGTCGCCCGACCATCACCCCTCAACGACGCGCTTCGCACGGCCCCTTCTGCTTGCGCCGACCGTCGGACAGTCGCCCGAACGAGCGGCGCAGGACGTCGAAGTAACGACGATCCACAGGATGGGGAAGAGGCCGAAAACGGCCCCCTGGGCGGACGAGGACGATCACGAGGGGCAGGGTCACCGCAGGGGCGGAGAGGCCGAGCGAGTCGGCCACGGGTTCCAGTTCCTGGACGTACACGGGCGCCTCCCTGGATTCCGCGATACGGAAAGCGTTTTCTCATGGGCGGGGAAATCGTCGTGGCCGCGACAAGCCTCGTCGATGGCGCGCACGACTCGGTGGAGCCGAGGGAGGCAGTTCGGGGGGCGACCCTGGATACGGAGGGGGCGGACGCTCAGTTGTCCGGCGAGCGCAGCACCCGTAGGTGGCCGCGGCGCGCGACCTCCATCGGGTCCGCCGAGCGGGCGCCGCCACCGGCCTCGGCGGCGCGCTGCTGCGGCCTGGCCGCCTCGCGCACCGCGTTGGCGAGCGCTTCCAGATCGTCACCGCTGGGGCGGGAGGGAGCGGAGGCGTCGGCGAGCCGGACGACCTCCCAGCCGCGCGGCGCGGTGAGGCGCTCGGAGTGCTCTGCGCACAGGTCGTAGCAGTGAGGCTCGGCGTAGGTGGCGAGCGGGCCGAGGACCGCGGTCGAGTCGGCGTAGACGTACGTCAGCGTCGCGACGGCGGGGCGGCCGCAAGCGGTTCGCGAACAGCGACGTACAGGGCTCACGACGTTGGACGGTACCGCACTCTTGAGCGGGCCGCGACGACTCTCCCCCAGGTCACCCCACCGTGTCGTGCTGTGAGCCCGCCCACACAAGCCTTCGGACCGCCCGTCCTGACCTGGGGCGACATCCCGCGGCGAGATGCCGAACAGACCTGAATCCGGTCACCACTTGGTGCAAACCACGTCAATTGCCATGTGAGCGACGGTCCTGGAGGGATACGGAATCGAGCCCAAGCTTGGCTGGAATGGTCATCCTGCGACATCCGGAACGTGCGCCGGGCTTCCTGCCCCGGGCCGCGGGCAGCCGCGTGGGGGCCGGGCACGCGGACCTCGTGGGGACTACTCTTCGTCAGTGATGGACACCCCCGTACCGCCCACCGCCGCCGCACCCGGGCCCCGCCGTCGTGATCGCCACGGGAGGGGCATGCGCGGCCCCGTCGCGCCGCCCCAGGTGCCGCTCGCCGCGAGCCGCGCCGAGGTCTTCGCGGACCTGGTGCAGGACTCCGTGGAGCGGCTGGAGCGGCGCTGGCCCCAACTCGCCGACATCGACTTCATGGTCCTCGAGGTGCCGCGCCTCGACGGCTCCGGCGAGGGCTGGAGCGACGAGGCGGTGCCCCTGGGCGGCACGATCCCGGCGTACGAGGACCATCCCGCGCGCGTGGTCGTCTACCGTCGCCCGGTCGAGATCCGCACCAAGGGCCGCGACGAGCGCGCGGCGCTGGTGCACGAGGTCGTCGTGGAGCAGGTCGCGGAGCTGCTGGGGCTGACACCGGAGACGGTGGACCCGCGCTACGGCGAGGACTGAGACCCGCCCGAGCAGTTCTGGGAGGACGGTCGCGACGCCACCGGGTCCCCTCGAGGACCCGGTGGATCACCCGTACGCGATCACTTCTTCAGCAGCACCGACAGATCCTGGTCCGCCTCCGGTACCGCCACCGTCCCGCGGTCGTCCGGGAGGGTCTGGATCGTGAACCCGGGGACGCCCTCCCGGGCGGAGGCGAGGGTCCTGGAGGCGTAGACGGGGCCTCCGGAGACGGGCTCGACCGTCAGGGCGTACGTCCCCTTGAGACCGGCCGGTACCGGTGCGTCGACGTCCTGGGTCGTACCGCCCTTGATCGTGTACGTCTTCGTCGCCGCCGTACCGCCCTCGCTGCCGGCGGACGCGGTGACCTTGACCTGGGCGCTCCCGCCGGGGGCGGACAGGGCGAGCGTGGTGCCCTTGGAGCTGTTGTCGGCGACCGTCGCGCGCCCGCCGACCGGGCTGGTGGCCGGGATGAAAGCCATCTCCTGCTTGCTGCCCTTGCCGCGCACCACCTGCAGGGCCGCGACGACCGGCGCCGAGGTTCCGGTGGAGGTGAGCACCAGGGAGCCCGCTTCGCCGCGCGTGACGTCACCGAGGTCGGCCGCCGCGGTCATGCCGGCCTTCACGTGCAGCGTCTCGTTGCCGGCCGGTGTGATCAGGCCCGAGGGCGAGGCGAGGCGGACCTTCAGGTCGGCGTCCTGGTCGCCGGGCGCGAAGGCGACCAGCCGTACGGCCGTGGCGTCCTTGGGGATGCCCGGCATGACGAGACTGCCCGCCGGGTCGGTGGAGGCGGCCAGCCAGTCCCCGCCGATCTTGTCGTCCAGGGCCTGGACGGCGGCGCCGACGCGGCCGCTGCGGACGGTCACGTGGACGGTGAGGTCGGCCTGCTGCCCGCTCGCGAGCGTGCTCAGCAGGATCGGCTCGCTGGCGTGCGGCTGGACCGTGATGCCCTCGCCCACCGTGGACTTGAGGGTGCCGTCCTTGCCGTACAGCTCGACGTCGACGACGGCCGCCGAGTCGTCGGGGTTGGTCAAGTGCACATAGTCGGTGCGGCCGGTGGCGGTGCTGACGCCCGGGAACCAGAACTCGGTGTCCGGAGCGGTGCAGTTGGTGCCGAGCAGACCGCGGCCGGTGCCCGCGGCGACCGCGGTGGTCTCCTGGACGGTCCAGCCGGGCGCGAACTTGCCCTCGGCGGTGCCGACGAGGGCGGGCGGCTCGGCTCCGGAGCCGTCACCAATGGCCGGCTTGCCGGGCTCCGCCGGCTTCAGGGCGGGCTTCACGGTCTTCTTGCCGGTCTTCTTGCCGCTCGCGGAGTCCGCCGACTCCACGGCCGCGGCCTGCAGTTCGGCCTTGCCGCTGTCGGCGGCGCCCTGGGTGACGGGCGTGTACGACGTGTACGACGTCTCCGCGATCTCGGAGGTGCTGGGCTGCGGGCAGAGCAGGCTGGTGCGCTCAACGGGCTGCTGGGTGGCCGCCTTGGCGGCGTTGTCGCCGGAGGCGGCCGGCGCGTTGAGCGAGGCGAATCCGGTGACGGCGGCGAGCGCGGTCGCGCCGGCGATCAGGGACAGGGTGGTGCGGTTCACTGCTGGCTCCCGTCGGGGCGCTCACTGTCGGTGCCGTGCGGCGGCTGCGGAGGCGTGTTCGGGTCGTAGGCGGCGTCGTAGCCCTGGCCGGTCCCGTCGTAGCCCTGGTAGGTCTGCATCGGGTCGTACGGCGCCGTGCCCCCGTAGGCGTACGGGTCGTACTGGCCCGCCTGGTAGGGGTCCGCCTGGTACGGCTGCTGCTCGTAGGTGCCCGCCGGGTACTGCTGCTGGCCCTGGTACTGCTCGCCGCCGTAGGTGTCGTACTCGGCGCCCGCGTAGGTCGATGCGTCCCACTCGTCGTACGCCTGCTGCTGCGGGACCGATACGGGCGTCTGCTCGGCCTCCTCCTCCGGAGGAGGAAGGGCGCCCTCTTCCTGGACGGCCTGGTCGGACTGCTCCGCCTCGGCCTCGGCCTGGGCGCGCAGGCGGCGGGCGCGGCGGCCCTCGCCCGTGACGTCCTGGGCGGGGACGACCGGCTCGTCGGGGAGGTCGTCGTCGACGTCACGGCGCCGCCCGGGCAGGGCGAGGACCACCAGGACGACGGCGAGCGCGCCCTGGGCCCACAGCCAGCCGGTGTGGCTCATCGGGGCGTCGAAGGTGACGTCCAGCCTGCCGCCGCTCGCGGGCAGTTCGAAGCCCTGCGCCCAGCCGTCGACGGTGGTGCGGGTGAGCGGCTTTCCGTCCAGGGTCGCCGTCCAGCCCACGTCGGCCGTGTCGGCGAGACGCAGCACTCGGCCCTCTCCCCCGGAGGGGATGGTGGTGTGCAGTTCGACCGGCCCGGCGGCGATGGACAGGGCCTCGCCGGACTTGGGGACGATCGAGGCGCGCGAGACCTGGCTGTCCAGGCGCCACAGGGCGCTGCCGTCCTGCTGGCTGAGCCGGGTCAGGCCCGGGGTGGCGTCCAGGACACGGCTCATCTCGCGGGGCGCGCCCTTGCGGACCAGGACGTAGCGCACGGCGAAGCCGCCGAGCTGGTCGGCCTGGTCGGCGCCGGAGCCCGCGACGAGGTTGGCGACGACCTTGTCGAGCTTCTCGTTCTCGCCGCCCTCGGCCGCGAGTTCGCCGTCGCCCATGCGGGCGCCGGAGCCGCGGACGAGGGTGTAGCCGACGCGGGCGCCGGAGTCGCTGTCGAGGACGAGGGTGCGGGCCTGGTCGCGGGTACCGCTCTCCTCGGCGACGAACGCGGGCACCTGCACCGGGTCGCGACGCTCCACGGGGCCGTCGGCGCCGCCGAGGACCCATCCGGCGGCCAGCAGCAGCGGGCCTGCGGCCGAGGCGAACGCGATGAGCGCGGCGACCGGCTGGCGCCAGCCGAAGCTCTGCTCGGCCACCCGCGCGCGTGCCCCGTCGGCGCCGATGGTGGCGGCGGCGAGCAGTGCGACGCCGTAGACGAGGGTGGCGGGTCCCGCCCAGGCCGACTTGTTGGACAGCACGGCGAAGACGAGCGCCACCAGGGCGACGACCCAGGCGGCCCACGCCGCTCGCTGCCGCTCGCTGCGCATCAGGGCGGCCAGCGCCGCCAGCACGATGCCGATGAGCATCAGCCCGCTGACCGTGCCGGAACCGCCGGGGCTGGCGCCGAGCAGGTCGAGCGCGGAGGCCGCGCTCGCGCCGTAGGGCATCCCGGCTTCCTTGAAGAAGCCGAACGGGAGCAGGGTCAGCGACCAGGGGGCGAGGACCAGCAGCGGGGTGCCGAGCTGGGCCAGGTATCGCGGCCCGTAGGCGGTGATTTCCCTTCGGCGCACTACGAGGAGGGCGATTCCGAGGACCAGCGCGATGGGCCACACGATCGGCGTGAACGCCGTGGTGAACGTCAGCAGGAGGGCGTACGCCCAGGTGGCGCGCCAGCTGCCGCGCGCGCCGGAGGAGTGGGCCAGCCCGCTGGCGGCGATGCCCGCGCGCGCGATGAGCGGCAGCAGGATCGCGAGGACGGCGGTGCCGATGCGGCCGCCGGCGAGGGCGCCGGCGGCGGCGGGCAGGAAGGCGTACGCCACGGACGCCCAGGCGCGCAGCAGGCGCGACTCGACGAGGGGGCGTGAGGCGAAGTACGCGGCGAAGCCGGCCAGCGGGACGGAGGCCACCAGGAGCACGGTGACCGCGAGCCCGGTGGAGCCGAGGAGCAGGGAGGACAGCAGGGCGACGAGCGCGAGGTACGGCGGCGCGGTCTCCGTGCCGCCGGCGCCCACCGGGTGCCAGCCGTCGACGTAGCGCGACCACAACTCGGAGGCGTCGGCGGGCGCGGGCAGCAGCGCGCCGCCCGCGAGCGACCCGCTGCCGAGCAGGCCGCGGCAGGCCAGGAGGGAGACGAACAGCAGCACCAGGAAGAGCATCGGGCCGGGGTTGCGGGCGATGCGCTTGAGCCGGGCGAACTGCTCGATCTGCAGGAAGTCGGCGTCGTCGCCGCCGGGTCCGGACTCGACGGCGCCGCCGTGCCGTCCGGCGCCGGTGGTGGCGTCGGGGTCGTCGCTGCCCATGAAGTTGCCCGCGACCTGCTCGACCGTGGCGCGCACGGTGGCGCCGGGCGGCGGGAACAGCGGGCGCAGTTCGCCCTTGTCGACCTGGGGGCGACCGCGTCTGCGGCGGCCCGCGAGGATCCGCTCGGGGCGCAGCAGGATTCCCAGCAGGCCGCGGATCTCGTCGACGGCCTGTCCGGGGACCTTGCCCACGAGGTAGGCGACGGTGCGCAGCAGGGTGCCGAGGACGAGCCGGATCAGGATCCAGGGCAGCTGTGCCGTACGTGCGTTGACGAGGAGGGTGTAGACGGCACCCGCCTTGTCGACCTTGTGCGGGGAGGCGGCGGTGCGGCCCACGCAGTCGACGGTGCGGCGCTCGCGGGAGGCGGCCTCGGCGTGCCGGACGACCGCTTCGGGGGCGACGAGGACGCGGTGTCCGGCGGCCTGGGCGCGCCAGCACAGGTCGACGTCGTCACGCATCAGGGGCAGTCGGCGGTCGAATCCGCCGAGTTCCTCGTAGACGTCGCGGCGGATCAGCATGCCGGCGGTGGACACGGCGAGCACGGGGTGGACGTGGTCGTGCTGGCCCTGGTCCTGCTCGCGGCGGTCCAGGCCCGTCCAGCGGCGGCCGGAGTTGGCGATGGTGACGCCGACCTCCAGGAGCGCTCGCCGGTCGTACCAGCCGCGGAGCTTGGGGCCGACCACGGCGACTTCCCTGCCGAGCTCCTGCTCGCTCTCCACGACCCGGAGCAGCTGGGCCAGGGCGTCGGGCTCGGGGGCGCTGTCGTCGTGCAGCAGCCAGAGCCACTGCTCGGGCTCGCCGTGCGGGAGCTCCGGCATGTCGTAGGCGTCGTCGCGCCAGGTCCGGGTGACCGGGTCCCAGCCGCTGGGGCGCTTCAGATAGGGCAGGTCGTCCGGCGTGAGCACACCGGCGCCGCGGGTGACCTCCTCGACGGCCTGGCCGAAGCCGGTGCGCCGGGCGAGGTGCAGCACCCGGTCGGCGCCGAGTGCGTCGGTCAGCAGCTGGGCGGAGTCGTCCGCGCTGCCGGTGTCGGCCGCCACGGCGTTCTGCACCGGGCGCTCCTGGCCGAGCAGCCCGGCGAGCGCTTCGGGCAGCCAGCGGGCGCCGTCGTGGGAGACGAGGACCGCGGTCACCACGTGGCGCGGAAACTCAGGTGTGGCGGCGTCGTGTGGGACTGCCGAATGGCTGTGCACGGACATCGAGGTACGGGCCCCGGTTCGATGGACTGCGGTGGACGCCTGTGTCCGGCGGGGACAGCGGGACGTCTCGGACGAGGGCCCACACTAACGGCTGGGCAACACAGCGGCCCGCCGCCTGTGGATAACCCACCTGCGACGGGCCGTTCTTACCTGCCGGTATCGGTACGAGGGGTGCGCGCCGTGCGGTCAGACGGCGGCCTTCTTCAGCCTGCGGCGCTCGCGCTCGGACAGACCGCCCCAGATGCCGAACCGCTCGTCGTTGGCGAGCGCGTATTCCAGGCACTCGGAGCGGACCTCACAGGCGAGACAGACCTTCTTGGCCTCGCGGGTGGAGCCGCCCTTCTCGGGGAAGAAGGACTCGGGGTCGGTCTGGGCGCACAGCGCGCGCTCCTGCCAGCCGAGTTCCTCGTCCGCGTCGTCGACCAGCAGTTGCTGCACCAGCTCGGTCATGTGCGCCCCTCGTCTGTCTTTCGCGTCCCCGTGATGCTGCCGTTACCGATTTCGGCTGAACGACACGAGTGAAATTACAAGTGTGCCGATCCGGGCCAGTCAAGCCGAGATCTGCTATTGGGCCCCTTATTCACTCTGCGGAACCAAGGCTATGCGGAAAGTGTTCAAATCGGCATAAACCCTGACAGCCCCAAAGGGCCCGTCCGGACTCCCGACCCGCCACCGGGAAGGACGCCCAGAAGTTCGATCTCGTTCCGACGCGAACTCCGAAGAGAACCGGATCACATTTGGATCACGGGATCGCATCGAGGTTTGCGCGCCCGGTTGTGCGCCATGTGTCCGGGGTGGCTCCAGAGCAAACCTTTCGCCATACAGATGAACCGGATGAGGTGAAACATTTCCCACATAGCGGACATGAAGTTGACAGTCGAGGTGTGAACCGATGTCCTTATGGGCATGCTCGCGAACTTGGCACTCACCTCGACCCGCACCGCCGGGTCCCGCGGTGCTGCCCACGCTCGCTGTAGCTGTTGTTGCTGTCCCAGCTGTTGAGCCGTACCGCGCTCCGGCTGCCTCGCCGCCACTGAGGCGAATCCCCGCCCCGCTTCCGGGGCGATCGCCCGTACCAGGGCACCCTCCCCGTCCGTGATCCGGACGGAAACGGCCCCGCGACACCCCAGCTCTCCGCCGAGGAACCACCGCACCCATGAACAGCGACAGCGACCTCCAGATCGCCGGCGACATCCTCGAAGTACCGCACCTGCTCCAGCCGCCGCGCGAGCACCCCGCCACCGTGTCCGAGTTCGTCGGCCTGGCTCGCTCCATCGCCGCCGAGCGCTCCCAGTGGGAGCACCTCGTCCAGTACGACGCGACCTCCCGCTGGTACCACCGGCTGCGCACCGGACCCGGCTACGAGGTGTGGCTGCTGTCCTGGGTGCCCGGACAGGGCAGCGGACTCCACGACCACGGGCGCTCCTCCGGCGTACTCACCGTCCTGGAGGGCGCGTTGACCGAGCGCACGGAGCGCGAGACCCGCGCGTTGGGGGCAGGATCCCAGCGGGTGTTCGCGCCGGGGTACATCCACGAGGTCGTGAACGACTCCCTGGAACCGGCCGTGAGCCTGCACGTTTACTACCCGGGTCTTACCGAGATGCCGATGCATTCGGCCCAGTGCGCCCCGGCCGTCGTCACGGCCTGAGGGCGCCCGCGGTCTCGTAACCGCCTCACGCGTTGTCGTACCCGCCTGCCAGACTGAACCCCATGCGCATTGTGGTTCTGGCAGGCGGTATCGGTGGTGCCCGGTTCCTGCGTGGTCTCCAGCGGGCCGTGCCGGACGCGGACATCACGGTCATCGGCAACACCGGCGACGACATCCATCTCTTCGGCTTGAAGGTCTGCCCGGACCTCGACACGGTGATGTACACGCTCGGCGGCGGCATCAACGAGGAACAGGGCTGGGGCCGGACCGACGAGACCTTCCATCTCAAGGAGGAGCTCGCGGCCTACGGGGTCGGGCCCGAGTGGTTCGGGCTCGGCGACCGCGACTTCGCGACGCACATCGTGCGGACGCAGATGCTGAGCGCGGGCTATCCGCTCAGCGCGGTCACGGAAGCCCTGTGCGACCGCTGGAAACCGGGCGTCCGGCTGATTCCCATGTCCGACGACCGCGTGGAGACCCATGTCGCCGTCGAGATCGACGGACAGCGCAAGGTGATCCACTTCCAGGAGTACTGGGTGCGGCTGCGGGCATCCGTGCCGGCCGAGGCCGTGGTGCCGGTGGGCGCCGAGCAGGCCAAGCCCGCACCGGGTGTCCTGGAAGCCGTCGCGGAGGCGGACGTCATCCTCTTCCCGCCGTCCAACCCGGTCGTGTCCATCGGCACGATCCTCGCCGTGCCCGGCATCCGGGAGGCCATCGCCGACGCGGGCGTGCCCGTCGTGGGCCTCTCCCCCATCGTCGGCGACGCGCCCGTGCGAGGCATGGCCGACAAGGTGCTGGCGGCGGTCGGCGTCGAGTCCACGGCCACGGCGGTCGCCGAGCACTACGGCTCGGGGCTCCTCGACGGCTGGCTCGTCGACACGGTGGACGCGTCCGCCGTGGAGCAGGTCGAGGCGGCCGGGATCCGGTGCCGGGCCGTGCCGCTGATGATGTCCGACCTGGACACCGCGGCACAGATGGCGCGCGAGGCGCTGACGCTGGCGGAGGAGGTGCGGGAGTCGTGAGCGGACGGCTCTCTCCGGCTTCTCCGGAACAAGTTCCGGAAGATGTTCCCGAACACGCTCCCGGACAAGGGCGCGCGGGCGATCAGGAGGGGGACGCCTCCGTCGCCTCTCCCGGTTACCGGGTCTGGGCGCTGCCCGGGCTCCCCGAGGTGCGACAGGGTGACGACCTCGGCAAGTTGATCGCCGTCGCCGCGCCCGGGCTGGTCGACGGGGACGTTCTCCTCGTCACCTCGAAGATCGTGTCCAAGGCCGAGGGGCGCCTGGTCGAGGCCACCGACCGAGAGGCCGCCATCGACGCCGAGACCGTACGGGTCGTGGCGCGCCGCGGGGCCCTGCGGATCGTCGAGAACCGGCAGGGGCTCGTGATGGCCGCCGCCGGGGTCGACGCCTCCAACACCCCGGCCGGCACCGTCCTGTTGCTGCCCGAGGATCCCGACGCGTCCGCGCGGGCCATCCGGGACGAGCTGCGCGACACCCTCGGGGTCGACGTCGGCGTCGTGATCACCGACACGTTCGGGCGGCCCTGGCGCACCGGGCTCACCGATGTCGCCATCGGCGCCGCGGGTGTACGGGTGCTGGACGATCTGCGTGGCGGCACCGACGCGCACGGCAATCCGCTGAGCGCCACCGTCGTCGCCACCGCCGACGAGCTCGCCGCCGCCGGTGACCTGGTCAAGGGCAAGGCCTCCGGGCTGCCCGTCGCCGTCGTGCGCGGACTGCCCCACGTGGTGGCCGAGGACGACGGGGAGGGGACACGGGCGATGGTGCGGGGCGCGCGCGACGACATGTTCCGGCTCGGCACGTCGGAGGCCGTACGGGAGGCCGTGACCCAGCGGCGTACCGTACGGGCCTTCACCGACGAGCCGGTGGATCCGGGCGCCGTGCGGCGGGCCGTGGCCGCGGCCGTCACCGCTCCCGCGCCGCATCACACCACTCCCTGGCGGTTCGTGCTCCTGGAGTCCGAGGAGTCGCGTACGCGGCTGCTCGACGCCATGCGCGACGCGTGGATCGCGGATCTGCGGCGGGACGGGAAGAGCGAGGAGTCGATCGCCAAGCGGGTGCGGCGCGGTGATGTGCTGCGCAACGCTCCGTACCTCGTGGTGCCGTGTCTCGTCATGGACGGGTCGCACACATACGGCGATCCGCGGCGGGACGGGGCCGAGCGGGAGATGTTCGTGGTCGCCGTCGGAGCGGGGGTGCAGAACTTCCTCGTCGCGCTCGCCGGGGAGCGGCTCGGGTCCGCGTGGGTGTCGTCGACGATGTTCTGCCGCGATGTCGTACGGGACGTGCTGGAGCTGCCGGAGGGGTGGGATCCGATGGGGGCCGTGGCGGTCGGACATGCGGCGGAGGAGCCTCGGGCTCGGCCCGAGCGGGATGCCGGGGCGTTTGTCGAGGTGCGGTGAGACCAAGCGCCTACTCTCGTAGGGCACCCCGAGTTTCCTAGGACCCCTTTCGTGGCTGGACGTTTCGCTCCTCGGCCGACGCGTACGACTGTGCGCGGCGGGCATGTCGCCGTGCCCGCGGATGCTTCCGGCGGGGTGCCTCGGCAGGCGGTCGCACCTGGGCGTACGCGCACCTGGACGCCGCCCTGGCCGGTCGATCTCGGGCTGGTGCTCGGGCCGCTGCGCCGTGGACCCGGCGATCCGACCTTCCGTGCGACGCCGGACGGGGCCGTGTGGCGGGCCAGCCGGACGCCCGCCGGGGCCGGTACGTTGCGGGTCTCGGCGCGGGGTGGGGTGGTGCGGGGCGAGGCGTGGGGGCCGGGGAGCAAATGGCTGCTCGAACAGCTCCCCGAGATGCTCGGCGCGGCCGACGATCCCGATGCCTTCGAGCCTCGTCATCGGCTGGTCGCCGTCGCGCGGCATCGGCGGCCGGGGTTGCGGCTGATGCGTACCGGGCTGGTGCTGGAGTCGCTCATTCCGTCCGTTCTGGAGCAGAAGGTCACGACGGACGAGGCGTATCGGGCGTGGCGGTTGCTCGTACGGAAGTTCGGGGAGCCTGCGCCGGGGCCCGCGCCGGAGCGGATGTCCGTCATGCCGGAGCCGCGGACGTGGGCGCTGATTCCCTCTTGGGAGTGGCATCGAGCCGGGGTCGACAACAAGCGGGCCTCGACGATTCTGCGGGCCGTTCGGGTGGCGGGGCGGCTTGAGGAGGCGGTGGGGATGGAGCCGGGGGCTGCGCAGGCTCGGTTGGAGTTGGTGTCCGGGATCGGGCCGTGGACTTCGGCGGAGACCGTGCAGCGGAGTCATGGTGCGGCGGATTCGGTGACCGTGGGGGATCTTCATCTGCCGGGGATCGTGGGGTATGCGCTGGCGGGGGATCGGGATGCGGACGACTCCGTGATGCTTTCGCTGTTGGAGCCGTATGCCGGGCAGCGGCATCGGGCGGCTCGGTTGATTCTGTTGTCGGGGCGGGCGCCTGCGCGGCGGGTTCCGCGGATGCCGCGGGGGGATATCGGGCGACTGTAGTCGTCCCGGTGCGGGCCGAGAGTCTCTCGCCCCCGCCGCCCCTACCCTCCCCCAAGCTCTCGGCTTCGCTCGAGCAGGGGGGACCCCCATCATCCCCAGGGGCTCCGCCCCCGGACCCCCGATCGCCCGAAGGGCTCGTCCTCAAACGCCGGACGGGCTGGAGATGCGGCCGGCCGGGGTGAGTGGGTGGGACGGGGGTGGGTGGGGCATCCGCCCCCGACCTCGTCCTCAGACACCGGACAGGCTGGAAGTACGGGCCGGGGTGGGTGGGGTCTGGATTTCGGACCCGGCTCCCGCCCCGGCCCCGGCCTCGCAACGCCGTGCGGACCGAGGCTTTTAGGGGCGCGGGGAACCGCGCGACCAGCCCCCACGCACCCGCAGCCGAACAACCCGCGGACAAGGCACTCCGCGCGTACCCGTTCTTCGGCCTCTGGCCGGCCTACTGGTCCGACGAGAAGCGGAGCGCCCCCGCTGGGATCTTGGCCTCACACCAGACTCTTACGCCCTCCCGGAGTTCGTTGTCGGGGCCGACCACCGCGCCGTCGCCGATGACCGTCCCGGAGAGGATGGTGCGTTCGCCGATGTGGGCGCGGGCGCCGACGAGGGAGTCGGTGATGACGGCGCCGGGTTCGACGACCGCGCCGGACAGGATCGCGCTGCCCGTGATGCGGGCGCCCTCGCCGATGCGCGCGCCGTCGCCGACGACCGTGCCGCCGGTCAGCTTGGCGTCGGGGGCGACCCTGGCCGTGGGCAGCACGAGACGGTCCCCGCAGCGGCCCGGGACCGCCGGGGAGGGCGCGCGGCCCAGGACGAGGTCCGCGGAGCCGCGTACGAAGGCCTGCGGCGTGCCCAGGTCGAGCCAGTAGGTGGAGTCGACCATGCCCTGGAGGTGGGCTCCGGTGGCCAGGAGGTCGGGGAAGGTCTCGCGTTCCACCGAGACCGGGCGGCCGGCGGGGATCGTGTCGATGACCGAACGGCGGAAGACGTACGCCCCGGCGTTGATCTGGTCGGTGACGATTTCCTCGGGGGTCTGGGGCTTCTCCAGGAAGGCCGTCACGCGGCCTGTCGCGTCCGTGGGGACCAGGCCGTACGCCCGCGGGTCCTCGACACGGGTGAGGTGGAGGGAGACGTCCGCGCCGGTCGTCTCGTGGGTCGCCACCAGGGCCCTGATGTCCAGGCCCGTCAGGATGTCGCCGTTGAAGATCAGGACCGGCTCGTCGGGACCGGAGTGCAGGCGCGCGGCCACGTTGCGGATCGCGCCGCCCGTGCCGAGGGGCTCCTCCTCGGTGACGTACTCGATGTGGAGGCCCAGCCCGGAACCGTCGCCGAAGTACGGCTCGAAGACCTCGGCCAGATAGGAGGTCGCCAGGACGATGTGCTCGACGCCCGCCGCTCTCGCCCGCGCCAGCTGGTGCGTGAGGAACGGGACCCCGGCCGCCGGAACCATCGGCTTGGGGGTGTTCACCGTGAGCGGGCGCAGTCGGGTGCCTTTGCCCCCGACCAGGAGGATCGCTTCTGTCACCTGTCGTCTCTGCTTCCTGCCGGGACCGGCCGAAGGATGATTCGGCCGGCCAGTGTATGCAGCCCGTAGTAAGAGGCCTTCGACGGCAGTGGGGTGCACTCGATGGCTCCGCTCAGACCTCAGCGGCCCTGGTAGCGGGCCGCGGCCGTTCTGGCCGAGCCGAGTTTGCCGTACAGGAGACTCCCCGGGCAGTCCGTGGCGAACCCGTCCCGATGACCAGAGATCACGTTCAGTCGTGCGTTCTTACCTTTTCCGTAGAGATTGCCACCGCCGGACTTCAGGTATGTCTTGGCGCGCGGATCGGCTCCGGAGAGACCGAGCTTCCATGCCGTGAGCCGCGCGATCGCGGTCACCGCGGCGGCGGCCGGCTTGGTGTTGCCGAAACTGCCGAGGACCGCGATCCCCATGCTGTCACTGTTGAAACCGAGGGTATGGGCGCCCATGACGGGCTTCGCCACACCCCCGGCGCGGCCTTCGTAGATGTTTCCGCACTTGTCGACGAGGAAGTTGTAGCCGATGTCGCGCCAACCGCTGCTCACTACGTGGTAGCGGTAGATACTGCGGATGACCGAAGGGGCTTGGGAGCAGCTGTAGTTGTTGCCCGAGGCCGTGTGGTGCACGAAGGCGGCCTTCACCTTTTTGGTGTACACGAACCCGCCTTCGCGCAGGCTCTCGTCCGCGCCCCAGCCGTGCCGGGTGACGATACGCGGGCGTGCACCGATGTACGGCTTCACGAGCGGGGCGCCGTCGCGGAGGGCCGGGGCCTCGCGCTCGGTCTCGGCCCTGGACAGCGCCGGGATCTCCGTCGCGCCGAACGGGGCGAGCTCGGCGTTGGTGGCGAAGGTGGCGTACGTCTCGGCGCTCTCCGCGCCCGCGCTCCCGTCGCCCGTCAGCGCGCCCCGGGGCGCGGGTCCCGCGCCGGGGTCGACGAGTTCGAGGTGCATGCCTCTGGGGAGCGGCGACTCGCCGGCTGCCGTGGCTCTTTCGTCCACCTGCGCCTGGACGCGGACCTCGACCCCGTCCGAGTCGCCCACCCAGAGGGGCGCCGTGGAGCCGCGCACCCGGCCCGAGCCGCTCTCGGCGGTGTCCGGGTCGGCCGCGTGCTCGTGGTTGTGGGTCTCGATGTCCTGCCAGCCGGACCAGCGGTTGGCTCCGGTGGCACGGGTACGGACCTGGACGCGACCGCGCAGTTCGGTGTCGGGGTCGTCCCAGACGACCCCGACCAGCGAGAACGTCCGTACGCTCCGTCTGCCGAGGCCCTGTTCGGGCGCGGCTGGTCCGAGCGAGCGGTCGCCGGAGAGCGGGACCAGGGGGAGGGACTGGGTGCTGCCCGGCGCGACGGGCTCGGTCCTCGCCGCCTGGGGTCGGGCCTGCGCCGGTGCGGACAGGGCCAGCGGAAGGGTGAGTGCGGCCGCGCAGGTGACGCCGACCGAGGAAGCAAGGATTCCATGCATGCCCCCGATCGTGGACATAGTCATACATATCTGTCCATTGCGGATTTGACGGGCCGTCGGGTCGCGCTCGGCCGAACCGGTGGCGCGGATGCCGCGTCCCGCCGGGCGCCCCCGCGTACGCTTGCGCGCGTGAACGCCACCGACCGCACCCCTGCCGACCTGCTGCGATCCGCGCTCGCCGCGGACCCCGCGCGCCCCCTGGTGACCTTCTACGACGACGCCACGGGTGAACGTGTCGAATTGTCCGTCGCGACCTTCGCCAATTGGGTGGCCAAGACCGCCAATCTCCTCCAGGGTGAGTTGTCCGCCGAGCCCGGCGACCGGGTGGCGCTGCTGCTGCCCGCGCACTGGCAGACGGCGGTGTGGCTGCTCGCGTGTTCCTCGGTGGGGGTCGTCGCGGATGTCGGGGGCGATCCCGGTGCCGCCGACCTCGTCGTCGCGGGGCCCGACGCGCTCGAGGCCGGGCTCGCCTGCTCCGGTGAGCGCGTCGCCCTCTCGCTCGCGCCGCTGGGACGCCGCTTCCCGACACCGCCCGCCGGGTACGCCGACTACGCCGTCGAGGTGCCGAGCCAGGGCGACCGCTTCCAGCCGTACGCGCCGGTGGACCCGGAGGAGGCCGCGCTGATCGTCGCCGGGGCCGAGCACACGGGGGCCGAGGTCGTCGAGCGGGCCCGGGCGGAGGCGGCCTCGCTGGATCTGACGGGGCCGGGGTCGCGGATCCTGTCCGCGCTGCCGTACGACACCTGGGAGGGGCTGAGCGCGGGGTTGTACGCGCCGCTCGCCTCCGGGGGGTCCGTGGTGCTCTGTCGTCATCTGGAGCGACTGGGCGAGGACGCGTTGGCCAAGCGGATCGAGAGTGAGCGGGTGACGTCGACGGTTCGGTAGCCGCCGGTCACCGTCCGGGCCGGACCGTGGGGGCCGGTCGCCTGTCGGGGCGGGCCCAGTGAGGGCCGGTCGCGCCTGCCGTCCCGCCGTGGATCCGTATCCGCCGGGGCCCCGCGCCCCTGACGGATCCCGTCACCCGTTCGGCCCCTTATCTGCCGCCGCCGCAGGGCCTCCGAGCCATGGTCGTAGGAGCACCGCACGCTCGCTCGCCATGAGGGGTGGACTCCGACGTGACCGACAGGACAGGGCCGGGAGCGGGGGCTTCGCCCACCGGTGCCGGGCTCGCACGACGGCGACGGCGACGCTGGGTGCAGTACTCGGCGCTCGGTGTCGCCGTCGTGGTCCTCGGTGCCGTCGGCGTCGGCCTGGTCGCGTACGAGAAGCTGAGCCGGAACATCACGGCCGACGAGGAAGCCGCCGCCGAGCTCGCTCGTTACGAGAAGGAGCGGCCCACCGCGCTGGTGCGCGACGCGCAGAACATCCTGCTGATCGGGTCGGACTCGCGGTCGGGGGACGGGAACAAGAAGTACGGCCGGGACTCCGGGACCGAGCGTTCCGACACCACGATCCTGCTGCACCTGTCCGCGAACCGGCGCAGCGCCACCGCCGTCTCCCTGCCCCGCGACCTGATGGTGGACGTGCCGAGCTGCCGGCGTCCGGACGGCACCCGTACCCAGCCCATGTTCGCGATGTTCAACTCCGCCTTCGAGGTGGGCGGTTCGGCGTGCACGATCCGGACCGTCGAGAAGCTCACGAACATCCGTGTCGACCATCACATGGTGGTCGACTTCCACGGGTTCAAGGACATGGTCGACGCCGTGGACGGCGTGGAGGTGTGCCTGAAGGAGCCCATCGACGACAAGGCGGCCAAGCTGAAGCTGCCCGCGGGCAAGGTCGTGCTCGACGGCGAACAGGCCCTCGGCTACGTCCGTGCCCGCAAGAGCATCGGCGACGGCAGCGACACCGACCGGATGGAACGCCAGCAGCGTTTCCTCGGCGCGCTCGTCAACAAGGTGCAGAGCAACGATGTCCTGCTCAATCCGGCACGGCTCTATCCCATGCTCGACGCGGCCACTTCCTCGCTCACCACGGACCCGGATCTGGCGAGCCTGCGCGGGCTGTACGACCTGGTCCGCGGCATGCGCAATATCCCCACGGAACGTGTCCAATTCCTGACGGTGCCGCGAACGTCGTACGTCTACGACGCGAATCGCGACCAGCTGGTGAAACCCGCGGCCGACAAACTCTTCGCCCTGCTGCGCGCGGACGCTCCGGTGACGGTCGCGAAGGACCTTCCGACGGACCCGCCGAGCGGCCTTCCGACGGACCCACCGAGCGGCGTTCCGACGAGTCTTCCGACGGACCATCCGACGGATTCCCCTGCGAAACGCAAGAACTCGTACGAGGGTGGTCGCGAAGGTACGTACGACTCGGCATTCGACTACGAAGAGGAGTCGCACGGCAACGGGAAGTCGAGGGGAAAGCGGCCCGCCGCTCCCACATCCGCGCCGACTTTTCGCGGTAACACGGCGGCCGAGGACGCCTGCGGGTAAAGCGTGCGCCAAGGCGGGAACTGCGGAGCTGAGAAGTCTCTGAGAAATAGGGCGGATTGCCCAGTTGTAGGAAGGTGGAATTTGTCACCACCGTCGCTTGACCCTGAACCGGACGGATAGTGTGAGCGATCCGGTGCACCCGGCCACGAGGTCCGTCCTGGGGGTCGCGCACCTGCTGACCGAGACCCGAGCGCTCTTTGAGGGGGAAGGGCGCCGCGTGGCCCCGACGGAGGATTCAGACAACCGTGGACGCGCAAGGCCGTGGGCGGGCGGACAACATCGACCCCGCAGACCAGTGGGTACTCAACCCGAACACCGGTGAATACGAACTGCGACTGACCCCTTCCGCTCCGCAGTCGGGAGTCCCGAGACCGCGTCGGGGCAGCCCCGCGAACGCGGGACCGGGAGCGGGGACACGTGCGCGCCGGGCGCCGGAACGGGAGAGTCCGCCGACGCCCAGCCCCGACGTGCCCGGGCCGCGGCGGCGCCGTGGCGCGCCGGCCGAGCCCCCGCCGGGCCGTCGTAAGGGGCGCACGAAGCCGAAGAAGTCGAAGGCGAAGAAGATACTGTTGTGGACCGGCGGCTCGATGGCCTTCGTGCTGGTCGCCGTCTCCGCAGCGGGGTATCTCTACCTCAAGCACCTTGAGGGCAACGTCAGCACGACGGACGTCGGCAGCGCGGGCAAGAAGGGCTTCAGCAAGGACGAGGCCTTCAACATCCTGATCATCGGCACCGACAAACGCACGGGTGCGGGCAACGAGGGGTACGGCGACGCGGGCAGCGTCGGGCACGCCGACACCAACATCCTGTTGCACGTCTCCAAGGACCGTACGAACGCGACCGCGTTGAGCATTCCGCGTGACCTGATCGTCGATGTCCCGGACTGTCCCACGAAGCAGTCCGACGGCACCACCAAGGTCGTCCCGGGTACGCAGAACGTCCGCTTCAACACCAGCCTGGGCCAGGACGGCCGGGACCCGGGCTGCACCATGCGTACGGTCAAGGCGGTCACCGGGATCCCGGTGGACCACTTCATGATGGCCGACTTCAACGCGGTCAAGACGCTGACCAGCGCGGTCGACGGCGTCGAGGTGTGTGTGGCGCACGCCGTCAACGACAAGGAGTCGCACCTCAAGCTGCCCGCGGGCAAGTCCAAGGTCGAGGGCGAGCAGGCTCTCGCGTTCGTACGGACCCGGCACAGCTTCGGCAACCAGGGCGACCTCGACCGCATCAAGGTGCAGCAGCAGTTCCTGGGCTCGCTGATGCGCAAGATGGCCTCCAGCGACACCCTCACCAACCCGACCAAGCTGATCAGCCTGGCCGAGGCCGCCACCAAGGCGCTCACCGTGGACACCGGCATAGGAAAGGTCAGCACCCTCAAGGACGTGGCCCTGGAGCTGAAGAAGGTGCCCACGAAGAACATCACCTTCACCACGGTGCCGGTGCTCGACAACCCCGCCGAGAAGGTCAAGGCGACCGTCGTCGTCAACGAGTCGCAGGCCCCCGCGGTCTTCGACGCGATCAAGAACGACGTCTCCTTCACCGCCGTGAAGCAGAAGGAGAAGCAGGAGAAGGCCGAGGTCGCCGCCCGCCTCAAGGGCACCCGTTCTGCCGCCGCCGACATCCGCGTCGACATCTACAACGGTGGCGCCCCCGCCGGCAGCGCACAGGAGACTCTTAACTGGCTGCAGAATACTGAGGGCGTGCTCAAGTCCAGCCAGCTCGGTAACGCCGACGCAACACTGAGCAAGACGACCCTGGAGTACTCTCCCGACCAGGCCGATCAGGCGCGCAAACTGGCGGACCTCATGGGGCTGTCCGCTTCGGCGTTGAAGCCTGGCAAGAGCGAGAAGAACTCACAGGGTCTGCCCGCGATCGTGCTGACCCTGGGCAAGGACTTCAAGGGCGCAGGGGTGTCGTTGACCACTCCGACCAAGGCGCCCGAGGTCGACAAGTCCACGGCGGACAAGACAGTGTGCGCCAGTTGATGACCTAACGGGTCTGTCAGACGTCTAACAGGGCGCGGGGGCGTCCGGGCCGGACGCAAGGGGTTTCCGGCCAGACGTACGCGTCCGATCGGGCGCGGGACGGACCCGTTTGTCAGGCGCAGGGTGGGGAGGGGCAGGGAGATGGCGCGAAGCGGTGTGCGTGGGGAGGGGGCTCGACCACGTGTCCGGCAGGCCGACGATCTGGGCTGGGACGACAGCCTGTACGACGAGAACGGCGATCCCACCGACGGAGGCGGAGCTTCCGGCGGCAGCGGTGGCGATGCCACCAGTACAGGCAGTGGCTCCACCAGCACAGGCAGTGGCTCCACCGGTAAAGGCAGTGGCTCCACCATCAGAGACAGCGGCGCCGGCGGCACAGGCGGCGATTCGGCCGACGCCGACGGCCGAGGGGACGGACGCGACGGACGTCCGGTCGACAAGGACGGCGACGACGCGTCGGGCGAACCGCGCGGGCAGGGTCGGCACGGCGGTGGCGGCGGGCGTCGGCGCGGGAGCGGCGACGGCGGGCACCCACGGCGCAGACGCCGCATACTGCGCTGGTCGGCGTCGGTCCTGGCGCTTTTGATACTTGGCACCGCGGGCGCCGGTTACCTCTACTACCAGCACCTGAACGACAACATCAAGAAAGACGACCTGAACCTCGGCGACGAGAAGGACCGGGCGGCCAAGAGCAAGGCGAACGCGGCCGGGCAGACCCCCCTGAACATCCTTCTGATCGGCTCGGACGCCCGGGACACCAAGGAGAACCAGTCCCTCGGCGGCGCCAAGGAGACCTTCGGCGGTACCCCGCTCGCGGACGTCCAGATGCTGCTGCACCTCTCCGCCGACCGCAGCAACATGTCGGTGATCAGCATGCCGCGCGACACGCTGCTGAAGATGCCCAAGTGCACGGACCCGGACACCAAGAAGGTCTACCCGGCGACCGTCGGGCTGCTGATGACCAACACCTCGCTCGGGCGCGGCGGTCCTGGCTGCACGGTGGCCACCTGGGAGAAGCTCACCAAGATCCACATCGACCACTTCATGAAGATCGACTTCTCGGGTGTGGTGTCGATGGCGGACGCGATCGGCGGCGTCCCGGTCTGCGTGGACGCCAACATCTACTCCAAGGACAGTCAGGGCCACGGCTCCGGGCTGAAGCTGAAGAAGGGCACGACCCCCGTCAAGGGCACGCAGGCCCTGGCGTGGCTGCGGACGCGGTACGGCTTCGAGGACAACACGGACATCGGCCGGACCAAGGCCCAGCACCAGTACATGAACTCGATGGTCCGCCAGATGCGTGAGAACGCCACGATCAGCAACCCCGGCAAGCTGCGCAGCCTCGCGGAGACGGCCACCAAGGCGCTGACCGTCGACAAGGGCCTGGGCAGCGTGCTGAAGCTCTACGACCTCGGCAACGAGCTCAAGAAGGTCGAGCCGAAGCGCATCACGATGACCACGATGCCCTGGCAGTGGGCCGTGTCGGACAGCAACCGCGTGGAGCCCAAGCCGGTCGAGGCCGAGCAGCTGTTCCGTCTCGTCCGTGAGGACATCGCGCTCGACGGCAAGGACAAGAAGAAGACGGTGACCGCGGTGAAGGCCTCCACGGACCCGGCCGCCGCGGACGACCAGATCGGTGTGATCGTGCAGAACGGCACCCGCACGGCCGCGCTGGGCCCGGTCGGCGGACGCGCGCGCACGGTGTCCCAGCTGCTCGTCGGCAAGGGCTTCACCAAGGCCGAGGCGGACTCCTCGGCGGCGACCGCCGAGGAGACGACGGTGATCCGCTACCCGAGCGCCGATCTGCAGGGCGACGCCCAGGCGGTCGCCAAGGCGCTGGGGGTCCCGCTGAGCGCGGTGAAGAAGTCGACGGACGTCTCGGGCGTCACGCTCGTGGTCGGCGCCGACTGGCGCGAGGGCACGGCGTACAAGGCGAAGGCGCAGGACAACACGACGCCGGAGTCCGCGGACGTGCTCAACGGCGCCAAGACCGACGCCTGTATGCACGTCAACAAGGACTACACCTGGTCGTAGGAAACCGCACCTGGCCGTAGGCCGGTCGGCAGAAAGCGGTTGGGCCCCTCTCGATGTCGAGAGGGGCCCAACTACTCATGAATGGGGCTCAGTTGGCGGGCTCAGTGGAGCTGAGTACCGCCGGGCGGCGGGAGGCGATGACCTTCTTCGCCAGCGCCTTCGGGCTGGTGAGGAAGCCGAAGCCCCACGACATGTGCATGGTCGCGAGGGCGACGGGGATCTGCAGGCGGGCCTTCAGGGACAGCCCCTTGCCCGCGGGCAGCGAGCCCGCGGCTATCGCCGCGAGATAGCCGCCGGGGATCACGAAGCCCCACGGCGTCAGCGCCACGCCCACCACGACACCCGCCGCGATCGCACACACGGCGGTCGGCGGGGCGAGGTAGCGCAGGTTGATGGAGCCCTCGTGGTAGCGGGCGACGACATGGCGCCAGCGCCCGTAGTCCTTGTACTGCTTGGCGAGCGCCTTGACCGAGGGCCGGGGCCGGTAGGACACCCGCAGCTCGGGCGAGAACCAGATGAGGCCGCCGGCCTCCCGGATCCGGAAGTTCAGCTCCCAGTCCTGGGCGCGAATGAACTCCTCGTTGTAGCCGCCCTGACGCTCCAGGGCCTCGCGCCGGAAGACACCGAGGTACACGGTCTCGGCGGAGCCGGCCTCGCCCCCCGTGTGGAAGGCGGCGTTCCCGACCCCGATCTTCGAGGTCATCGCGGCGGCGACCGCGTGCTCCCAGTCGTTCTCGCCCTCGGCGTGCATGACGCCGCCGACGTTCTGCGCGCCGGTCTCCTCCAGGAGGCGCACGGCGGTCGCGATGTAGTTCGGGGAGAGCATGCCGTGCCCGTCGACGCGGACGACGACGGGATGCCGGGACGCCTTGATCGCCGCGTTCAGCGCGGCCGGGGTGCGCCCGGTGGGGTTCGGGACGGTGTGGACGCGCGGGTCTTCGCGTACGAGCTCGGCGGCGATCTCGTCCGTACGGTCCGAGGACGGACCGATGGCGATCACCACCTCCATCTCGCCGTCGTACTCCTGCGCCAGGATCGCTTGGACGGCCCCGCGCAGATGCCGCTCCTCGTTGAGGACGGGCATGATCACAGAAACGGCGGGGGGCCGCACGTCAGACTTCTCGCTCATCGGACGTCACGTTACCGCGAATGGGGGACACGGGCGCGCGCCGCCCGGTCCACGGGCCGGGCAGCAGATCGTATGGGCCTACGGTGCTCACGGATCCCCACGTTCACCCCCGCGGAGGTGTCCCCCCCTTGCCCACGCCGCCCCGCTCCCCCGCACGCCCGCAGCCCCGCCCCCAGAGCCGCCCGCAGCCGCCCCGCTCCCGGCGGCCTCCGGAGCGGTCCACCGTACGGCCCCCCGTACGGAGGAAGAAGCCGCGCTGGGCCATGCGGGTGGTCACCACGATCTCGGTGGTGGTCCTCGCCTCGGCGGGCATCGGACACGCGGTGGTCACCAGCCTCGGCGAGGGCATCGCCCGGGTCGACCCCTTCAAGGACATGAAGAACCGCCCCGCAGGAGGCCACGGCATGAACGTGCTGCTGGTCGGCACCGACGGCCGCGACAAGATCACGGAGGAGGAGCGGCGGAAATACCGTCTGGGCGGTGCCCCCTGCCACTGCACCGACACGATGATGATCGTGCACATCGCCGCCGACCGGGAGCGGGCCAGCGTCGTGAGCCTGCCGCGCGACTCGTACGCCGAAGTGCCCGCGCACACCGACCAGACCACCGGCGCCGAGCACGGCCCCCACCCGCTCAAGCTCAACGCGGCGTACGCGGAGGGGGGCCCGCAGCTGACCGTGCGCACCGTCGAGAACATGACCCATGTGAAGATCGACCACTACTTGGAGGTCGATTTCACCAGCTTCATGCGGACCGTGGACGTGCTCGGCGGCGTGAGCATCTGCACCACAGGGCCCCTCAAGGACTCGTACACCGGACTCGACCTGACCGCCGGCACGCACACGCTGAGCGGCGGGCAGGCACTCCAGTACGTACGGTCCCGGCATGTCGACGGCGCCTCCGACATCGGCCGGATGCAGCGCCAGCAGCGGTTCCTGGCGGCGCTGATCGAGCGGGCCACGTCGTCGGGGGTGCTGTTGAACCCGATGAAGTTCCGTGATGTCACCCGGGCGGTGCTCGGTTCGGTCCGCGCGGACCAGGGGTTCGGCACGGACGAGCTGCTGGACCTCGGCCGGGCGATGCGGAACTTCTCCCCCTCCTCCTCCGAGTTCACGACCGTGCCGATCGGACAGATGGCCTACGCCGTCAAGGGCATCGGCTCCACACTGAAGTGGGACGACAACAAGGCCGGCGCGCTCTTCCAGTCACTGCGCGACGACAAGCCGCTCGCTCCCCCGCACAAGGCCGCGCACGCCAAGACCCCGCGCGTCGAGGTGGCCCCGCAGCAGATCCAGGTCCAGGTGGAGAACGGGACGCCCACGGACGGCCTCGGCAAACGCATGGACACCGCCCTGGCCGCCACCGGGTTCCGCACGACGGGCCACCCGGTCAACGCCCAGGACCGCGGCGCCCGGCACAGCGTCATCGTCTACGACCCGCGCTGGGACCGCTCCGCGAAGTCCCTCGCCGCCGCGCTCCCGGGCAGCGAGCTGCGCGAGGTCAAAGGGCGGGGGCCGCTGCTGAAGGTGATCGCCGGGGCGGACTTCAAGGAGGTCACACGGGTCCGGGTGCAGGATCCCTACCAGGGGGAGACCCGGGTGGTGACGGGGGACCAGGTGGTGTGTACGTAGGTGACGCGCGCGTCCACGGGACACGCGAAGGGCCCCGCCGTACCGTCCGGCGGGGCCCTTCGTGGCGGTGCGGGTCAGTTGCTCGACACCGTCACCGTCTGGTCGTTCTTCAGCTCGTCCACCAGCGTCTTGACCTTGGCCTTGTCCCAGACGAGGTTGCCGCCCGTGGAGCCGGAGATCGGCATGTTCATGGACTTGCCGTCGCCGCCCGTGACGCCCTTCATCGCCCAGAACATGCTGCCGAGGTCCCACAGGCTCATGTCCTTGTCGACGGTGAGGCTGTCGAGGCCGGAGCCCATGGTCGGGTAGAGCTTGAAGGGGTTCAGGATGGTCCCGGGGGTCGCGACCTGGTGGGCCAGCGCGGACAGGAACTTCTGCTGGTTCTTGGTGCGCTGGAGGTCCGAGGCCGCGAAGGCGTGGCGGGTACGGACGAAGGCGAGGGCCTGCTCACCGTTGAGGGTCTGCTTGCCCGCCTTGAAGTCGGCGCCCGAGTACTTGTCCTTGAAGCCCTGGTCGAGGGTCATCTCCACACCGCCGACCGAGTCGACGATGTTCGCGAACCCGGCGAAACCGATCTCCACGTAGTGGTCGATGTGCAGGCCGGTGTTGTACTCGATGGTGCGGACCAGCAGCGTCGGCCCGTCCTCCGCGTACGCCGCGTTGAGCTTCACCTGGCGGCCCGTGCCGGGGAAGGTCTTGCCGGACGCAGATCCCTTGTACGTCGGGATCGTCACGTTCGAGTCGCGGGGGAGGGAGATCAGGGTGTCGCCGTTGTCCCCGACGTGCAGGATCATCATCGAGTCCGTGCGCTTGCCCTCGGCGGACCCGGTGTGCAGCTTCTTCTTGTCCTCGGCCGACATGCCGGCGCGGCTGTCGGAGCCGACGATCAGGTAGTTGGTGCCCTTGCCCGTGTCGGGCCGGTCGATGACCTGCGAGAGATCCACGTCACGGTGGAGCTTGGAGTCGGCCCAGAAGTAGGTGCCCACGGAGACCACGACCAGCAGCGTGACCAGCGTGATGGCTATCCACTTGATCCGCCGGCGCCAGTTCGGCGCCGGGCGCGGACCACGGCCGCCCTGACCGCCGGGACCCTGCGGACCACCGGGGCCGCCCGGCGAACCGTAGACATGCCCGGTGTTGTAACCGGAGTCGTACCCGTTGTCATACCCCTGGCCGTCGTCGTACGTCGGCTGCTGGGGCACCCCGCCGTACGGCGGGGCGGACGGGCGCGGACCGGGCGATCCCGGGCCACGCTGAACCTGCCGCATGACGCGGGCGCCCTCAGGCTGAGCGCCTGCGCTGCCGCGTCCGTAACGGTCGCTGCGGTTGCTGTCGGACCACCCGTCGGGCCAATCGTTCATGCGGACCAGTGTGCAGGTCCGCACGGTGTGCCTCACAAGAGACCGGGGAGATCTGGGTCACGCCTGTTGCAGAGCTGATGCAAAGCAACCTTCGCACGCCCCCGCATAGGGTGGACGGCATGACAGACCTGGCGCCCAACCCGGAAACCGATATACCGGGCAAGCCGACCTTCGCGTCCCGGACCACCCTCAGCCACATCATGACCCACAACGACACCAACCTTCTGGGCACGGTGCACGGCGGAGTGATCATGAAGCTCGTGGACGACGCGGCGGGCGCGGTGGCCGGGCGGCACTCCGGCGGGCCCGCCGTCACCGCCTCCATGGACGAGATGGTCTTCCTGGAGCCGGTCCGCGTCGGTGACCTCGTCCATGTGAAGGCCCAGGTGAACTGGACGGGGCGGACGTCCATGGAGGTCGGCGTGCGCGTGCTGGCCGAGCGCTGGAACGAGTCGACGCCGCCCCAGCAGGTCGGTTCGGCCTATCTCGTCTTCGCCGCGGTCGACGCCGACGGCAAGCCGCGGCGCGTGCCGCCCGTCCTCCCGGAGACCGAGCGCGACGAGCGGCGCTACCAGGAGGCCCAGATCCGGCGCACCCACCGGCTGGCACGCCGTCGGGCGATCATGGAACTGCGGGAGAAGCGGGCGGCGGAGGGGCTGGACTAGCCGGGATGCGAGGGACCGGACAGGTAGGGACACGAGGGGCCGGACACGTAGGGACGCGAGGGCCTGGGCAAGCAGGGGTCCGGCGATGCTGGACGCCCGAGGACCGGGCCGGGAGGTCACCCCGGCCGGTGGCCCTGGCCGAGGGTGGCTCCCGGGCGGATGTCAGGGTGACGTCATGACCCTCTCCCCCGCCACCCCGTCCGCTTCCGACGGACGCCCCTTCGACGCGGTGCTGTGTGACGTCGACAACGTGATCCGCGTCTACGAACCGGCCCACCTGTACGCGCTGGAGCGCGCCGCCGGGCTGGCCGAGGGCACCACCATGAAGGTGGCCTTCGCACCGGAGACGGTACTTCCGCTGGTGCTGGGCCGGATCACACCGGACGAGTGGTCGGAGTCGATCCTGCGGGGCCTGACCGGGCTGGTGGCCAACGGGACGGCGGTGGAGCTGAGCACGGCGCTCATACGCTCGCCGTTCCACGCCGACGAGGCGGTGGTGGCGCTGCTGCGCCGGGCCCGTACCCACATGCCCCTGGTCCTCGTCACCAACACCTCGGTCCAGCCGGAGGAGGACCTGGAGTCCCTGGGCCTGACGGACCTCGCCGACCACGTGGTCAGCAGCGCGCGGGTGGGCATCGCCAAGCCCGACCGGCGCATCTACGACATCGCCGTCGAGCGGGCCGGCGTCCCGGCCGGGCGCTGCCTGTTCGTGGACGACACCCTGGAGAACGTCGAAGCGGCAGCCGCACTCGGTATGCGGACCGTCCACTACCGCACGCCGGAAGATCTGCGGAACGCCCTGAACGGCCTGTGAGGCCGACCGCACCGGGCGCTGTCGGAGCCGGCTGGTATCCATGACCGCATGAACAACGATCAGACCACCCCGGAGGAACTCGCGGCGCTGCGGAGGGCGTTCGACGTGGACGACGGCGGGGAGTCGGCGCTCGGCTGGGCGGCGGTGCACGCCTTCGAGGCGGAGCACGACATCGTGCTGCCCGAGCCGTACCGGACGTTCGTCGCCGAGGTGACCGACGGGTCGTACTCCGGGCCGCCGGACTACGGGCTGGTGTCCCTGGCCGAGCTGCCCGGGGACTGGGGCGACGACGGGCAGGGGCGCGACCTGAGCCGACCGTTCCCGCTCACGGAGGCGTGGCTGTGGGAGGACGACCCGAGGCCGGCCGAGGAGATCGATCCGGTCGTCGAGCGGGTCTTCGACCACGGGTCCGTCGTGCTGGGCACCGACGGGTGCGGAATGAACTGGCATCTCGTCGTCACGGGCCCGCACCGGGGGCACATCTGGCAGATCACCGGGGAGGGAGCCGTTCCCTTCGGCGCCGAGTTCGGGTTCACGACCTCCGCACCGGGGTTCGCGGGGTGGGTCGGGCACTGGGCCGCGCAGAAGGAATGGTTCGACTCGGAGTAGGGGCGCGGAACCGGCGCGTGCGTGGGCCGACCGAGGACGAGAACGAGGGGCACCCCGGCGGGGTGCCCCTCGAGTTCGTGGTGCGGGGGTGTGTTACGGGAGATTGCGGGCCATCACGATCCGCTGAACCTGATTCGTGCCTTCATAAATCTGGGTGATCTTGGCGTCGCGCATCATGCGCTCGACCGGGTAGTCGCGGGTGTAGCCGTAGCCGCCGAGGAGCTGGACGGCGTCCGTGGTGACCTCCATCGCCACGTCCGAGGCGAAGCACTTGGCCGCCGCGCCCTGGAAGGTCAGGTCCTTGTCGCCGCGCTGCGACTTGGCCGCCGCCGCGTACGTCAGCTGGCGGGCGGCCTCGATCTTCATGGCCATGTCGGCGAGCATGAACTGGATGCCCTGGAAGTCGGCGATCGCCTTGCCGAACTGCTTGCGCTCCTGGACATAGCCCTTGGCGTAGTCGAGGGCGCCCTGCGCGATGCCGAGCGCCTGCGCGGCGATCGTGATGCGGGTGTGGTCCAGGGTCTTCATGGCCGTGGCGAAGCCGGTGCCCTCTTCGCCGATCATGCGGTCGGCCGGGATGCGGACGTTGTCGAGGTAGACCTCGCGCGTCGGGGAGCCCTTGATGCCGAGCTTCTTCTCGGGGGCGCCGAAGGACACGCCCTCGTCCGACTTCTCCACGACGAAGGCCGAGATGCCCTTCGAGCGCTTGGTGGGGTCGGTGACCGCCATCACCGTGTAGTACTCGGAGACGCCCGCGTTGGTGATCCAGCGCTTCACGCCGTTGAGGACGTAGTCGTCGCCGTCGCGGACCGCCTTCGTCTTCATGCCCGCGGCGTCCGAACCCGCGTCCGGCTCCGAGAGGCAGTACGAGAACATCCCGTCGCCCTTGGCGAGCGGGGTCAGGTACTTCTGCTTCAGGGCCTCGGAACCGGAGAGGATCACCGGGAGCGAGCCCAGCTTGTTCACAGCCGGGATCAGGGAGGAGCTGGCACAGACACGCGCCACCTCCTCGATCACGATCACCGTGGCGAGCGCGTCGGCGCCCGCGCCGCCGTACGACTCCGGCACGTGCACGGCGTGCAGGTCGGAGGAGACCAGGGCGTCCAGGGCCTCCTGCGGGAAACGGGCTTCCTCGTCCACCACGGCCGCGTACGGCGCGATCTTCGCCTCGGCCAGCGAGCGGATCGCGTCACGGAGCATGTCGTGCTCCTCGGACGGGCGGTACAGGTCGAAATCAGCCGATCCGGCCAAGGTCTCTCACGCTCCAAGGACGCTAATTACCGTTAAGTAACCCAAATTTTAGGGGTCCGCCCACGGGAGGGATACGTGAGCTTGGCGACAGGGGGGAACCTGCCCGATGAGGGGGCCGAACATGCCCCGACTATGCTCGGGCAGCGCACCGAGCCCATTCATCCCAGGAGCACCCATGGCCCTCAAGATCACCGTGATCGGCACCGGCTATCTCGGCGCCACCCACGCCGCGGCCATGGCCGAGCTCGGGTTCGAGGTACTGGGGCTCGATGTCGTCCCCGAGAAGATCGAGATGCTGCAGCGGGGCGAGGTCCCGATGTACGAGCCGGGGCTCGAGGAGCTGCTGCGCAAGCATGTGGCGGGCATCGAGGGATCCACCGGCCGGCTGCGCTTCACCATGGACTGGGCCGAGGTCGGGGCGTTCGGCGACGTCCACTTCGTCTGCGTGAACACGCCGCAGAAGCACGGGGAGTACGCGTGCGACATGTCGTACGTCGACGCCGCCTTCGAGACGCTCGCCCCGCATCTGTTGGGCCCCGCCCTCGTCGTCGGCAAGTCCACCGTGCCGGTGGGCTCCGCGGAGCGGCTGGCGCGCACGCTCGCCGAGCTCTCCCCCGCCGGTGAGGACGCCGAGCTCGCCTGGAACCCGGAGTTCCTGCGTGAGGGCTTCGCCGTCCAGGACACGCTGCACCCCGACCGTCTCGTGGCCGGCGTGCGCAGCGAGCGGGCCGAGAAGATCCTGCGCGAGGTGTACGCGACGCCCGTCTCCGAGGGCTCGCCCTTCGTCGTCACCGACTTCCCGACCGCCGAGCTGGTGAAGACCTCCGCGAACTCCTTCCTCGCGACCAAGATCTCCTTCATCAACGCCATGGCCGAGGTCTGCGAGGCCGCCGGCGGCGATGTCGCCCTGCTGGCCGAGGCCATCGGGCACGACGAGCGGATCGGGCGCAAGTTCCTGCGGGCGGGGATCGGATTCGGCGGCGGCTGTCTGCCGAAGGACATCCGCGCCTTCATGGCCCGGGCCGGTGAGCTCGGCGCGGACCAGGCGCTGACCTTCCTGCGCGAGATCGACTCCATCAACATGCGCCGTCGCGGCCAGATGGTGGAGATGGCCCGGGAGGCGCTGGGCGGCGGATCCTTCCTCGGCAAGCGGGTCGCCGTGCTCGGCGCGACCTTCAAGCCCGACTCGGACGACGTCCGGGACTCGCCCGCGCTGAACGTCGCCGGGCAGATCCACCTCCAGGGCGGCCAGGTCACCGTCTACGACCCGAAGGGCATGGCGAACGCCAAGCGGCTCTTCCCGACGCTCGGGTACGCCGACTCCGCCGTCGAGGCCGTGCGCGGCGCCGATGTCGTCCTGCACCTGACCGAGTGGCGGGAGTTCCGCGAGCTGGACCCGGCGGTGCTGGGCGAGGCCGCCTCGGCCCGGGTGCTCCTGGACGGCCGCAACGCGCTCGACCCCGAGGTGTGGCGCCGGGCCGGATGGACGTACCGGGCGATGGGCCGCCCGACCGCCTGAGCGCTCCGCTGGAAGTGCCGGGATGCGCCGTCGAACCTCTGCGGCGCCATCCTGGCTGTTCGCGCAGTTCCCCGCGCCCCTTCAGGGCGCTGCCGGACCGGAGCGGACTTCGCCCCCCGCCTGGTGGGGCTTCGCGGGTGACCCCGTAGCGCTTCGCAGGTGACGGCGGTCCGGCCGAGGCTCAGTCGGCCGGACCGCCGTCGTCACCCATTCTCCACGCTCCCGGCGACCGGTGCGGCCGGTTGTCCCACTTCGCGCGTACGGACGGGCTATTTCGCGCGGTAGCGGCGCATCTTCGCGCGTGCCCCGCACACCGACATCGAGCACCAACGGCCGCGGCCCGCCGGGGAGCGGTCGTAGTACGCCCAGTGGCAGGTCGGTGCCTCACAGGCCTTCAGCCGCGGCCAGGTGCCCTCGACGAGCGCGTCCGCGAGGGCCGCCGCGACGCGCGACGCGAGTGAGGCGCCCGCGGGGACGAGCCGTGCCGCGCCGTCGTGCTCGTCGACCGTGACGTGCAGCGGGGCCCGGGCCAGCAGCTCGCCGAGGGGGGTCACCGCGCGGTGCGCCGGGTGGCCCGCGTGTGCCAGGCAGGCCGCGCGCAACGACTCGCGCAGCTCGCGGGCCTCCTCCGCCTCGCCCTCCGCGAGACCGAAGGGCGCCCGGCCGTCGGCGGTGTCCAGCGAGTCCGCGCCCGATTCGATGTCCAGGGTGTTCACCAGCGACTGGATCAGAGCCAGACCGCCGGGTGCGGGCGCACGGTCATTCATGGTTGCGACGTTACCTCCTATGCGGGAGCATGCAGTAACCGTTACCTCTTGATGAGGTCTTGAGGTAACTCATCGGTGTCGTTGGTAACCCATCGGAGGAAGTCATGGCTCTCGCCAAGCTGGGTGTCGTCGTCCTGGACTGTTCCGACCCGCGCGCGCTCGCCGGGTTCTACGCGCAGGTGCTCGGCGGCAGCGTGGAGGAGGACCCCGGGGACAGCTCGTGGGTGGACCTGAAGGTGCCGGGCGGTCAGGCGCTCGCCTTCCAGCAGGCGTCCGGCTTCGTCCCGCCGCGGTGGCCCGCGCCGGACGGCTCGCAGCAGTTCCACCTGGACCTGGTGGTGGAGGATCTGGACGCGGCCGAGAAGGAGGTGCTGACGCTGGGCGCGAAGCCGCTGGACGCCGAGGACCGCTCGCGCACCTGGCGGGTCTACGCCGACCCGGCGGGACACCCCTTCTGCCTCTGCGCCTGCTGAGGCCGAGCGGGAGAAGCGGGCGAGGCCGACGCCAAGGTCAAGGGGCCTACGTGCGTCGGTCAGGCGTCCCCGGCCGCGTCGATCACCTCGTCCAGCGTCTCGCGGGAGCGGACCAGGTCGGCGATCATCCGGTCGATGCGGTCGCGTTCCGCGGTGAGATCGGCGACCAGCCGCGGGGTGGCGATCGCGGAGGGCCCGCCGTCCTGGTCGCGCATGCACGGCAGCAGCTGCCGGATCTTCACGCTGTGCAGCCCGGCCGCGTACAGCTCCTGGATCCGTACCACCCGGTCGACGGCCGCCTCCGGGTACGCGCGGTGTCCGCCGGGCGTTCGCTCGGACGCCAGCAGCTCCTGGGTCTCGTAGTAGCGCAGCGACCGCTCGCTCACGCCCGTGCGCCGGGCGAGTTCACCGATCCGCATGCCGCCTCCGCCGTCCGGGACTTGAATCTGACATCAATGTCAGGTTCTAGCGTACGGTCATGACACGGACGACGGACTTCCTGGCCCCGGCCCGGCTCGGCCGGCTCGGGCTCCCCCACCACCTCGTGATGGCCCCGCTCACCCGCAACCGCGCGGAGGCGGACGGCACCCCGGGGCCGCTCATGGTCACCCACTACACCCAGCGCGCCACGGCCGGTCTGCTCATCGGTGAGGCCTCGACACCGAACGCGGTCGGCCAGACGTACCCGAACATCACCGCGATCCACACCGACCGACACGAGGCCGGATGGCGGCGGGTCACCGAGGCGGTGCGGGCGGCGGGCGGGCACATGTTCCTGCAGCTCCAGCACGGTGGGCGGGTCAGCCATCCGGCGACCACCGGCCTGACCCCGGTCGCGCCCTCCCCCGTGCCGCTGCCGGAGACGATCTTCACTCCGCGGGGGCACCGGCCCGCCGTCGCGCCCCGGGAGATGACCCGCGACGACATCCGCGCCACCGCCGCCGACTTCGCCGCGGCCGCCCGCCGCGCCGTCGCGGCGGGCTTCGAGGGCGTCGAGGTGCACTCGGCCAACGGGCATCTGCTGCACCAGTTCCTGGCCGGCAACACCAACCGCAGGACGGACGGGTACGGCGGCCCGGCCGGGCGACGGGTGCGGTTCACGGCGGAGGTCACCGAGGCGGTGGCCGACGCGATCGGCGCCGACCGGGTGGGCGTGCGCATCTCCCCCGGCAGCACCGTCAACGGCGTGCGGGAGGACGACACCGAAGCCCTCTACCCCGCGCTCCTGGCCCGGCTGAAGGACCTGGACCTCGCCTATCTGCACCTCGTGCACGCCGACCCGGACACGACGGTGTACCGGCGGATCCGCGCCGACTGGCCCGGCGTCCTGATCGGCAACCCGGTCCTGACCGACCTCACCACCGAGGCCGTGACGCGGGCCGCCCGGGACATGCTGGCGGCCGGCGCCGACCTGGTCGCCCTCGGCCGCCCGTTCCTGGCCAACCCGGACCTGGTGCGACGGCTGCGCCTGGGCGCCCCGCTCAACCCGGTCCGGGACCGGTACCTGATGTACGTGGGCGGGGCGGACGGCTACACCGACTACCCCGCCCTGGACGCTCAGGCCCCGTCGCCGTCGAGGGACTCGATCGTCGCGACGGACGGACCGCGGGTGGCCTGAAGACCCCGCGCCACGTCTTCCGCCGCGCCCAGCACCCGTACCGCGTTCTGCCAGGTCAACTTGGCGAGGTCGGTCTTCGACCAGCCGCGGTCCAGCAGCTCGGCGATCAGGTTCGGATAGCCGGAGACGTCGTCGAGCCCGTCCGGGGTGAACGCCGTGCCGTCGTAGTCGCCGCCGATGCCGAGGTGGTCGACGCCGGCGACCTCGCGCATGTGGTCGAGGTGGTCCGCCACCGTCGACACCGTGGCAATGGGGCGCGGGTGGGACTCCTCGAAGGCGCGGTGGATCTTCATGCCGTCGGGGGTGGTGTCGAGGTGGTGGAAGCCGTTCGCGCGCATGTTCTCGTCGGCCGCGGCCGTCCAGTCGACCGCCGCCTGGAGGACGAACTTCGGCACGAACGTCACCATCGCCACTCCCCCGTTGGCGGGCAGCCGCTCCAGGACGTCGTCCGGGATGTTGCGCGGGTGGTCGCACACCGCGCGCGAGGAGGAGTGGGAGAAGATCACCGGCGCGGAGCTCGTGTCGAGCGCGTCCCGCATGGTCGTCGCCGCGACGTGCGAGAGGTCGACCAGCATGCCCTCGCGGTTCATCTCCCGCACGACCTCACGGCCGAAGGCCGACAGACCGCCGACGGCGGGCACGTCGGTCGCCGAGTCCGCCCACGCGATGTTGTGGTTGTGGGTGAGGGTCATGTAGCGCACACCCAGCGCGTACAACCCCCGCAGCACGGCGAGGGAGTTGTCGATGGAGTGGCCGCCCTCCGCGCCCATCAGGGAGGCGATACGGCCCTCCGCGCGCGCCGCCTCCATGTCGGCGGCGGTCAGCGCGGCCCGCAGGTCGGAGGGGTGACGGTCGATCAACCGCCGTACGCAGTCGATCTGTTCGAGCGTCGCGGTGACCGCGCCCGGCAGGTCCGAGCGGACGTACACCGACCAGAACTGCGCGCCGACGCCGCCCGTGCGCAGCCGGGCCAGGTCGGTGTGCAGGTGGGCACTCTGGTCGGCGGCGATGTCGCGGGCAGCGAGGTCGTAGCGGACCTGTTCGCGCAGTGCCCAGGGGAGGTCGTTGTGGCCGTCGACGACGGGGAAGTCGGCGAGCAGTGCGCAGGCCTCGCCGAGGGACGATGTGGACGTGGCGGACGACGTGGGGGAGGCCATGGGCGTCACTTCCCCGAGCCGAAGCCGAAGCCGCCGCCCGCGCCCTCGACCTTGGCGCGCAGCCGCTTGCCCTTCTCGGTGGCCTGGTCGTTCAGCTCCTGCTGGAACTCCCGCATGCGGGTGAGGAGTTCCTCGTCGTGCGCGGCGAGCATCCGGGCGGCCAGCAGGCCCGCGTTGCGCGCGCCGCCGACGGAGACGGTCGCGACCGGGACGCCGGCCGGCATCTGCACGATCGACAGCAGCGAGTCCATGCCGTCGAGGTACTTCAGCGGGACCGGCACGCCGATGACGGGCAGCGGGGTCACGGAGGCGAGCATGCCGGGCAGGTGGGCCGCCCCGCCCGCGCCCGCGATGATCGCCTTGAGCCCACGCTCCGCGGCCTGCTCGCCGTACGTGATCATCTCGTGCGGCATGCGGTGCGCGGAGACGACATCCACCTCGTAGGGGATCTCGAACTCGTCCAGCGCCTGCGCGGCCGCTTCCATGACGGGCCAGTCGGAGTCCGACCCCATGACAATGCCTACGACGGGGCTCATTCGGTGATCGTGCCTCTCAGGTAACCGGCTGCGTGGCGGGCGCGCTCGAGGACGTCGTCCAGGTCCTCGCCGTAGGTGTTGACGTGGCCGACCTTGCGGCCGGGCTTCACGTCCTTGCCGTACATGTGGATCTTCAGCTGGGGGTCGCGGGCCATGCAGTGCAGGTACGCGGAGTACATGTCCGGGTAGTCGCCGCCCAGGACGTTGACCATGACCGTCCACTTGGCGCGCGGGCGCGGGTCGCCCAGGGGGAGGTCAAGGACCGCGCGGACGTGGTTGGCGAACTGGGAGGTGATCGCGCCGTCCTGGGTCCAGTGGCCCGAGTTGTGCGGGCGCATGGCCAGTTCGTTGACCAGGATGCGGCCGTCGGGGGTCTCGAAGAGCTCGACGGCCAGGTGACCGACGACTCCGAGTTCCTTGGCGATGCGCAGCGCGAGCTCCTCGGCCTGCAGGGCCAGCTCGTCCGGTATGCCGGGCGCGGGGGCGATCACCGTGTCGCAGACGCCGTTGACCTGCTGGGACTCGACCACGGGGTACGCGACCGCCTGGCCGTGCGGGGAGCGGACGACGTTCGCCGCGAGTTCCCGTACGAAGTCGACCTTCTCCTCGGCGAGGACGGGCACGCCGGCCCGGAAGGGCTCGGCCGCGTCCTCGATCGACCGGACGAACCAGACGCCCTTGCCGTCGTAGCCGCCGCGGACCGTCTTGAGGATGATCGGGAATCCGTCGCCCCCGGCCCCTTCGGCGAGGCCCTCCGCCGCGAACGCGGCCACGTCCTCGACGTCGGTCACGATCCGGTGCCGTGGGCACGGCACCCCGATCTCGTCGAGCTTCGCGCGCATCACGCCCTTGTCCTGGGCGTGCACGAGCGCGTCCGGGCCGGGGCGGACGGGGATGCCGTCCGCCTCCAGGGCACGCAGATGCTCGGTGGGTACATGTTCGTGATCGAAGGTGATCACATCGCAGCCCCGCGCGAACTCACGCAGCGTGTCGAGGTCGCGGTAGTCGCCGATGACGACATCGCCGACGACCTGCGCCGCGGAATCCTGAGGGGTGTCACTGAGGAGCTTGAACTTGATGCCGAGCGGGATGCCCGCCTCGTGTGTCATACGAGCGAGCTGGCCCCCGCCGACCATGCCGACTACCGGGAACGTCACGCTGCAAGGGTATCGGTCGCGCCATGGGGGCCGGTTTCCACGCCTGCGGTCCGGCCGTGATCCCGGCGTGGCCCCGGTCGCGATCCCGACTGTGATCCCGGCCGCGGACCGGTTTTCCCTCGCTGTGACCCGCTCTTTCCGGTCCCGTGAGGCCCTCCACAGGCACGAGGGCCGCCCGCTGGTTAGAGTGGCTGGGTTGAATTTTTCGACCGATGTCCGACCTACGGGGGCTGGCGACACCATGGGCAGTGCTTCTTCGGGGCTTCACGTACGGCCCCGCAGCGGGGTTCGCCGCCGGTTCGACCAGCTGTTCCGGGAGATCGCGAAGTTCGGGGCGGTCGGCGGGGCGGGGCTTCTCGTCAACCTGGTGACCTTCAACCTGGTGCGCAGCGCGACCGGGCTGCAGGTCGTGCGGGCGAGTGTCATCGCCACGATCGTCGCAATCGTCTTCAACTACATCGGATTCCGCTACTTCACGTACCGGGACCGCGACACGGGCGGCCGCACCAAGGAGATGAGCCTCTTCGTGCTGTTCAGCGCGGTGGGGCTGGTCATCGAGAACGGTGTGCTGTACGTGGCGACGTACGGGTTCGGCTGGGACAGCCCGCTGCAGAGCAACATCTTCAAGTTCCTCGGCATCGGCATCGCGACGCTGTTCCGCTTCTGGTCGTACCGCACGTGGGTGTTCCGTACGGTCCCGGACGAGGCGCGTGAGGTCCTGGAGAGCGCGGAGGCGATCCTCGACGAGGAGCCGGAGCCTCGACGGTCCCGGGCACGGGCCCGGGCGAACTGAGCCCCCGGGGGCTGCCCGACGGGGCTATCTGACCGTTCGTTCCTCGTCGTCCTCCACCAGGTGTGGTCTTTTCAGCGGGGTGCGGGAGAGGAACAGGCCGAACACCGGTGGCTGTGCCTGGAGCATCTCCAGACGGCCCCCGTCCGCCTCCGCGAGGTCGCGGGCGACCGCGAGGCCGATGCCCGTGGAGTTGCGACCGCTGATCGTGCGCTCGAAGATGCGGGCGCCCAGGTCGGTGGGGACACCGGGGCCCTCGTCCGTGACCTCCACCACGGCCTGGTTGCCCGTGACACGGGTGCGCAGGGCGACCGTGCCACCCCCGTGCATGAGCGAGTTCTCGATGAGCGCGGCCAGTACCTGGGCGACCGCGCCCGGGGTGCCGACGGCCTGCAGATGCCGCTTGCCCGAGCTGACGATGGCGCGGCCCGCGCTGCGGTAGGCCGGGCGCCACTCCTCCAGCTGCTGCTTGATGACCTCGTCGAGGTCGAAGGTGACGGCGGAGCCGGTACGGGGGTCGCGGGCGTTGGTGAGCAGCCGCTCCACCACGTCCGTGAGGCGCTCGACCTGGGTCAGGGCGATCGTCGCCTCCTCCTTCACGTTGTCCAGGTCATCCGTGAGGGTGATTTCCTCCAGGCGCATGGAGAGGGCCGTCAGCGGCGTACGGAGCTGGTGGGAGGCGTCCGCGGCGAGGCGTCGCTCTGCGGTGAGCATCCGTGCGATCCGCTCCGCGCTGCCGTCAAGGACGTCGGCGACACGGTCCAGCTCCGGGACGCCGTAGCGCTTGTGGCGCGGGCGGGGGTCGCCGGAGCCGAGCCGCTCCGCGGTCTCCGCGAGGTCGGTGAGCGGGGAGGCGAGGCGGTTGGCCTGCCGTACGGCCAGCAGGACCGCGGCGACGATCGCGAGCAGCGCGACCGCCGCGATGATCAGGAGGGTGCGGCCGACCTCGCGCGTCACGGCCGAGCGGGGCTCCTGGACGGTGACCGTCTCGCCCTCCTCGCCCTTGGCCGTGGAGTGGATGACCTCACCGCTGGGCTGGAGGCCGAGCTCGAGGGGGGCCTGGCCGGGGATGCGGATCACGGCGTACCGGTCCTCCGCGACCTGGTTCTTGAGGATCTCCGCGTTGATGTGCTCGTCACCGAGGATGCGGCTGTCGACGATGCTGGCCAGGCGCAGGGCCTCGGAGTCCACGCGTTCCTGGGCGCTGTTGCTGATCGTGCGGGTCTCGACGATCACGAGGGACACGCCGAAGACGGCGATCACGACGAGCACGACGGCGAGCGTGGACTGGATGAGACGGCGACGCACGGGGTCCTCCGGGCGGGTGGCTGTACGTGGACCAGTGTGCCTTGACGCTGCGCTGAGCTGGGGCAGGGGAGGCGCTCGGGAGCCCGGGGTTCTCCTTGGCTGCGGGCCGGTGGGGGCTGGGCGCGCGGTTCCCCGCGCCCCTCAGGGCGGGGCTTCGCCCCGAACCCCGCCCCCCGCCCGACTTCCGCCCCGCGGGCCTCAGCTCTTTTCGAAGCGGAAGCCGACTCCTCGTACCGTCGCGATGTAGCGGGGGTTCGCCGCGTCGTCGCCGAGCTTCTTGCGGAGCCAGGAGATGTGCATGTCGAGGGTCTTGGTGGACGACCACCACGTGGTGTCCCAGACCTCGCGCATCAGCTGGTCACGCGTGACGACCCGGCCGGCATCGCGGACGAGGACCCGCAGCAGGTCGAACTCCTTCGCCGTGAGCTGGAGTTCCTCGTCGCCCATCCAGGCCCGGTGCGACTCGACGTCGATGCGCACCCCGTGCGTGGCGGGCGGCTGCTGCGGCTCCGCGGCGCCGCGCCGCAGGAGGGCCCGGACACGGGCGAGCAGTTCGGCAAGGCGGAAGGGCTTGGTGACGTAGTCGTCGGCGCCCGCGTCGAGACCGACGACGGTGTCCACCTCGTCGGCGCGCGCGGTCAGGATGAGGATGGGGACGGTGTGGCCTTCGGCACGGAGACGGCGGGCCACTTCGAGGCCGTCCATACCGGGCAGGCCCAGGTCCAGGACGACCAGGTCGACGCCGCCCTGCATTCCGGCGTCGAGCGCGGTGGGTCCGTCCTCGCGCACTTCGACCTCGTAACCCTCACGGCGCAGGGCACGGGCCAATGGCTCCGAGATGGACGCGTCGTCCTCGGCGAGCAGTACACGGGTCATGGGGTGATGGTAGTCCGCCGCGGACAGCGCCTGTGGTGTGATCGCCAACCGTAATTCTTACCTGGGGCTGTACGGTTTCTTGCCTGCGGCTGTGGGAAGCGATCTTGTCCGGTGCCTTCGAATGGGTGTCCGCGGTTCCATTCTCACCTGTGATCCATCTCTCAAGTCCTTCCATATGCCACATTGACATGTCGTATGGTGACCAGACGCCTGTAGCACCAGTAGGAGACCTTTGGCGCGTACTTGCCGCTGAAGGTCTCTTTCATGTGCGGGCTGGTGTTCGCCAGCCTCGAAAGGAATGACCTGTGGCCGGGCCCGAGCGCATCACCTGCGTGACGGGCGTGGATCCCGGTGGTCGCCGTCCACCGCTTCGCAATCCGGAGCGGACTCCCCGTGGGCGTGGGGAAGGACGGTCGAGCCCCGCCGGTGCCGGCCGCCCCCCACCGGGCGCGTAACGCTCAAGCAGCGCGTCCCGACCAGCAAGGAACGACCATGGCGTCCAGCCTGACGAAGGACTCGGCGACTCCGGGCACCCCCGGTTCCGAGAGGACCTTCTTCGGCCACCCCCGCGGACTGGCCACTCTCTTCATGACCGAGATGTGGGAGCGATTCTCCTACTACGGCATGAAGGCTCTGCTCCCGCTGTACCTGGTGGCACCGGGTGGCCTGCACCTGAGCGCGGCCACCGCGACCGCGATCTACTCGGTGTACCTGTCGCTGGTGTACCTGCTCGCCCTGCCGGGTGGCTGGTTCGCCGACCGTGTCCTCGGCCCCCGCAAGACGGTCGCCGTCGCGGGCGTCATCATCATGCTGGGCCACCTCACGCTGGCCCTGCCGTCGTCCGGCACGTTCTACGGCGGCCTCGGGCTCGTCGCGATCGGTTCCGGTCTGCTGAAGGCCAACATCTCCACGATGGTCGGTCACCTCTACGACGGTCCGGACGACCCGCGCCGTGACGGTGGCTTCACGCTCTTCTACATCGGCATCAACGTCGGCGCCTTCGCCGCTCCGCTGGTCATCGGCACCGTCGGCGAGAACGTCAACTGGCACCTGGGCTTCGCGCTCGCCGCGCTCGGCATGGCGCTGGGTCTGGCCCAGTACCTGCTCGGCGGCCGTCACCTGAACCCGCGCTCGCACGAGGTCCCCACGCCGCTGTCGGCCGAGGAGAAGGCCGCGACGCTGCGCAAGTCCGCGCTGTGGGCGGCCGTCGCGGTGGTCTTCTACTGCGTCGTCGGCTTCTCGGGTCACTACACCCTGAACTGGCTGCTGGTCCCGATCACCATCGCCGGTCTGATCATCCCGGTCCTGGTCATCGCCCGGATCAAGCGGGACAAGGACCTCGACCGCGCCGAGCAGTCGAAGATGTCCGCGTACATCTGGTTCTTCGTCGCCGCGGCCGTGTTCTGGATGATCTACGACCAGGGCGGCTCGACCATGTCGATCTTCGCCGACTCCTCCGCCGAGAACACGATCTTCGGCTGGGAGTTCCCGGTCTCCTGGTACCAGTCCGTCAACCCGGTCATGATCATGGCGCTCGCGCCGGTGTTCGCCTGGGCGTGGCTGGCGCTGAACAAGCGCGGCAAGGAGCCGAGCACGGCCACCAAGTTCGCGTCGGGTCTGATCCTGATCGGTGCCTCGTTCTTCCTGTTCCTGGCTCCGCTGACGATCGCCGAGGGCGGTCACAAGGCGGCCGCGATGTGGCTGGTCGCGATCTACTTCGTGCAGACCGTCGGCGAGCTGACGCTCTCCCCGGTCGGCCTCTCCGTCACCACGAAGATGGCTCCCGCGAAGTACGCCTCCCAGATGATGGGTGTCTGGTTCCTGGCCGTCACCGCCGGTGACGCCACGACGGGTCTGCTGTCCATCGCCAACGTCGACCTCAACAAGACGGGCATCGTCGCCCTGGAGGCGACGCTCGCCGTGGTCGCCGGTGTCGCGGTGTGGATGTACCGCAAGAAGGTCAAGGAACTGATGGGCGACGTGCACTGACGTAGGTCCGGGGCTTGCCGGAGGGCCGCCGCATCCTTTGGGGTGCGGCGGCCCTCCGGCGTTTTCCTGCCGACCGAGGTATTCGCCTGCATTCTGTCCGTATGGCTGACACCACCATCAAGATCAGTGACTCGACAAGGGATCGGCTGCGCACGCTCGCCGAGGAACGCGGCCTGAGCACGCGCGCCTACGTCGAGCGTATGGTCGCCGCGACCCCGACGGAGGAGGAGCGCGCGGAGCACACGGCCCGCGCGGTTGCCTACGTCCGGGCCAACCTCGGCCCGGACCTCACCGAGGCGGATGTACGCGCGGCGCAGGAATGGCGTGCCGCGATCGCGGCCGGGCAAGTAGGGGAACGCCGTTGATCATCAAGCCGCACATGTAGATGCTCTGCCGGGTCTGGAGTTCCTGCCGCTCGACTTCGCCGCCGCCGCCACGGTCGAGTAAACGGTGGCAGCCGGCCTGGAGTGGGCGTACGGGCATGCTGTCCATGCCGCGGCCATGGGGGTCGTCCCAGGAAGGGTCATGACCGCCACGCCCGAGGCCTACGACCGTACGGGCGTGTGGGCCGTCGACATCGGCAAGCCCTGAGTCTCAGGCGCCGGGCAGCTCGTCATGTCGCACAGCAGTGACGAAGGACGCCCAGGCCGCCGCCGGGAGTATCAGGGCGGGGCCGTTGGGGTTCTTGGAGTCGCGGACGGGGACGAGGGGGGTGGGGGCCGGGAGGTTGTCGGCGACTTCGAGGCACTGGCCGCCGTCCGAATTGCTGTAGCTGCTCTTGCGCCAGAAGGCGGCGGCCAGCAGGTCGTCGGAGACCTCGACGCACTCGCCGCCGTCCGAATTGCTGTAGCTGCTCTTGCGCCATGTCACGGCTGTCAGGTCGACGGATCGCATGGTGCTTCCTCCAGCATCTGCCACCACCACGACCCTCCCCCGACTCCCCCGCCGCACCCGTACCCGTACCCACAGCACCACCTCCTCCCCCTGGACCCCGCCCGGCGGCTGGGCGCGTCCGACCCCCGCGGCGCTGCGGGCGATCGAGGCGGCGCTCGCGCAGTGGTCGGCATGACGGCGCGTACGGCGGTGGCGGCGCCCAGGCCCCCGTACGGCGGCGGCTGCGACGTGTGCGCGGCGCTGCTCGCCCAGCGGACGGCCGCGAAGGAAGCGGGCCGCACGGGCGAGGTCGCCGAATGCGACCGGGAATTGCGGGCGCACGGCAGACACGGAGAGGGGCGTACGCCGTGACCGGGCCGACGTACGACGTGAGCCGCTCCCCCGTTCCCGTCGACGGCTGCGAGGCCTGCCGGGAGCTCGCCGCACGGCGCCACGCGGCGCGCGCGGTGTTCGACCACAGCGCGGTGAGCGACGCGAACGTGCGGATGCGGGCGCATCTGCGGCAGGAGCACGGCGGGTGAGGAGGAGACGGCGGACCCCGCTCGACGACGCGTGGCTAAGCGCGCGCCTCCGGTGGGAAGCCGGTCCAGCCTCGGGCCGTGCCCCGACGCCAAACCCGCACCCCGGGGTCCAGGTCAAGCGGACCCGGGGTGCGGACGGTGCGAGAGGGCGTCAGCGCACGCGGCGGTGCGGCAGGAAGACGAAGACCGCTCCGCCGAGCAGGATCGCCGTGCCGGCCACGAAGCCGAGTGCCCGAAGCCCGCCGTGGTCGTTCGCGCCGGTCTCGGCCAGACCTCCGCCGGAAGAGGACGAGGACGAGGACGACCCGGAGGATGACCCGGAGGATGACCCGGAGCCCGACGTCGTCGCGCCGGAGACGCCGCCCGACTGCTTCTGGACGTCAAGTTCCAGTGAGACAGCGGTCTTTGTCGCCTTGCAGGGAATCGTGATCGGGTCGGCTCCGGCACTCAGCGTCACGACGATCGTCAGATCACCTGGGCTGAGCGTGGCCTTGCCGTCCGCTCCGGGCTTGTACGTGCCCGTCATGTCGCCGAGCGAGACCGGGTCGCCCGTGTTGAGGGCGTCCTTGTTGGCAGGGCCCTCGACCTTGAGCGAGCCGCTGTCGTCGCCGCCGACCGTGATCACCATGGAGGGCTTCAGCGCGCCCGCGGGCAGCGGGGCGGGGCTGTTCATCACGCCCTCGGCGGTCTTCACCGTGAGGTCGTAACTCCCGCCGTTCTTCTTGGCGTTGATCGTCGCCGAAGAGTCGATCTTGGCGGGGCCGGGCGAGGTGCAGGCGAAGGACGTGGCCACGGTCTTGCCGGCGAAGTCGGTCTGACCGTCATCGCCGCCGGAGGTCGAACCACCGGTGGTCGAACCACCAGACGTCGTGCCACCGGACGTCGTGCCACCGCCGGTCGTGGATCCACCCGAAGTCGTACCACCGGTGTCACCACCCGTCGCCGTGCCTCCGGAGGTGGTCGTCCCGCCGGAGGTCGAGCCGCCCGAGGTCGTCGAACCGCCCTCGGCGGCCGTCACCTTGATGGTGGCAGCGGCCGGCACCGCCTCCTGTGGCGTGCACTTGGTGTCCGTCGAGTAGGCGGTGATGGTGTACGCGTCCGGCGTCAGCGTGACATCACCCGCCGTCGTCAGCTTGACCTTGCCCGTCATGTCGGACAGCACCATGTCGCCGCCCTTGGGAATCTCCGGGTTCTCCTGCGGCCCCTCCATCGCGATGTCCGCGGTCTGCGCGCCGGACGCCTTGAGGGTTCCCGTGGGCTTGACCGAGTCCTTCGGCAGGACGATGAGGTCCGGATTCTTGGACGCCGCCTGGACGAACTTCCACACGACCTGGATCTCGTCGCCCACCTTCGCCGTCGCCGGTGCGGTGATCTCCACCTTGGTGGTGCCCTCGACGGGGTCCAGGCCGGAGGCCGCGGGCGGTATGCACTCCGTCTTGTACGCCACCTCGGCGGCCTGCGCCGGGACCGCGGCCACTCCCAACAGGATGCCCGCGCCGCCGAGCATCAGCGCGAGCCCGGCCGCGCTCGTTCTGCGGCCTCCGGGTACAACTCTCCGTCGCCTGTTCACGTGTTCCCCTTCGTCGTCGGACCGGTGTCGTGCGGTGCGGAGAGCTGACCGTTCGCCGCGGTCCCCGGAACGTTGTCCGGCGTGAACCACGGCAGGGTCGGGTTCGTAGGAGTGCCGGGTGGCACGGATGTGGCCGCGGACGCGCTCGCTCCGGGCACACGGGACGGGCTCGCCTTGGCCATGCGGAACGGGGCCGGCCTCGGCACACGGGAGGCGAGTTCGGGCAGGCGCAGGCTCCGATGGCGCCCCGCCCGCCCCGCCGACCTGTGCGGGCGCGCCCGGTCCACCACGGCCATCCCGACCCGGAAGACGGCGGCCGGCACCACCACGGCGAGCAGGATCCAGAAGAGGGTCACCCCCCAGGGACGGCCCACCCCCCAGGGCTGCTCGGCGAGGACCTTGCCGCCGTACCGCAGCGAGACCGTGTAGTCGCCGTGCGCCCCGGCCGCGAGCTCGACCGGCAGCTTGATCTGCGCCTTCTTGCCGGGTGCGATCGTGCCGCGCCAGTCCTGTTCCTCCCACTGCGGCGCGAACACCCCGTGGGAGGTGCCGATCTGGAACACGGGGTCCTTGACGGCGGCGGTGCCGATGTTGCCGACGGTGAAGACGAGTTGGCGCGAGGCCGGCGCGCCGAACCACGTCAGCAGCCCGCTCGACCCGTCGAGGCGGGTGTCGGTGAGCACCGAGAGCCGCCCCCCGCCCACCTCCTTCGGCAGTGGTTCGACCGAGTGCCCGGCGACCATGAAGATCGCGTCGGCCTCCGCCTTCTCCCCCGTGACCGTGGCGACGTGCACCACGCACGGGCACGGTTCGGGCGGCTCGGTGACCGGCAGTTCCTTGCTGAAGTGGCCCTGGGCGTCGGTGGTGACGGCCCGGCCGTCGGCGTTGGCGCAGGAGTTGGTGCCGCCGATCAGCCCCCGGGACGGCACGGCCTGCCCGCAGATCAGCATCATCAGCAGGGTCCTCGGCCGCCATCCGTTGCCGGTCACGACGATCGAACCGCCCGTCCCCGCCTCGGACTTGGACAGGCTCACGCCGGGTTTCCCGGCCGCGGACGCCGGGGACACCGGTCCCGCCAGCGGGGCCAGGACGAGCGCGAGCGCCGCCACCAGCGCCGACATCCGCGCCTTGCCGCTCAGGACTCCGCTCACGACACCGCTCCCGTCCACTCGACTTCCGTACGCGGCCGTTCACTCGTCCCGCCGTCCGTCGTACGGCGCCTGTGCCGTCGTACGACCCACCAGGCGCCCAGCGCCGCGAGCGCCGCCCCGGCGGTGGCCGCGAGCGCGCCCCACGGCACGAACCGCACCGACGCGGACGCCGTGGCGCGTGCCCCGCCCGCCGCCGTCACCGTCAGCCGTACGTCGACCGCGTCCAGCGCCGGGGGGTCGCGCCAGGGCTCGGTGAGCGTGACGCGGCGGCCGGGCAGGAGGTCGAGGGGCAGGGTGCGCGGGGCGCGGTCCAGGGCCCGGCCGAGGACGCCGTCGGCGCGTACCGCGAGTTTCGGGGTGAGCACGGTGTTGCCGCGGTTGACCAGCTCGTACGAGATGCGCCCGCCGTGCACGGCGACGTGCTCGACCGTGAGCGCCGACACCGCGGGACCGCCGACCCGCAGCTGGACCCGGACCGCCGAGGACCGGCCGCCGGCGCCCGCCACGACCGCGCCGGGGTGGTCGCCGGGCGTCGCGCCCGCCGGGACACTCACGGTGAACGGCACGTCGGCCCGGGTGTGCGCGGGCACCCGCAGCGAGAGCGCGCGCACCGGGACCCGGCGGCCGCCCCGCTCTCCCGCGAAGGCGATCCACGCACCGGTGTCCGTGGACTTCCCGGCGGCGCGCACGGTGAGGTCGCCGTCCGCGGTGTTGTCGGCGTCCGCGCCTCGCAGTCGCACGGTCACGGGCCGCGCACCCGGGTTGAGCACGGACACGGAGTCCTGCAGCACCGTGCCGGGCGCGCCCTCCGCGTAGACGTACGGCCGCCCGCCCGGCGCGCTCGCGGAGGGCGCGAGGGACCAGCCGTCGGCGGCCGCGGCCGCCGGGGAGGCGGCGGCCGACAGCAGCACGGCGACGGCACAGCGGAGGACGGGGGCGTACGGCATCGGCGGCTCCTGCTGGTCGTACGGTCGTACCGTCGTACGGGGACGTGGCGCCCTCAGCGGCGGGTCGTCTGATGCCTGCGGGTCAGCCACAGCGTGCCCGCCGCGCCCGCGAGCAGCACCGTGCCGCCGAACGTGCCGAGGGCGATCGCCGAGTCGGCGGGGCCGGTCTGCGGGAGCCGGCCGCCGGAGTCGGTGCCGGTCGAGCCCGTCGAACCGCCCGAGCTGCCGGATCCGCCGCTTCCCGAACCACCGCCCGCCGCCGTGACGTCGAGGGTCAGCGACGGCCCGGGGTTGTTGGTGGGGGTGCAGGTGGTCGTCGTGCCGAGCGCCTTGATCGTGAGCACGCCCGCGGTGAAGGTGACCTTGCCGGTCTTCTCCGGTGTGTACGTACCCGACAAGTCACTGATTTTGATGGGGGTGTTGGCGGGGATCGCGGCCGCGTTGGCGGGGCCGCTGACGGCCACCGTGCCGCTGTCCGCGCCGCCCACCTTGATCACGGCGCTGGGGCTCATCGCGCCCTTGCCGAGCTCCACCGGGCTGGAGGAGACGCCCTTCTGCCAGGACATGGTGAGCTTGTAGCCGCTGCCGCTCTTGACGCTCTTGATGTCGATGGGCGACACGGCGCTCTTGTCGCCGATCGGCGTCTTGCACTGGTAGTTGACGTTCACCACACTGGCCTCGGCGACGGGGGCGGCCATCAGCACCGCCGAGCCGGCCAGGGCCGCGGCGAACGCGAGCGCGGCGGTTCGTTTCTGGTACGTCCGGTACGACACCTCGGGGCCTCATTCCTGACGGAACATCAGATCGGCCGTCAAGGTACGCCCGGTGCCTTGTGGAGGGAAGACAAAGTGCGCGCCGGATCCGAGGAGATCCGGCGCGCGTTCGGCAACGTACGAAGAAGGATTCGAACCGCGGGTAACCCGAGGTGGGAGTCGCACCCGGGATCGGGTGGGGCTACGCGGGCGCCCCGAGTTCCGCCCACACCGTCTTGCCCGTGACCCCCGGAGTGCGCACGACCCCCCAGTCCAGGCACAGCCGCTGCACGATGAACATGCCGTGGCCGCCGGGGCGGCCGGCGCGGTGCGGGGTGCGCGGGGCGGGCTGGCCCGCGCCACGGTCGGAGACCTCGACGCGCAGCACCTTGTTGTCGCAGGAGATCCGCAGCTCGTCCGGGCCCTCGGCATGCAGGCAGGCGTTGGTGACGAGTTCGGAGACGACCAGCAGGACGTCCTCGGCGGCGGCCCGCTGGTCGGCGCTCGCGGCGGGCAGCCAGCCCCACGCGTGCAGCGCCTGGCGGGCGAAGTCGCGGGCCAGCGGCACGACGCCGCTCTCGCCGTCGAAGCTCAGTCTGCGGGCCTGACGCCTCCCGGACGGGACGGCCGGGCCGCCGTCCCCAGGCGCCCCGGAAGCGCCGCCGTCGCCCGACTCCGGGCCGCGGTCGCCCGGCGAGTAAGGCCGGGTGGTGCTCATCAGCGCTTCACCTCACCGATTCACCAGTTTCACGATTCAAGACTCAGTACTCAGCATGTGGTACGCGCCGCGGGTGCTTCCGCACTCAGGGCGTCCGGACGAATATCTACGTATCTGCGACGATCACCTACGACGTTCCCACCGATTGTTGCCGACATAGTCAGGTTGTCTCCTGCCCGACCGTTCCGTCGGAACACCCCCTTTGCGCGACGGGGATCGTGTGACGCGGGCGATGCCGCGATCGCAGGGGGCACTGCGGAGCACGCCGAGGCGGGGCCCCGACCACCCCGGCTAGTCGGCCAGGGCCGCATCGAGCGTCTCGTGGACGGTGAAGACGGCCTCGGCCCCGGTGATCTCGAAGACCCGGGCCACCACCGGCAGCATCCCCGCCAGGTGGACTCCACCCCCCGCGGCCTCGGCCTTCAGCCGGGCACCGAGCAGCACGTTCAGCCCGGTGGAGTCGCAGAACTCCAGTCGCGAGCAGTCCACGACCAGTCGCGAGTGCCCCTTGTCAAGGCAGTCCTCGAGTGGCTCGCGCAACAATTCGGCCGTGTGGTGATCCAACTCACCCGCGGGGGTCACGACGGCGCTTGAGCCCTCTTCCCGCACCTCGACTAGAAGCCGGCCCGACTGTGCGCTGCCGACCGTCTGGCGGTCCATGCCGTCTCTCTCCCGAGCGTCGCGACTGCTGATGTACGCACTCGAACACTACGCCTTCCTTACGATCCCCGACACCCGAACAACCCCCTGAAAATGGACATTTCACCGCGCAACGCACTTGCGGGCGACGCGCGAAAGCGGGTAGGGCTAGTAGCGACACCTATTCGACACGGCCGGCTACGGAGGCGCCCGCACACCGCAGTGCACGCATTGGCATCGGCGGCCATATGCCGAGAACGATGGAGGACACCATGTCACCCCGGCTCGACGCATCGCAGACCCAGACGGCGACGTCGACACCTTCTCTGGAACGCCCGGAGCGTCTCGACGAAACCGGAACCAGCGGACTCGACGGACTCGACGGACTTCCCGAGATCCCCCCGTACGACGAGGTGGGACCGGTGGACGCACGGGCCCTGTCCAAGACCCTCTTCGAGCGGCTGGAGTCCCTCGAAGAAGGCACCCGCGACTACTCGTACGTGCGCAACACGCTGGTCGAGCTCAACCTCGCGCTGGTCAAGTTCGCCGCCTCCCGCTTCCGCTCCCGCAGCGAGCCGATGGAGGACATCATCCAGGTCGGCACGATCGGCCTGATCAAGGCGATCGACCGCTTCGAACTGAGCCGCGGCGTCGAGTTCCCCACCTTCGCGATGCCGACCATCATCGGCGAGATCAAGCGATTCTTCCGCGACACCTCCTGGTCCGTGCGCGTACCGCGCCGACTGCAGGAACTCCGTCTCGACCTGGCCAAGGCGGGCGACGAACTCGCCCAGCAGCTCGACCGGGCGCCCACGGTGGGCGAGTTGGCGGAGCGCCTGGACATCACCAACGACGAGGTCGTCGAGGGCATGGCCGCCTCGAACGCCTACACGGCCAGTTCGCTGGACGCCCAGCCCGAGGAGGACGACTCCGAAGGCGCGCTCGCGGACCGCATCGGCTACGAGGACCACGGCCTCGAGGGCATCGAGTACGTGGAGTCCCTCAAGCCCCTGATCGCCGAACTCCCCTCGCGCGACCGGCAGATCCTCTCGCTGCGCTTCGTCGCCAACATGACCCAGTCCGAGATCGGTGACGAGCTCGGGATCTCGCAGATGCATGTGTCGCGGCTGCTGTCGCGGACGCTGGTGCGACTGCGGAAGGGGCTGACGGTCGAGGAGTGACGGTCGAGGAGTGACGCTCCCCGCCCTCTCCGGCACCTCTTCTCAGCTGAGAGCGGTCCGGCGCCGACGGCGCCGGGCCGCTTTTTTCTTGCGTTTTTTCTTGCGCCTCCTTCCTCCCTCTTTCCTCAAAGGGCCACCCCCGTCACTATGAGCACTCCAAACTGGCTGGTATGTCAGGACGGGAGCGAGTGACCGCACGGGGTACGAGGAGGCCGGCACATGGCTCAGGACGACGCGGGCGCGTCCGACACGCGGCTCACCGAACTGCTGAGCGCCGACACCCCCAGCGCGTATCCGGCCCTCCAGGAGCTCCGCGAACGGCACCGCCCGTCCGTCCTCGCCTACGCCCGCCTGTGCACCCGCAGCGAGTCGGCCGCACGGCAGCTCGCGGCGCAGGCGTTCACCCTGGCTGCCCAGGAGACGGCGCGCGGCTCGAACCCGAGCGTCCCCTGGCGCCACCGGCTCCTGCTGCTGGCGGGGCAGGTGGCCGCCTCGTGGGCGAGGGACGAACGGGCCGCCGGCCTCGACCCCGGTCTGCTCCTCGTGCTGAGCGCGGCCGGCCCCGGCGGGCCCGTGCCGCCCATGCTCGCCCCGTTCCAGTCCCTCCCGTCCCGCGCCCAGGGCCTGCTCTGGTACGTGATCGTGGAAGAGGAACCCGCCGACCGGGCGGCCGTCCTGCTCGGCCTCACCCGTGAGGACGTGGCGTACGGCGCACAGCCCGCACTGCACGCCCTGGGCCAGGCCTGTCTGAAGTCCCGGCTCGCCGCCTCCGACGACCCCAGCTGCGGGGACTTCCGACGGCTGATCGAGGAGTCGCTACGGCCGGACAACCCCCGTTCCAGCCCCGATCTGCACGCCCACATGGCGCACTGCGCGCACTGCACGACGGCGTACGAGGAGCTGTCCGCCCTGCGCGACCATCCGCGCACCGCGCTGGCCGAGGGACTGCTGCCGTGGGCGGGCACGGCGTACGTCATGAGCGAGGCGGGCGAACCCAGGCCCGGCGTCCCCGCCTCATCGGGGCCCTGGCCGCCGTCCCGCCGTTTCGTCCTCACCTCGGCGGCGGCCCTCGGCGTCGCCCTGGTGCCGCTGCTGTTCGTCGTGCTGTCGTCGGGCGGCTCGCCGTCCCAGAACACGGCGGGCTCGGTCACCACCCCGTCGAGCGTGCCGCAGGTGACGGTGACGGCGACCGTCTCGGCGACCCCCTCGCCCCCGGCCCCGCTGCCCTCCGCGACCAGCAAGTCCCCTTCCCCGACTTCCCCGACGCGGAGCCCCTCCCCCTCGAGATCGGCCAGTCCGACGCCGTCTCCCACGCCCACCCCGACCTACCCGCCGGGCAGCAACTACGCCCAGGTCGTGAACCTCGCCTCGGGCCTGTGCCTGGACATCCGCGACGGTGATCTGACACAGGGCACGGACGTCGTCACGGCCCCCTGTACCTCGGCCCGCACCCAGCGGTGGCGGGTCGACTCCGGGCGCGGCGTCCTGCAGTCGTACGCCGACTCCGACCTCTGTCTGGACAGCCGCGGCTCCGTCGACAACGGCGTCGGGATCTGGGACTGCGGCTCGATCGACGGCAGCCACGGCCAGAACCTGAGGTTCACCGTGGACGACGACGGCGTGATCCGCCCGTCCATCGCCCTCGAGACCGCGGTCACGCCGAGCGGCGGGGACGGCCTGTCCCTGCTGCCGCTCGACGGGGGCACGAGTCAGCGGTGGCGGGCGGGGGCCTCGTGACCCCGGCGTCCTGACCGGCGCCGTGACCCCGGCCTCGCGGCCTCGGACTCGTGACCCCGGCGTCAGACCTCGCGTGCGCCGCGCCGCCAGACGCCGGTGACCAGCGGTACGCCCGGCCGGTAGGCGAGGTGGACGTGGCTGGGCGCGTCCAGGAGGGCGAGGTCGGCGCGGGCGCCGACGGTGAGACGGCCGATGTCCTCGCGGCGCAGAGCCGCCGCGCCGCCCGCCGTGGCCGACCAGAGCGCCTCGTCCGGGGTCATCCCCATGTCCCGTACCGCCAGCGCGATGCAGAACGGGACGGAGGAGGTGAAGGAGGAGCCCGGGTTGCAGTCGGTGGAAAGGGCGACGGTGACGCCCGCGTCCAGGAGGCGGCGGGCGTCCGGCCACTCGGCGCGGGTGGAGAACTCGGCGCCGGGGAGCAGGGTCGCGACCGTGCGGCCGTTCGCCAGGGCTTCGACGTCCGCATCCGTGAGGTGGGTGCAGTGGTCGGCGCTCGCCGCGTCGAGTTCGACGGCGAGCTGGACGCCGGGGCCGTACGAGAGCTGGTTGGCGTGGACGCGCGGGTGCAGGCCCTTCGCCTTGCCCGCGGTGAGGATCGCGCGGGCCTGGTCGCCGTCGAAGGCGCCCTTCTCGCAGAAGACGTCGATCCAACGGGCGTACGGGGAACAGGCGTCGAGCATCTCGCCGGTCACCAGGGCCACGTACGCGGCCGGGTCGTCGGCGTAGTCCGGGGAGACGATGTGCGCGCCGAGGTAGGTGACCTCGTCGGTGTGCGCCGCCGCGATGCGCAGCGCCCTGGCCTCGTCCTCGACGGTGAGGCCGTAGCCCGACTTGGTCTCGAAGGTGGTGGTGCCCTGGCGCAGGGCCTCGTGGAGGTAGTGCGTGAGGTTGCGCTCCAGGTCCTCGTCACTGGCGGCGCGGGTGGCGGCGACGGTGGTGCGGATGCCGCCCGCCGTGTAGCCGCGGCCCGACATGCGGGCGTTGAACTCCTGGGTGCGGTCGCCCGCGAAGACGAGGTGCGAGTGGGAGTCCACGAAGCCCGGAATCACGGCCCGGCCACCGGCGTCGACCCGGTTGTCAGTGGCGGGTGCTTTTCTTGAGTCACCGGTCCACGCGATGCGGTCGCCTTCGATGACGACGGCCGCGTCCTGGATCAGACCGAGGGGAGATCCGTCGCCGAGGGAGGGATCGTTGGTGACCAGACTGGCGATGTTGGTGATGACGGTGGTCGTGCCGGTGGTGCTGCTCATGGCGTCCTCGTGGGGGCGGGGTTCGGCGGTCGTCTCTAGGCGCGCAGTGCTTCGACTGCCTGCGCGAGGGCCTGCGGCACATCGGGAACAAGATCGTGCGCCCCGTCGCGTACGACGTGCCGGCCGCCCACGACCGTGTGCCGTACGTCGGCCGCCGTCGCCGCGAATACGGCCGTCTCGGCGCCCAGGCGCGGCACCGGTCCCGCTGTTCTGACCGAGTCGAGGGCGATCGTCGTGAAGTCGGCGAGCGCGCCCGCTTCGAGGATGCCCGCGTCCTGCCAGCCGAGGGCCGCGTGGCCGTCGGCGGAGGCGGCGCGCAGCAGGGCGGCCGCCGTCCAGTGACCGCGGGTGCGGGTGCGCAGGCGCTCGTTCAGCTCCATCGCGCGGGCCTCTTCGAGGAGGTCGATGACGGCGTGGCTGTCGGAGCCGAGGGAGAGGGGCGAGCCGGCTCGCTGGAGGGCGACGGCGGGGCCGATGCCGTCCGCCAGGTCCCGTTCCGTCGTCGGGCACATGCACGTGCCCGTCCGGGAGTCGCCCAGCAGCGCGATGTCCTCGTCCGTGAGGTGCGTGTTGTGGACGCCGGTCGTGCGGGGGCCGAGCACGCCGTGGTCGGCGAGGAGCCGCGTCGGAGTGCACCCGTGGGCGGCCTGGCAGGCGTCGTTCTCCGCCGTCTGCTCGGACAGATGCACGTGCAGCGGGGCCTGCCGCTCCTCGGCCCAGCGCGCGACCGTCGCCAGCTGTCCTGCGGGCACGGCCCGTACGGAGTGGATGGCCGCACCGATCCGTGCGTGATCACGGTCCTTGAGAAGTGAAGAGCGTTCCGCCCAGGCCTCCGCGCTGCCGTCGGAGAAGCGGAGCTGGTGGTGGTTGGGCGGCTGTCCGAAGCCGGAGGACACGTAGGCCGTGTCGAGGAGGGTGATCCGGATGCCGGCCTCGTCCGCGGCCGCGACGAGCGCCTCGCCCATCGCGTTCGGGTCGGCGTACGGGGTGCCGCCGGGGGCGTGGTGCACGTAGTGGAACTCGCCGACGGCCGTGACGCCCGCGAGCGCCATCTCCGCGTACACGGCGCGGGCGAGCGCGTGGTAGGTGTCCGGGGTCAGTCTGTCGGCGAAGGAGTACATGGTCTCGCGCCAGGTCCAGAAGGTGCCGGAGCCGACCTGGACGGTGCCGCGCAGGGCGCGGTGGAAGGCGTGCGAGTGGGCGTTGGCGAGGCCGGGGAGGGTGAGTCCGCGGAGGATCTCGGCACCGGGGGGCGGGGTGGCGGTGTTCTCGCGGACGGCGGTGATCCGCCCGTCCGTCACGTCCAGGGCCACGCCCGGCTCGACGTGGGTGTCGAGCCAGGCGTGTTCAAGCCAGTACGTCTGCGTCACCTGCAGGCCAGCCCTTCGAGTACGTCGGCGAGTGCGGTCACCCCGGCCACGCAGTCGTCCTCGGCGGCGTACTCGGCCGGGGAGTGCGAGACACCCGTGGGGTTGCGTACGAACAGCATGGCGGTCGGGACGGTCCCGGAGAGGATTCCGGCGTCGTGTCCGGCGCCCGTGCCCAGGACGGGAACCGTGAGTCCCGCGGCCTCTTTCCCGTCCTTGCCCAGAATGCGGGCGAGCTCGTCGCGCAGGGCGTGCTCGAACTCGACGACGGGGGTGAACGACTCGCGGACGACGTCGAGTTCGACGCCCTGGGCCTCCGCGTACTCGCGGGCGGCCTTCTCGACGCCGGTGACGACCGTGTCGAGGCTCGCCTGGTCGGCGGCGCGGGAGTCGAGCCAACCGCGCACGAGGGAGGGGATGGCGTTCACGCCGTTCGGCTCGACGGAGATCTTGCCGAAGGTGGCGACGGCACCGGCGAGCTGGGCCTCCCGGCGGGCGGCGAGCACGGTCTCGGCGTACGACAGCATCGGGTCGCGGCGGTCGACGAGCCGGGTGGTGCCCGCGTGGTTGGCCTCGCCCCGGAAGTCGAAGCGCCAGCGACCGTGCGGCCAGATGGCGCTGGCGATGCCGACCTGGTCGCCGCTGAGGTCGAGGGCGCGGCCCTGCTCGACGTGCAGTTCGACGAAGGCGCCGATGCGGGCGAGGCGCTCGGGGTCGGGACCGATGGTGTCGGGGTCGTATCCGGCGCGCTCCATGGCCTGCGGGAGCGTGATGCCGTCGCCGTCGGTCAGCCGGTGCGCCTGCTCGACGGTGAGCTGTCCGGCGGCCAGCCGGGAGCCGACACAGGCGAGCCCGAAGCGGGCGCCCTCCTCGTCGCCGAAGTTGACGATGGCGAGGGGACGGGTGAACTCCGCCTGCCGGGCGCGCAGTGCGTCCAGGGCGGCGAAGGAGGACACCACGCCGAGGGGCCCGTCGAAGGCCCCGCCGTCGGGCACGGAGTCCAGGTGGGACCCGGTGACGACGGCGTCACCCTCGGCGGGGTCGCCGAGCCAGGCCCACTGGTTGCCGTTGCGGTCCAGCTCGTAGCGCAGCCCGCGGGACTCGGCCTGGGCCCGGAACCAGGCCCGGCAGTCGGCGTCGGCCCCGGTCCAGGCGAAGCGGCGGTAGCCGCCGGAGGCGGAGCTGCGGCCGATCGGCAGCAGCTCCGCCCACATGCTGTGGAAGGTCACGCGGCGCCGCCCTCGTCGCCTTCGCGCATCGGGATGCGCACGCCGCGCTCCTGGGCGACGGACTCGGCGATGTCGTAGCCGGCGTCGACGTGCCGGATGACGCCCATGCCGGGGTCGTTGGTGAGCACGCGGCGGATCTTCTCGCCGGCCAGCTTGGTGCCGTCCGCGACGGAGACCTGGCCGGCGTGGATGGAGCGGCCCATGCCGACGCCGCCGCCGTGGTGAATGGAGACCCAGGAGGCGCCGGAGGCGACGTTCACCATGGCGTTGAGCAGCGGCCAGTCAGCGATCGCATCGGAGCCGTCGAGCATGGCCTCGGTCTCGCGGTACGGGGAGGCGACGGAGCCGCAGTCGAGGTGGTCGCGGCCGATGGCCAGGGGCGCGGCGAGTTCGCCGGACGCCACCATGTCGTTGAAGCGCTCGCCGGCCTTGTCGCGCTCGCCGTAGCCGAGCCAGCAGATACGGGCGGGCAGGCCCTGGAAGTGGACGCGCTCACCGGCCAGCTTGATCCAGCGGTGCAGGGACTCGTTCTCCGGGAAGAGGTCGAGGATCGCCTTGTCCGTCTTGTGGATGTCGGACGCCTCGCCGGAGAGGGCCGCCCAGCGGAAGGGGCCCTTGCCCTCGGAGAAGAGGGGGCGGATGTAGGCGGGGACGAAGCCGGGGAAGGCGAACGCCCGCTCGTACCCGGCGAGCTGGGCCTCGCCGCGGATCGAGTTGCCGTAGTCGAAGACCTCGGCGCCGGCGTCCATGAAGCCGACCATCGCCTCGACGTGCTTGGCCATGGACTCCCGGGCGCGGGTGGTGAAGCCCGCCGGGTCCTTGGCGGCCGCGTCGGCCATGTCGTCGAAGTCGATGCCGATGGGGAGGTAGGCCAGCGGGTCGTGGGCCGAGGTCTGGTCGGTCACGATGTCGATGGGGGCGCTCTCGGCGAGCATGCGGGGCAGCAGCTCGGCGGCGTTGCCGAGCAGACCGATGGAGAGCGGCTTGCGCTGGTCGCGGGCCTCGACGGCGAGCTGGAGGGCGTGCTCCAGGGAGTCGGCCTTCACGTCCAGGTAGCGGTGCTCGATGCGGCGCTCGATGGCGCGCGGGTCGACGTCGATACAGATCGCGACGCCGTCGTTCATCGTCACGGCGAGCGGCTGGGCGCCGCCCATGCCGCCGAGACCGGCGGTCAGCGTGATGGTCCCCGCAAGCGTGCCGTTGAACTTCTTGGCGGCGACGGCGGCGAAGGTCTCGTAGGTGCCCTGGAGGATGCCCTGGGTGCCGATGTAGATCCAGGAGCCGGCGGTCATCTGGCCGTACATGGTGAGGCCGAGGGCCTCCAGACGGCGGAACTCCTCCCAGTTGGCCCAGTCGCCGACCAGGTTGGAGTTGGCGATGAGGACGCGCGGGGCCCACTCGTGGGTCTGCATCACGCCGACGGGGCGGCCGGACTGGACGAGCATTGTCTCGTCCTGCTTGAGGGTCCGCAGCGTGCGGACCATGGCGTCGAAGGAGCGCCAGTCGCGGGCGGCCTTGCCGGTGCCGCCGTAGACGACGAGCTTGTCGGGGTGCTCGGCGACCTCGGGGTCGAGGTTGTTCTGCAGCATCCGCAGGGCGGCTTCCTGCTGCCATCCCAGGGCACTCAGTTCCGTACCGCGCGGCGCTCGGACGGGGCGGGGTCCTGACATGGTCTGCCTCCTAGCGGACTGTTGCAGTAGATATTCACATCCTGGCTTCTTGAATAGAGCTAGTCAATAGATGAGTGGGCCAGCGGGGGCGTGGCGCGGATGTTTGGCTGGGACGTATGGGCACAGACAGGGACACGACGGAGGATTCAGTGAGCGATGGGGCAGCAGGGACCAGGGCGTCTTCGACGGGGACGCCGTCGACCGGGATGCCTTCGGCGGCGGCGCCTTCGGGTGGGACTTCGGCGGGCGGGGCACGTTCGGGTGAGTTGCCTTCGGCGGGCGGGGGCGAGTCCGGCTCCGCTCGCGTGGCGCGGCGCGACGATGCCGTCCGGGCCGCCGTGGAGCATGGACTGCTGGGGCCCGAGGCCCCCATCATCGCCCTCCTCGACGTTCCCGGCATCAAGGCCTCGGTGGCGGAGCTGCGGGCCGCCTTCGACGCGGTGACGGCGCCGGGCACACCCGTGCTGCACGCCTTCGCGGTGAAGGCGACCCCGCTGGTGCCCGTACTGCGGCTGCTGCACGAGCACGGCATCGGCGCGGAGGTCGCGAGCCCCGGCGAGCTCGCCCTCGCACGGGCGGCCGGAGTGCCACCCTCCGAGACCGTGCTCGACTCACCCGCCAAGACGATCGCCGAGCTGCGCGAGGCGCTGGCGCTGGGCATCGCCGTCAACGCGGACAATCCGCAGGAGCTGGACCGCATCGACGGCCTGGTGGGGGACCTGCCGGGCGGGCCGAACGGCGCTCCCGCGGGATCCCCGCACCCCCGCTCCCCCATCGGAATCCGGGTGAACCCGCAGGTCGGCGGGGGTTCCATCGAGGCGTTGTCCACAGCGACGACGACCTCGAAGTTCGGGGTCGCGCTGCGCGACGAGGGTGCCCGGGAGTGGATCGTCCAGGTGTACGCCGACCGTCCGTGGCTGACCCGGCTGCACGCGCACACCGGATCGCAGGGCATCCCGCTCTCGCTGATGGCACGGGGGATCGCGGAGACGTACGCGCTCGCCGAGGAGATCAACCGGCGTGTCGGGCGGCAGCAGATCGACACGCTCGACATCGGCGGCGGACTGCCGGTCAACTTCGGCTCCGACGTCACGACCCCGACGTACGCGCAGTACGCACGGCTGCTCGCCGAGGCGGTGCCGGGACTCTTCGACGGGCGGTACGGACTGGTCACCGAGTTCGGGCGGTCGCTGCTGGCCAAGCACGGGACGGTGGTCGCGCGGGTCGAGTACGCGAAGTCCGCCGGAGGCCGGCCGGTCGCGGTGACGCACGCCGGGGTGCAGATCGCGACCCGCACGGTGTACGCGCCCGGGTCCTGGCCGCTGCGGATCGCCGCGTACGACGCGTTGGGGCGCCCCAAGGCGGGGCCGGACGTCGTCCAGGACATCGCGGGGCCCGCCTGTTTCGCGGGCGACCTGCTCGCCGAGGGGCGCGCGCTCCCGCTGCTCGAACAGGGCGACTACGCGGCGGCGTTGGACACGGGCGCGTACTACTTCGCCCACCATTACGCGTACAACTCCCTGGCCCGGCCGGGCGTGTACGGCTTCGCGTCGGTCGAGGGCGGCAACGGCAACGGCAACGGGGGTACGGACGTGCGGTTCGCGGTCGTACGGGAGCCGCAGGGCGTGGAGGAGATCGTCGCGGAGTCGGGCGGCGCGCGGCCGACGGCACTCACGGCGCTGTAGCACCCGGCACCCGACGCCCGGCATCTGGCACCTGGCGCCCCGAAATAGAACACGGCGTGCGTGCCCCCGCCGCGCACCCCTGCGGACCTGCGAGCGCCCCCCGGCACGCCTTCGCAACGCCCTGACCGGCATCCGAACAGCCCCAAGAGGACGGAAAATATGGTCAGTTGACCCACCTTAGTCACCGCGCGCATGTTCCACAGGAAAATGCCAGATCGCTCACCCGTCGCGCACACGTTGCGTAACTTCGGCGTCACTCGGCCGAACCCTTTGGCGGGAGGGGATACGTGGTGCCCGGAATCGACGAGTGCCTACTGGAAGCCATGCGACTGCCCGGTGCCCGGGGCGCCGCGGTGGTCGACTGGACCAGCGGGCTGGCCCTGGGCACGGTCGGGGACGCCCCGGGAGGTGACCACGAGACGACCGCGGCGGAGGCGGCCGAGCTCGCCCGGCTCGCCGCGGAGCACAAGGCGTTCGCCCCGTCCGACGGGTCCGACTGGTCCGAGCAGGAGACCCCGGTCGAGGACCTGATCGTCAGTAACCGTGACAGCTACCACCTGCTGCGGTTCGTCAGGACCACGTTCGACAGCAGCGTGTTCCTGCATCTGTGGCTGGACCGGGCGGACGGCAATCTCGCGCTGGCCCGGATCCGGCTCGGCGAGATGGCCGGACGGCTGGTACTGGGATGACGACGGTCAGAACACCGCCCGCACTCGAACTCGCCGTGCACAAGGACAGCGGCCAGGACCACGACCGCAACAACAACGACAACAACAACAACAACAACGACAGGGCGGCGGTCCCCGTCGGCCTCTCGCCCATGCTCAGCCGACTCGCCGCCGAGCGGGCCACCGGCGTGCTGGTGCGCGAACGCGGGGTGCTCTACCTCTGTGACGGAGAGGTCGTGCACGCCGAGAGCCCCGCCACCCCCTCGCTCGACGTGCTGCTCACCGCGCGCGGAGTGCTGGCGCCCGAGTCCTGGCGGGAGGCGGTCGCCGAGGCCGGGGCACGGCGGCGGGTCGGGCGGTTCCTGGTCGAGCACGGGCGGATCGCCGAGGGCGCGCTGGAGTTGTGCCATCTCGGGGCGCTGTACGACGCGGCGTACTTCGTGCTGGGGCCGAGCAGCACTCCGGCCCGGTTCCGCTACGGGGCCGCGCACTGGCTCGGCCCCGTGCGTCCCGTGCCCGTGGCCGCGGTGGAGCGTGAGACGCTGCGCCGCCGCCAGCTGCTGCACCGGGTCTGGCCCGACCCGGCGACGGACACCGCCCCGTTGGCGCGCGCCCGGCGCGCCGCCGAACCGTCGGTCCCTCTGCGCCAGTGGGCCGTGCTCGGCCGGGTGGACGGTCTGCGGACGGCGTCGGACATCTCGCTCGCCCTGGGGCGGCCCGCGTTCCACACCCTCGTCGACGTCCGCCGGCTGGCCGCGGCCGGGTTCGTCACGGCGGCGAACGCGCCGGAGCGTGCGCCGTTGCCCAAGGTGCTCACCCAGTCTTCCGCCGATCCCGACGTCGCGTTGTTGCGCCGGCTCCGAGACGCGCTGGAGGCCCTGTGATCCGCGCGCTGCGACAGCGTGCCGAGAGGAGACTGCTGATGGCGGCGGAACCCGAAGTCCTCGACGAGCTGCACCGGTTGAGGGCCCGCGTGCCCCAGCTGACCGGTGCGCTGGCGGCCAGCGTCGACGGACTCGTACTCGCCCACGACACACCCGGAGTGGAGCCCGAGGGCGTGGCCGCGCTCACCGCGGCCGCGCTGGGGGTGGCCGTGCGGATGGCGGACGCCACCGGGCAGGGCGAGTTCCGCGAGCTGCTGGTGCGCGGCGTCGACGGCTATGTGGCGACCTACGCGGCGGGCGGCTCCGCCGTGCTGACGCTGCTGGCCCAGGACCGGGTCAACGTCGGCCGGCTGCATCTGGAGGGGCGCCGTTCCGGTACCCGGATCGGCGAGCTCGTGGAGGCCGCGACGGCGCGCGGCGAACCGGTCGCCCCGGCGCGGGCTCCCACACGGCCCGCCTCCATGCCGACGCGCACCCGTACGGCGCGCGGCACTCCCCGAACGCCCCCGACCCCCGCCCCCAACACCCCCACCGCATCGGAAAGCTGACCGAAGAGTCGGACCGAAGGTCGGGCCGAAAAGTCGGACCGACAAGCCGAAAGGAAGAACCACACCATGACGAACACCGAAACCGCGCTGAAGGAAGCACTCGCCTCGATCGAGGGCGCGACCGGAGCCGCCCTCGTCGACTACACCAGCGGAATGGCGCTGGGCACGATCGGCGGCAGCAAGGGCTTCGACCTCACCGTGGCCGCGGCGGGCAACACCGACGTCGTCCGCGCCAAGATCCGCACCATGGAGCACCTCGGACTGAAGGGCGAGATCGAGGACATCCTGATCACGCTGTCCGACCAGTACCACCTGATCCGGCTGATCAAGGGGCGCGGCGGCAACGGGCTCTTCCTGTACCTGGTGCTCGACGCCAAACGGTCCAACCTGGCGATGGCCCGGCACCAGCTGAAGAGGATCGAGGCGGACCTCGAGGTGTAGCGACCCCCAGTCGCCGCCTCGGGTCAGCGGCGTCGCGCTCCGCCGGGCGCGGCGTCGCCGGCCGCCACTCCGGTGCTCCGGCAGGCCTTGACCGGCTTTCCGGCCGGAGCCCCGGCACGTCGCCCGAGCCAGTCGACGCGCACCCAGATCAGCGCCTCCTCGGTGCGTTCCCGGCGCCCGAGCCAGCCGGCCTTGAGCCACAGCCCGACGCCCGCACCGGCGAGCAGCATGCCGCCCGCGGTGGGCACCGCGAAGGAGCTGCCGAGCGCGGCCACGAAGGCGAGCAGCAGCCACCAGCGATGGCCCCGGCGCCAGTTGTGTACCGTCACGGCCCGGTCCTGGAGCACGTCCTGCTTGCTCGCGCGTGCGGCCGAGCGGACGAGTGCGGCGTACCGCTTCCTGCGGGTGCACGCCACCACGGCGGCCGCGAGGATGAACAGCGCGGCCCCGGCCATGACCCCGATCCGGCGTCCGGTCAGCCCCGGCAACAGCACCCCGATACCCGTCGCGAACACACCGAACCACCACAGTGGTGCCGCCCCGGCTCTCACCACGACGGCCACCCGAGCCAGCCCATGCCCTCCGCGCGCCACGTTCTCCGCCTCCCGTGCCTTACGTCTTCAGCGTCTTTGGGCGGGCACGCTAACGAGCGAAGGTGAGACGAGTCTGAGAAGCGGGGCCGCTCCACCGAACCGTGACTACTCCACGAACAGGCCCCTGGCCGCGGCCCGCGCGTCGAACTCCTCCAGCCGCGTCTGGGCGTCCGGGATGTCGTCGCACATCGCCTCCAGCAGGACGCGCCCGAGGAGCATCGGGGAGCAGGCCGTGTCGAAGGCGAGCCCGGTGCCGACGGCGGCGGGCAGGAGGAGGTCCGAGACCTTGGCGACCGGCGCGAACGCGGAGTCCGCGACCGTCACCACCGTCAGCCCGGCCTCCTTGGCGTAGGCGAGCGAGTCCACGACCTCGCGCGGGTGGCGGGGCAGCGCGAAGCAGAGCAGGGCGGTGGCTCCGGCGTGGACGGCCGCGTCGATGCGGTCGTGCAGCATGGTGCCGCCCTCGTGCAGCAGCCGTACGTCCGGGTGGACCTTGGCGGCGAAGTACGCGAAGCCGTACGCCTGGGAGGCGGCGGCGCGCAGCCCGAGCACCGGGAGCGGACGGGAGGCGGCGAGCAACCGTCCCGCGCGCTGCACCGGGCGCGGGTCGGCGAGCACCTCGGCGAGGTGCTTCAGGTTCTCGATCTCGGCCTCGACGGCCTGCTGGTACTCGTTGTACGAGCCCGGGGCCGCCGTCTGTTCGGTGGGCGCGACCTCGCGCAGGTGCTTGCGCAGCGCCGGGTAGCCGTCGAAGCCGAGCGCGACCGCGAAGCGGGTGACGGAGGGCTGGCTGACCCCGGCGAGTTCGGCGAGTTCGACGCTGGAGAGGAACGGCACGTCGGCGGCGCTGCGCACCATGCTGTGCGCGATGCGCCGTTGGGTGGGCGTCAGCCGGTGCCCCTCGAAGAGCGCCTGCAGACGACCGGCGGGACTGTCCATCACGCTCTCGTCGGCATTCATGCCGACTTTCACGTCGGCCTTCACGTCGGCCTTCACACCGGCCTTCATGCCGGCTTTCGCCTCCGCGCTCACGTCCGTGCTCCTGTCCACGCTCATGACTCGCTCCCCCTCCAGATGTCCGTGAACCGGTCGAGCAGCGCGGCCGCCGCCGTCACGTCGTCCGTCAGCGGCCGGTCGGTCTGGTCCAGGCCGAGCACGGACTCGGCCAGCTCCATCGCCCGTCCGACCGGCAGCTCCGGGTCGGGCCGCAGATCGCGCTGGCGCAGCGCCCGTACGGCGGAGACCAGTTCGCAGCCCACGACGAGACGGTAGGCACCGCACGCCCGCAGTGTCTGCCGTGCGGCGAGCGAGGCGAAGCTCGCCTGTTCCTCGACGCCCCGGGAGAGTACAGCGTGGCCGAGCGAGGCGGGCGCGGAGAAGGCGCGCAGGTCGCCTAGGGCGGCCGCGGCGGCGTACTCCAGGATCATCACGCCGGAGGACGCGGGCTCGTGGTCGGCGAGGAAGGGGCGCAGGCGGGTGTAGGCGGGTTCGTTGAGGGTGGAGAGCCGGGAGGTCGACAGCCGCGCCACCTGGGTGACGGCGAGCCTGAAGTGGTCGAGGGCGAGGGCGAGTTGGGCCTGGTAGAAGCCGCCGTGGTGGTAAGCGGCCATGTCCTCGGGCGAGATGAGGGGGTTCTCGGCGGCGGCGTTGATCTCGACGACCAGGACCTCTTCGAGGGCGTCCGCGGCGTCCTGCGCGGGCCCGTGGATCTGCGGGACGCACCGGAAGCCGTACGGGTCCTGGATCCGCCCGAGCGGCGGGGTGGGCCGGTCCGCCGCTCCGATCAACTCCCGCATCCGACGCGCGACTTCAGCCGAGCCCTTGTGCGGGCGCGCGGCGTGCACGGGCGCCGCGTACGCCTCGTGCGATCCGTCGACGGCCAGCAGGGACAGCGCGGCGACGACCTGGGTGGCCTCGATCAGTCCCCGCAGTTCGTCCAGGGCGAGCGCGGACTGCCCGAGGGTGAGGGCGTTGCTGCTGATGAGGGCGAGGGCGTCGTTGTTGTCGAGGGGCTGGGGTTCGGGGGGCAGGCCCTGCCCGACGGACGACACCTCCTCCCCGAAGGACGTCACCCTCTCCCCGAGACCGAGCGGCGACGGCCCCTGGGTCCGGACCGACGGAGCCTGCACCTGGGGCGGCATGCCCTGCTCCGGCCCCCGCCAGGGATGCTCCCCGACCAGCGCAAGTCCCACCTGGGCCAGCGCCGCGATGTCCCCCGTACCCACCGACCCGAACTCGTTCACGACCGGGTACGCGCCGGTCTCCAGGGCCTCGCACAGTGCCGTGACGACGGTGGGCCGCAGGCCCGCTCCGCCCGCCAGGAGCTGGTTGGCGCGGACGGCGAGCATGGCCCGGACCTGGCGCGCGGGGAGCTCCTCGCCGATGGCACCGGCATGGCTGCGCAGCAGGCGCAGCCCGTGCTCGGCGGCGGCCTCGGTCGGCACGTCCTCGTTCCGGTTGGCGCCGACGCCGGTGGAGCGTCCGTAGACGCGACCGGTGGCGGCGATCTGCCGGGCGGCGTCCCAGGACTGCTCGACGCGCTTCATCGCCTCGGTGCCGGGAACGGGCCGCGCGGCCCCGTCGGCGAGCCGCACGATGTCGGTGACACCGGTGCTGCACCCGTCGAGCACCACGAGACCGGCGGTGAGCCCGGCCACCGCCGCACGCGACGTGTCCGCATTCCGAGACGACATAGAGCAAAAACTCCCCTCAATCCGGACATTGGATCTTGCCTGGTGGCCACAAGTAACCAGTGATTAACACCGGACCGTTGACAACCTATTCAGGTACAGAGAACTCTGCATGACGATATGCAGACCGGGCAAGGGACACCTCATGATCCAGTTCGACACGGTCCACAAGCGCTTCCCCAACGGCACCACCGCAGTCCACGACCTCTCTCTGGAGATGCCGGAAGGCGGCGTGACCGTCCTCGTCGGATCTTCCGGTTGCGGTAAGACCACCACCCTCCGGATGATCAACCGAATGGTCGATCCGACCTCCGGCACCATCCGCGTCGGCGGCAAGGACGTCCTCGAACAGGACGCGGCCGAACTGCGCCGCTCCATCGGGTACGTCATCCAGCAGGCCGGCCTCTTCCCGCACCGCACGGTGCTCGACAACATCGCCACCGTGCCGCTGCTGCTGGGCTGGGGCCGCAAGAAGGCCAGGGCGCGGGCGGCCGAGCTCCTGGAGACCGTCGGCCTCGCCGCCGACGCCGGCAAGCGCTACCCGCACCAGCTCTCCGGCGGCCAGCAACAGCGCGTCGGCGTGGCCCGCGCGCTCGCCGCCGACCCGCCCGTCCTGCTCATGGACGAGCCCTTCGGCGCGGTCGACCCGGTCGTGCGCACCCAGCTCCAGGACGAACTGCTCCGCCTCCAGAAGGAGCTCAGCAAGACCATCGTCTTCGTGACCCACGACATCGACGAGGCCGTCCGGCTCGGCGACCAGATCGCGATCTTCCGCACCGGCGGCCATCTGGTGCAGTGCGCGACCCCGGCCGACCTGCTCGCCCGCCCCGCGGACGACTTCGTCGCCGACTTCCTCGGCGCCGAGCGCGGCCTGAAGCTCCTCTCGCTCCAGCACCTCGCCGACGTACCGCAGGGCCCGGCCCCCGAGGGCGGCGCCTGGACCCTCGTCCTCGACGAGGCCCGCAAGCCGCGGCACTGGCGTGCGACCGCGGACGACGCCGAACTCCCCGTACGACCGCTCAAGGACACCGACTCCCTGCTCGCGGCGCTCAACGAGTCCATCGCCTCGCCCACCGGACTGGTGGCACGTGTAGACGCCGAGGGCGTGCTCACGGGCGTCACCTCCCGCGACGACATCCACGAGCACGCGAGCAAGGCGCACGGGCACGGCACCCACGGCACCGCGAGCGTGGCGATATGACCGTCGACTGGTCCTGGATAGGCGACCACACCCACGACCTCACCTCCCTCGCCCTCTCCCACCTCCAGGCCGCGCTGCTGGCCGTCTTCTTCGGCCTGCTGATCTCCCTCCCGCTGGCCGTCGTGGCCCACCGGGTGCGCGCCCTGCGCGGCGTGCTCCTCGGCCTCTCGAACGTCCTCTTCACGATCCCGTCGATCGCGATCTTCGTCCTCCTGCTCCCGGTGAGCGGCCTGACCCGCACCACCACGGTCATCGGCCTGACGGTCTACACCCTGGTCGTCCTGCTCCGGAACACGGTCGAGGGCCTCGACTCGGTCCCCGTGAAGACCAAGGAAGCCGCCAAGGCGATGGGCACCCGCCCGCTGCGGACCCTGCTCACCGTCGAACTCCCGCTCGCCCTCCCCGTGATCATGGCGGGCGTGCGGATCGCGACGGTCATGTCGATCTCGCTGGTCTCCGTCGCCACCTACATCGGCGACGGCGGACTCGGCCAGCTCTTCACGGACGGCTTCCAGCGCAACTTCCCGACGCCGGTGATCGTCGGCGTGGTCCTGACCCTGCTGCTCGCGCTGGTCGCGGACGCGCTGCTGGTCGCGATCCAGTACGTACTCACTCCGTGGACGAGGCGGCGAGCCTGACATGTACGAACTCTTCAAGAACCTCGCCAAGTGGCTGGTCAGCGGCGATCAGTGGGCCGGCACCGACGGCATCGCGCACCGGATCGCCGAGCACCTGGAGTACTCGCTCTTCGCCACCCTCATCGCGGCCGCGATCGCGCTCCCGCTCGGCCTGCTGATCGGTCACACCGGCAAGGGCGCCTTCCTCGCCATCAACCTGTCCTCCTTCGGCCGGGCGCTGCCGACCGTGGGTCTGGTCGTCCTGGTCTTCCTGGTCAGCGGCCTGTCGCTGTGGTCGGTGTACGTGGCCCTCGTCGTCCTCGCGGTACCGGCCATCGTCACCAACACCTACGCCGGCATGAGCGCCGTCGACCCGGAGGTGAAGGACGCGGCGCGGGGCCAGGGCATGCGCGGCCACCAGGTCCTGTTCCAGGTCGAGATCCCGCTCGCCCTCCCCCTGATCATGACGGGCCTGCGCCTCTCCCTCATCCAGGTGGTGTCCACCGCCACGATCGCCGCGTACGTCAGCTTCGGCGGCCTCGGCCGGTACGTCTTCGACGGCCTGGCGCAGCGCGACCTCGTCCAGGTCCTCGGCGGGGCGGCGCTGGTCGCGATCGTCGCCGTCGTGCTCGACCTCGCGCTGGCCGGACTCCAGCGCTACCTGTTCCGTCACCGCCGTACCGCCGCCCACTGAGGAGCCGAAGAACCATGAACCGTAGGACTCTGCTCGGCGGCCTCTTCGCCGCGGCCTCCGTCCCCGCCCTGGCCGCCTGCAGCAGCGGCATCACCTCACTGGACAGTTCCGGCGGGGGCAGCGGCGGCGGCTCCGGATCCAGCGCCGGCGGCGTGACCATCGGCACCGCCAACTTCACCGAGAACCAGATCCTCGGCTACCTGTACGCGGGTGTCCTGGACGCCGCGGGCATCAAGACGAAGGTCCGCCCCAACCTCGGCTCACGCGAGATCGTCGTGCCCGCGCTGGAGGGCGGCGACATCGATCTCCTCCCCGAATACCAGGGCAGCCTGCTCCTGTACCTGGACGACAAGGCCACGGACACCGAGGCCGGCGCGATGCAGAACACGCTGACGACCGTGCTCCCCAGCGGCCTCGAGGTTCTCCCCTACGCGGCGGCCGAGGACCGCGACAGCTTCGCCGTCACCAAGGAGACGGCGGCCGAGTACGGTCTGACCTCCCTCGCCGACCTGCGCAAGGCCAACGGCAAACTGGTCCTGGGTGCCGCCGCCGAGATGAAGAAGCGGGTCGTCGGTGTCGTGGGCCTCAAGGACCGCTACGGGGTGGAGTTCAAGGAGTTCAAGTCCCTCGACTCCTCGGGCCCGCTGGTCAAGGGCGCCCTGAAGAAGGGCGACATCGACGTCGCCAACGTCTTCACCACGGACGTGGACGTCATCGAGAACGGCTGGGTCGTCCTCACCGACCCCCTCAACCTGATCCCCTCCCAGCACATCGTCCCCCTCATCGCCTCCCGCAAGGCCGACGCGAAGGTCCGCAAGGCCCTGGCCACCCTCGGCAACGTCCTCACCTCCGAGGAACTGACCAAGCTCAACCGCCTGGTGGACAAGGAGAAGAAGGACCCGGACGCGGTCGCCAACACCTGGCTGAAGAGCAAGAAGCTGACGTGATCCCCTCCCTCGGGGCTGCGCCCCGGACCCAGTGGGTGGTTCTTCGGCTGCGCGTGGACGGGCTTGGAGAAGCCGGGGCTGCGCCCCAGATCCCCGCCCGCCGGTAGTCGTCCGGCTACCGCCCGGCGGGGGCCGGCGCGCAGTTCCCCGCGCCGCTACGTAAGAGCCTGGGGTCGACCGGTGTTCTGGGGTGAGGGCGGAGGTCGTGTCTCTCTTGGGCCGGTCCGGATCTTCAGCCTGTCCGGCGTTTGAGGACGAGGCCGTTCAGGCCGTGCGGGGGTCTGGGGGCGGAGTCCCCAGGTGGGGATGGGACGGGTAGGGGCGGCGGGGGCGAGGATCCTGTGGGGCTATACCCGGACCGCTGAGCCCCGTTCGCTCATCCTCGGCGCGCAAAGGATCCGCTTCTTCCGGACCCGCTTCCCCTCGATCGCCGCGACGGTCAGACGTGCCGCCTCCGCGGCGATCTCCGGGAGACCCCAGTCCACCGTGGTCAGCGGTGGGGTGAGGACCCGGGACACGGGGTGGTCGTCGAAACCGACCACCGAGACGTCCCGGCCGACGGAGAGCGAGGCCTCGGCGGCGGCGGCGTACACCCCGTACGCCAGCGAGTCGGAGAAGCAGAAGACGGCGGTCGCGGGCCGAGGCCCGTCCAGAAGGCGCCGGGCGACGACCGTGGCCTCGCCCAACTCCTGCGGGCAAGGAACCAGTTCGGCACGCAGCCCGAGCCGTTCGGCGGCCTCGCGGACGTACACGTCGGCGGGCCGGTCGGGCGTGCTCGGCCGGGTCGGGGTCAGCACGGTCACCCGGCGGTGGCCGAGCCCGTACAGATATTCCAGGACGGAATCGATGCCGGCCCGGTTGTCGAAGATGACCTGCCCGGCGGTACGGGCCGTGCTGAGCGAGTCCCCGACGGCCACCACCGGCAACGCGTCGGCGATCGCCGCCCACCCCTCGGCCGAGGGATTCACCGGCGACACCAGCAACGCGTCGACACGCTGGTCGCGCAGCTGCTTGGCGAGCTTCAGCTCACGGTCGGGGTCACCGCCCGCGTCGAGGATCAGCGCGTAGCGGTCGCCTGCAAGGAGCTCCCGGCCAATAGCAGCCATCAGCTGCTGCTGCCAGAGATCCTGGAGGTCGCCCGCGAGGACACCGACCATGCTGGTGCGCCCGCTGGCGAGGGCGCGGGCGATGGGGTCGGCCTCGTAGCCGAGCTCGGCGGCGGCCTTGCGTACCCGTTCCTCGGTCTCCTTCGAGACGTGCTTGCCACGCAGGGCGTAGGAGACGGCGGCGGTGGAGAGACCAGTGGCCTCGGCCACCTCCCGGAGGGTGGTGCGCTTATTGGGCCTGGCCATGCCGGGAAGCCTACCGGGACACGTCCGCATCGTGGGCACGCGGCGCCCTCCACCCCAGGGGTACATGGTTGACAGAAAGGCTTGTTAACCGCTTAAGTTAACCGCATAAGTGAAGCGCTTAACCACGCTCAGACCAGTGAGCCCACCCCATCCCTCCCCGAAGACCGAAGACCGAGGACCCGAGGACCGCCGCGTGCCCACCGACGTCCACCAGCACATCTGGCCGCCCGCCTTCGTCGAGCTACTGCGCACCCGCACCGCACCGCCGTACCTCGACGGCTGGACCCTGCACCTGACGGGCGAGCCGCCGTACGAGGTCGACCCGGCCGACCACGACGTCGCGGCCCGCACCGCACTCGCCCAGGCCGACGGCCTGGACCTGGCCCTGGTCTCCCTCTCCAGCCCGCTCGGCATCGAACACCTGCCGCCCGCCGAGGCCGCCCCGCTGCTCGCCGCCTTCCATGACGGCGCCCTCGCGCTCCCGGCCCCCTTCGGCGTCTGGGCCTCGCCCTGCCTGTCGGAACCGGAAACGGCCCCGGACGCGGTCGAGCGTGAACTCCGCCGGGGCTGCGCAGGCCTCCAACTCCCCGCCACCGCCCTGCTGGACGCGGCCGGCTGGGACTTCTGCGCACCCCTCCTCGACGTCCTCACCCGCCACGACAAGCCGCTGTTCGTCCACCCGGGCACGGCCCCGCCCACCCCCGGCACCCCGCCCTGGTGGCCCGCGCTGGTCCCGTACGTCCACCAGATGCACGCGTCCTGGTTCGCCTTCCGTGCCTTCGGCCGCGCCCGTCACCCCCGCCTGCGCGTCTGTTTCGCCGCCCTCGCCGGACTCGCCCCGCTGCACGGCGAGCGGTTCGCGGCGCGCGGCGGCGGGCGCGGCGAGGTCGACTTCGACGCCTTCTACGAGACCTCTTCGTACGGGACGCGCGCCGTGGACGCGCTCGTGCGGGCCGTCGGCATCGACGTGGTCGTCAGCGGCAGCGACCGCCCCTACGCCTCACCCACCGTCCCCGACCTCGGCGCGGCCGCCGCCGTCCACGCCCTGCGCACCGTCAACCCCGCCCGCCTCCTGAAGGGAGCCACCCCATGACGTACGAGGCCCTGCCGGACCGCACGCTCGACAAGCGCGAGCTCCAGGCCCTCGTCGACGACCTCGCCACCCGCCCCGAACTCTGGCGCGAACAGGTCGCGTTCTCCGACGAGGAGCGGCACTACGCGTCGCTGTACCGCGACGAGTACGTCGACGTCTGGCTGCTGTGCTGGACCCGGCGCAACGACACCGGCTGGCACGACCACGACATCTCCTCCGGCGCGGTCGGCGTCGTGCAGGGCGCGCTGACCGAGTCCAACCCGCGCATCGGCGGCAGCCATCCGTCCGTCACCGTCGGCGCGGGCGAGTCCTTCTGCTTCGGCCCCGAGCACATCCACCGTCTCACCGGCGGCACCGACGACGCGGTGTCGATCCACGCGTACTCGCCGCCGCTGTGGCGCCTGGGCCAGTACGACATCACCGAGGACGGCCTGATGCGCCGGATCTCCGTCTCGTACGCGGACGAGCTGCGCCCCCTGGACCTCCCCGTGGACAGCACCGCCGCCTGATCAAGGGGCGGTATCGCGGCAGCGATGATCCGACGACGATTCGACCAAGGATCATTAAATCGACACTCAGGGTGAGTGCATGTGTGCGTACGGTGATTAAGCGTTACAAGCACACCTCCTGAGGGAGCGTCATGCCCCCGAACCGCAGGGCCTTTCTGGCGGCGACCACCGCCTCCGTACTGACCACCACCGCGTCGACTCCGGCCGTCGCCGCGCCCCGCTCCCGGCCGGCGACCGCCCGCGCGGCGCTCGACGAACTTCTCGCGGGCAACCGGCGGTACGCCGCTGGGCAGCCCCGTCATCCCCGCGAGGAGCGCGCCCGGCGGCATGTCCTCGCCGCCGGGCAGCACCCGTTCGCGGTCGTCGTCGGCTGCGTCGACTCCCGTGTCCCGCCCGAGCTGGTCTTCGACCAGGGGATCGGGGACCTGCTCTGCATAAGGACCGCCGGGCAGGTGCTCGACGAGGCGGTCCTCGCATCCGTCCAGTACGGGGTGGAGGAGCTGGGCGTTCCCCTCGTGCTGGTGCTGGGGCACGAGCGCTGCGGGGCCGTCGCGGCGACGCTCGAACACCTGCGTACGGGGGCACCACCCGTGCCCGGCCATCTCGCCCTTCTGGTGGACGAGATCACGCCCGCTGCGCTCCGTACCCGTGCGGTGCCCGGGGACTGGGCCGACCACACCGTGCGGGCGCACGCGGCCTGGGTCCGGGACGCGATCCGGGCGGACCCGGCCTTCAGCACGGCGCATGTGGCCGCCGCCCGCTTCGACCTCGACTCCAGCCTGGTCACCCTTCTCCCCTAGGGCCCGTCCGGCGGATCCCCGGGGGTGCAGCCCAGCCTCAACAGGGGGGCTATCCCCAGTGCCACGGGGGTCGTCGCTCCGTAACGTGAACAGCATGACCGGTAGGGAAGCGGGCGGCGACGCCGAACTGAAGAAGGAACTCGACGCCACCCTGCACGCGCGCAGGGAGTTGGGCGAGGAGTACGAGTCCGCGCTCGTCGACTCGTTCCTGGAGAAGGTCGAACAGCGTGTCGACGGCGCGGTGGACCGCCGGGTACGGCGGCAGCTGGCCGAGCAACAGACGGTGGTGGCCCGCGGTACGCGCTCCCCACAGGGGACGACCGACTCGTGGGGGGAGCGCTTCGGCTTCGGGATCGTGTCGCTGGTCCTGGCGATCCCGCTGTCCGCGATCGGCGGCGGCGTGGCGCATCTGCCCGGCCTGCTGGTCGCCTGGGCCGGCATCGTGGGCGTCAACGTGGTCCAGGCCGCGCGCGTCACCCCGAACTTCTTCGGCCGCCGCAGGGGCAAGTCGGACTCCGACTGGGAGGACTAGGCGAGCGAGGAGCGTCGGCGGATCGCGGCGTACACACGGGACACACGGGAAGGGCCCGGCACCTGACTGGTGCCGGGCCCTTCTCACGTGTTGCGCGGAGACCGCCGCACCCCCGTTACCGGGGGGCGGGACGACGGCGGTCCCCGCGAGGGACGCGGGCCGGGTCAGGGCCGGGCTTGCGCGTCCGTGGCGTCCATGGAGGTCCGGGAGCCGCTCCGGAGGTCCTTGGCGCCGTTTTGGCGTCGGCCGGGGCGGGGAGCCGCTCCCGCCCTGCCGACACCCACTAATGTGCCGGACCCGTGTTAAGCGGGTGCTGCGCGGACGTGACGCGCTCGTACCACTTCCGCGAAGTTCCCTGCCGAAAGACAGGAAGATCCCTCTCAGGAGGGGAACTTCGGGAAATATCCTCCTGCCACCTGCGGAAATCGCCCCGACCGGCGCCTTCTTGCCCGCGGGCCGCCCGTCGGCGCCTACTGCTTGGCGCCGCCCTTGGCGAGGAAGGACAGCAGGTCCTGGCGGCTGACGACACCGGTGGGCTTGCCCTCGACGAGCACGATCGCCGCGTCGGCGCTGCCGAGCACGGACATCAGGTCGCCGACCGGTTCACCGGAGCCGACCTGCGGCAGCGGCGCCGACATGTGCTTCTCCAGCGGGTCCTGCAACGAGGCCCGCTGGGTGAACAGGGCGTCGAGCAGCTCCCGTTCGACGACGGACCCGACGACCTCGGCGGCCATCACGTCCGGGTGACCCGCGCCCGGCTTGACGATCGGCATCTGCGAGACGCCGTACTCGCGCAGCACCTCGATGGCCTCGCCGACCGTCTCGTCCGGGTGCATGTGAACGAGGGAGGGGATGGCGCCGGACACCTTGTCGTTGAGCACGTCCGCGACGCGCGCGCTCGGGCCGGAGTCCTCCAGGAACCCGTAGTCGGCCATCCACTCGTCGTTGAAGATCTTGCTGAGGTAACCGCGCCCGCTGTCGGGGAGGAGCACGACCACGACGTCGTCGGGTCCGAGCCGCTCGGCCACCCGCAGCGCGGCGACCACGGCCATCCCGCAGGAGCCGCCGACGAGCAGCCCCTCCTCCTTCGCGAGCCGCCGCGTCATCTGGAAGGAGTCCTTGTCGGACACGGCCACGATCTCGTCCGCGACCGTACGGTCGTACGCCGTCGGCCAGAAGTCCTCACCGACGCCCTCGACGAGGTACGGCCGCCCGGACCCGCCGGAGTACACGGACCCCTCCGGGTCGGCGCCGACGACCTTGACCTTGCCGTCGCTCGCGTCCTTCAGATAGCGCCCGGTCCCGGAGATCGTGCCGCCGGTGCCGACGCCCGCCACGAAATGGGTGATCCTCCCCTCCGTCTGCTCCCACAGCTCGGGGCCGGTGGAGTGATAGTGCGAGAGGGGGTTGTTCGGGTTGGAGTACTGGTCGGGCTTCCAGGCGCCGGGCGTCTCACGGACCAGCCGGTCGGAGACGTTGTAGTACGAGTCCGGGTGCTCCGGGTCGACGGCCGTGGGGCAGACGACGACCTCGGCGCCGTACGCGCGCAGCACGTTGATCTTGTCAGTGCTCACCTTGTCGGGGCAGACGAAGATGCACTTGTAGCCCTTCTGCTGGGCCACGATGGCCAGCCCGACCCCGGTGTTTCCGCTGGTGGGCTCGACGATCGTGCCGCCGGGCTTGAGGGCGCCGCTCTCCTCCGCGGCCTCGATCATGCGCAGGGCGATGCGGTCCTTCACGGACCCGCCGGGGTTGAAGTACTCAACCTTCGCCAGCACGGTCGCCTGGATGCCTGCGGTCACGTTGTTGAGCCTCACCAGCGGGGTGTTGCCGACGAGGCTGATCATCGAGTCGTGGAATTGCACCGTTGTCTCCGGAGCTGCGTTTTAACAGGAATGGTCCCGTCAGCCTAAGGCCCTGGGTGACGGTTCACTCGCCGTTGAGATTGGCCGACCTGCTCCACGGGGCAAGCAGTGTTTGTACGGCTACAAGGAGGTGGCGGCGACGTATGTCGAGCTTGTCGAGGGCGAGGGTGGCACGGCGGATCGCGGCGGGCGCCGCGTACGGCGGCGGCGGGATCGGGCTGGTGGGTGCCGCGGCGGTCGGGGTGGTGCTGGCAGAGGTACAGCTGGCGAAGCGCCATGTGGGCAACGGGCACGCGCACGCGCCCCGCGCCGACGGTCTCTACGGGTACGCGTACGCCGTGCAGGACGGGCCGCCGCTGCGGCTGACCATGCTGGGTGACTCGACGGCGGCCGGGCAGGGCGTGCACCGGGCCCGCCAGACGCCCGGCGCGCTGCTGGCGTCCGGGCTCGCGGCGGTCGCCGAACGCCCCGTGGAGATGTGCAACGTCGCACTGCCCGGCGCCCAGTCCGACGACCTCGACCGGCAGGTCGCGGTCGTCCTCGCGGACACCTCGCGGGTGCCGGACGTCTGCGTGATCATGATCGGCGCCAACGATGTCACCCATCGGATGCCGCCGACGCGGTCGGTCCGCCATCTGTCGGCCGCGGTGCGACGGCTGCGTACGGCGGGGGCGGAGGTGGTCGTCGGGACCTGCCCCGACCTGGGCACGGTGGAGCAGGTCCAGCAACCGCTGCGCTGGCTGGCCCGCCGCGCCTCGCGCCAGCTGGCCGCCGCGCAGACCATCGGCACGGTCGAGCAGGGCGGCCGTACGGTCTCGCTGGGCGACCTGCTGGGGCCTGAGTTCGAGGCGAATCCGCGCGAGCTGTTCGGCCCCGACAACTACCACCCCTCGGCGGAGGGGTACGCGACGGCGGCGATGGCCGTCCTTCCCACCGTCTGCGCGGCGCTGGGCCTCTGGCCGGCCGAGGAGGAACGCCCGGACGTCTCCCGCCGCGAGGGCTTCCTGCCGGTCGCGCGGGCCGCGGCGGAGGCGGCGTCCGAGCCGGGCACGGAGGTCACGGCCGCGATGCCCACGGGGCCGCGGGGTCCGTGGGCCCTCCTCAAGCGCCGTCGGCGCCGGCGTGTCCCCGCCACGGACCCGGCTCCCGCGCCGACGCCGTCCGCGTGAGGCGGCGGGCGCGTGAGACGGCGGGCGCCGGGGGTGTGTCCTGCCGCTGCGGGCGCGTGGGCGCTGGTCGCGCAGCTCCCCACGCCCCGGGGCGGGCTGCGCCCGGATCCTGCGCCCGCCCCGCGTTCTTCGGCCGCCGACCGGTGGGGGCTGGTCGCGCAGTTCCCCGCGCCCCTCAAGGCGGGGCTGCGCCCCGGATCCCCGCCCGCCCGACGTTCCTCGGCTACCGGCCTGCGGGGGCTTGGCGCGCGGTTCCCCGCGCCCCCCGGGCGGGGCTGCGTCTCGGAATTTCGTGCGCCTGGATGGCTCCAGTAGGCGAGGTGAGGAAAGCAAGCGCTTAGAAATGCGGTCCTAGTCACACCGTCGGAGCGGTGACCCGGGCGGTACGGGCGGGTAACTTCCCAAGCAGCCCTGCCCGTCCACCCCATAGCGCCCATGGAGCCGTGATGCCCGAAGCCGTGATCGTCTCGACCGCCCGTTCCCCCATCGGCCGCGCTTTCAAGGGCTCCCTCAAGGACCTCCGCCCGGACGACCTCACCGCCACGATCATTCAGGCCGCCCTCGCCAAGGTCCCCGAGCTGGACCCCAAGGACATCGACGACCTGATGCTCGGCTGCGGCCTCCCCGGCGGCGAGCAGGGCAACAACCTCGGCCGCATCGTCGCCGTGCAGATGGGCATGGACCACCTCCCGGGCTGCACCATCACCCGTTACTGTTCCTCGTCCCTCCAGACGAGCCGCATGGCCCTGCACGCCATCAAGGCCGGCGAGGGCGACGTCTTCATCTCGGCCGGCGTCGAGCTGGTCTCCCGCTTCACCAAGGGCAACTCCGACTCCCTCCCCGACACGCGCAACCCCTTCTTCGCGGAGGCCGAGGCCCGCACCGAGGCCGTGGCCCAGTCCGAGGGCTCGACCTGGCACGACCCGCGCGAGGACGGCCTCGTCCCGGACGCCTACATCGCGATGGGCCAGACCGCCGAGAACCTCGCCCGCATCAAGGGCGTCACCCGCCAGGACATGGACGAGTTCGGCGTCCGCTCCCAGAACCTCGCCGAGGAAGCCATCAAGAACGGCTTCTGGGAGCGCGAGATCACCCCGGTCACCACCCCCGACGGCACGGTCGTCAGCAAGGACGACGGCCCGCGCGCGGGCGTGACGCTGGAGGGCGTCCAGGGCCTCAAGCCCGTCTTCCGCCCCGACGGCATGGTCACGGCCGGCAACTGCTGCCCCCTCAACGACGGCGCCGCCGCCCTCGTGATCATGTCCGACACCAAGGCCCGCGAGCTCGGCCTCACCCCGCTCGCCCGCATCGTGTCGACCGGCGTCACCGGCCTCTCCCCCGAGATCATGGGCCTCGGCCCGGTGGAGGCCAGCAAGCAGGCCCTCCAGCGCGCCGGCCTGACCGTCGACGACATCGACCTCTTCGAGATCAACGAGGCCTTCGCCGCCCAGGTGATCCCCTCCTACCGCGACCTGAACATCCCGCTGGAGAAGCTGAACGTGAACGGCGGCGCCATCGCCGTCGGCCACCCCTTCGGCATGACCGGCGCCCGCATCACCGGCACGCTCATCAACTCCCTCCAGTTCCACGACAAGCAGTTCGGCCTGGAGACGATGTGCGTGGGCGGCGGCCAGGGCATGGCGATGGTCATCGAGCGCCTCAGCTAGTTCCGTACGGGTGACCAACGCTGAGCCCAGCGTGACCGAATCGGCCCAGAGCCCAGTAACCACCGGGACTCTGGGCCGATTTGTGATCCAATCCCCCCCAAGATGTGACCTATCTCCCCCTGGAGAGCGATTTACGCAGGTCAGAGCCGCTGCGCGACTAAACCCCAGGGGCAAAGTCCTGTCCTATTCGTGACGTTACGCACTGACAGCGGGATGGTCCGCCCTTCAAGCTGATGTAGGAAGTCGGGGGGTCGACTTTGAACCGGGAGTACGTCAGTGAGCGCCATGCCAATTGCTCTGCTGCTCACCACCGCCGCGACCGCGGCCGTGGGCGTCGCCGTTCTGCGCACCCTGCAGGGTCTGCGTCGGCAGATCGCGGCCCTGCACTACGAGCTGGCCGAGAGCCGCGCCACGACCGTCGCACACGGCCTCGTACCGGCGGCACGCTCGGCCGCGGACACGGACGAGATACGCGCTGCCGTCGCCGAGGCGCTCGCCGAGGAGCGGGAGCGGGAGCTCGCCGAGGCACGGGCGTTCTGGGCCGCCCAGGAGGCGCGTGACGCCTCGGACGCACCCTCGCTGCTCGGTCTGCCCGACAGCGAACTGTTCATGCCCCGCGAGTCGGACTTCTTGAGCCTGGAACCCCTGGAGCCGGTCACCGAGGCGGGCCTCGACACCGACGAGTACGCGGGTGACTCGCCCGAACTGGCCGCGGCCCGCCGCCGTCACCCCTCGCACCCGGACTTCGTGCCGGTCCAGTCACCCGTCGTGAACGACCACGAGCGCACGGTGTCCTGCCTGGAGGAGCTCGCCGAGTCCCGCACGGAGCTGGCGGACGTCCGCCCCGGCCCGCTCGGCACCCTCGACGTCTACGTCTTCGCCGACGGTACGACCCTGTGCATGACCCCCGGCCACCGCGAAACCGCGGAACGGCTGGCCGCGGCCCTGCGCGCCGGCGAATCCCCGGTCCTCCTCGGCGGCTCCGGCGTCTCCGGCGCCTACGCCCTGACCTTCGCCTGCGGCGAGGAGAGCATCTACATCCTGGCGGACAGGGTCATAGCGTCCCTGTAAGTCCCGGCAGCAACTCCTTGCACCGGCGTCACACCCCGGCTCTCTTCTGCGCCTCCTCCACCAACATCAACGCCTCCGCGAGCTCCCCCTCGCCCCTCAGAACGACCGCCAAATCGTTTGCCGCGACGGTGATTTGATCGGCGACGGCGAACATCCCCGCGTCCGGCATCTCCAAGGGCTCAGCCGCGGGGTCCTCCACACGCTGCGCCCACCGCGCCAACTCCCTGGCCAGCCCCAGCGCCTCCGCGGCGGCCCCCCGTTGCAGCCGGCTCTGCGGTGCGGCCCGCAACCGGTCGGCGAAGTGGTCCACGGCTCGGGTCAGCGGCGTCGTATCAAGCACGCCGCGAGACTACGCGCCGCGACGGGACTGTTGCCAACAACCGAACCCTCAGGCACCGTGGCGTGAAGGACCGGCTTACACCCCATTGCGTCCGGAGGCGCCGATGTCCCAAGTGTTCTCCCAGGAGACCCACCGCAATCTGCTCGCCCGCATCCCCCACTGCACCGGTCGTGAAGTGTCCGACTGGCTGCGCACCGTCGACGAAGGCCCCGCTCTCTTCCGCTTCGAGGAGAAGGTCAGCTGGCTCCGCGCCGAGCACAACCTCGCGTACGGCCACGCCAAGGCGATCATTCATGAGTACGACTTGAGGAGGGCCGCGCGCAAACTGCTCTGAGCGCGCACCACCACCAGGACCAGGCATCCCCATGGCAAAGGGCCCGCGAACCGTCGGTTCGCGGGCCCTTCAGGTCGGTCACCGGCCCGTTCGGCCGGTGGGGTCGACTAGTCGTCGCCGCTGAAGATGGCGACCAGCCGCAGCATCTCGACGTAGATCCACACGAGGGTCATGGTCAGGCCGAACGCGGCCAGCCAGGCCTCCTCCTTCGGAGCGCCGTACGCGATGCCGTCCTCGATCTGCTTGAAGTCGAGGGTCAGGAAGAACGCGCCGATCAGGATCGCCAGGATGCCGACGATCGCGCCCAGCGGGCCCATGCTGCGCAGTCCGCCGTCGTTGGCTACGCCGAAGACGACGAGCAGCAGGTTGACCGCCGTGACGACCACGAAGGCGATCGCGATGGTCATACCGATGCGCGCGTACCGCGCGGTCACCCGGACCCAGCCCGCCTTGTAGACGAGGAGGGTCGCTCCGGATACCGCCATGGTGCCGAGCACGGCCTGGAAGGGCGCGCCGCTCCACCGACTGTTGTACATCTCGCTGATGACCCCGAGGAAGACGCCCTCGAAGGCGGCGTAACCGAGGATCAGCGCGGGCGAGGCCGTGCGCTTGAAGGACTGCACCATCGCGAGGACGAACGCGACGAGCGCGGCGCCGATGGCGAGCCCGTAGCTGGTGCTGGACACCGGGAGCAGCGCCCAGGCGAGGATCGCGCCCACGGTGACGGTGCCGAGCGTCATGGCCGAGCGCATGACGACGTCGTCCATCGTCATGCGGCCGGTGGAGACCGGAGCCTGCGGCGGTGCGCCGTGCTGCAGGTCCTGCTGGGCGTAAGGGTTCTGCGCGTACGGGTTGCCCTGGGCGTACGGGTTGGCCTGCGTGCCGACAGCGGGTCCCCCGGCCTGCGGCGCCGCGTTGAATCCCGCGTAGCCGTTGTCGCGGCTGAACCCCCGTCGCGAGAAGACCGGGTTGCTGCTCCTCATTTCACTCCTCCATGGCCACCGTGCGTGGCCTTGGCTCAAGGGTAATAGGTAGGCAAAGGATTGACCCTACTGCTTGGGGAGGATCTTTCCCTCACGCTGCCAAGGTACGCGTGTGTTTCCCGGCCCGCGCGCACTGGTACCAAGCCGTGACAGGCCCCTTGCGCCCTGCTTGGCCGGGTCTCGGGGCTCCGCGGCGTTCAGCCCAGAGGAAAGCCGGTGTAACCCTCCGCCAGGTCCGTCTCGGCCGCCCGTGAGGTGGCGATCCGGCGCAGCCGGGCCAGCTGGACTCGGTCCTCGAAGGGGGTCGCGTCCGGGGGGCGGTGCAGCAGGGTGGTCATGTCGTAGGAGAACCGCTCGGCCTGCCAGACGCGGCGCAGACAGGTCTCGGAATACGCGTCGAGACGTTCCGCCGATCCGGTCTCCTCCAGGTGGACCAACGCGCGGGCGAACGTCACCACGTCGCCGACGGCGAGGTTGAGTCCCTTGGCGCCGGTCGGCGGAACGATGTGGGCGGCGTCCCCGGCGAGGAAGAGCCGTCCGTGCCGCATGGGCTCGTGGACGTGACTGCGCATCGGGGTGACGGACTTGGAGGTGATGGCCCCGCGCTCCAGACTCCACCCGTCGGCGGTCTCGAAGCGCCGCTCCAGCTCGTCCCAGATCTCCTCGTCCGCCCACGAACCGGCGTCCGTGCCCTCGGGCACCTGGAGGTAGAGCCGGGAGACGGCGGGCGAGCGCATGCTGAGCAGGGCGAAGCCGCGGTCGTGGCGGGCGTAGACCAGTTCGTCGTGGGAGGGCGACACGTCGGCGAGGATCCCGAGCCAGCCGAAGGGGTACGTCCGTTCGAATACGCGGGAGTGCTCGGCAGGTATCGCCCGCCGGGCCACCCCCCAGAACCCGTCGCAGCCGACGACGTAATCGCACTCCAGCACGTCCTCGCGCCCCTCCTGCCCCCCGCGCCGGAAGCGGACCCGCGGCCGCTCACTCTCCACCCCCTCCACCGCCAGCGCCTCGGCCTCGAAGAGCAGCGGGCCGCCCTCCTCGATCTGGAGCGCGATGAGGTCCTTGCAGACCTCCGTCTGGGCGTACACCATCACGGACCTGCCGCCGGTCAGGGCGGGGAAGTCGACCCGGTGCCGCTCCCGCGCGAACCGCAGCTCGATCCCGTCGTGCCGCAGCCCCTCCCGGTCCATCCGCCCGCCGGCCCCGGCGGCCCGCAGCACGTCCACCGTCCCCTGCTCCAGGATCCCGGCGCGCTGGCGCCGCTCGACGTACGCCCGGTCACGGCTCTCCAGCACGACGGAGTCGATCCCCGCGTTGTGCAGCAACCGCGCCAGCAGCAGGCCGGCCGGCCCGGCTCCGATGATTCCGACGGTGGTACGCATCCGGCACGCCCCTTCGCGTTCCGCTCAGCCCGCAGTCCGGCTTGTTCGTCTGACGGCTCGTTCGTCTGACGGCTTGTTCGCTCGACGAGTCTGTTCGTCTGGTGAAAATTACTTCACCAATTCCTGACGGAAGTCTGCGACGGCACGCGCTTGCTGTCAACGGTTCACGATGAAGTCACCGAAGACGCCCCCGAGGGACGCAAAAGGACAGAAGGGTCGGAGGTGCCCGGAACCGGACTTGAACCGGTACGCCCGCGAGGGGCAGCGAGGTTTAAGCTCGCCGTGTCTGCATTCCACCATCCGGGCAGGCCATGGGCTCCGCATTGAGGTTCCGAGCCTATCGGGACGCATCCCTCGAACAGCGGACGCGCGAACCGATGTTGTCTTATTTTATTGACGTCTGAGGGTGCATCAGCCCCCGGTACGGGCCATCCGCACTTGCCAGTAGCCTTTCGGGCGGCACAGACCCGCGTATACGGAATGACGGAATTTCACCGTCCGAACGGACGCACTCCACAGGAGTCGTACCCGGACGGCGCTCGGGAAGCACTCAGGGCGCACTCAGGGCGCGCCCTCATCCCCAGGTATGACAAGACCGTCCGCGGTCCGACCCGAGGCTGCCCCCGGAACCGGAACAGCGGCTGACTCCAAGGCGCCGAACGGCCGCGAGGATGGGACACGTCCCCAGAAACGCCGTCGTCCCGACAGGAGCACCCTCCCGTGACCACCACGCCCCTCGCCGACCGGGCCACCACCGTGGCCGCCCGCGCCACGGAACTGTCGAAGGTCTACGGACAGGGCGAGACCCAGGTGGTCGCCCTCGACCGGGTCTCCGTCGACTTCCGGCAGGCCGAGTTCACCGCGATCATGGGCCCCTCGGGGTCCGGCAAGTCCACGCTGATGCACTGCGTGGCGGGCCTCGACACCTTCTCCTCCGGCTCCGTGCGCATCGGTGAGACCGAGCTCGGCTCCCTCAAGGACAAGCAGCTCACCAAGCTCCGCCGGGACAAGATCGGCTTCATCTTCCAGGCGTTCAACCTGCTGCCGACGCTGACGGCCCTGGAGAACATCACCCTCCCGATGGACATCGCGGGCCGCAAGCCCGACCGCGAGTGGCTGGACAAGGTCATCACGATGATCGGTCTCTCCGACCGCCTCAGCCACCGGCCCTCCCAGCTCTCCGGCGGCCAGCAGCAGCGCGTCGCCGTCGCCCGCGCGCTCGCCTCCCGGCCCGACATCATCTTCGGCGACGAGCCGACCGGAAACCTCGACTCGCGCTCGGGTGCGGAGGTGTTGGGCTTCCTGCGCAACTCGGTACGGGAGTTGGGGCAGACCGTGGTGATGGTGACCCACGACCCGGTGGCGGCGGCGTACGCGGACCGGGTGGTCTTCCTCGCGGACGGACGGATCGTGGACGAGGTGTACGGACCGACGGCGGACTCCGTCCTGGACCGCATGAAGCAGTTCGACGCCAAGGGCCGCACCAGCTGACCGAGAAGGCTGCGCGCCTGCGCTCTCAACGGGCGCGGGGAACCGCGCGCCCAGCCCCCACCCGCCCGCAGCCGACGGACTCACCGCAGACACAGCCACACCCTCCGCCTGCCGACCGCCTCACCCTCCTGGACTGAGAAACCCCATGTTCCGAACCGCCTTGCGCAACGTGCTCGCGCACAAGGCCAGGCTCCTGATGACCGTGCTCGCCGTAATGCTCGGCGTGGCGTTCGTATCGGGCACCCTGGTCTTCACCAACACCATCTCCGACGCCTACCAGAAGAGCTCCGCCAAGGGCTTCGACCAGGTCGACGTCGCCATCCAGCCCAAGGCCCAGGACGACAAGGGCGACAAGGTCGGCAAGGAGCAGAAGCTCACGCAGGCGCTGCTCGAGAAGGCCTCCAAGGCCCCCGGCGCCGGCACCACCATGGGCGTCGTGACCGGCTTCACCGCGATAGCCGACAAGGACGGCAAACTCGTCGGCAGCGGCTTCCAGTCTCAGGGCGGCAACTACTGGGGCACCAAGGACGCCCGCTACCCGCTGACCAGCGGCCACGCGCCCAAGGGCGAGAACGAGGTCGCGATCGACTCGGAGACCGCGAGGCGCGCGGGCTACAAGGTCGGCGACACCGTACGGCTGTCCGTCGACGGCCCCGTCCTCAAGCCCACCGTCGCCGGCGTCTTCACCACCGACGACGGCAACGTCGCGGCCGGCGGCAGCCTCGCCCTCTTCGACACGGCGACCGCGCAGCAGCTCTTCCACCGCGTCGGCGAGTACGACGAGATCGACGTGAAGGCCGCGTCCGGCACCAGCCAGACCGCCCTGCGCGCCGCCCTCGACCAGGTCATCCCGAAGGGCGTCGCCTCCACCACCACCGGCAAGCAGCTCGCCGACGACCAGGCGAGCGCGATCGCCTCCGCGATGAGCGGCATGAAGACGGGCCTGCTGGTCTTCGCGGGCATCGCGCTGTTCGTAGGTACGTTCATCATCGCCAACACCTTCACCATGCTGGTCGCCCAGCGCACCAAGGAACTCGCCCTGCTGCGCGCCGTCGGCGCCTCCCGCCGCCAGGTCACCCGCTCCGTGCTCGTCGAGGCCTTCGTCGTCGGCGCGGTCGCCGCGGTGGCGGGTCTGCTCGCGGGCATCGGCATCGGCGCGGGCATGCGCTCGCTGATGGGCTCACTCGGCGCCACCGTCCCGGACGGCCCGCTGGTGATCTCGCCCGGCACGATCGCCACGGCCCTGCTCGTCGGCATCCTCATCACCATGCTGGCCGCCTGGCTGCCCGGCCGTCGCGCCGCGAAGATCCCGCCGGTCGCCGCGATGAGCAGCGTGCACGCGCAGGCGACGACGAAGTCCCTGGTCGTACGGAACACGATCGGCGCCCTGTTCGCCGCGGCCGGCGTGGCCGTCGTCCTGTACGCGACGACCATGAGCGGCTCGGACGGACAGGCCCCGATGGGCCTCGGGGCTGTCCTCCTCATCATCGGTGTCTTCGTGCTGACCCCGCTGCTCTCGCGCCCCCTGATCGCGGCCGCGGCTCCGGTGCTCCGTGTCTTCGGGGTCTCCGGCAAGCTCGCCCGCCAGAACTCGGTGCGCAACCCCCGCCGTACGGCCGCCACCGCCTCCGCCCTGATGATCGGGCTCACCCTGATCACCGGTATGACGGTGATGGCGGGCAGCCTGCAGAAGTCGATCGACAAGATGGCCAGCTCCGCGATCAAGGCGGACTACGTCGTGTCGATGGCGAACGGCGTCCCCCTCTCCCCGAACGTCGCGAAGACCCTCGCCGACCTCGACGGCGTCACCGACACCAGCCCCCTGCGCACCTCCCCCTCGCGCATCGACGGCACGTCCGAGTTGCTGGCGGGCGTGAACGGCGAGTCCATCTCCAAGCTCACCGACCTCACGCTCGACGAGGGCGCCTTCAAGGTCGGCGGCACGCAGGTCGTCGTGGACGACGACACCGCCAAGTCGCACGGCTGGAAGGCCGGTTCGGACCTCACGGTCTCCTACGAGGACGGCAAGAAGCAGCGCCTCACCGTCGCCGGGATCTACCACGGCAACCTGATGATCAACGGCATCATGGTCGACAACGCGACGCTCGCCCCGCACCTGACGGACGTCGCCGACATGCAGGTCATGCTGAAGACGGCCGGCGGCACGTCCGACGCGACCAAGAACAAGCTGGAGAAGGCCCTCGGCAACAACCCGGCCGTCCAGGTCCAGGACAAGAAGGACATCTCCAACGGCATCGCGCAGATGTTCACCCTGCTCCTGAACATGCTCTACGGCCTGCTCGCCATGGCGGTCATCGTCGCCGTCCTCGGTGTCATCAACACCCTGGCCATGTCGGTCTTCGAGCGCTCCCAGGAGATCGGGATGCTCCGCGCGATCGGCCTCGACCGCAAGGGCATCAAGCGGATGGTCCGCCTGGAGTCCCTGGTCATCTCGCTCTTCGGCGGCGTGCTCGGCATCGGCCTGGGCGTGTTCTTCGGCTGGGCGGCCGGCGAGCTCGTCGGCAGCAAGATGTCGACGTACGAACTGGTCCTGCCCTGGGACCGGATGGCTCTCTTCCTGCTCCTCGCGGGGACGGTCGGCGTGCTGGCCGCGCTGTGGCCGGCCCGCCGGGCGTCCCGCCTGAACATGCTGTCGGCGATCAAGTCGGAGTAGCGGAGAACCGGTTACGAACGTCGGGGCCCCGTTCCGGATCGGAACGGGGCCCCGGTCGTCGGCGGGCCACTGTCACTGGGTCGGGTTCCAGGTTCTGGCCCGCAGGGGCATTCCGGAGGCACCGGAGGGCTCGGGGGTCCTGATCGCCAGTACCTGGTTGACGCCGATGCGGTTGCGCTCGAAGGCGACCGCGGAGGCCGCCATGTACAGACGCCAGACACGGGCGCGGCCCGGACCGGTGAGCGCCACGGCCCGCGTCCACTGCGCCTCCAGGTTGGTGACCCAGCGGCGGAGCGTGAGGGCGTAGTGCTCGCGGATCGACTCGACGTCGCGGACCTCGAACCCGGCGCGTTCCAGCTGGGTGACGGTCGTGCCGATGGGCGCGAGCTCGCCGTCCGGGAAGACGTAGGCGTCGATGAACTCGTCGACGTCGTACGCCGATTCGTCCCGCCGGGGCGGCCGTGCGATCTGGTGGTTGAGCAACCGCCCGCCCGGCTTGAGGAGGCGGTACAGCACCTCGGCGTACTCCAGATAGCGCTCGGCGCCCACGTGTTCGGCCATGCCGATGGAGGAGATCGCGTCGTACGGCCCGTCGGCGACGTCCCGGTAGTCCTGCACCCGGATCTCCACCCGGTCGGTCAGTCCCTCGTCCGCGACCCGTTTACGGGCGTACGCGGCCTGCTCGTGCGAGAGCGTGACCCCGACGACGCTCACGCCGTGCTCGCGGGCGGCGTGGATCGCCATCGAGCCCCAGCCGCAGCCGACGTCGAGGAGCCGCTGACCCGGTCTCAGATCGAGTTTCTGCGCGATGAGTTCCAGCTTGTCGCGCTGGGCGTCCTCGAGGGTGCCGCCGTCCTCCCAGTAGGCGCACGAGTAGACCATCGAGGGCCCGAGGACGATCTCGTAGAAGTCGTTGCCCACGTCGTAGTGGTGGCTGATGGCGCGCTGGTCGCTGCGCTTGGTGTGGAGGCGGCGGCGGCGCCTGCGCATCTCTTCCTGGGGCGGGCTGGGCGGCAACGGGAGGCCGCCCATCTTCACCAGTCCGCGGACGGCGGCCCGTACCTCCGGATCGCGCAGGGCCTCCGCGAGGCCCCGCGCGTCCTCGCCCCGGTCCCAGACGAGCCCCGACAGCAGGTCGAGCGCGGTGTAGAGGTCGCCCTCCACCCCCAGGTCCCCGGCGACCCAGGCCCGGGCGAGCCCCACCTCACCCGGTTTCCACAGCAGCCGGCGCAGGGCGCGCCGGTTGCGCACGACAACGGCGGGGGCGCCGGGAGGGCCGGCTTCCGAGCCGTCCCAGGCGCGGATGCGCATCGGGAGCGGGGCCCCCACCAACTGTTCGACAAGGCTCTTCAGCCGCAGCGCGGCGTCCTGCATGGCGTACACCTCCGAGACAAAACTCCCGAACGCTCCAACACCACGTAAACACCAACCGGCCTCGCGCGCAGTCCCCCTTCCGCGTTACAGCTGAGCAAAATACTTGTACCCGCCATGCTCTTTCGAGGGGGTGAGAGGGGCGCGCGCCCCGGAAAGCCGGGCGCCCCGAGGCTTTCAGGGGCGCGGGCCGTGACATTGTGCGCCTCCGCCGCGTGGGCGCGACCAGCCCCCACCGGCCCGCGGCCGAACAATGCCGAAGGGACCTCCCGCACCACGGATGGCGGAAGGTCCCTCAGGGACGAACAGGTGACCGGAGGTCAGGAGGCCTTGGCCTTCTCCTCGGTCTTGGCGACGGCCGGAGCCGCGGCGGCAGCCGGAGCCGGCTTCGCAGCCTCGTAGAACTCCTCACGAGGCGTCTCGATCGCACCGAGCGAGACGACCTCACGCTTGAGGAACATCGCGAGCGTCCAGTCGGCGAAGACGCGGATCTTACGGTTCCACGTCGGCATCGCCAGCCCGTGGTAGCCACGGTGCATGTACCAGGCCAGGCGACCCTTGACCTTGATCTTCATCTTGCCCATGACGATCATGGCGACGCCCTTGTGCAGGCCGAGACCCGCGACAGCGCCCTTGTTGGCGTGCGAGTACTCCTTCTGCGGGAAGCCCCGCATACCGGAGACCACGTTGTCGCCGAGCACCTTGGCCTGACGGAGCGCGTGCTGCGCGTTCGGCGGGCACCAAGCGTTCTCGACCCCGGCCTTGCGCGCGGCGACGTCCGGCACCTGGGCGTTGTCGCCGGCGGCCCAGATGTAGTCCGTGCCCTGCACCTGGAGGGTGGTCTGGGTGTCCACGTGACCACGCGGGCCGAGCGGCAGACCGAAGCGGGAGAGGACGGGGTTCGGCTTGACGCCGGCCGTCCACACGATGGTGTTGGAGTCGACCTCGAGGCCGTTCTTCAGCACGACGTGGCCGTCGACGCAGGAGTCCATGGAGGTGGAGAGGTAGATCTCCACGCCACGGCTCTCCAGGTGCTCCTTGCCGTACTGGCCGAGCTTGGGGCCGACCTCGGGAAGGATCTTGTCCGCGGCGTCGACGAGGATGAAGCGCATGTCCTCGCGGGACACGTTGGTGTAGTACTTCGACGCGTCGCGGGCCATGTCCTCGACCTCGCCGATGGTCTCCGCACCCGCGAAGCCACCACCCACGAAGACGAAGGTGAGCGCCTTGCGGCGGATGTCCTCGTCCGTGGTCGAGTCAGCCTTGTCGAGCTGCTCGAGGACGTGGTTGCGCAGGCCGATGGACTCCTCGATGCCCTTCATACCGATGCCCTGTTCGGCGAGGCCGGGGATCGGGAAGGTGCGGGAGACCGCGCCCATCGCGATGACGAGGTAGTCGAAAGGCAGCTCGTACGCCTCGCCCACGAGGGGGGCGATCGTGGCGACCTTGCGGTCCTGGTCGATGGTGGTGACCCGGCCGGTGAGGACCTCCGCCTTGGGCAGGACGCGTCGCAACGGGACGACGACATGCCGAGGGGAGATGCTGCCGGCGGCGGCTTCGGGGAGGAAGGGCTGGTAGGTCATGTACGACCGGGGGTCGACGACCGTGACGGTCGCCTCGCCGTAGCGCATCTTCTTGAGAATGCGCCGAGCTGCGTACAGGCCTACGTACCCACCGCCTACTACGAGGATCCTGGGACGCTCCGTGGTGCTCATGCCATCGAGTATCCACCCGCCCCTGGAGGGTCGCTCGTGCGCCCCTTCACAAGCTTGGGTGGGGCCTCTGCTACACTGCGCCGCTCACGTGACCCAGGTCATGGCGGCGAGGGGGAACCACCGTGTAGTGGTGACCGTTGTCAACACCGCGTGAGCTGCCGCTCCGGGTGTCCGAACCGGTCGAACCACCCCTCCACTTCACCCACCGGAAACACTCCCGGAACACTCCGTTGAGCACCCTCCCGAGCCTGGTGAGCCCCCTAAGAGCACTCAAGGGGGCTCATCGTCCCCCCACTGGCCCGAATTCCTTGTGAAGAACTTCACGAAGTTTTCCGGCGGCGTGTCGCCGAGAAGGCCCGAATGGCCCCCTGGGCGCGCTCATACGTTATCCGACCTGCTCAAGGGAGGCTACCGGCAGGTAGCAAAGGCTCCCTCATCTCAAGAGCCACACTCGGAAACGGCACCCCTCGGCCCGGTCCGGTCAGCCCCTCACGCGATGGACCACGCGATCCCGTCCAGGATGTCGTGCTCGCTCACCACGACCTCCGTCGCACCGATCCGCTCCATGATCGCGAGCAGGACGAGGGCGCCGGCGGCGATGACGTCGACGCGTCCCGGGTGCATGGAAGGGATCGCGGCGCGCTCGGCGTGGGTGGAGACCAGCAGCCGCTCGGTGATCTCGCGGACCTTCTCGTACGGGATCCGGGAGTGGTGGATGGCGGCCGAATCGTAGGCGGGGAGGTCCAGCGCGACGGCCGCGACCGTGGTGACCGAACCCGCGAGGCCGACGAGCGTGTGGGCCTCACGCAACGGGACCGTCCGCTCGGCGAGGTCGAGGGCCGCCTCGATGTCGGCGCGGATGGCCTCGATCTCGGCGGGGGTCGGCGGGTCGCTGACGATCCCGTCGTGCACGAGGTGCCGCTCGGTCATCCGTACGCAGCCGATGTCCACGGAGCGGGCGGCGCGCACGTGGTCGTCACCGACGACCAGTTCGGTGGACCCGCCGCCGATGTCCACGACCAGGTAGGGCCTGGCGAGGTCGTCGCGGCCCGTCAGTTCCTTGGTCGCGCCGGTGAAGGAGAACTCGGCCTCCTCGTCGCCGGTGATGACCTCGGGCTCGACGCCCAGGATGTCCAGCACGCCGCGTACGAACTCGTCCCGGTTCTCCGCGTCGCGGGAGGCGGAGGTCGCCACGAAGCGCAGTCGCTCCGCGCCGTGCCGCTTGATGATCGCCGCGTACTCGCGGCAGGCCGCGAAGGTGCGCTCCAGGGCCTCGGGGGCGAGGCGTCCGGTGCGGTCGACGCCCTGGCCGAGCCGGACGATCGTCATCCGGCGGTCCAGATCGACGAGTTCCCCCGTCACCGGGTTCGCGTCGGCGACGAGGAGGCGGATCGAATTCGTACCGCAGTCGATGGCGGCGACCCTGGTCATCGGTTGTTGTCTCCTGCTCGTGAATTCGTTACAACGACGCGCGACCGGGGCCGTGGACCCGGGGCGAAGCCCCGGCCCTTCAGGGGCGCGGGGAACTGCGCGCTCAACCCCCACCCACCCGCGGCCAAGGCACTCGGCGCAGGCGGGGTCTCGGGGCGAAGCCCCGCCCTGAGGGGCGCGGGGAACGGCGCGCTCAACCCCCACCGCCCCGCAGACGGCACACGCACCGGGAGGAGGGGACGCAGCCCCTTCACTCCCCCTCGGACGGCGGCTCCGCCGCCACCACGCACGCACCCTTGCGCCACCACTCCGGCAGCATCGCAATCGCCTCGTCGCCCAGCGGATTCACCCCCGGCCCCGCGGCCAGCGAGTGCGCCACCAGCACATGCAGACACTTCACCCGGTCCGGCATCCCACCGGCGCTCGGAAAGCCCGCCAACACCTCGATGGCGTCGCGCCGCGCGATGTAGTCCTCGTGGGCGGTCCGGTACGCGGCGGCCAGCTCGGGATCGGTCGCCAGCCGGTCCGTCATCTCCTTCATGACACCGTTGGCCTCCAGCGTGCCGATCGCGGAGGCCGCGCGCGGACACGTGAGGTAGTACGTCGTCGGGAACGGCGTACCGTCCGGCAGCCGGGGCGCCGTCTCCACCACGTCCGGCTGACCGCAGGGACAGCGGTGCGCGATCGCCCGCAGGCCGCGCGGCGGCCGGCCGAGCTGTTGCTTGAAGGCCTCGACGTCCGCGTCGGTCGGCTCGGTGCGCGGGGTGGGCGGCGGGGGCGTTTCCATGCCTGTGCTCAAGTCTCTTTCTTCTTCAATTCACCGGTCGTCAGGTCACCGGTCGTCAGGTCACCGGTCGGACTGGTCCGACTTGTCGACGCCGTCCCAGACGTTGGCGTACCAGGGGCGGGCTGCCACCCCCAGATCCGTACGCGACTGCTTCGCCGCGTCCGGGTCGATCACGACGTATCCGGTCTCGCCCGGCATCACATAGTGCAGCCGTTCCCGGATCTGCTGCTTCGCGTACGCGTCGTCCTGCCAACGCGCCTTGAGGTCACGCAGCTGTTCGACCCGGGCGCGGGCCTGCTCCTGCTGTCGCTCCAGATCGGCGATCTCGGCGCGCTGGGACACGTACTGCCTTATCGGGTACGCGAGGGCCACGATCAGAGAACAGAGTACGAGAGCCAGCAGCGCGGCGCGGCCGGTCAGGCGTGAGCGGCGGGCCTGGCGCTTGGTCTGCGAGCGGTAGACCCGGGCCGCCGTCTGCTCGCCGAGCAGCTTCAGCCTGGTCGCGGTGGAGAACCGGTCCCGGTCCTTCACGGCCATGTCCCGCCTCCCGTTCACACGCGCGTACGTCCCCGGACACGGTACGGGACCGGGTACGGGGACGTACGTACGACTGGCTAAGGCTTGACCCTCCGCGGGTGTCAGCCCTTGAAGCGGGGGAACGCGCTGCGGCCGGCGTACACCGCGGCGTCGTCGAGGATCTCCTCGATGCGCAGCAGCTGGTTGTACTTGGCGACGCGGTCCGAGCGGGCCGGGGCGCCGGTCTTGATCTGGCCGCAGTTCACCGCGACGGCGAGGTCGGCGATGGTGACGTCCTCGGTCTCGCCGGAGCGGTGCGACATCATGCACTTGAAGCCGTTGCGCTGGGCCATCTCGACGGCGTCCAGGGTCTCGGTCAGCGAGCCGATCTGGTTGACCTTGACGAGCAGGGCGTTCGCGGAGCCCTCCTCGATGCCACGGGCCAGGCGCTCCGGGTTGGTGACGAAGAGGTCGTCGCCGACGATCTGGACCTTGTCGCCCAGCTTCTCGGTGATGACGTTCCAGCCGGCCCAGTCGTCCTCGTACAGCGGGTCCTCGATGGAGACCAGCGGGTACGCGGAGACGAGCTCCTCGTAGTACTCGGTCATCTCGGCGGCCGAGCGGGACTTGCCCTCGAACTCGTACTTGCCGTCCTTGTAGAACTCGGACGCGGCGACGTCGAGCGCGAGCGCGATCTGCTCGCCGGGGATGTAGCCGGCCTGCTTGATGGCCTCGAGGATGAGGTCGAGCGCGGCGCGGTTCGACTCCAGGTTCGGGGCGAAGCCGCCCTCGTCGCCCAGGCCGGTGGACAGGCCCTTGGTCTTCAGCACCTTCTTGAGGGTGTGGTAGACCTCGGCGCCCCAGCGCAGGGCCTCGGAGAAGGACTCCGCGCCGATCGGAGCGATCATGAACTCCTGGATGTCCACGTTGGAGTCGGCGTGCGAGCCGCCGTTCAGGATGTTCATCATCGGAACGGGCAGCAGGTGCGCGTTCGGTCCGCCCAGGTAGCGGAAGAGGGGGAGGTCGGACGCCTCGGAGGCGGCGTGCGCGACGGCGAGCGAGACGCCGAGGATGGCGTTGGCGCCGAGCGAGCCCTTGTTGTCGGTGGCGTCCAGGTCGAACATCGCCTGGTCGATCAGGCGCTGCTCGGTGGCGTCGTAACCGACGAGCTCCGGGCCGATCTGCTCGATGACGGCAAGGACGGCCTTCTCGACACCCTTGCCGCCGTAACGGTTGGGGTCACCGTCACGGAGCTCGATGGCCTCGAAGGCGCCGGTGGACGCGCCGGACGGAACGGCGGCACGACCCGTGCTGCCGTCGTCGAGGCCGACCTCGACCTCGACCGTGGGGTTGCCTCGGGAGTCCAGGATTTCCCGGGCTACGACGACGTCGATGGACGGCACGAGCATCTCCTTCTGGGATGTGACGCGGGTACGCGGAGCCTGTGATGGCTTCGCGACATGAGCCTAACCGCCCCGGGGGGATCGGCCAGCCGGTCGCCCACCCCTTGGGCAGAACTGAACGTACACATTGTTCCAGAACGGAACAAAAACGGGTACGGAAATCCGGGTACGAAATGCTCGGTGCGAAGTGCTGGACACGAAAAACCCCGCTCCGGCGCGTACGGGGGAACACGCACCGGAGCGGGGGGCCCGTGGGGACGGGGGTGGCCCTCACCGGGGTCTCCAGTGTGGAGACCCCTTTTATGCGGGAGCTGTCATTCAGCTGAGGTGAAGCTGCCGATCATCAGCTGAGGTGCAGCCGCTGACCCGGGTAGATGAAGTCGGCATCGTCGACGATGTCCTTGTTCAGCTTGAACAGCTGCTGCCAGCCGCCCTTGACCTTCTTCTTCTCGGCGATCGAGCTGAGGCTGTCACCCTTGACGACCTTGTACTCGCCGTCGCCCTTCTTGACCTTCTTGCCGGTCGGGGTGGAGACGGTCTTCTCGGCGGCCGGGCGCGACGCCGAACGGGAGGCCGCGGTGTCCGTCGAGCGGGTGGTGTTGCTGGTGCTCGGCGAGCTGTTCGACGAGGAGCCGTTCGAGGAGGACGAGGTCGACGGGGCGCTCGCGCCGCCGGTGTACGCAGCGCTCGACAGGCCCGTGCCACAGGTCGGCCAGGCGCCCTTGCCCTGCGCAGCGAGGACCTTCTCGCCGACGGTGATCTGCTGGGACTTGGAGGCCTGGTTGGCGGTCGCGGCGTACGCGGTGCCGCCGTACGCGGCCCAGGTGGAGGCCGAGAACTGCAGACCGCCGTAGTAGCCGTTGCCGGTGTTGATGGACCAGTTCCCGCCGGACTCGCACTGGGCGACGGCGTCCCACTGGGAGGCGGTGGCGGCGGAGGCGTTGCCGGCCGCCATCAGCGGAGCGGCGATGGCGACACCGGTGACACCGGCGAGCGTGGCGACACGAGTGGCCTTGGACGGACGGCGGTGCTTGCCCTTGCCGGAAAACAGCATGGAGAGATCCCCTCACCGACGCCTGCGAGGTGAGCTGTCGGGTTCGGGCGGGTGAGTGCCCGGCCGTGCGCGCTGAGCGCTCGGCTTCACCCCAAGCCGCTCCCGGTCAACTACCGGGCGCGGCGCATACCTTGGGTCCCCCGCTCCTGCCTACGGCGCTGACGCGTCGACTGTTCCCGTACGGCCGTTGGCAGGATTCGGCGTTGACGACCGTCGGGGCCCGCTGTGGCGAGCGGTGACGACCGTAAGCAGTCGATCGGCTGAATTCCAAAGACGATCAGGGCCTTTGAGATCCATCTCTCACTCGCGCCAAACCGGACATTACACAGCGAACCGTGACGCGAACTGCCCCTACTTTTCGCCCGATTCGGCACCAACTGCAAGGCTCTGACCGGGGAGGATGAGGTTCGGGTCGACGCCGACCGTCTTCTTGTTCGCGTCGTACAGCTCGGCCCATCCGCCTTTGAGGTCAAGGGCGTCCGCGATGGTCCAGAGATTGTCTCCGACGCGCACGACGTAGGAGCCGTCGACGGCGTCGCGGGAGGCGCCGGCGCCGCGCGAGGCGTGCCGCCCGGAGGAGTCGTCGCTACGGCCGTCCACGGCACTGTCGGTGGTGTTCTCGTCCGCGGTGCCGCCACGGTGGCGCCCCGCACCGGTCGTCGCGTTCTCGGACGTACCGGAAGAGTCGTCGCCCTGGCCGGAGTTGCCCGAGTCGTCACTCTTCGCCGTTTCCGTGTCGGAGCCGTCCGCCCCCTGGGCGTCGCCGCCGGTGTCGGCCTTCGTCGTGTTCTCGGACGCCTTCGAGGACGAACCGGACGAAGACGAATCGGACTTCGAGCCGGAAGAGCCGGACGGAGTCGAAGTCGCGGACGAACTGGATGAATCGGATGAACCAGATGAATCCGATGTACTGGACGAGTCGTTCGCCACGCCCGTGTCGACCAGGATGTCGCCCGAGTGCTTGCTCAGCCCGGAGAGCGGTCCGCAGGTCGGCCAGGCGGTGAGGCCCTGGTCGTCGAGGAGCTTCTCGGCGATGGCTATCTGCTGTGAGCGGCTGGCCTCGTCGGCGCTCGACGCGTAGGCGAGGCCGCCGTACTTCTCCCAGTCCGCCTGGCTGATCTGGAGCCCGCCGTAATACCCGTTGCCGCTGTCGGCACTCCACTGGCCGGCGCTCTCGCACTCGGCGACCCGGTCCCACGTGGTGCCGTCGGCCGCGCTCGCGCTGGTGGCACCGAGCAACGGGATCGCGATGGCGGATCCGGTCACCCCTGCCGCGACGATGAGGGCCGGGGCCTGACGGGGGCGACGATGGCGGCCGTTCCCGGAGAGCATGCGGAAGCCTTTCACGTGACAGCAGGTGACTACGCGACGTGTGAGTCGCGTTGACGAGTGAACGTATCCGCACCCGAACACTTGTCACAAGTCGATGCAGCGTAGATCACGTGAAGATCACAGAGTTGAATGCGCGTCAGGTTTGAGCACCCTTAGGTGTATGGTCGCCCGCTATCGCGAGACCGGTACCGGAGGCGTGAACTCCACTGGAAGCGTGCGCAATCCACGCATAATGAGCCCGCCGCGCCAGCGCAAATCGGCCGAATCCCCCGCGAGTTGGAGGTCGGGGAGACGGGTGAGGAGGGTGGCGAGCGCGGTCTGACCCTCCAGGCGGGCGAGCGGGGCGCCGAGACAGTAGTGAAGGCCGTGGCCGTAGCCGAGGTGTTGGTTGTCACGGCGGGAGAGGTCGAGCGTGTCCGGCCGTTCGAACCGCGCGGGGTCACGGTCCGCAGCCGCGAGGACCACGAGGACGGGGTCGCCGGGCGCGATGCCTTGACCGCCGATGCACACGGCCTCGGTCGCGAACCGCCACGTGGCCAGTTCCACGGGCCCGTCGTATCGGAGGAGTTCCTCGACGCCGGTCTCGAGGAGTTCGCGTTCGCGGGCGGCGAGGGACTTCTGGAGGCGCGCGCGCTGCTCGGGGTGGGTGAGGAGGGCGTACGTGCCGTTGCCGATGAGATTGACGGTCGTCTCGAACCCGGCGAAGAGCAGGATGAAGGCCATGGCGGCGGCCTCGTTCTCCGTGAGGTGCTCGCCGTGGTCGGACGCGCGGATGAGACCGGAGATGAGGTCCTCACCGGGCGCGGGCGTGTCGGGAAGGCCTTCCCGCTTCTTGTGAATGAGCTCGAGCAGATACCCGCGCATCTTCTTGACCGACCGCGCGACCCCGCCCCGCGGTCCGCCGCCGTGCCGGATCATCATCCCCGCCCAGTCCCGGAAGTCGTCCTGGTCCTCGCGGGGCACGCCCAGCAGGTCGCAGATGGCGTAAATGGGAAGCGGGAACGCGAACTCGTGGATCAGATCCGCGGAACCCTTCGCCGCGAACTGGTCGATCAGTTGATCGGTGAGCTCCTGCACGCGCGGCGCGAACTCGGCCACCCGTCGCGGTGTGAACGCCTTCGAGACCAGCCGCCGCAGCCGGGTGTGGTCCGGCGGGTCGATGTTCAGCAGATGCGTCATCAACTCGGCCTTGCGCTCCCCCGGAATACCCGTCTTCCCTTTCGCGTGGGCGGGTTCGTCGTGGTGCGCCGGATTCTTGCTGAGCCGCGCGTCGGCGAGCGCCTGCTTGGCGTCCGCGTACCGCGTCACCAGCCAGGCCTCCACCCCACTCGGCAGCCGCGTCCTGTGCACGGGGGCGTGCTCCCGCAGCCAGGCGTACGCGGGGTAGGGGTCGCTGGCGAACTCCCAGGTGAAGAGTTCCGGGGCGGGGCTGAACGGCGGCGGCTGATCGGTCACTCCCTGACGGTATCCGGAGGGAGGGGGAGCGGGGCGGGGGCGGTATGCGTGTGGGGGCGGCGCAGACCGCGCCCGATTCATCCATGACCATCCCGAAATCGGCTGCTGTTTGACTCCACGGCTCGCCTCCTCCCTAAATTCGCGCCGTGGACCCCGAAATACTCAGATCCAGCTTCGCGGTCGTCGAGAGACGAGCCGAGTTCGCGGTCAAGTACTTCTACTCGCATCTCTTCCGGCACAACCCGGACGTCCGCGGGCTCTTCCCCCTGGACTTCCCGGAGGACATGGAGCGACAGCGGGACCGGTTGTTCGCGGCACTCACATATGTGATGGAACGGCTGGAGGATCCGACGCTGCCGGGGTACCTGCGGGAGCTGGGACGGGACCACCGGAAGTACCTGGCCGAGCCGGAGCACTACGCCGCCGTGGGGGCGAGCCTGATCGCCGCGTTCGCCGCCGTCGCGGGGTCGGCCTGGAGCGCGGAGGCGGAGAAGGCCTGGGCCGAGGCGTACGGGGCGATCACGAACGTCATGCTCCAGGGCGCGTGGGAGGCACAGCACGAGGGTGAACCGCCCTGGTGGGACGCCGAGGTCGTGTCCCGGACCCGGCACGGCGACGACCTCGTCGTACTGACCCTCCGCCCGCACCAGCGGCTGCGCTACTCCCCCGGCCAGTACGTCAGCGTCAGCGTCCCCCATCTGCCGGGCATCTGGCGCCCGTACTCGCTCGGCAACGCGCCCCGCGCCGACCACACCGTCGACCTGCACGTCAGCCGCGTGGAGGACGGGGTGCTGTCCACCGCCCTGGTCCGGCAGACCCGGGAGGGCGATGTCCTGCGGCTCGGCGCACCCGGCGGCGCCCTGACCCTGCGGGCGCCGGTGGAACGGCCGCTGACCTTCATCGCGGCCGGCACCGGATGGGCCCCCGTCAAGGCGCTGCTCCAGCAACTCGACGCCACGCACGAGGCCCGGCTGTTCCTCGTGGCCCGCGACACCTCGTACCTCTACGACCGGTCGGCCGTGGAACGACTCCAGTCCCGGTTACCCCGCCTCGGCGTCACCTTCATCACCCCCGCACCCGGCCGCCCCAAGGCCCAGGCCACCGAGCGACTGCTGACCGCGCTGGGCAACCGCGCCGGCTGGGCCCGCCACGACGTCTATCTCGCCGGGCCGCCCCAGCTCGTCGAGGAGATCGCCGAGGCCCTTCCCGCCCTCGGCACCCCGCCGGAACAGATCGTCCACGACCTCCTCCCACCCGCCGACCCCGGCCGCCCCCGCCCGCTGGGCCCCGCGGAGTGGCTCCTGGACCGCCCCCACCCCAACTGGCACAACCCGACAAGCCGCGCCCCCCACACGTAGCCCTGTTGCCAGACCTCCCACCTCCCCCGTGCCCGATGCCGGTGGGTGGTGAGCCTCCACGCCCGGCGGCCCCCAGCCCCGCCCCTCGTCCTCCCGGCCCCAGCCGCCGGCCCTCAGCCCGTCTCCGTCGCCCGGATCGCGTCCCGGTAGGCCCGCGCCGCCGCGCGCAGGGCCGCCTCCGGGTCCACTCCCTCGGCCTCCGCGTGGGCGGCCATGGCCAGCAGCTCGTAGCCGACGCCTTCGCCTCGGGGGAGTTCGACCTCAAGTCCCGCCGTGCGCACGCGCGATGCCAGCTTCGCCGCAAGGGCCAGGCCCGGCTGGCCCAGCGGTATCCCCTCCGTCACGGACGTCCGCCGCTTCTCCTCGGCCTTGGTGCGCAGCCAGTGCTCCTTGACCTCCTCGGGGGTCGTGGCCGTCTCGTCGCCGAACACGTGCGGGTGGCGGTGGATCAGCTTGGCGACGATGCCGCCGGCCACGTCGTCGATGGAGAAGGGGGCCTCGGCGTCCTCCTCCGCGATCCTGGCGTGGAAGACGACCTGGAGCAGCACGTCGCCGAGCTCTTCCCTGAGCTCGTCCCGGTCGCCCTCCTCGATCGCCTCGACGAGCTCGTACGCCTCCTCGATCCCGTATTTCGCGAGGCCCTTGTGGGTCTGCTGGGACGACCACGGGCACTCGACGCGGATGCGGTCCATGACCTGGACGAGGTCGAGGAGGCGGGCGCCCGGCAGGTCGTACGAGGCCGGGAGCAGCTCCAGGTCGGGCATCTGTATGCGGCCGGAGCCGGCGAGGCGGGCCAGGCCGTCGGTGAGGCGCGGCTCGCCCTCCCCGGTGGCGACGACGACCACCGTGCGGCCACCGGCGCAGGCGTCCACCAGGTCCTGGGCATCGGGGGAAGCCTCGTCGACGCTGATGCCCGCCTCACGCAGATACGGCAGCTGCGGATGTGCGCCGTCCGCGCACAGCACCTGGTCTGCGGCGCGCAGCACCTGCCAGGCGGGCCAGGACAGCAGCCCGGGGGCGACGCGGTGGCTGGTGGTGAGCAGGACGATACGGCCGGGGTCGGGAACCTGGGCGGTGGCGTCGGAGCTGGTTGCGTTCACCCCACGAACGTAACCCACGCCACCGACGCCCCCAGGAGTTATCCACAGGCCGGGAGGCGGCCGAGCCGTTTATCCACAGCCTCGTCCCCAGGCCAGTACCCGGCGTTGCCCCATGACCTACGGGACCCTCACCGACCTACTGACCTACTGACCCGCCGACCTACTACGCCGTCTGCTGCGTCCCCGTCGACGTGACCTCCCGCAGCCAGGGCGTCTTCACATCGACGCGGCTGCTCTTCTGGACGTCCCAGGCGCCGTAGCGCGGGTTCAGATCGACGTTCAGCTTCTTGGACGCGTCGGACATGGCCTTCCAGAACATGGCCTTGCCGTCGGTGGTGTTCATGTCGGCACCGAGCGCGGCGGCGAGCTTCTGGGCCTCGATCTCGGTACGGAGGTTGTCGTCGAGACGCCGGGGCGCCACCCCGTACTGCTGCAGCCAGGCCGTCTCCAGTGCCTTCGCACCGCCCGCCTGGCCCTCCAGCGTCGCCCGCATCTGCTGGGTGTCCGCGCGGGTGACGCTGACGCCCGCGTCCTTGGCGGCCCGGTCGAGAACCTGGTCGAGGACCATGGTGTGCAGGGTGTCGCGGCTGAGGCTGCCGGTCTTGGCGACGACCTGCTCGTACTGGGCCTCGTCCTTGACGGCGGCCCGCTGTGCCGAGCGCACCTCGTTCACCCGGCTCTCCAACTGCGCGACCGTGATCCGCCGGCCACCGACGACGGCCGCGGCGCCTGCGTGCGCCTCGCCACCGCAGGCCGTGAGAAGGGGGGCCGCTGCGACGATCGCGGCGGAGAGGACGAACGCGGTGCGACGGCGGCGGTGCAAGGAAACCTCCCGAGGAGATTGTGCGACGGTGCACAAAGTCTTGCGGTGATCGATGGTAGGCAGTGACCCGGCTCTCGGCCAGCCATTCGACCAACGATTCGCGGAGACTTCAGACACCGGCGCGGCCGACGTGACGAGCGGGACGGCCACCGTCCGCTCGTACGACCGTTCACATGCGTTCGTACGACCGCTCAGATCAACTCGTGCGACCGATCAAGTCCGGTCGCACGACCGGCCATATCGGGGCGTACGGCCGATCGCGTCCGCTCGTACCGGCCCCGGCTAACCGCGCGTCTTGACCTCACGCTCGACGACCCCGGCGACCTCGGCGCGCAGTCCGTCGCCGACGCGCGTCACGGTGATGTTCTTGGCGCCCGTGGAGTCGGCCTCGGCGTCCCCCACCAGCACGAAGTCGACCTTCTGATACTGCGGGGCGGTCTGCGTGGCCGCCGTGACCTCGGGTTTTCCGGTCGCGACGACCACGTCGCAGGACCGCTGGAGCAGGCCGTTGAGGTAGGGCCGCGCGTTGGCCGCGGACTGTTCACCGGTCACCGGGACATAGCTCACGCGCGCGTGCGTCTTGAGGGACGCGTCCTGCATGCCCTGCCAGACCTCGGCCGCGGTGGTCCCGGCCGTGATCCCGTCCTTGCCGGTCAGCAGGCAGGCGTCGACGTCCTTGTAGTGGCGGGCCCGGGTGTCGGGCACCTGTCGCTTCGTGTCGGTGCGGGAGAGGAAGTAGCCGGTGACGGCGACCGCGACCGCGACGATCACGGCACCCGCCACCATCGCGACCCCTCTGCCGCCCAGTACACGCGGCCACTGGAGTACCGCCCGCACACCGGCGCCGAGCCTCGACTCCTGCGTGGCGTCGCGCGCCGCCTTCGCGCGCTGCGCCTGCGGCACCTGCCTGACCCGCTTGACCACGTGGTTCCCGTACTTCCGCTTCTTCGCTCTTCCGTGCTTCCGTGCTTTCGTGCGACCCGTGCGGCCGGTCCGGCCGGTGCGCCGCTAGTACCCGACGCGCCGGGGCCAGACCGTCCAGGCGTGCACCGCCGCGCCGACCATCGACACCAGGATCAGGAGCACGTCGTCCGCGAACTCGAGGCCGTGGGTGGTCTCGGGCGTGAGCGAGAGCTGCATGACCCACGCCACCAGCACCGCGCAGAACCCCCCGAAGACCGCCCAGTCCGCGCGGGTGCCCCGCCGCAGGGCGATCACGAGGGACGGAACAGGGCACAACAGCCCCAGGCTGACGACGGGAAGCGCCGCCAGCCCGGCACGGACGGCGGACGGTCCGACGACCGCCGGCAGCCTTTCGACCCTCATGCCCCGCTCCTCCTCCGGTTGTTCTCCGGTTGATGTTCTCCGGCGATCTCGGGATGCGTCCGAACGTCAGCCGGTGATGGCGACCGGCGCGTCCCAGGCGTCGCGGTCCACGGTGATCGTGTAACCGCCGATGGTCTCCTTGCTGTTGACCATGTACTGGTGGGCGCGGCTGTGGCCGGTGAACTGGGTGGAGCCCCACGGCCAGTCCGAGGTCGTCGTGTTGACCTTGTCCCACAGCGCGTACCAGAGGTTGCCCGGCAGGTCCGTCTTGTCGGTCGCGGTCGCGATGGCCTTGGCGCTGGAGCTGGTGAAGCCGTAGAACCCGGTCCGGTACGTCTTGGCGTGCAGCGCCTTGTCGAAGGCGCGTACGTACGTCAGCGTGGCCTTGTTGCACGCCGCGTTCGTGATGTCGTACGACTCCATGTCCAGGTAGATCGGGCTGCCCGCCTTCATGCCCAGCGCGGACGCCTTGGCCACCGCGTCCGCGGCGTCGGTGGCGCCGAGCGAGGCGGCGTTGGTGGCGGTGAGCTTCTCCGGGTTGGAGCCCGTCTGGCAGGACGGCTGGGCGCCGACGTACAGCGGGATGAGCTTCCAGCCCAGCGTGCTGACCGACTTCACCCAGGACGCGGTGAGGTTGGGCTGGCTGCAGCCGCGGTTCTTGCCGCCGATGTAGACGGCGGCGGCTCCGTAGAAGCCGGTGTGCCAGGCCTTCATCGCCGTCAGCGAGGGTGCGGCGCAGGTGTCGAAGGCTCGGCCCGTGAACGTCCGCTGGGCGGGCCAGGTGGTCGCCGCCATCGACGTCTGCGCCGCGATCCCGGCCCCGGCGACCACGGCCGCGCCTGCCGTCGCCCAAGCGATGTAACGGCCCTTCTTAGACATCCGATGGCTGGACATCCCCACCCCATTCATGACACGCGCACGTCACGGCGCGCGGAACGCGCAGGACATGCGGTCGTATAGATCGAATCAAGACACTTCAAGACACTTCAAGACAGTTGGGCCCCGTCGGCACCCATCCCGGCTCACCGACGAGAGAGGGTGACCGGCCCCCGGCGCGCGGGACGGATCGCACCGTAACCGACGCCACCCCCTTGATCGGGAAACCCCGCATCTCAATCGCCACAAGAATCCCTCAAGCCACGGCAAAACATGGGGAGTCCATGGAACCCCGGGCCCGTCGACTCCCTCTTTTACTGATCTTTGACACATGGATGCCTGTGCATGGTCTGTGCACCCTTAGAGTCCGCTCGGCTCAACAGCACCACTCCTCAAAGAAGGACTCAGACATCCCGATGCGTCACCCCTCTCGCACGGTCAAGGCCCTGCTCGCCGCAGCCGTGCTCCCGCTCGCCCTGGCGGCCTGCTCCTCCGGAACCGCCGTTCAGCCCTCGTCCGCCAAGACGAAGCAGGCCAAGGACCCCAACGCCGGTCTGCTGACCGGCGCGCAGCTCAAGAAGGCGCTGGCACCCGCGTCCTTCTTCGCCACCGGTTTCGCGGTCGACCCCAGCGGTGCGCGGGACTCCGGCTCCACGTACTCCGCCCCGAGCTCCTCCCCCGCGCCGAAGCCTGACTGCTCCCTGCTGGGCGGCACCAGCTGGATAGCGATCACCGGCGACTCGGGGGTGTCCTTCGCCCAGAACGACTACGTCAGCAAGAACACTTCCGAGGACATCGCCCAGGAGATCGACACCTACCGCGGCACGACCTCGACGACCGTGCTGACGGACCTGGAGAAGATCGCCACCACGTGCGCGACCTTCACCGACTCCGACACGCACACCAAGGTGAAGGTCACCGGCGCCACCACGCCCGGCCTGGGCGACACCGCGTACACCATCACCCTGACCAACAGTGCCTGGCAGAACGGCACGACTCTGATCGCCGTGCGCGCGGGCACCGACGTCGTCAGCATCATGTCCACGGACGGGCACGACAACGGCGCCGCCACGGCGAAGAAGCTGGCGACGCAGATCGTGACGTCCCTGAAGGGCGAACACCAGCGCGGGTGACCCGCCAGATGGGAACATGACGCCCCCCGAGACGTTTCTCGGGACCCGAGAAACCTCTCGGGGGGGCTCGTAGGGCGCTCGTGGGTGCTCGGGGGGTGTGAGGGACATGAGCGTGGACAAGCGCCTGGAAGCCGGCTGGGCCCAGCGGATCGCGTGGTCGGTTCTGGTGGTCGCGTCACTGGGCCTGCTGGTGTGGGTGCCGTTCCTGTACGCGGCGATCCGCCGCGGCAGGGGCTCGGACTGGGGCGCCTTCTCCGCGTTCCTGCTGTACGAGCTGGTGACGCTGCCGTGGGCGACCGTTCAGTCGGACGCGGGCGATCCCGTCCTCGGCGCGGTCGCCGTCGTCACTCTGGCGACGGCGGTGTGGCTGCTGCTGTTCGCGCTGTTCGACAAGCGCACGCCGAAGTACGCCACGGCGCACGCGGGGCGGACGCCCGGGCCCATGCCGGGCCCGGCGCCGGGCAACCCGTATCTGCGCTGAGGTCACGTCTGCGCCGAGGTCACCCGAGAACCCTCATCCACGCTCAAGGCACCCGGCGGTTCACCCCCGCCGGGTGCTTCGCACCACCCTGACGGCCGGCCAGGCGAGCAGCGCCCCGACGGCCCACAGGAAGACGGTGAGGGCGGCCCATTCCCCGGTACTGGTCTCCGGGTCCGAGACGCCGAAGACGGTGTACGAGAGGGCCAGGAGGGACCAGAGTCCCGCGAGGAGCCCGAAGATGACGAGCATCGCCGTCTGCCCGCCGGTACGCCGCGCCGACGCCTTCCGCTGAACCTGCTGAGCCGCACCGGATCCTCCGGCCTGCCCCGCCGAAGCGGCACCCCCCTGCCGCCGCTGCTGCTGTTGCCGCTGCCGGGGCGGCAGCTGCACCACCGCACTCGGAGGCACCGCCGCGTCGATGGTCGCCATGGTGTGCGCGTCGATCCCGTACTCCCCCGGCTCCACCTCCACGGACAGCCCGTCGGTGCCGATGAGCCGGCGCCCGCCGTCGGGCCAGCTGAGCAGGGCGGCGCACGCGCGATAGAGCACGGTGGCCGCCTCGCCCCCCGCCGTCAGGCTGACCCCCTCGCCCCCGACGACCATGGCCGGCCCGTCCTTGCGTACGGCCTCGAACCGCGTGCCCGTGACGGCGTACGACGACGTGGTCGGGGCCGCCGTGTACCCGGCCCAGTCGGCCCGGTGCCCCGAGGGGGCCTGCAGCAACGCCGTCCCGGCGGCCTCCAGCGCCACCGCGTGCACATGCTGCGGTGTCGTCGCCCACAGCTCGGCGCGCAGTTCGTCGAGCCCGCGCGGCGGACGATGGGCGAGCAGTTCCTCCGCCGCGCCCGGCAGCCGCCGTACGGCCGCGTCGGGCGCGGTCAGCGTGGCGTCGCTGCGCCCGCGTACGGCCTCCAGGTCGGCCTGCGCGATCCGGCCCACCTGGAGGCCCGCGAGCACGTCGACGAACCCGCCGAGGACCGCGTCCTGCTTGGCGGGCAGCGCGTCCGCGAAGGCGGTGACGGTCGCGAAACCGTCCCGGCGGGAGGTGTAGTCGCCGGCCGCCGTGTAGGAGTAGCCGCCCTCCTGGCGCAGGGAGCGGGAGAGTTCGCGTTCCAGGACGCCGGCGTAGAGCCGGGCGGCGGTGGTGTCGGTGACGACGGCGTCGAGCAGGACGCCGCCCTTGCCGTCGGAGAAGTAGGCGGGGGCGGTGGGGAGGGCGGAGGTGACGGCGGGCATCGGGCGCCGCTGACCGGCGGGCAGTTTGAGCGAGAGCCCGGCCGGCAGCCGCTCCCCCGCGATCCACAGCACGGCGTTGTCCCGGGTGAACCAGGTCCCGGCCCATTCCCGTACGTCGTCCGGCCGCACCCCCCGTACGCCCCACTCCGGATAGCTGACCAGCCCGTACCCCTGGGCCCCGTACCGCCACAACGGCAGTTGTCCGGGCTCCCGGCTCGCCTCCTCGGTGCGCAGGATCTCCTTCTCGGTCTCCAGCCGCTCCATGGGCAGATCGAGGAGGGAGGTGCACACGCCGTCGAGGTAGGCGACGATCTCGTGCTCGGCGCCCTCCACGTGGAAGTGCGTGAACGCGGCCTTGGTCGCGCCGTTGAAGTGGTAGTCGGCCAGGCTCTGGCGGTGCAGCGCCAGGTGCTCCACCAGGTGGGTGATCCCGGCCCCGGCGAGCGTCTCGTCGGCGACACCGACGCGGAAGACCAGTCCGGCACGCATGGGCCCGGTGGCGTACGCGAAGAGGGTGGGTATGCCGTCGACCTCGGTGTGATGGATGCCCTGGCTCATCGTCTGCCTCTGCCTGTCCTGTTCGGCATCCGCTCAGCCTCTTCCGAGGGCGGCGGAACGGTGTTTGACGTACGCGTCCGCGGGCTTGCCGAGGTAACTCCACGGGTAGTCGGAGGCCAGGTTGCCCAGGGCGCGGAAGTGCGCGGCGGCGCGTGCGGTGTCGCCGATCAGCGAGAAGAGCGCGGCGAAGACGCCCTGGATGGTGACCCACCCGTACGCGGGTCGGTAGTACGGGTGCAGGACGGACCGTTCGGCGGCCTCGACGAGTTCGGCGTGGACGTGGGGCCGGCGCAGATAGTCGGTCCGCTCACTCCCCGCGGAGGGAAGATCGAGCCAGCGCTCCAGGTGCGCCTCCGCCACCAGACCACCGCTGAGGGACCCTTCGGGCGAGTTGAGCAGGCACTCGCGGGCGAACCCGTGTGCCGCCTCCCAGCTCCCGCTCCACTTGGGACACAGTTGCTGGAGCAGCCGGGCCTGCCCGGTCAAGTGGTGCGGGTGGTACGCGGCCAGTCGGTCGTACCTCCGCCGCGCCTCGTTCTGCCCGAGCTGCAGTCCCATGGCCGTGGTCAGGCGCGCGGCCCAGGACGCGTCATGGGACGGGTCGAGGGCCGTCGCCCGGATGAGCAGCCGCTCGGCCTGCCGCAGGTGCTCGTGCAACTGCCGGAACTGCTCCCGGCTGACGTGCTCGGCGCGCGCGCTGCTCCGGATCTCCCAGCCGATCTCGATCTCGCGGGTCCCGAGCGTGGTGAGGGCCAGTACGTCGTCGGGGGCGGCGGCGACGAGTTCCCGCAGGAAGTGCTCGACGCCGGGCACCTCGGCGACGACCCGGACGAGGAACGCCCGGTCGGTGCCCTGCGGCAGTCCGTCGGCGTACCTCCTGATTCCCGCCCAGTCCCGCGCGGCGGTGGCCTGCCGCAGCCAGCCGACTTCGGGGAAGGCGGAGGCGAGTTCGAAGTCGGGGGGTGGGAGGGACGCGTCGGTCGACATGGAGCGGATGGTAAGTGGCGGGTTGGAGCCGGTTTTCGCCCAGGTGTGGGGAGGTTGTGGGAACACAAGGCCCAAACGGTGCATACGGGCACTGACTTGACCCTTCGATGACTGATCTTGACCGGGCCATGACTCGAACTTGAGTTCGCCTTGTGGGAGGCGGCCTCTCGCCTTGCCTCTGGCTTGGAACAATCCATGCCACCGCTGTCACCGTCACGGTGAAGACCGCCGCCACCAGGAGCCCCGCCCATGGCACTCAACGCCCGTCGCGCCAGACAACTGCTCGAAGTCTCGGCCCCCTTGCTGCTCCAGGGCGAGCAGGTCGAGCTCACGAGCCTGGCCGGCATCGGAACGGTCTCGGTGCGCAAGCAGGCCCTCACCGCGGCGGTGGTCGGCGTACTCAGCGCGGGAACGGTGATGGCGACGGTCACCCCGCGCCCGATGTACCTCGTCCTGACGAACCAGCGGATCCTGTTCTTCGACGGCAACCGCGGCGGCAAGCCGGGCAAGTTGCTGATGAACCTCCCGCGCCCGTACGTCACCGCGAGCGCGCCCAAGAAGACCTTCCTGGGCCTCAAGGTGGTCACCCACCTGACCGTCGAGGGCCAGGAGGGCGCCCTCAAGGTCGACTTCCCGGTCCAGACCCGCGCCGACGGCCACCGATTCGCGACGGCTCTGCCGGTGACGCGCTGACGCGCCTCACCATCGTCGGCTCGCGACATAGACCTGCGGCATAGTCACTCGAACGGCTGAACCGATCCCAAGCCGCCCGACGGAAAGCATCCACGTCACTACATTCCGTCACATGGTCAGCTCAGCGCATGAGGCGATGCACCAGATCTTCAGGGAGGACCCGGACCTGTTCGCCCGGGCCCTCCCGAAAGCGGGCATCGCCTTACCCGAACCCACCACGATCCAGCTCCTGGACACCGATCTCACCGAGATCAAACCCATGGCGCGCCGCGTGGACACCCTGATGCGCGTCGACACGGCGGACAGCGGAAGCTACCTACTCGCCGTGGAGGCGCAAGGCAGACCGGACCCGGACAAGCTCAACAGCTGGACGTACTACCTGGCGTATCTCTACGCCGAATACAAGCTGCCGCCGCTCCTACTCGTCGTCTGCCAGGACAAGCCCACGGCGTCCTGGGCCGCGCAGCCCATCCGCATCGGCCTGCCCGCCCACACCAGCATCGCGGTCTTCCCACTGGTCCTGGGCCCCGAGAACCTCCCCACGATCATCGACCCGGACGAGGCGGCCGAAGACCTGGCCCTAGCCGTCTTCTCCGCGCTCGCTCACGCCAACGACCCCGCCCTCCCTGCGATACTGGAGGCGCTGGCGACGGCGCTCGCCACCATCGGAGGCGAGACCGCGCAGGACTGGGCGGAATACACCGAGGTCGGCCTGGGCGACACCCAGAGCCGCGCATTCTGGAGGCACCTGATGACCCTGCGCCCCAGCCGCTTCCCCGGCAGCGGCACCCTCATCGAGGAAACCCGGATCAAGGGCCGCGCCGAGGACATCCTCCGCATCCTCGATCTCCGCGCCATCGACATCCCCGAGGACGCCCGCGAACGCGTCAACGCCTGCACCGACCTGGAACTGCTGGGCACCTGGTTCGACCGGGCCCTCACGGCCACCAGCGCGGAAGAACTGTTCGCCGCAGAGGCGTAAGGAACCCGGAGGTCACAGACGCCGGCGCATGCAGACCCGCGGCCACCGCTCCAGACCGTGGGCGGCCTCGCGTCGGCGGATGTCCTGGAGCCCGGGACCGAGCGCACTGTCATCCAGGAACTGGAACCCACAACGCACGTAGTAGGGCGCGTTCCAGGGGACGTCGGCGAAGGTGGTGAGGGTCAGAGCGGGTATCCCCTCAGCCCCGGCCCGGTGGCCGACATGGTCCAGCAGCGACCGTCCGATGCCGCGCCGCGCGCTGTCCGGGTGCACCGACACCTGCTCGATGTGCAGGTTGTCGTCGACGTGTTCCGCGATGAGGTACGCCACCGGTCTGTCGACCTCGTCGACCGCGACCCAGGCCAGGCCGACCTGCTGATAGTGGGCGAGGTCGGCAAGCGGAAGGGGCTCGTCGTCGGCGATCTCCGGCATGCCGATGTCGGCGAAACACCGCCCGGCGGCGCGCTCGATGTCCTGAAGGAGGGGCAGTTCGTCGATGCGGACTGCTCGGATGCGGCGCATGGACGCATTGTCGCCGAGGGAACCGGTCGAGACGCTTTCCTCGCGGCCCTTCCCCTCACCCATGGACGCAGTCAGCCATGTCAGTACCCGCCGTCAGTGTCACAACCCATGAGTGATGAACGGCATGAGGTGATCGTCCGCAGGGCCGAACAAGCCGACATCGAGGGGCTTGTCGCGTGCAGCAGCGCACTTTTCGCGGAGGACGCCGGTACCCGCGACCCGCACGTCGACATCAACTGGCCACGCGAGCACGGACCACAACGTTTCGCGTCCGGCCTGACCGACCCGAACCGACTCCTCCTTGTCGCCGATCGCGACGACGGCGAGGTGGTCGGCTATCTCACGGGCACGCTGCTGGAACCGTCCGCGATGAGACCGGTGAAGGTGGCGACACTGGTGAGCATGTATGTGCGCCCCGCATACCGGCGCGACCGCATCGGCGGACGCCTGGTGGACGAATTCCGGTCCTGGGCAAAGGAATCGGGCGCCGGATCGATACAGGTGACGGCCTATGCGAGCAACGCCGAGGCCATCCGCTTCTACGAGCGCAACGGCTTCGCGTCCCAGTCGGTGACCCTGGAATCGACTCCGTAGCCGTCTGCGTCGGGTGCCTGCCGGGCAGGGATGGTCGTTCGGCACGGCCGCCCATCACTGGCACCGCCCGCCGAGCCCGCCTCACTTCGGGACCTCGGGCAGCGACACAGATTCACTGAGGCGGGGTGACGAATGGGTCAGATACGGGCCCTGATCTGCCGTACGGGGTGCCTGAGAGCGTCCTCGAATACGGTCAGTTCTTCGTCACTGAACCAGAGGCGTTCGGGATTCCAGACGGCGATCTCGAAGCGGGCGAAGCCGCACGGCCAGTCGTAGTCCAGCGCGTCCAGCGAGGTCGCGGCGCCACAGCAGGGGACCTCGATCGCGAGGGTCTCGAAGCCATCCTCACCGTGGGCTTCGAGAAGGTCACCCCACCACTGGGTGTCGATCGACGCGTCGCACCGCGGACACCCGATCCTCAACAGATTCTGGCCGCAGTCGACAACGGCGGGCGTGTCGTACCAATCGACGTCGGTCTCGACGTCCACTCCCTCGGGCAGCCCGGGAGCCAGCTCCGCCACGAGCGCGGCGGTACGGTCGGCCGCCGCCCGTTCGGGCTGCCAGTACGGGTCGGTCGGAATGACCGAGAGGACGTCGTCGCTCATGGAATCACTCGATTCTCGGACAGCGGGGCATCCGGGCAACACGAGCCTACCGAACGTACGTTCGACTACCCCGGACTGCCCCGCACCGGCCGCTCCAGACGTGCCCCGCACAGCCGAACCCGATGTCAGTCCCCGTCGATAAAGTCCCCGGTGATCGCTTTCGTCCACGGGAGGGCCCTCGCCATGCCGACCTACGCCGACCTCGTCGATTGGGCGGGCGCCGAGAACGTCGTAAGGGCCGACCCCATCACCGTAGCGGGCTGGAAGATCCCCGAGGAGCACAAAGCCCTGCTGGTGAACACCAGCGTCCCCCTGACGGAGAACCTCATCGAGGACGTGGCCTTCCAGCCGGAAGCGGAACCCGCGCTCCTGACGCGTGACGGCAGGCGGCTGTACCAACTGACCAAGAACCATCACGGGGACCTGGTCCCGGGCCTGCTCTGGGCGTTCGGCGTGGAGCCCGTCACCGGCACCGTCCACTACGTCCTGCCCGACGGCGAAACCTGGTTCGCCAACTCCTCCATCGACCTGTGGCTCCAGTGCCTCCACCATTACGGCCGGCACCTGAGTCAATCCGAGGTTCTCAACGACGACGCCGAACGGGAAGAACAGGCAATGGCCGAACTCGGCAGACTGGCGGCCGAGATGAAGGAGATCGACCCGTCCGCCTTCGACGGATACCTCGGCTTCATCTGGGCGGAGTTCCTCGACCGGTGGCTCTGGTAGGCATACCCACGCTCACTCCCTCGACCATCCCCCGTCATCCGTCTACTGCAGCAATCAGTCCGGCCACCGGGCGGACGACGACGGACACGGCGATGCTCACTGTTCGACCCACGTGTACCGAGCCCACACCACTTCCCGGTCCTCAGCCTCCAGAAGGACCCGGACGCCCATCGGCCGGGGCAGGAGACCGCCCCTTGGCCAGGTGATCTCCCCACCGCCGACCAGAATCACGGTCTCGTCGGAGTGGTCGGAGATCTGCAAGTTGTAGAACGTCCGGCCCCTGAGCATCGTGACGGTGGAGAACTCCGGCTCCACGGTCGCGATGACACAGTCGTCCTCCGTGTCGGCCAAGGTCAGGCCGATGGACGCACTCTCCGGAATCGACTTGTACACCTCCTGGAGGGCTGACAGGTCAATCTTCGAGTGCTGGTGCGAGGGGTTCCACACCTCGACGGTCACGACATCGGCCATTCAGTCGCCTCCCAGAAGCCGAGCGAACGTCAACCCGCTCACGCGGCACCCATCAAGCACGTACCGCTTCGATGAGATCGTTCCGCAACCGGTCCAGGAACGTCCACAGATCCTCGGCAACGACGGCCCAGCCCACGTCACCGACCTCGTAGACGGAACCGGCGAGCGAGCCGAGGGACAAGCGATATACACGACCGCTCGTCGCGCTCACCGCGAACATCGCGCCCCCTCCGTCCGACGCGAAGACAACGACCGAATCCTGCAGCGATCCTTCCAACTTGGTAGGACGGTAGCCAGCGGTGATCCCTTCGGCCACCGAAGCCGCGTCCTCGATCCAGATCCCGTTCCCGAGGTCTGGAAGCGCCACCGCGCCGAGTTCGGCGTAGAAGGCAAGGAGGTCGCCCTCCACCCCGATCTCCGCCAAGCCTCTGCCTGCTTCGGCCGCGCCCTCGGGTGAGACCAGTGCCACCGCGTGCTCACCGGGACTGAAGCCATGAACGCGCTCGAAGCCGGACTCGAAGACCTCCGCCAGCTTCTGCATCTGCCGACCCCAGCCACCCCAGTCCGACCTGGGCTCCCCACCCACCACCGGGACCTTCACAGAGGCCTCCTTGTCACCGTTCACTGCGCCATTTCAGCGTTGCCTCTCCAGGGTGAGGATCGCTCGGGCGATTGACGTCATTCTGTTGGGCCGATGCGTGATCTGTGAAGAATCCGCCAGGACTTGAGCCGAGCCATGCCGCGTTCGACGAGCGCCTGCGCATGGGTGAGCACGCGTTTGACCGTGCGCTGGGTCGAAGTGAGTTCACCGCCAGGCGGCCTTTTGAGACCGGTGGTCACCCTGGGGCTGACACCCTGGCAGACACGGCCGGCCAGGACGGGGAATCCCCCGTCGTTCGCAGATCCGGATGAGCCGGTGAGTGCGGCTCGCGGTCAGGTCGTACACACGGCCGAGCAGGGGCGACACGATCCACAGTCTGGCCGGGTTGGTGACGACCTGCACGTTGACGCCGTGGCGGCGGTGTTTGGCAGAGTGGTCGACGCGGCGGTCGCCGACGCGGTCGCACTCGGACAGGGTCCCGTCGAGCAGCGCTTAGTCCGGGTCGCCCTCTAAGAACTCCTATCAGAATGCCGGTTCGAAAAAGCCCTTCACCCACGCAATGCCGCCGATCCGGGTGGAGTCGACCCGGGCACCCTCTGCCCGTAGTGCCTGTGAGACTGCTTGAGCACCACCCCATGGAACGATCGGGGTGTGGCCTGTGACGTGTGTGGACACGAAGTGCGACGGATGCCGGTATCGGAACCGCTGACGGAATGGGACCTGCGGGTGAAGGAGCGGTGGTTCTGTCCCTGGTGCTACGCATGGACCGAGCTGGGACACCAGCTGCAGGAGGTCTCCCGGCCGCAGTACCAGCCCGTGGAACTGCGCTGGGAGCGGGCGCAATCACCGGATCTGCCCGGGGACGTGTCCCACGCCTACGACGAGGCCCATGTCCACGAGGACTTCGGCATGACCTTGTGCGGCATAGGGAGCGACGGCCTGGCCCCCTCTCCATACGGCATGTGGACGCCCGAAGGACAGGATGTCTGCCAATCCTGCAAGGAGGCTGCGGCCGCCATCGACCAGCGCTGGCCGCTAGAGATGCGCGGCGCCGGGAAACGGATTCATCCGAGGCCTCCCGCCGATTCGGACTGGCCCCCCTTCTAGGACAACCGCCGCGATGACGTGAGCCGCCTCCGTGAGGCCGCCACCCGCAGCTGAGAGTCTGCTGTCCTCAACCCTGCCCGAAGGGCCAAGCGGCGCGGACGCACCACGGCATCGGTCATGGCCGGAGCGTACTCGGGACCACATGAGCATGCCGCCCGCCCTCTCCCCGACGGACCACGACCCCCTTCGCTGCCTGGACCGGACGCGGCCCGATCACGCGACAGCCGCCCCGCAGTCGGCAGCGGGCCGACCGAGCTCGCACCACAACAGCTTTCCGCCCCGCCCGAAGAGGTCGTCGCCGAGCGGGTATCCACCCCACGCATCCGCGTAATGGCATACGAGGAACAGTCCACGTCCGCCGTCCGCCTCGGCGGGGACGGGGTGGAGCGAACCGGAATCCTTGTCGAAGGGAGGCGGGAAGTGGGGGTCGGCGTCCCAGACGCTGACGCGGAGGCGGGCGCTTCCCAGGGCCCGGAGGTGGAGGGTGGCGGGGCCGTTGGAGTGCCGGTAGGCGTTCGTGACAAGTTCCGAGGTCAGCAGCTCGGCGGTGTCCGCGAATTGGGACATGCCGTGTCCGGCGAGTACGGCTCTGAGGGTGACGCGGGCGATCCGCGGGGCGAGCGGATCGTGCGGCAACTGAAGGGCGTACGCCCAAGATGCGGACGCATCGGACTTCTGCGGGGATACGGTGACCATGAACGCCTCCTGCGGTGGGGGAACTTGGGTTCGCTCGATGGGTCCGGCCGGACGGTGGCATGTCGCGTGGGTACGTAGGTGCCCTGGGCAGCGCGGTGCGCTTCCGGCTTACCGGCGGGACCAGTTGGGCGGCTTGAGACTCACCGTAGACTGATTCATGGAATGCATTCCATGAATCAAAGGGACTGCAGCCCATATTGCCTTCGTGTGGGTGACCCACGCGCCATACGTACGAACGGGAAGTCGCCGCTCATGCCGCAGCCGAGCCCTCTGCCCACCGCCCGCCGTCGGCGGCTGGGTGTCGAACTGCGGAGGCTGCGCGAGCGCGCGGACCTGTCCGCCACGCAGGCCGCCACACTGCTGGGCGCCACGCAGTCCCGCGTGAGCAACATCGAGGCCGGCCGCTACGGGGTCAGCGCCGAACGCGTACGCACCCTGGCCCGCCACTACGACTGCACCGACGAACCACTCATCGACGCCCTGGCAGCGATGACCGGCGAGCGTCGGCGCGGCTGGTGGGAGGAGTACCGCGAGATCCTCTCACCGCGGATGCTGGACCTCACCGAGGTCGAGCATCACTCCACCGCGCTCCGCGTGGCCCACGTCATCAACATCCCCGGCCTGCTGCAGACCACGGACCACGCCCGCGCCCTGTTCGGCCACACCGTGCCCGCCCTGAAACTCCACGAGATCGAGCACCGTGTCTCGCACCGCATCAAGCGTCAGGCGATCCTGCACCGCGAGCAGCCCCCGCTGTACACCGCGGTCATCCACGAAGCCGCCCTTCGCATGCGCTTCGGCGACCGCATCACGATCAGGGCCCAGCTCCACCACCTCAACGAGATGAGCGAACTGGACCACATCACCCTCGCCGTCGTCCCTTTCGACAACGGCCCGTTCCACACCTCCGGCCAGGGCGTCGACTACCTCCACGGCCCGGTCCACCAACTCGACACCGTCCAGCTGGACACCGACCACGGCGCCGAACTCATCGACTCCCCCGCCCAACTGGAGCGCTACCACCTGGTCCTGGACCGCATGCAGCAAGCCGCACTTCCTCCGGCCAAGTCCCGCGACTTCATCGCCCAACTCGCCCAAGACCTCTGAAGGAGCCCTCCATGCCCGAACTGCACTGGCAGAAGTCCACCTACAGCCAGGAGGCCTCCGCCTGCGTGTACGTGACGGCCACCTCCGACGGAACGATCCTCCTCCGAGAAAGCGACGAACCAGATACCATCCTCACCACCGGCCCACGCCAACTCGCCACCCTGATAGCCGCCCTGCGGCCAAGATGCCTCTAGCGCCTCGGCCGATACGGTCCACCACCTCGGCGTGGAGGCCGCGTTCGACTCCGACGGCGAGATAGCGGGTGCGGGCGACGGCATGGGACGCTGCCATCTCGACCTGGAGATCGGGGCCGACCTGGCCCCCCGGCCCGGCGGCGGAACGACTCCGGGCCGTGTTGACCGATCTCGGTATCGAGGGGTGCGCGACCGTCCGCGTCAGCGACTGATCACGCGGCCTCCGCCAGGAACCCCAAGAACTGCTCAGCCAGGCAGGCATCTGACGAATCCGCGGCCACGACCCCCGCCACACCTGCGCCACCCCGCTCCTGGAACAGGGCGTCCAACTCATCACCATCAAGGCGAACCCAACAGTGGCGCCCCAGCGTCCGCTGGCGTCGCCGTCAAACGCTACTGAGGCCCCACTCACTGTCTACATCGCCCCGAAGTGCTAAACCGTCGGAACCCTCACGAGTTTATGAAGGGAGATCTGCTGCTCAACGACATCCGACAGCACAGAAGGATCGGCGATTCGTTCTTCCAAGCCGGTGAGCCAGATGTTGCTTCCCTTCCAGTCCAGTGGTAGCCGGGACTTGGGCCACACGTCCACCATCTGACGCGCCAATCGAAGCCCGGACTCGACCAGCGACGGTTCTCCGGCCACGGCGGCAATGAGTACTCCGTCTTCGAGTTCCCGCACCGCTGGCGGGAGGCCTCTCCCTTGCCGCACGCTCACGTGTTCATACAGCGCATCGACGACACTTGAAATCGTCGGCGACTCCTCCAACGACAACCTGCTCTGCGCGACAAGCCGCCGAGCAGTTGATTGATATTCGCTGGAGTGGCGTGCAAACGAAACGCTCTCTTGCATTCCGGAGGGAGTGACCATTCGCTGACCAAGCGTCAACGAAATGACCGGGAATTCCCGCACCAGCGCATGGATATGTGCAGTGGGAAAGTATCCGTCCCCTGCCGTTGTGCGATCCAGAGTCACACCCTGAACTACTGGACCGATACATCGAAGCAATCGCAAGGGTCGCCATTCCGAAAAACCTGGGAGGGCCGCACCCCAATCAGAGGTGACACGCTTGGCGTTTGCCGTGTCAGGCTTACTCACGGATTCACCTCGATTACCTCTCCCGGGCGATAAATGACGGCCCGTTCTCCTGAGAGTGCCAAGCCGACGGAGCGCAACAGCGTCTCCGCCGTATTTCTATCCGGCACTCAGAACTCTTCCTCTTGCCATTCGATGCACGTCGGAATCTCGCCGCCATTGCCGAGAAATTCCTTTACTGCCTGACGGACACGTTCGACAGGGATTTCGGAGCCAGGCATGAACTCCCTCACGTGACCAAGCAGCATGTATTCGACTATGCCGCGATCCACCGAGCCCTTCGATGCAAAATTTTCATCTTCAGCGAAGGTCAGCGCCCCCATCTGGGTGACCCTGTCGAGTCCGACCGCCAGCTCATGATCCGGGTATCCCGATGCCAGCGAGGGGCGGTCAAGAGAATAGACGACGGCACAGTTCTGCTCATGCTTCCCGTTCAGCAGGGAATCGATGAATGAATCCACTTCATCCGCGCTGCCGATAGCATAGTGAGTTCTACCGTGCTCGGACTCAAATTGCACCCGGAGTCCGCTGGTCGTCATCCAACACCTCCAAACAGTAGGTTTGTCATCTGGCCCGTATTCTTGTCGCGCCAGTGCACCCTCAGCGTCTTGCTGCCCAGTAGATCGCTCAAGTTACCCAAGCAGGAAGGAGCATCCTCCTTGAAGCACGGACCACTTTCGTTGTTGATCACGACCTCGGCGTGATCAATCCCGCCCTCGTGCATCATGTGGACCACCTTCGTTTCGACGTGGTCGGCGTCCCCCCAAACGTTGCCCCGAAAGAGGCCCCGATCCTTGAGCCGCTTGGCAAGAGAACGCTTCGCCGCCTTGGTGAGGGGATCGCTACCTTCGCCGCTTGTGAGGTCCTCATCGCTGATCGAACTACGCCCCATCGTCGGCCCCTCGTCATTTGGCCGAGACGGCAGCTTCGCCAGTTCACACTCGGCATTGAAGTTGTGAACCAGGACCGGCGTGTCGCCTGCCTCCACATAGTACGTGTGGAAGGCGGGCCTTTCCTGCCTGGGATTTCGCAGGTGAGGGACGAATCAACGGTGCGTCGGCGTCCGCCGATGTGTGCTGGAGTGCGTCCCGGTTGCCGTCACCGTTGCCGTCAACGACCTTGTTTGTTCTGCGGGTTGCCGACCGGCCTGCCGGCATACGACAGGCCGGAGCGGGTGGGTCCCTCCTCGGTCGGGCAGCTTCGCCGGACCAGGGTTCTCCAGGGGCCGCCAAGGCTCACACCGTGACGCTTGCGCTCGGCCTTGGCGGCCCCTGGAGGTTCCTGGTACGCCTCCGGTGTCCGGCCGAGGAGGGACCCACCCCGCAACCCACCACCCCACGCCACGGCATACCCGCAGCCGACCTCCCCTCGGGACTGTCCTAAAGATTGTGTATGCCCTGGTGTGACCCAGATGGCATGAGGTGCGGCCTCTGCCGGGAAGGATCACCGATGGGGATCAAGGGCG
>NZ_JBVKCA010000025.1:0-127439 GCF_055656965.1 Streptomyces sp. NPDC111656
GAGCCATCGAAGGCAGCCAGCATGAAAGCCATCCCTGCCCCACCCGCGCAGTCCCAGAGTCGCGAACTCACAGGACGCACTCAAGAAGGTAGGGCGGCATGACCGCACGTACGAACACCCCCGCCGCGGCAGACTTCGTCCGCCCCCGCGCGGTCGCCGGCGCCGCGTGTCTGGCGCCGTGGGGCGAGCGGGCCGAGGGCGTACCGGGAGGCGCCGCGGAGGAACTCCCCAAGGTCGTCGGCTTCGTGCTGTCCCGGTTCAGCCCGATCGTCAACGCGGCCGTCGTCGAGTGCCTCGGCGACCCGACGTCCGAGGACAACCTGGTCGGCCAGGCCGGCCCGCGCACCGCGATGGTGCTCGCCACCATGTACGGGGACACCGTCACCGGCGATACGGCGACGGCGCGGATGGTCGACGGGAAGGTGCACAGCCCGCTGCTGTTCTTCCAGTCGGTGACCACGTCGATCCTCGGCCATCTCACCAAGAAGTACGGCATCACCGGCCCGTTGACGTCGCTGTCCCATCTGACCGACCCGGGCGGCCAGGCCCTGCTGCTCGCCGACTCGCTGCTGGAATCGGACGCCGCGGACCAGGTAGTGATCGTGGGCGTCGAGACGGCCGCCAACGAGCGGGCCGCATCGGTACAGCAACGGCTGACGGAGAACCAGGAGCAGGTGGGCGCGCTGCCCGTCTCGGACGCCGCTGCCGTCGTACTGCTGCGCAAGGCCGGTCAGGGCAGCGAGCGGTTGCCGCTGCTCGCCTCGGCCGTCACGGAGCCCGACGGTGCCGCGGCCCCTGAGTACGGCTGGCTCAGCGGTCTGGTGGCCGCCGGCCGCGTGCAGGCGGGTGTCGCCGCATGAGCGCGCCCGTGGATTCCCGTCCCGGGAAGCGGACCGGCGACGAGCGGCCCACCGAACAGCCCGAGCAGGAGGCCGTCTTCGAGGCGCCCTTCGACATGGAGACGCTGACCCGGCCCGATCTGCTGACCACCAGCCTCGGCATCGTCGTCGAGGACTGGAACCCGCAGCGGATCGTGGGCAGCCTCCCGCTGGACCGCAACCGCCAGTACTACGGCTTCCTGCACGGAGGGGCCAGCGCCGCCCTCGTCGAGACGCTCGGCTCGCTGGCCGCCGTCCTGGAGGCCGGTGTCGGCGGCATGGTCCTGGGCCAGGAGCTGTCCGTGACCCACCATCGGGCCGCACGCGGCTCCGGTTCGGTCATCGGCATCTGCACCCCCCTGTTCGTGGGCACGTCGGTGGCGACGTACGAGGTCACGGTGCACGACCAGCGCGAGCGGCGCATCGCCACCGGGCGCATCACCTGTCAGCTGCGGCGCCGCAGCGTCCGCAGTCCCGAACCCGAGAAGAAGGTGTAGAGCCCATGCCTGATGAGTCGGCTACCTCTGTCCGTACGGCGGCAGACGCCTGCGTGGTGGGAGCCGGGCCGGTGGGCCTGCTCGCCGCCCTGGCCCTGGGCCGGAAGGGCTGGCAGGTCACCCTTCTGGAGCGCCGACCCGAGCCGGCGCCCGGCGGCCCGCCACCGGGCGCCCCGGCCGTGGTGAACATCGTCCAGCCCGTCACCCTGCACCTGCTCAACCAGCTCGGTCTGCTCGACCGGCTCACCGAGGGCGCCGGTATCATCCCGGGCGCCGAGATCTACTTCGGCGGTCACCTCGCCGCGCGCTACCGCTACGCCGAACTCGACGGCAGCCCCGTACCGCACGCGCTGTCCATCCGCTCCTTCGACCTGGTGCGGCTGCTGCTCGCCGAGGTCGCCGAGCTGTCGAACGTGACGGTGGTGTGGGAGGCCGACACGCAGGCGCTGACCCGCGGCCGGGACGGTGCCGGCAGCACGCTCACCGTCGTCACCCCCGAGCAGCGGCTGGTCGTCGACGCACGGTTCGTGCTCGCCGCCGACGGACGCTCCTCCACGATCCGCGAGCTGGCGGGCATCCCGGCCGAGGTGGTGCCCTCCACCGGCTCGTACCTGGACGTCGTCGTACCGAGCCCGCCCGACTGGGACGGCGTGGCCCGCGCGCACTTCGGAGCGCACGGCTATCTGCTGGAGACCCGCCGCGCCGAGGAGGGCCTCGTCCTGGTGTGGATCACCGACTCGGTGACCGCGGCGCAGGTGACCGAGGGGCCGGTCGAGCTCCTCGTCGAGACGCTGTCAGGGGTCGTGCCCCGGCTCGGCGACTGGATCGCCGAGCACATCAAGGACTGGGACCAGGTCCGCCGCGTACAGCACCACTTCGTGCGCACCAAGACCTGGAACCTGGACAACGTCGTGCTGGTCGGCGACAGCGCGCACGGCATGCACGCCTTCGGCGGGCAGGGCCTCAACACCTCGCTCCAGGATGCCGCCTGCCTGGCCGAGATGGTCGACAGCGCGCTGCGCGGCGACACCTCCGCGGGCATCGAGCGGTACGAGGCCCTGCGGCGCCCCTTCATCGAGGTCTTCCAGTCGCTCCAGGTGAGCAACACGCAGGAGCCGCCCGCCGGTGCGGCCGCCGAGGAGGAGCGGGCCCCCGAGTTCGAGGTGCTCGCCCTCGGCCAGCCCGCGATCCGTCCCCTGATCGCCGACGCCGCGGCCTTCCTGGCCGAGGACAACGGCCAGCACCGGAGGTAGTCATCGTGTTCCGTCTGGATTCCTATGCCCAGCGCATCGGCTACGCGGGCCCGTTCACCCCGACCCTGGACGTTTTGCGCGACATCTGCCGCGCGCACGCGCTGAGCGTGCCGTTCGAGTCGCTGGACGCCCTGGAGAGCAGGCTGGTCCTGGAGGACGACCTGCTCTTCGCCAAGGTCGTCGACGACCGGCGCGGCGGCGCCTGCTTCGAGAACCACACCCTCTTCCACCGGGTGCTGCGCGAGATCGGCTTCGATGTCTCCTTCCTCGGCGCGTACATGTGGCGCCCGCACCACGGCGAGTACTCCAGGGTCTTCGCGCACATGCTGCTCAAGGTCCGCCTGGACGAGGCGGACTGGCTGGTGGACGTCAGCTTCTCGCACGACACGTTCATCGAGCCGGTCCCGCACACCTACGGGGAGTTCGAGCAGCGCGGCTGGGACTTCCGTATCGCGGCCGCACCGGGCGTCGAGGGCGGCGAGGGTGTGGAGGGCGACTGCGACGTGGTCGAGCGGCGCGGGGCGGACGGCCAGTGGGTGCCGCTGTACAAGTTCGGCGGTGAGCCGCGCCGGGTGGGGGAGTTCCAGGAGTGCCTGGACTACCTGTCGGGACCGGACTCCCGCTCGCAGATCATGAACACCCTGATCTGCGCGCGGACGCTGCCCGAGGGCAAGCTCACCGTCATCAACGACCTGCTGATCACCGCCAGGCCGGGAGTGGAGTCGGTGCGCAGGCTGCGCAACGTCGAGGAGGCGTCGGCCTTCCTGGACCTGATCTTCGAGGGCCACGCCCCGCTGTCCGCGCGCGCCCGGCGGATCTGGCGCGAGCGCTTCGCCCAGGACGGCGATCGCGCGGCCGCCGAGCCACCGCAGCCGGCCGCGGCCGCCGAGAAACCGGCCGCGCCGAATGCGCCGGCCGTAGCGGCCTCCGACTGGTGAACCCTCGCCTGCTACCGCCCCCCTGCCCGGGCGGCGGAGCAGCGGAAGCACCCGCGTATCAAAGCGCCTGTCGCACCGAAGCACCCGGAAGGAAAAGGAACGACATGACAGCCGAAGCCGCACAGCCCCTCCGGTTCGGGGCTTTCCTCTCCCCGTTGCACCCGCTCGGAGAGGATCCGACCCTCACCATGTGGCGGGACCTCGATCTGATCGGATGGCTCGACCAGCTCGACTTCGAGGAGTTCTGGATCGGCGAGCACCACTCGGCCGGCTGGGGTGTCATTCCCTCACCGGAGCTGTTCATCGCCGCCGCGGCCGAGCGCACCCGGCACATCAAGCTCGGCACCGGCGTGATCAGCCTGCCCTACCACCACCCTTACATGGTGGCCTCGCGTGCCGTGCAGCTCGACCACCAGACCCGTGGCCGCTTCATCCTGGGCGTGGGAGCCGGTTCGCTCCCCTCCGACATGCATCAGCTCGGCATCGCGCCGGCCGACACCCGCCAGCGCACCGCCGAGGCCCTCGGCACGGTGCTGCACCTGCTGCGTTCCGAGGAGCCGCTCACCGTGGACCACGGTTGGTACCGGCTCAACGACGCACGGTTGCAGCTGCGGCCCTGGTCGCGGGACGGCGTGCAGGTCGCGCTGTCCAGCGCGACCTCACCGTTCAGCATGAGGCTGGCCGGGCAGCACGGCATCACTCCGCTCTCCTTCGGTGCGCCCCGGCCCGGCAGCGGACCGAGCGACCTGAAGGAGCAGTGGCTCCACCTGGAGGAGTCCGCCGAGGCGCACGGGCGCACCCCGGACCGCTCCGCATGGCGCGTCACTCTGCCGCTGCACATCGCGGAGACCCGTGAGGAGGCCTTCGGCCAGGTCCTCGACGGGTGGCTCCGCTACCGCAACGAATACTGGGCCGAAACCCTCGGTCTGCCGGTCGCGCTCTCCCCGGCCGACGCCCGGAAGGCGCTGGAGTCGACCGTCGACAACATGGGCGCGATCATCGGCTCCGTGGACGACGCCATCGCCACGATCCAGCAGATCCAGGAGGTCACCGGAGGATTCGGCCGACTCCTGGTCAACGTGCAGGACTGGGCGTCCCACGAGCAGACGAAGCGCAGTTTCGAGCTCCTCGCCCGCTATGTGGCTCCCCGGTTCACCGGGGCGCTGCGCGGCCTCGAAGCGTCCCAGCGGTGGACTGCCGAGCGCAGCCAGGCCTTCCTCGGCGCGGCCTTCGCCGCACAGCAGAAGGCCGTCCAGGACAGCGGAACCGTGCGGGCAGGTGGCTGACGGTGACCGTTGCGGCCGAGTCGGACTTCGTCCAGTTGCTCACTCCTGAGGGCGAGCGGACCGAGTACCCGGAGTACGGGCTCGACCTCGCGCCGCAGGAGTTGCGCGGTCTGTACCGGGACATGGTGCTGACCCGTCGCTTCGACGCCGAGGCCACCTCCCTGCAGCGCCAGGGCGAACTCGGCCTGTGGCCCTCCTCGTTCGGCCAGGAAGCCGCCCAGATCGGGTCGGGCCGGGCCGGGCCGTCCAGGAGGGCGACCACGTCTTCCCCAGCTACCGTGAGCACGGCGTCGCCTTGGCGTGCAGAAGGAACAGACAAGGCTCACCAAAGAGAGCTCATCCCGTTCGCGGATGTCCGCATACCGGGGCGGAGCCCGCCCAGGCCCTTGCCCACGGAACAGCGCCGGAACTTGGCCCTCTCGCCGCCGGTATGCCCGCCACGAATCCCGACCGCGTCCGAGCCATCGATCCGTACGTGCTCAACGGTGCGCCAGGCACAGCCTCGTAGATTTCACGCCTTTGCTGGTCGCGAACGGGCCGCCAGGAGAACCTCAAGTCCCAGGAGTGAGGGGCTCCTTCCCCTCGGCCTCGGCCTCACCGCGCTCGCACGAGAGGTGGTGCGGAGCCAGTGAGCGCAGGAATGTGTGCGCATCGAAGATCTCGCCGCGTGCGGCGACCCCGACCGTCTTGACCTGTCCCATGAGGACTTGGCTGACCGCTTCGACGACGAGGGGCGCGGTGACGGCGTAGATGTCCTGTCCGCGGGCGACCGCACGACGCCGGATGCCGCTCGCGCGGACGGTGACGTCGACGAGGAAGGTCTGCGCCGACCGCCCTCGCTCGTCGACCGGCGTCCAGGTAGGCGGTCCGTGCGCGCAGCGCCGCCTCGATGACCGGTGCGGCCGTCGCGGGGAACGGCCCGGCGCAGTTGATCACAGCTGCCGCGCCGTCCAGTGCGCGGAACTTGTCGGCGTCGCGGCCGGACAGGATCGGGGTCACCCCCCGGTCCAGCAACTCGGACACGCCGAAGCGTCCGGTGTGCACGTCCCACCAGAAGCTGCGTGGCAACGGGCCGAACTCGCTTTGGTCGCCGATCCCGTGGACCATCATCCCGTCGTACGCGATCTCGTTGCTGACGGTGAACATCGCGTTCTCGCAGCGCCGGTGGACACGCAGTGGCACCAAGAAAGCCCGAGTCACGCCTCTGTCGAGTCGGGCCGCGGACGAGCGCCGGACGGAGAACACACCCCGGGAAAGCCAGACTTCGGCAAGCGGTTCACGAGCCACTCCGGTCGGCGCCCTGCAGCACGCTACGGGCAGCAAACCCGACCACGCGCCACTCAGCCGGTACAAGTCAGCGGTTCAATTTCGTTGGCCTCTGCCCGCGAGTGGTTCGACGTGTTCATCGCGTATGCAGGGTTCCCGCCACCCCCACCCACGGATCGTGCGGGACCTGCCCGCAAAGCCGACGCGCCCGACCTGCGCGGCAGCCGGCCGGGGCGGGGCCGTGATCGGTTGCGAGGCCCCGGCAGGTACGTGCATACGCAGGTCAGGTGTCCCGGCGCACCTGCAGGGTGCTGACGGCACGTTCCAGGTCGGCGATGCGGTCGGCGAGCTCGGCTGACTCGGTTCCTTCGGCGTCGCGCAGTTGCAGCTCGATCTGGGCGAGCCGCTCGGTGATCTCCGCCAGCCGCTCGCCGCTGTCCGCCGCCGCACCGGTGCCTGTGGTCCCTCCTCGGGGCTTGTCCAGGGCATCTCCCGTGGCTTCCACGGGTTCTGCGGATCCCGCTGGTCCCGTCGATTCCGCTGGCGTCCTCTCACCGACCAGCAGCCGCCGCAGCTGCTCCGCTTGGGCGGCGAGCTGGCGGTTCTTGCGGTGCAGGTCCAGGAAGACGTTGACCTTGGTGCGCAGCAGCCAGGGGTCGAAGGGTTTGGTCAGGAAGTCGGCGGCGCCGATCGCGTATCCCCGGTAGATGTAGTCCGTGTCGGCGTCGGTCCCGGTCAGCAAGATGATGGGAACGTCCTTGGTCTGGTCCAGGCGCTTGATGCTGGCGGCGGTCTCGAAGCCGTCCATGCCGGGCATCAGGACATCGAGCAGCACGACCGCGAACTCCTGGCGCAGCATCGCCTTGAGGGCCTCCTCTCCGGAGTGGGCGCGTACCAACTGCTGGTCGAGTGAGCCGAGTACGGCCTCCAGCGCTACCAGGTTCTCCTCCATGTCGTCGACGATCAGGATGTTGGCCTTCTCGGGTGTGGTCGGGCTCATGGCTTCTGCCTCGGCGGGATTTTTTCGTCTTTCTCGACGGTGTGTGGTTCTTCCGCGGTTCTTGGCTCCGATGCCGGTAGGGCGTCCTGCGGGTCGAGCAGGTCGCAGATGACCGTCAGCAGGCGGTCCACGTCCACGGGCTTGGGGACGTAGTCGGAGGCGCCGCTGTCGATCGCCTTCTCGCGGTCGCCCGGCATGGCCTTGGCGGTGAGCGCGATGATCGGCAGGTCGGCGAGGCGGGGCGTGTGCCGGATGGCCCGTATCGCCTCATATCCATCCATTTCGGGCATCATGATGTCCATCAGGACCAGCGACATGTCGGGAGACCGGTCGAGGACCTCGATGCCTTCACGGCCGTTCTCGGCGTACTTCACGGTGATGCCGACGCGGCCCAGCACATGTGTGAGCGCGAAGACGTTCCGGATGTCGTCGTCGACGATGAGGATGCGGCGCCCTGCCAGCACGCGGCCGGGGCGCCCGCTCAGCCACTCCTTGAGCCGTGTCGTCTCCGGCCAGGTGTCGTCGCGGCCGTCGGCGGCCTCCGGAGTTCCCCTGCCGATCAGACTGTCCGCGCCGCCGAAGACGCCGCACGGCGCGTAGTCGGCAGCGGACGGCGACGGTCCGGCCTGTCCGAGGAGCGCAGCGGGGGTGGTGGCCGTGGTCCGCGGCGCCGCCGGGTCGGGCTCGGGGGGGACGCCGGGGTGGCGCGACGGAACGTAGAGGGTGAAGCGGGATCCGACGCCCAGTTCGCTCTCGGCGACGATGCGGCCGCCGAGCAGCCCGGCGATCTCGCGGCTGATGGACAGCCCGAGCCCGGTGCCCCCGTACTTGCGGCTGGTAGTCCCGTCGGTCTGTTGGAACGCGTCGAAGATCACCGAAAGCTTCTCGGGCGGGATGCCGATGCCGGTGTCCCTGACCGAGAACGCGATGACGGTCCCGGCGTTCCGCAGCGTCCGGTCCTCGAACTTCGTTCCCGGCACGCGCTCGACGCGCAGTTCCACGCCGCCGGACGAGGTGAACTTCACGGCGTTGGACAGCAGGTTGCGCAGGATCTGCTGGAGGCGCTGCTCGTCCGAGAGCAGCTCACTCGGCACGTTCTCGCCGACCGTGACCTCGAAGGTCAGGCCTTTGTCGAGGGTCAGCGGGCGGAACGTGGCCTGCACGTATTCCAGCAGCTTGACCAGCGGCAAGGCCTTCGGGCGCACATCCATCCGGCCCGCCTCGATCTTCGACAGGTCGAGGATGTCGTTGATCAGCTGGAGCAGGTCGGAGCCTGCACGGTGGATGGTGGCCGCGAACTGCACCTCCTGGTCGGACAGCCTGTCGTCCGGGTTGTCGGCGAGCAACTGCGCCAGGATCAGCAGCGAGTTGAGCGGGGTGCGCAGCTCGTGCGACATGTTGGCCAGGAACTCGGACTTGTACTGCGAGGAGGTGGCGAGCAGGGCGGCCTTCTCCTCCAGCGCGGCATTGGACCGCTGGAGCTCATCCGAGCGCTTGCGCAGCTCGGTGGTGAGGCGTTGGGACTCCGAGAGCAGGGACTCGGTTCGGGAGTTGGCGATGATGGTGTTGATGGAGACGCCGATGGTGGTGACGAACTGGTCGATGAAGGCGAGGTGTACGTCGCTGAATCTACTGAACGAGGCCAGCTCGATCACTCCGAGTACCTGGTCCTCGAAGAGGATCGGCAGGATGACGACGTTGGCCGGGAGTGCGGCGCCGAGCCCGGACTTGATGGTGATGTAGTCCGCGGGGACGTCGGCGATGAGGATGCGCTTCTTCTCCAGGGCGGCCTGGGTGATCAGCCCGCGGCCCGGAGTCCCGGAGTCGAGCAGCGGGCCGCTCCCGCTGGCCGCGTCGGTGCCGTAGCCGGCGATGAACTGAAGCCCCTCGCCCGGCCTGGCGGCCGCCTCGGTCAGGAAGAATGCCCCGAACTGCGCGTTCACCAGGGGTGTCAGCTCGCGCAGGATCAGGTCGGCGACCTCGACGAGATCGCGGTGGCCCTGCATGAGGCCGGCGATGCGGGCGAGGTTGGACTCCAGCCAGTCCTTGGCGCGGGTGGTCTCGCGGAGGTTGGCCACCATGAGGTTGACGTTGTTCTTCAGCTCGGCGACCTCGCCCTGTGCCTCGACCGAGATGGCGCGGGACATGTCTCCCTGGGTGACGGCGCTGGCGACCTCGGCGATCGCGCGGACCTGGGTGGTGAGGTTCGAGGCGAGTTCGTTGACGCTGGTGGTCAGCCGCTTCCACGTTCCGTAGACGCCCTCGACGCGGGCCTGGCCACCCAGTTGCCCCTCGCTGCCGACCTCGCGGGCGACACGGGTGACCTCGGAGGAGAACGAGGAGAGCGTGTCCACCATCGTGTTGATGGTGGTCTTCAGCTCCAGGATCTCGCCGCGCGCGTCGACATCGATCTTCTTCGACAGATCGCCCTGCGCGACGGAGGTGGCGACCTGGGCGATGTTGCGGACCTGGGAGGTCAGGTTGTCGGCCATGAAGTTGACGTTGTCGGTGAGGTCCTTCCACACCCCGGAGACGCCGCGGACCTGAGCACGTCCGCCGAGCCGCCCCTCGGTGCCGACCTCGCGGGCGACGCGCGTGACCTCGTCCGCGAACGCCCGCAGTTGCTGGACCATCGTGTTGACGGTGTCCTTCAGTTCCAGGATCTCGCCGCGGGCGTCGACATCGATCTTCTTCGACAGGTCGCCGTTCGCGACGGAGGTGGTCACCTGCGCGATGTTGCGAACCTGCGAGGTGAGGTTCAGCGCCATGAAGTTGACGTTGTCGGTGAGGTCCTTCCACACCCCGGAGACACCGCGGACCTGCGCCTGGCCGCCCAGGTTCCCCTCAGTGCCGACCTCGCGGGCGACGCGGGTGACCTCGTCCGCGAACGCCGAGAGCTGGTCGACCATCGTGTTGATCGTCGATTTCAGCTCCAGGATCTCGCCCTTCGCCTCCACCGTGATCGTCTTGCCGAGGTCGCCCTGTGCGACGGCGGTGGCGACCTGGGCGATGTTGCGGACCTGGGAGGTCAGGTTGTCGGCCATGAAGTTGACGTTGTCGGTGAGGTCCTTCCACACCCCGGAGACGCCGCGGACCTGAGCACGTCCGCCGAGCCGCCCCTCGGTGCCGACCTCGCGGGCGACGCGCGTGACCTCGTCCGCGAACGCCAACAGCTGGTCGACCATGGTGTTCACGGTGCTCTTGAGCTGCAGGATCTCGCCCCTTGCGTCCACGGTGATCTTCTGGCTGAGATCGCCGTTGGCGACAGCGGTGGTCACCTGGGCGATGTTGCGGACCTGCGAGGTGAGGTTCGAAGCCATGAAGTTGACGTTGTCGGTGAGGTCCTTCCACACCCCGGAGACACCGGGCACCTGAGCACGTCCGCCCAGTTGCCCTTCCGTGCCGACCTCGCGGGCGACGCGCGTGACCTCGTCCGCGAACGCCCGAAGCTGGTCCACCATCGTGTTCACGGTGAGCTTCAGCTCCAGCAGCTCGCCGGTCGCCTCGACCGTCACCTGCTGGGTCAGGTCGCCGCGCGCCACCGCCGTCGTCACCACCGCGATGTCGCGCACCTGTGCCGTCAACCGCGCGGCCATGGTATTGACGGCCTCGGTGACGTAATGCCAGTCGCCCGACAGGCCCTGCACCTTGGCCCGTCCGCCGAGCCGGCCCTCGGTCCCGACCTCACGTGCGACCCGGGTCACCTCGCCCGTGAACAGGGACAGCTGGTCGACCATCCGGTTCACCACGCACCCCAGGCGCCGCAGGTCACCGCGGAGTTGGCGGTTGCCGTCGCGAAGATCCACCCGCTGCGTCAGATCACCGGCCGCGACCGCGTCCAGCACCCGCGTCGCGTTCGCGACCGGAGCCACCAACGCCTCCACGAGCTGGTTCGTCGCGTCCACGCTCGTCGCCCATGCCCCCTGCCCGGGGCTCGCTGCGATCCGCTCGTCCAGTCTGCCCTGGCGCACGACCTCGCGGCGCACCCGCTGGAGCTCCGCAGCCAGATGCGCGTTCCGCGCGCCGATCTGGTTGAGCACCCCCGCCATCTCGGCCAGGACGCCTTCATGCACACCCTCCACACGGACGGTGAAATCGCCGTCACGCAACGAATTCATTGCCCCGAGCAAGGGCCACAGCTCGGCGGTGCGCACCCAGTGCCCGTCCGGGGTGGAGCCCGGCCGGTCGGCGGATTCCGGGGAGCGCGGGGCGGGGGAAGCGGGAGGTGGGGCCGAGTCGAGTGTCATGGCAGCCCACTCTCAGTAATCGCATCACATGGGTGCTTTATCGTAAAATACGTCACATAGCAGGAGTTTAACGTCACAGGAAACGTCATGGAGTCGCCCGTGGGGTCGTTGCCCTCTCATCCGCGTAAGTTCGTCTCGCGGACGACCCTGCCCGCCGACGACTCCGCGGCCTCCGCGGCACGCGCGTTCGTGCGCGCCGTGCTCGCCGAATGGACCGACCCGGCGATTCCCGCCTCACCGAAGATCACCGGCCGGCTCGTCGACGACGCCGTGCTGCTGGTCAGCGAGCTCGTCACCAACGCCGTCGTGCACGCCGGTACCACGATCGAGGTCGTCTGCCGCCTGGAGGCGGGGCACGGCCCGCCCGCCTCGTCCCCCCTCGACGTGGACGAGCCTGTCGGGGTCGTCATCGAGGTGGCGGACCGCCACCCCTCCCGCGTGGTGCGCGGCGGGAAGGACGCATGGCGCGAGCGGTACGGCCGTGGACTCCAGGTCGTCGGCGCACGGGCCGAATCGTGGGGCGTGACGTACCGGCGCGACCAGAAGGCCGTGTGGTTCCGGCTGGAGACCACGGCCGAGGAGCCCGAGACGGCCGACGGCCCCTTCGACGGGACATCCCACCGCGAGACGTACGTCGAAGAGATCCTCGCGACCTCCCCGCCGCACGACCGCCGCGACGGCACCGCCGAGTGGGTCGACCGCGGAGGGCCGTCGTTCCTCGCCGAGGTCAGCGAGCTCCTCGCCGGCCAGCTCGACCAGGACATGGTCGCCGCTCTGGCCGGGCAGCTGCTGGTGCCCAGGCTCGCCGACTGGTGCGGCGTGTGGCTGTCCACCGAGAACGGCGGAATGCGGCTCTCCTGCGTCTGGCACGCGGACGAACGGTGCATCGAGGCGCTACGCCTCGTGCTGGAGAAGGACCCGCCGCCCGCCAGGCTCGGCACGACCGGTATCCCCTGGCCCTGGCCAAAGGGCCCGGACACGGGCGGCGCGGGCGGCTCCGCGATCGCCTTCCCCCTCGTCACGGGTAGCCGCTGCCACGGCGTGCTGCTGCTCGGCCGGGCAGGCCTGCTGCAGATGGCCGACGGTGTTGTGCGGCTCGCGGAGGACGTGGCGCGGCGTGTAGCCCAGGCGGTGGTCACGGCCCGCCGGTACACCCGGCAGACCACCATCAGCCGGGCGCTCCAGCGCAGGCAGCTGCCCGCCTCCCTCGCCAGCATCCCGGGCGTCGACACGGCGATCGTCTACGAGCCGCACGGCCAGGGCCAGACCGTCGGCGGCGACTTCTACGACCTGTTCCCGATGGGAGACGGCCGCTGGGGCTTCCTGCTCGGCGACGTGTGCGGCCACGACCCGGAGGCGATGTCCGTCACCGGCCTGGCCCGGCACCTGGTGCGGCTGCTGGCACGCGAGGGCCACGGCGTCGCATCGGTGCTCGGGAAGCTGAACGCCGCGATGGCGGAGGAGAGCGCTGAGGCCGTGGCGCTCAGCGGCGAGCAGGCCCGGCCCCGCTTCCTGAGCCTGCTCTACGGGGAGCTGGAGCCCGACCCGGTCGCGGGCGGCGCGCACTGCACGCTCGCCAGCGCCGGGCACCCGCTGCCGCTGCGGCTGTCCGTCGACGGCTCGGTGGCGCCCGTAGCGGACCCGCAGATGCTGCTCGGAATCGGCGAGGACATCCAGTTCCACGCCAACTCCTTCGACCTCGTGCCGGGCGAGACGCTGCTCTGCGTGACTGACGGCGTGACCGAACGCCGCAGCGGGAACCGGCAGTTGGACGATGACGACGGCCTGTCCGAGCTGCTTCGGGGCTGCGTGGGGCTGGGCGCCAAGGCGGTCGCGGAACGCGTACGGCAGGTGGCACACGACTTCGACACAGGGCCGGTCGACGACGACCTCGCGGTGCTGGTGCTCGAGGCGCTCCCGATGCCCGCACCGGTGCCGGGGGCCGCTCGGGTGCGACGCCGGGAATGAGGCCGCCCGCTGCCGGACACTCGGCCAAGGCCGGACGCCGCCCCTGTCCCGCCCGGACAGATGAGGGTTCCCCCGAGGAGTGCACACCGTTTCACGTTCGGCGACTTCGACGCGAAGATCAGCGGACGGACGCCGCCTCGCTTGCCGCCGACTACGGCAGCGGAACCCAGCCGGCCACCACCGAGGCCAACATCAACGGCACCAAGGAACTCCTCGGCCTGCTGGGCCCGTTGATGCACGCTCCACCGGCGGCCACATCTTCGCCCTGCTGGGCGTGAAGGACCGCTCCGACTGGCTGGGTCCCCGCTTGCTGAACAGCTGAACAAACGTTCACGACAGGGCTTGCTCTGCCCAGATGGTCTTGCCGGAGGGTGTGTAGCGTGTTCCCCACTGCTCGGTGATCTGGGCGACGATGAAAAGGCCGCGGCCGCCTTCGTCGTCGTTGGCGGCGTGGCGGAGGTGGGGTGAGGTGTACCCGGTGTCGGAGACCTCGCAGATGAGGCTCTGGTCGCGGATGAGCCGGACATGGATCGGTCCGGCCGCGTGGCGGATGGCATTGGTGACCAGCTCGCTGACGATCAGTTCGGTGGTGAACGACAGGTCTTCGAGTCCCCACTCGGCCAGTTGGCCCGTGGTCGCCGTACGGGCGTCGCCGACCGTTGCCGGGTCGGCGTCCAGCTCCCACACCGCCGTCCGGTGCTCATCGAGCATCTGCGTGCGTACGAGGAGCAGGGCGGCGTCATCGCCCGCGGGCCCGGGCAGCAACGTCGCCACCGCACGGTCGCAGAGCTCCTCCAGGGGAAGCCGGTGCTGGGCGAGAATGCCGGCGAGCAGGCCGAGCCCCACGTCGGTACCGTTGTCGGGGGCTCGGACAAGGCCGTCGGTGAAGAGGGCGATGAGGCTGCCCGCGGGTAGCTGGAGTTCTGCGCTCTGGAAGGGCGGGCCACCGAGCCCCAGGGGTGGGCCCGGCGGGAGTTCCGGATAGGTGACGGCGCCGGTGTCCGGGCTCACGACAGCGGGTGGCAAGTGGCCCGCACGCGCCATGCTGCACAACCCGGACACCGGGTCGTACACCGCGTACAGGCAGGTCACCCCGAAGTCCTCGGCACCCTCGGAGCCGGTGCCGTCCCCACCGTGCACACTCGCTTGTTCCTTGGCGTTCTGCCCGACCACGTCGTCCAGGCGCGCGAGGAGCTCGTCCGGAGGAAAGTCCAGCCGGGCGAGGACGCGGACGCTCGTACGGAGACGTCCCATGGTGACGGCAGCGTGCAATCCATGGCCGAGCACCTCGCCGACGACCAGGCCGACACGGGAACCCGACAACGGAATGAGATCGAACCAGTCACCGCCCACCCCGGACCGGCTGTCGGCGGGCACATAGCGGCTCGTCGGATCGACAGCCGTCTGCGGCGGCAGGCTACGAGGCAGCAGGCTTCGTTGGAGCCTGAGGGAAGCGGTGTAACCACGCGTAGTGACCAGCATCAGCACTACGCCGAGCAGCAGGGCTCCGAGCCCCACGACGGTCACTCCGCCCGTCCGTCCGATGAAGGGCAGGTCGATGGAGGTGGCGCCGTAGTCGGGGTCGGCATAGACGACGAAGGCGGCGTAGTAGAAGAAGTAGAACATCATCAGCCCGCCCAGACCCGGCAGCAGGCCCTTGAACAGGAAGTCCCGGGAGCTGCGGGTGAGCACCTTGCGGTAGTACCAGACGCAGGCGAAACCGGTGAGGCCGTAGTAGAACGCGATCGCGAGGCCGACCGATCCGATGGAGTCGGCCAGGACGTTGCGGCTGATCGTCGTCAGCAGGATGAGGAAGCCGATGGAGACCAGGCCCACGCCGACTGTCGACCAGGTCGGGGTGAGGAATCTGCGGTGGACCCGGGCGAGGCGGGAGGGGATGGCCTTGTGCGCGGCCATGGAGAAGACGGTCCGGGCCAGGGGCAGGATCGTGGTCTGGGTGGAGGCGACCGCGGAGGTCAGCACCATGAAGATCAGCAGCTTGCTGAAGAACCAGCCCGGGCCCTGGCTGCCGAAGACGGCGTTGCCCAGGCCCGAGAGCACATCCCCGGAGTTGTTCGTGTTGCCCAGCCCGATGCCCTCGGTGCCGACTCCGGCGAACGCTTGCGCCGAGGTGGAGACCAGGCCGTAGACGATCAGCAGCAGCACGGTGGAAATGACCGCCGCACGCCCGGGGGTGCGCGTACTGTCGGCGGTCTCCTCGTTGACGGTGACAGCGGTGTCCCAACCCCAGTAGATGAAGACGGCGGCGAGGACGCCTGCGGTCAGTGCTCTGGCCGAGTCCACGTGGAGGGGGTTGAACCAGGAAGCGGCGATGTGGATCGCGGTCGGAGGCGGGCTGACGTAGACCTTGACCAGGGCCGTGACGGCGAACAGGACCAGCATCGCCACCTCGGTGCACAGCAGCCAGCGCTGAACGGTGGCCGAGACCTCGATGCCGACGTAGCAGACCGCGGTCGTCACGATGATCCAGATGACGCCCGCGACGGTGGTCCACATCCTGCTGTCCGCGAGTGAGTCGAAGCCCAGGAGCCGGAAGCCGTAGATACCGGCGATCTCTGCGAGGTTCGCCATGACGATGACGTCGGCGACGATGATGCCCCAGCCGCCCATCCAGCCCGTGCGCGGACCGAAGGCGCGGGTGGCCCAGGTGAAGGCCGTCCCGCAGTCGGCGTCGCTCGTGTTGAGCTCCTTGTAGGCGTAGGCGATCAGCAGCATGGGGATGAAGGCCAGCATCGTGATGATCGGGGCCTGCAGCCCGACCCCCGCCACAATGAGGCCGAGTGTGGCCGCCAGGCTGTACGCCGGGGCGGCGGAAGCCAGTCCGATGACTACAGAGGAGAACAGCCCCAGGGCGTCGGTTTTCAGCCCCTTCTTGCCGGCGGCCGAGCCAGGCGCAAGCGGCGCGGCGGACTCTGCGGGACCACCGAAGAGCTTCACATCCGATTCCAACTCCGCAGCTCGCTCGCGCGCAACACGGGCTTTCCGTGGTGGTGGCCCGCGTGCCTGGTGGGCATGCGGCGGATGGCGATGAGAGAGACGGCGTCGAGGCATGCTCCGGTGTGGGCGAGCAGATCGCGCTCGGTCCACCGGGCGGCGCGTTCGACGAACGGGCAGAAGATACCGTCTTGATCGCGAGCTTCGACTACGCCGTCGGTGTCATGCAGGAAGCCGTCGGTGTAGAGCAGCAGGGTGTCCCCGGCTCCGAAGGAAGACAGGTCGAAGGTGTGGTCGGCAGGGCCCGGGCCGATCCCCAGCGGGGGTGCGGGGTACAGGTCGCCGCCGATCCGGGCCTCGTCATCGGCCACCAGGTACAGGCAGGCAACCTGAAGTGGGCCCGGCCGGCGTCTGTGCTGCTTGCGGACCACGCAGAACAACAAGATCAGTGAGGAGACCACCGCGAGGGCGAGGACATGCACCATCACATTCCGGGAGAACAGCACGCCGAAGTGCCACCCGATGAACGCCTGGGCCGCCACGGCCAGGGCTCCGATCACCCCGGTCAGCAGGGGCCCGGCGAACGAGGCGGTGATCACGATGAGCACAACCGGGATCACGAGCAGCGCATGGCCCGATTGCCACGGCTGCCTCAGACCGACAAAGCGCTGCCGCAAACCCACATCTTCCACAGTGCACCGTCCGGAGGCCGCTGACGAGCGCGGAGTACGGCGCCTGTCTCGGCGCGCGACCGCCACTCCGCGTACGTGCCTCGACCGAAAGGTCTGGACACCTATGGGCCCCAGGCGACTGGAAGAGCAAGTGGCCGTTGTCGACAAGACACGAGAATCGCGACGCGCGGACGGAAACGGCTGCTCGCACTGTACCCGGCGTACAGCCCGAATCGTCGGCTATTGGGGCCCTGGCCAGGGGAAACGTCCCGGCCAGGATCCCAATGCGTTCTAGGAGTGTTCCCGCCCGTACCTGCGGTTTCCCGGGAGTTCCCGCGTTGGAGTGGGCGGCCGCCAGGAAACGCGTCGGCAACGCGCCGGCGATCAGTACGCGGCGACCGGCCGGAGTGCCGGCTTCTCCCGAACAGAAATGGCTTCCCCGTTACTCCTCGTCCGGCGCCAGCCGCAAGGAGATCGAGTTGATGCAGTACCGCTGATCCGTCGGCGTACCGTACCCCTCCCCCTCGAAAAGGTGCCCGAGGTGAGAGCCGCACCTCGCGCAACGGACCTCCGTCCGCACCATCCCGTGTGAACGGTCGGACACAAGTTCCACCGCATCCGAGTTGCGTGCATCGAAGAAGCTCGGCCAGCCGCAGTGGGACTCGAACTTCTCGTTCGAGGTGAAGAGTTCGGCGCCGCAGGCGCGGCAGGAGTAGACACCCTTGGTCTTGGTGTCGGTGTACTCGCCCGTGAAGGCAGGCTCGGTGCCCGCCTTGCGCAGGACGGTGTACTCGGACGGGGTCAGCTCCGCGCGCCACTGCTCGTCCGGCTTTTCGATGTCGTACGACATGAAGCTCAACCCCTCACAAACGTCACGGCTACTTCGACAGGCGGGTCAGGATCTCGGGACCGAGGTCCGTCACGTCTCCCGCGCCCATGGTGAGAACGAGATCACCGGGCTTCGCCATTCCCGCGACGACCGAGGGCACCTGCGCCTTGTCGTGGACCGGTGTCACGTCCGCGCCCGCCGCCCGCGCCGCCTCGATGATCAGCTCGCTGGTGACGCCCGGGATCGGGTCCTCGCGGGCCGGGTAGATGTCCAGCACGATCGAGGCGTCGGCCAGGGCCAGGGACTCGCCCATCTCCTTGGCCAGCTCCTGGGTGCGGGAGAACAGGTGGGGCTGGAAGACCACCAGGATGCGGCCCTCGGCACCCGCGCGCATGGCCTCCAGGTCGGCCGTCATCTCGGTCGGGTGGTGCGCGTAGGAGTCGACGACCTGGACGCCCGCCTCCTCGCCCTTCAGCTGCAGACGCCGCTTCACGCCCGTGTAGGAGGCGAGCGCGGGGGCCAGCTCCGCGGCCGGAATGCCCAGCGCCGCGCCCGCCGCCAGCGCGGCCACCGCGTTGTGCGCGTAGTGGCGGCCGGGGACGGAGACGACGAAGGTCAGCTCCGTGCCGTCGAGGAGCACCGTCACCTCGCTCTTCAGGCCCTGGGGGATCACGGACAGGACCCGTACGTCCGCGTCCGGCGCGTCGCCGTACGTCACCACCCGTACGTCCGCCGGCAGGCGCCGGGTCAGTTCGCGCGCGCCCTCGTGGTCCGCGGAGATCACCAGCGTGCCGCCCGGCACGATCTTGGCCGCGAAGGTCTCGAAGGACTCGTAGATCTCGTCGATGGAGGCGTAGTTGGCGTGGTGGTCGAGCTCGACGTTGAGGACGATCGCGACCTCGGGGGCGTACTTGTGGAAGCTGCGGTCCGATTCGTCGGCCTCGGCGACGAAGATCTCGCCGTCGCCGTGCAGGGCGTTCGAGCCGGGGGCGTCCAGGTCGCCGCCGATCGCGTACGAGGGGTTCAGTCCCAGCGCGGAGAGGGACACGGCGAGCATCGACGTGGTCGTGGTCTTGCCGTGTGTGCCCGCGACCGCGATCGGGCGCAGGCCGTCCATCAGCCGGGCGAGGGCGTCCGAGCGGTGAACCACGGGGATGCCGAGCTCGGCCGCGCGGGCCAGCTCCGGGTTGTCCGCGCGGATCGCCGAGGACACCACCACACAGGTGGCGTCGGAGGCCAGGTGGTCCGCCGCGTGGCCGATGTGCACGGTCGCGCCCAGCGCCCGCAGGGCCTCGGCGGTGGCGGACTCCTTCGCGTCGCTGCCCGCCACCTTCGCCCCGCGCTGCGCCAGGATCTTGGCGATGCCCGACATCCCGGCGCCGCCGATGCCGATGAAGTGCGGTCGGTCCATGGCGGTAGGAAGGCCGGGTGCCATGCGTGTATCTCCCAAGATCCGGTACGACGGTAAGCGCGCTCCCACAGACAGGAACCCGCCCCAGCCTATTCCGTGCGGCCCCGCGCAACCTCCCAGGGGCGCGGGGCCGTGACATGTGCGGCTGTGCCGCGTGGGCGCGACCAGCCAGGTGCCGGCCGCACCGGCCCCGTCCCGGCAGCTCTCACGGCACCCACGCCCGGCGGGAGCCCTACGCCTTGCTGTGCGAGAACAGCTTCAGCACCGGCACGCCGACCTTGTGGCGGGCCCGCGAGGCCCAGTCGCGGTGGAAGAACTCCTCCACGTAGTGCGGGTCAGTGAGCACGATGACCTCGTCCGCGCCGATCTCGTCGACCAGCTTCTTGAGCGCGTCGAGCGGGTGGTTCTCGATGAGCCGCCCCTCGGCCTCGCTGCCGGCCGAGCGCAGCGCCACCAGTGACACGTCGAGGGCCTGCTGCCCCTGACCGGCCGCGTCCGCGCCCTCCGGCGTCTCACGCTCGTGGGCCGCCTCGTCCAGCTCCCCGAGAGCGACGTCGTCGATGGCCCGCAGCAGCCGGTCCGCCTGGTCGCCCCGCGGCTGGAGCAGCACATGGAAGGCGACCGCCTCGTCACCGTGCAAGGTGGTGACGAACTCCACGTCGGCGGACGTCAGGGCCTTCTCGATCATCAATACGCTTGTGAACACGACAGGCGCCCTTCTCCTCCGTGGGCCTCCCTGGCCCCCTGCGGAAACCATCCTGCCCCGTGATCGCACGGGGACTGCGATTTTTAGTGTGCCCGGAAGATGATCGGAATGATCTACTCCGCTACCTTGCCCTGGTCGACGGCCGAGATCGGTGGCCCCGACCGACGCCAGGGCCACCGGTCAGGGGCGACGGTATCGGGCGAAGAGGAATCCGGCCTCCTCCAGGAGGGACGCCAGTTCGAGCCGCTCGGGAACCGCCGTCGCGGGCCCCCCGGCGATCCGCTGCGCGTCTCCCGCGGTGAGCGTCGGGGAGAGGGTCAGGCACAGTTCGTCGAGGACACCCGCCGCGACCATCTGGCCCAACAGCCGCGGGCCGCCCTCCGTCAGCAGCCGGGTCATGCCGCGCTCGGCGAGGGCACGCACGGCCCGCACCGGGTCCACGCCCCTCCCGTCCCCGGCGATCACCACCTCGGCGCCCGCCTTCTCGGCCGCCGCCACCCGGTCGGGGGGCGCCGCGGCGCCCGTCAGGACGAGCGTGGGCACCAGGGGCGAGGCGAACAGGGGCAGCGAGAAGTCCAGGTCGAGGCTCGCGGTGACGACGGCGATCACGGGCGCCGGGCCCTGTCCGGCCGCCTCCCGGGACCCCGCGAACTCGGCACGCGCGCGTGCCGGACGGTAACCCTCCTGGCGTACCGTTTCCGCGCCGACGACCACGACGTCCGCGAGAGCCCGCAGCACCCCGAAGATCCGCATGTCGGCGGCGCTGGAGATGCCCTGCGACTTCCCGTCGTGCTGGGCGGCGCCGTCGAGCGTGGAGACCATGTTGGCCCGCAGCCAGGGCTCCCGGACACCGGTGGAGCGGGGCTCGGGGTAGGCGTACGCCTCCGCCAGCTCCAGCAGTTCCCACTCACGGTCCGTCGCATCCGTCACAGCCGCACGAGGGGCATCGGGGGCCCCGGCGGTGGCCTGGGCTGCTGTTTCGTAGGTCACAGGGAACAGGCGTCGCATGTCGTGCAGTGTGGCACGGCGCTTAGAGTGGGGAACCGTGTCGTCCTCCACCGCCGCTTCCGGGATCGAACCGATACCCGAAGCAGCCCCCACGTCCCTGTGCGCCCGCGAGCCGCACGTCCCCGCGGACCGGCTGGTCGCCGAGATGGTGCCGCCGCCGCGCTTCGACTCCGTGCGCTTCGAAACGTACATTCCGGACCCGAACCAGCCGAGCCAGACCGAGGCCGTACAGGTCCTCGCCGGCTTCGCGGCCGGTCTCGGCGGGGCGCACGCGGTCGGCGGCGGCAGACGGGGCTTCTTCGGCTTCGGCAAGGCCAAGGCACCGAAGACCCCGGCCAGCCCCCGGGGCGTCTACCTGGACGGCGGCTACGGCGTCGGCAAGACCCATCTGCTCGCCTCCCTGTGGCACGCCACCCCGGCCGAGCCCGCGCTCAAGGCCTTCGGCACCTTCGTGGAGCTGACGAACCTGGTCGGCGCGCTCGGCTTCCAGAAGACCGTGCAGACGCTCTCCGGGCACCGCCTCCTGTGCATCGACGAGTTCGAACTCGACGACCCGGGCGACACCGTCCTCGTCTCCACCCTGCTCGGCAAGCTGGTCGACGCGGGGGTCGCGCTCGCGGCCACCTCGAACACCCTGCCGGGCAAGCTCGGCGAGGGCCGGTTCGCGGCCGCCGACTTCCTGCGCGAGATCCAGGGGCTGTCCGCGCACTTCCGGCCGCTGCGCATCGACGGCGAGGACTACCGCCACCGCGGGCTGCCCGAGGCCCCGGCGCCGTTCACCGACGAGCAGGTCACGAAGGCCGCGTACGCCACGGCCGGGGCCTCCCTCGACGACTTCCCGCATCTGCTCGACCACCTCGCGCGCGTGCACCCCAGCCGCTACGGCGCCCTGACCGACGACCTGAAGGCCGTCTGCCTCACCGACGTCCAGCCGGTGCCCGACCAGTCGACGGCGCTGCGGCTCGTGGTGCTCGCCGACCGGCTGTACGACCGCGAGGTGCCCGTCCTCGCCTCCGGGATGCCCTTCGACCAGCTCTTCAGCGAGGAGATGCTGAACGGCGGCTACCGCAAGAAGTACTTCCGTGCGATCTCCCGGCTCACCGCGCTGGCCCGCGATGCCAAGGGGCTCGTCGAGGCGTAGTTTTTCGGCCCCTCCACAGCGTTTTCGGCCCACTTCACTGTGAAACGTCGAGTTAACCCTGCAAACAACTTGCCGCGTTAACCTATGTATTGACATGGAGGACGAGACGCGGGGAGGGGGCGCATGTTACGAGGTACGACGGCCCGACCCCTGTACGTGGTACTCGCCGCCGTCCTGATCAGCCTCCAGCTCTTCGCTCCCACCGAGGCGTTCGCGTCCGCGCACAAGGGCGAAGTCGTCTCCTGCGCCGAAGCCGAGCATCCGCACAAGGTGGCGCCTCCTCTGGGCGCCCGTCAGCGGACCCGCGACGAGGATCTCGTCCCCGACACACCCCCGCGCGCCCTGCTCGCGAGCGACCCCGCGGCCTCGTACGCGCCGCTCGCGCCCGCCCCGGCGCACCCGCGCACGTCGAGATCCTCGACCGCCCACTCCCCCGCCGCACTTCAGGTCTTCCGCTGCTGAGCGGAGCGCGTCCCCCCACGCTCCGTCTTGTAAGCCGACGCGCCCTCAGGGCGCGCCAGGAGGAACTGACATGCAGCCCCTCATCGACCATGCCCGCTCCTTCGGCCGGCGGCCCGAGGAGTTCGCCTCGCTCGCCGACGGCCAGTCCCCGCAGGTCCTGTTCATCACCTGCTCCGACTCCCGGGTCGTTCCGGCCCTGATCACCGGCGCCCGCCCGGGCGAGCTCTTCGAGCTGCGCACCGCGGGCAACATCGTCCCGCCCTACGTCCCCGGCCGGCCGACCTCCGAGGCGGCCACCGTCGAGTACGCGGTGGACGTGCTCGGCGTGTCCGAGATCGTGGTCTGCGGCCATTCGCACTGCGGTGCCGTCGGCGCGCTGGTGCGCGGCGAGGACCTGACGGCCGTGCCCGCCGTGCGCGACTGGCTCGCGCAGGTGCAGCGCCCGTCCGACGCACCGGGCGACGACCCCACCGTCGCCGATGCGGTGCAGAACCACGTCCTCGCGCAACTGCTCAGGCTCCGCGGATACCCCTGTGTGGAAAGGGCCCTGACGACGGGCCGGCTGCGTCTGCACGGCTGGTACTACGAGGTCCACACCGGAGCCGTGCGCGAACACCGTGCGCACACCGACACCTTCGAGGCCCTGTGAGCCGCGCGATGAACACGTCGAGCCTCATGAGCAAACTCCCCCACCTGCGGCAGGACTTCGCCGCCTCGATCGTCGTGTTCCTGGTCGCCCTGCCGCTGTGCGTGGGCGTCGCCGTCGCCTCCGGTGTCCCGGCCGAACTCGGCCTGGTCACCGGCATCGTGGGCGGTCTCGTCACCGGCCTGATGCGCGGCAGCAGCCTTCAGGTGTCGGGCCCGGCGGCCGGACTGACCGTGCTGGTCTTCGAGGCCGTACGGGAGTACGGGCTCGCCGTCCTCGGAGTCGTCGTGCTCGCCACGGGTGTGCTCCAACTCCTCATGGGCGCCCTGAAGCTGGGGCGCTACTTCCGGGCCATCTCGGTGGCCGTCGTCGAGGGCATGCTCGCCGGGATCGGCCTCGTGCTGATCGCGGGCCAGCTCTACTCGATGGCCGGGCTCAAGGCCCCCGCCTCCGGACTCGACAAGCTCGCCGGACTGCCGGAGGCCGTCGTCGACGCGGCCCGCAGCACCGAGGCGCTGGCCTCGGTCGGACTCGGGGCGGGCACGATCGCCGTGCTCGTCGTGTGGCGGCGGCTGCCGCGCCGGGTGCGTACGGTGCCGGGGGCGCTCGGCGCGGTCGTGCTGGCCACACTGGTGGCCTCGGGGTTCGGACTGCCGGTGGCCAAGGTCGAGGTGCGGGGGCTGGTCGGCTCGATCCAGCTGCCGAGCCCGGCGGCCTTCGGGGAGCTCGCGAGCGTGGGCGTGCTCGGCACGGTGCTCGCCTTCACGCTGATCGCCTCCGCCGAGTCGCTGTTCAGCGCGGCGGCCGTGGACCGGCTGCACAACGGCCCCCGTACCGAGTACGACAGGGAACTGATGGCGCAGGGCGCGGGCAACACGGTCTGCGGACTGCTCGGCGCGCTGCCGATGACCGCGGTGATCGTGCGCAGCGCGGCGAACGTCCAGGCGGGCGCGCGGACGAAGGCGTCCCGCGTGCTGCACGGCGTCTGGCTGCTGCTGTTCGCGGCACTGCTGCCCGCCGCGCTCGGCGTCATCCCGCTGCCCGCCCTCGCCGGCGTCCTGGTGCACGCGGGCTGGAAGCTGGTCCCGCTGCGCGAGGTCGTCTCGCTGTGGCGCGAGCACCGGGGCGAGGCGCTGATCCTCGTCGTCACGGCGGTGTCGATCGTCGCCGTCAGCATGTTCGAGGGGGTGCTCATCGGGCTCGCCCTGGCGGTCGTCAAGACGGCGTGGGAGGCCTCGCACGTCCGCCTGGAGGTCATAGACAAGAGTGCGGGCCCCGTCCAGGCGTATCTGTCGGGCAACGCGACCTTCCTGAGGCTGCCGAAGATCCTCGACAGCCTCGAGGCACTGCCCCAGGACCGCCCGGTCGAACTGGACCTCTCCGGTCTGCACCACCTCGATCACGCCTGCCGCACCGCGCTGGAGAACTGGTCGGCGCGGCACAGTGAGGCGGGGACGGAGCCGGTGAAGATGACCACCGGCTGACCCCCGGGGCTCGCGGTCGGGGGCATCCTCGACCGCGAGCCCGCGTGAGGCATATCGTGGGATTAGTGGTGGTATACGGCGGCTCGAAAGGGGGTCGTCATGCTCGAAGAGCTCTTGGCCACGGTCGCGGTGGCCGGTACCGCGGGGGTGGTGTACGTCGTCGCGGCGGCCCGGGTCGTCAAGCAGTACGAGCGGGGCGTGGTGCTCCGGCTCGGGCGGCTCCGGGGTGGCATCAGGCCGCCCGGGTTCACCATGATCATCCCCGGGGTGGACCGGTTGCGTAAGGTCAACATGCAGATCGTGACGATGCCCGTCCCGGCGCAGGACGGCATCACGCGGGACAACGTCACGGTCCGGGTCGACGCGGTCATCTACTTCAAGGTGGTCGACGCGGCCGACGCGGTCATCCAGGTCGAGGACTACCGCTTCGCCGTCTCGCAGATGGCGCAGACCTCGCTGCGCTCGATCATCGGCAAGAGCGACCTGGACGATCTGCTCTCCAACCGGGAGAAGCTCAACCAGGGCCTGGAGCTGATGATCGACAGTCCGGCCATGGGCTGGGGTGTGCAGATCGACCGGGTCGAGATCAAGGACGTGTCGCTGCCGGAGACGATGAAACGGTCGATGGCCCGGCAGGCCGAGGCCGACCGTGAACGGCGGGCCCGCATCATCAACGCGGACGCCGAGCTGCAGGCGTCGAAGAAGCTGGCGGAGGCCGCCGGGGTGATGTCCGAACAGCCCGCCGCGCTCCAACTGCGGCTGCTGCAGACCGTGGTGGCGGTCGCCGCGGAGAAGAACTCCACCCTCGTGCTCCCCTTCCCGGTGGAACTGCTGCGGTTCCTGGAACGGGCGCAGGCCCAGCCGGGGGCGCCGACGGTGGAACAGATACCGACGCGTCCGCGGCCCGACGAGCACAAGGACGAGGAGTTCGTGCTCGACGAACCCAAGGGTGACAAGTTCAGGCGCGAGGAGGCGGAGGACGACGAGTTCCCGCTCGACAACCCCGGCGCAAGCCCTCTCCCCGGCCCCGACTGATCGCCCCCACCAATTGCCGCGACCGCCCGCCGACTCCCTGCTAGCGTCCCTCCCATGAAGCGTGCCGCTGTGAAGACGACGACGCCGGAGAGTGTCCCGGCGCGCTGACTGCTGACGAGTCCGAAGCCCCGGGGCGAGTGCCCCGGGGCTTCGCCGTGTGGTCACTCGCCCTCGAGAAGCGAGGAGCCCACCATGACCGCCCTCCCCGACCACCGCCGACTCGGCCGTGAACTGGACCTGTTCGACACCGATCCCCTGATGGGCGCGGGCCTGCCCTACTGGCTGCCCGACGGCGCGGCCGTGCGCCACGCACTGGAGGAGTACGTCCGCGAAGCCGAGCGACGCGCGGGCTACCAGCACGTGTACTCACCGGTGCTGGGCAAGCGGGAGCTGTACGAGATCTCCGGGCACTGGTCGCACTACAGCGAGGACATGTTCCCGCCGATGGAACTCGGCGGCGAGCAGGTGGTGCTGCGCCCGAGCCTGTGTCCCCACCACGCGCTCATCTACCGCTCCCGCTCCCGCAGTTACCGCGAACTCCCGCTCCGCATGGCCGAGTTGGGCGGGATGTACCGCTCCGAGCCGTCCGGTGTCCTCGGCGGCCTCACCCGCGTACGCGCCATCCAGCTCAACGACGCGCACCTCTTCTGCACCCTGGAGCAGGTCGCCGAAGAGGCGTCGGCCGCACTGGAGTTGATCCACCGGGCGTACGAGGCGATGGGCATCCGGGCGGCCCGCCACCGGCTCTCCCTACCGGGCCCGGGCGGCAAGTACGTCGCCGACCCCGAGCTCTGGCGGCGCTCGGCCGCGCTGCTGCGCGAGGTGCTCGACCGCTCCGGGGTGGCGTACGAGGCCGTCGAGGGCGAGGCCGCGTTCTACGGCCCCAAGATCGACGTCCAGATCGCCGATCCGGCGGGCCGGGAGTCCACCCTCTCCACCGTCCAGATCGACTTCCACCAGCCCGAACGCTTCGACCTGCACTACATCGGCGCCGACGGGGCGAAGCACCGGCCGGTCATGGTCCACCGCAGTGTCATCGGCAGCCTGGAGCGCGCCGTCGCCCACCTCATCGAGGCGCACGGCGGCGCCTTCCCGCCCTGGCTCGCCCCGACCCAGCTGGTGGCCCTGCCCGTCTCCGACGCGCGGGCCGAGGTCGAACAGGCGGCCGATCTCGTACGCCGCTGCCTTGACCGGGGCCTACGAGCCCGGCTCATCGCCCCTGACCAGGGCACCCTGGGCGCCCGGATCCGCGCCGCCCGTCTGGTCCCGTACCAGGCGGTGATCGGCCCCCGGGAGACCGTGGCCGACGAGATCGCCCTGCGCCTGCGCGACGGCCGCCGCCTCGCCCCGGGGCCCGCCGCCGAGGCGCTGGACCGCATCACCCGTCTCGTCCGCGCCCACAGCACCGAACTGATCGGCTAGATTTCCGCGCCGTGGACAAACTGCCGGTGCACCAAGGGTGGTTGAGACAGCGGTGGCGGTCGGTGGCCGTCCTGGGAGCGGTCTTCGCGCTGGCGGGGGGCGGGGCGCTGTACGCGGAACTCCGCCCGGTGTTCCCGCGGACGGACGCGCAGGCCTGCTCCGACAGCACCGTGCCGCTGGCGGAGCAGGCCGAAGCGGCCGCGCTGGCGCTGCCCGAGCACGCGACGGACCTGCGTTACGACACCGCTCGTCTCCACCCGCGGGCCGGGACCCCGACGGGCACGACCGGCAGGACGGTCCTGAGGATGGAGTTCCGCGCCACGTCCGTCGACCTCCAAAGGTGGCTGACCGCCAACCGTCTGCCGAAACCGACCGACTTCGACACCCGGGGCGGTCCGGAGGCGCTAGGCCCTGTCGTCAAATTCCCGTCTGCCCCGCGACGCCATGCACGCGCCCCCAAGTTCTCGGCTTCGCTCGAACAGGGAGGGACCCCCTTCGCCGCACCGGGCACAGACCCAAGTACATCCAGTACGAGGGCCTGTGCCCGGCACGCCGAGAGCACGCACCTGACGCCGCGGGGCCCGCCCTCCGGGCGGACGACGGGAATTTGACGACAGGACCTAGGCGCGACGTGCGGGGTCCTGGAGGACGGCTTCTCGGACTGGCAGACCACGAGCAGGCGACTCGCGGCGACCGTGACGACCCCGTACGGGCTGCGTCTCATCGTGAACATCGACCCCGACAGCCGTCCGCGACCGGCCGTCCTGGTCACCCTCGAAGAGGACTGAGCACGACTCGCGGGTACCCGGCTCCCGTCGCACCATCGAGGGACACGGCCGGAAGGGGTACGCGGTGGCCAAGAAGGACGGCAAGGGCACGAAGGACGGCGAGGGTACGAAGGACGGCGGACAGGGCAAGGGCAAGGCCCCGGCCCCGCTGGGCCGACTGCTGCGTGTTCCCGGCGGGAAGGACGTCGACCTCTCCTCGTACGACGCCAGGGCCACGCCCGCCGGTCCGCGCGACAAGGCCGCCGGGCTTGCCGCCCTCGCCCAGATGGTCGAACGCCTCGACGACCTGCAAGAACGCCTGTGGGCCGCGAGCACGGCGGGTGACCGGCGCCGGGTCCTGCTGATCCTCCAGGGCATGGACACCAGCGGCAAGGGCGGCACGGTCAAGCACGTCATCGGGCATTTCAACCCCGCGGGCTGCCGCATCCGGGGCTTCAAGGCGCCGACCGCCGAGGAGCGCCGGCACTCCTTCCTCTGGCGGATCAGACGGGCCCTGCCCGAACCCGGCGAGATCGGCATCTTCGACCGCTCGCACTACGAGGACGTCCTGATCGCCCGCGTCCGCGAACTGGCTCCCCGCAAGGAGATCGCCCAGCGCTACGGCAAGATCAACCGCTTCGAGAAGTCCCTCGCCGACGACGGCGTCACCGTGGTGAAGTGCTTCCTGCACATCTCCTACGACCAGCAGCGCCGCCGGCTCCTCCAACGGCTCGACAACCCCGACAAGCACTGGAAGTTCAGCCCCGACGACATCGACGACCGCGAGCTGTGGCCCGCGTACCAGAAGGCGTACGAGATCGCCCTGGAGCGCTGCTCCACACCGGAGGCCCCCTGGTTCCTCGTCCCCGCCGACCGCAAGTGGTACCGGAACTGGGCGGTCAGCACCCTGCTCCTGGAACACCTCGAGGCACTGAACCCGCAGTACCCGAAGGCCGACTTCGACGTGGCGGAGGCCAGACAGCGGCTACTGGAGGACAGCTGACCTGCACGGACCCGCTCAGGTGACGGTGTGGCAGTCGAGTCGGGCGTCGATCTGGGCGGCGGTCCTCGGGCCGTCGTCGGTCCAGTACTGACCGGGCTTCAGTTTCGCGGCGGCGACCGCAGGCAGGCTCACCACGTAGTCGCGCCCCTCACCCGAGGGGTCCAGGTACGCCACATCGAGGGTGCGCGGCACCGGGGCGGGCGTGGCCGCATGACGGTCGAACCCCTCGGCGGACCAGAGCCTGACGACGCCTCTCTTCGCCGACGCCGCCCTCGGACCGGAGGCCCACCAGACGATCGGCGGGTTCGTGTCCGCGGCCTTGTCCCAGTCCGTGACCTCCACCCGCCGCAGTTCGTCGGAAGGACAGAGTGGGATCTTGACGACGATCGTCTCCCCTTCGACCCTGGCCCCGACCAGCGTCGTGTCCGCCGGATCCGACGGCCCCAGGAAGCATCCGCTCGCCAGCAGGGCGACCGCGGTGAAGAGGAGGACCGGTGGAGCAACGCGTCGCCGGTTCGGCACCGGTACCCACCCCGTCTCGCGTCGGTCCTGCCGTTCGGATCGGTCGCGACAGGGGTTCGATCCTGCACGCGGACACGGGAAAAGGGAACCGGCGTACGAGACGGCATGCGTGGTGCCGGGTCCAGCCGGGTGACTTCCGTGCCCCCGCCGCCGGGCACGTGCGGACAATGGACGAATTGTAAGCATTGCCCACATATCTTCATCGGGTGATCATTCCAGTACGACGATTCGTCGCGACCTGCGCCCTCGGCGCACTCGGGGTCGCGCTCGCCGCCTGCGGGACCCCAGGAACCCCGCACGCCGCCCGCCCAGGGCACCCCGCGTCGGCTTCGGGCAGCGCGAACACCCGGCCCTCGCGGCCCCCCACACTGGCCCCCGGCTCCAGCGGTATGACCCGCGTCTTCACCAACGGTCCGCGCACGCAGGACAAGACCGTCTCGCTGACCTTCGACGCGGACATGACCGCCGACGAGGGACCGCGCGCCGCGGCCGGGGAGCACTTCGACAACCCCGAACTGATCGCCACGCTGCGCGCCTTCAAGGTCCCGGCGACCCTGTTCATGACCGGACGTTGGGCCGACGAGTACCCCAAGGAGGCCAGGGACATCGGGCAGGACCCGCTGTTCGAGGTCGCCAACCACTCGTACAGCCACTACGCCTTCACCGACAACTGCTACGGCCTGCCCACCGTGCCCCAGGAGCGGATGCGGGCCGAGGTGGAGGAGGCCTACGCCGCCTTCGAGAGGGTGGGCGTGCTCCACGCGATGCCCTACTTCCGGTTCCCCGGCGGGTGCTACGACCAGCAGGCCCTGCGCACACTGAGTGCCGTGGGCGTGACCGCAGTGCAGTGGGACGTCGTCAGCGGGGACGCCTTCGCGACCGACGCCGACGCCGTGGCCCAACAGGTACTGGAGGGTGTGAAGCCCGGATCCGTCGTCGTCATGCACTGCACACGCAGCGCGGCTCCGGTGACCGAGCAGGCCCTGCGGACGATCGTCCCCGAGCTGCGGAAGAAGGGTTTCCGCTTCGTGAAGGTCTCCGAGATGATCGGCTCGGCGACGCAGGGCGAGCGGCACGGCACCACGTAGGCGTGCTCCGGTCCCGGCCTACGCTGGGACCATGAGCGACGACTACCGCGCCACCCCGGCGGCCCCCACCCCGGCACCGGACCCGACCGACGCCGGGCCGCCGTTCGCCGAGTGCGTGCTGTGCCGGAAGCCGACCGAGTACCCGGAGTCGTACAAGGGGATCACGCTGTGCCCCGTCTGCGAGTGGCAGGAGGCACAGCGGACCGCCTGTTCCGGGTGACGGCGACGGTGGCACGACCGCTCGCCGAAGAACCGATCTTCCGCCTGGCACACTGGAGGGCGTGAGCAGCGACCCGACCGTAGCCGACGCACCCGGCCGACCCGACGTACCCGGCTCGGCCGAGGACAGCCCCTTCCGATCCGAGCGCACCGCGCGCGACGAGGCCCCGCAGTACGTGCTGCCGCTGGTCGTGCGCATCGAGAAGGCCGCTCCCCCGGCACGCACGGACGCGCTGGAGACCGCGGCCCGCGCCGTGCTGACGATCCTCAGCGATGAGCGGGCCCTCGGGGACGGCGGGTGGGCGCAGGCGGTGCGGGACTGGCAGGACGCCCGGATCCGCAAGGTCGTACGACGGGCGCGTGGCGCCGAGTGGCGGCGGGCCGAGGCGCTGCCCGGCATCACGGTGACCGGGAAGTCCGCCGAGGTGCGCGTCTTCCCGCCGGTCCCCCTGGACGGCTGGCCGAAGGACCTGGTCAAGCTCCAGGTCTCCGGCACCGACCTCGACGACCCGGAGCCGCCGGTGGACGCGGACCCGACAGCGCCCGTGCTGTGGCTCAACCCCGATCTCGACATGTCGGCCGGCAAGACGATGGCGCAGGCCGGGCACGGCGCGCAGCTGGCCTGGTGGGAACTGTCGGACGAGGAGCGGGCGGCCTGGCGCGACGCCGGTTTCCCCCTCGCCGTCCGCACCGCCGACCCGGCCCGCTGGAGCGGACTCACCACCTCCGGGCTGCCGTTGGTGCGCGACGCGGGGTTCACGGAGATCGCGCCGGGGTCGTGCACGGTGGTGGCCGACCATCCGGCGCTGCGCTCCTGACCGACCCCGACGGACCCCCAGTGACCTACGGACCCGAGGAGGCGCGATGGCCGGGACCCGGCTGGACGGCAGGGTCGAACGCGGCAACCGCACACGGCAGTTGGTGCTTCGCCGCACGGTCGACATCGCCTCGGTCGAAGGACTGGAAGCACTGTCCGTGGGTCGGCTCGCCACCGAGCTCCGGCTCAGCAAGAGCGGGGTCTTCGCGCTCTTCGGCTCCAAGCAGGAACTGCAGCTGGCCACCGTGCGGGAAGCGGCGCGCATCTACGTCGAGCAGGTGACCCGGCCCGCGTCCGAGACCCCCGCCGGTGCCGCCCGGACCTGGCGGCTGTGCGAACTCTGGCTGGACTACTCCCAGGGCCGGGTCTTCCCCGGCGGCTGTTTCTTCTACGAGGTCATCGCCGAGTTCGACGCCCGGTCGGGGCCCGTGCACGACGCCGTCGCACAGGCCCAGCGGGACTGGGCGGCCCATGTGGAGCACACCATCGCCGAGGCCCGCGAGCTGGGTGAGCTGCGCTCCGACACGGATGCCGCGCAACTCGCCTTCGAGCTCATCGCGTTGATGGAGACGGCGAACGCGGTGTCGGTGCTGCGCGACGAGACGGACGTCTATCGCAGGGCCCGCGTCGCCATCCTTTCCCGGCTGCGCGCGGCGGCCACCGACCCGTCCCTCGTGCCCGAGCCCTCCTGACCTGCCGAGCTCTCCCGACCTGCCCCAGCCTTCGACGCGGGAAGCCTCATGACCGAAAACAAGTAGCACGATCGTTCGCTCAGTTTTATGCTCGGCCGTATGACATCGACCGGAGTGGACATCGTCGAGCTCGACCGGATCGCCGTGTACGAGTCGCTGCGGCTCGTCGGGCTGGCGCGGGGCGCGGACTGGGAGCGGGACACACCGTGTGCGGGGTGGACGCTGCGGCGGCTCGTGGCGCACATGACCGCGCAGCACCACGGGTTCGCGGCCGCCGCCCGGGGAGCGGGGCACGAGAGGGCGTACTGGCGGGAGCCGCAGGACATGAGCGACCCGGAGCGGACCTACCGGGCAGCGGCGACGGCGGTGTTGGCCGCGTTCGCCGAACCGGGCGTGACGGAGGGGGAGTTCGTACTGCCGGAGATCAGGGACGGGGGCGGGTTCCCCGGCGGGACGGCCCTCGGCTTCCACTTCGTCGACTACGTGGTGCACGCGTGGGACGTCGCCGCCACGCTCGGCGTCGGACTCGAACTGCCGGACCACGTCCGCGGGGCGGCCCTGGCCGTCGCCCGCCTCGTACCGACGGATCCGGCCGGTCGCGGGCCGGGGTTCGCGTTCGCGCCGCCGGTCGACGTGCCCATGGGCGCGGCTCCGCTGGACGAGGCGCTGCGGCTGCTCGGACGTACACCAGAGAAGTGGCCGCTGTCGGCCGACGGCGCCGATTCACAGCTGATTTGACCTGAACAGAGGGTTCGCTTTAGTCGCGCTTGAACATTCCCGGCGCCCCGCACGTATTTCACGTCGCCGGCCAAGTACAGCTTTCCAACGACCAGTCGGTTTCCCCCGGGAGGCTCATTTTGCGGCGTATCAATGGTTCCGCCTTCGTCATCGCGACGCTCGCCGCCACTGTCGGCGCCCTCGCGTTCCCCGTGTGGTCGTACTCCGACCGCGCCGGCACGGGGCAGGCGAATCTGGCGGCGGGGACGGTGAACACACAGTGGGGGCCCCTGTCCGCCGCCGACCGCGATCTGATCGTGCGCGTGCGGCTGGCCGGACTGTGGGAACTGCCGGCGGGACAGCAGGCGCTCGAGCGGGCCCCCAACAAGGCGATCAAGGAGGTGGGCGACCACCTGATCGTCGGCCACACCGACCTCGACAAGCGGGTACGGGTCATCGCGGCCCAGCTCAATGTCGAGCTGCCGAGCCAGCCCAACGCGCAGCAGCAGGGCTGGCTGCAGGAGATGACCGCGGCGACGGGCGCGGAATACGAACGGAAGTTCGTGAACCTGCTGCGAGCCGCGCACGGCAAGATCTTCCCGGCGATCGGCACGGTCCGTAACTCCACCCGCAACACGCTGGTCCGGCAGCTGGCCTCGGACGCCAACCAGACGGTGCTCGACCACATCACCATCCTGGAGAAGACCGGGAGCGTCGACTTCGACGCCATCGCCAACGACACGGCGGCCCTGTCGACCGCGAGCCCGACCGGTCCCCCGGCGCCGGCCGCCGGCGTCACGGCGCCCTCCGCGCCGCCGGTGCAGCCGGCCGACGGCGTCGTCGCCACGTCGAGTCCGTCGCCCGCGCCGCCGGGACAGGTCAACACCGCCCGGCCGGAGCCCTCGGATCCGGACAACGTGCTGCGGTAGCCGGTGCGGCCGCCGGCACCTCGGGGCGCCGGCGGAACCTCAAATGTTGCTCTGAACGTCCGGCGACATGGGTTCGGCCCCGCTTCCCGGGGCCATGACTCCGTCACGCCGGAACACGGGTCCGTCGTGAGGAGACAGCGGCCAGGGTTGCAGCTGCCGGGGTTCGAGCGGTGACGGAGGAGGCGACATGACACAGCCGAGGCGGCTGGGGACGGGAATCGGGTGGCGGCCGGAGATCGCCGAGGCCGTGGAGCGCATGCCCGGCATCGACTGGGTCGAGGCCGTGGCGGAGAACCTGTGCCCCGGGCATCTTCCCGAGTCGCTGCTGCGGCTGCGCGGGCGGGGCGTCACGGTGGTGCCGCACGGGGTCTCGCTCGGCCTCGGCGGCGCGGACCGGCCGGAGGAGTCCCGCCTCACCGCCCTCGCGGAGCGGGCCGAGGCGCTGGGCTCGCCGCTCGTCACGGAGCACATCGCGTTCGTACGGGCCGGGGGCGCGCTCACCGCGTCGCCCTCGCTGGAGGCCGGGCACCTGCTGCCGGTCCCCCGCACCCGGGACGCCCTCGACGTGCTGTGCGAGAACGTCCGTATCGCGCAGGAGGCCCTTCCCGTCCCGCTCGCGGTCGAGAACATCGCCGCGCTGATCTCCTGGCCCGGGGAGGAGATGACCGAGGGGCAGTTCCTGTACGACCTGGTGGACCGCACCGGCGTGCGCCTCCTCATCGACGTGGCCAACCTCCACACGAACCACGTCAACCGGGGCGAGGACCCTTCGAAGGCCCTCGACGAACTCCCCGTCGAGGCCATCGCCTACGTGCACGTCGCCGGCGGCTTCGAACGGGACGGCGTCTGGCACGACAGCCACGCCCACCCCGTCCCCCGGCAGGTCCTCGACATCCTGGCCGACCTCGCCTCCCGCGTGACCCCACCGGGGGTCCTCCTGGAACGCGACGAGAACTTCCCGGACCCGGGCGAACTGGAGAGGGAGCTCGGGGCGATCAGGGTCACCCTGACGAAGGCGCGGGCACGGGTCGTGGCGCCGTCCGGAACCCCGGCGGGCCCGCGCTCCGGTGAGGCCGCCGCCCCCGCGAGCGACACCCCCGGGGCGGCCGGGAGCCGCGCGACCGACGTGGCCGTGGGTACGCGGCAGCGGCTCGCGCTCGGGCAGACCGCGCTGTTGTCCGCGCTCGTCGCGGGCACCCCCGTGCCCGAGGGGTTCGACCGGGGACGGCTGGGTGTGCAGGCGCGGGCGCTCGCGGCCAAGCGGGCGGACGTCGTCGCGAAGGTGGCGGCGGAGCTGCCGGAGATCCTCGGGGACACGTACCGGCCGGCGTTCCTCACGTACGCGCAAGGGCATCCGATGAGCGGTGGGTACCGGCGCGACGCGTTGGACTTCGCCGAGTACATGCTGCTCGCGGGGCACCCCGAGGACGCGGAGACGCGGCGGCGGCTGCGTGCGTGGTGGCTGGAGCGGTCCGGCCCGACCCCGCCGTCGCAGCGGCCCACGGCCCGGCTGGCCCGTGCGACCCGACGGGTACTGCTGCGCCGCTGACCCCGCCCGCACCGCAGGAGCCGACGCGGACTCCTACGCGCGCCGTAGTGCCTCGCCCCGGCAGAGTGTGCCGGGGTTAACACCGGACCCCGTCCGACCGGATCCCACGTCCGTTTTCCAGGGTTTCCTCATGGTCTGGACTCCGGTCGAACCACCCCATTCGGCGCCTTCCTCCCACCCGGCAACCCTTACTCCTCGTACGGCAGTTGGCGTAGTGCCCGAAGTAATATGCCAACCCGCACCCGTAGCGCACTAGCGTGCGGTGCCGCAACAGGAGGCACCATGCGATCCATCAACCGCACCGGATTGGTCAGTGGGACAGGACTCATCATCGCGGCCCTCACCGCGACCCTCGCTGCCCTGATCTTTCCGATCTGGTCGTACGCGGACCGCGCCGGCACCGGCCTGGACACCCTGAACGCCCAGTCCGTGTCGACGCAGTTCGGTCCGCTGTCCGCACTGGACCGGGAGTTCGTCACCAAGGTCCGGCTCGCCGGGCTGTGGGAGCTGCCCGCCGGCCAGCAGGCCGAGGAGCGCGGCACCACCCAGGCCGTGAAGACGGCGGGCGCGCACCTCGTCGAGGGCCACACGTTCCTCGACGCGCGCGTCCGGAACGTCGCCGCACGGCTCGGGCTCGAACTCCCGAACCAGCCCAACGCCCAGCAGCGCGGCTGGCTGGCCACGCTCGACGCCGCGCACGGCACGGACTACGACCAGAAGTTCGCGAACATCCTGCGCAGGGCGCACGGCAAGGTCTTCTCCGTCGTCGCCCAGGTCCGCGCAAGCACCCGCAACTCCCTCGTACGGGACCTCGCCGACGACGCGAACACCACCGTGCTCGACCACATCAAGGTCCTCGAAGCCACCGGGTACGTGGACTTCGACGCCCTCGCCCAGGACGCCGCGACCGCGAGCCCGCCCCCGCTGACGGCTTCCCCGGCCCCGCCGGGTCCCACCGCGTCCCCGGACAGCCCCGTCCCCGTCACCCCGTCCGGAACCTATGCACTGCCCCCGGCCGCGTCCCGCCCCAAGGGCTAGCCACGCGGCGCCTCTTGGGGAGCGTCTCGGTGGGCACCGGAACGTCACAGAGCCACAACGCTCCGTCCATATCGTGGGCATACCGTGGCGCCGACCTGGACTCCTCGCGTAGAAACACGCCATGTTCTGGGTCCTTCTCCTGCTCCTGGCCTGGGCCGCGGCCGGTATCTCCTGCACTCGGCTGTGCCTGGCCGCCGTGCGCGCGGCGGCGGTCGACGCCGACGCGGCGCGCGGACACCACCTCACGCTGTACGAGGCGGCGTTCCTGTCCGGCGGCCCCGCCCGGGTCGCCGATCTGACCCTGGTGTCGATGGCCCGTCAGCGGCGGCTGCTGCTCGCGCACACGGGCTGGGCGACCGTCGTGGACCCGCGCGGTCGCGACGAGATGGAGCGCTCGGTGATAGGGGCGATAGGTCCGCAGGGTCAGTCCCGGATAGCGCCCGTACGGGCGAGCACGGCCGCCGCGGACTCCGTACGCCGTCTCGCCGACCGTCTCGTCGCCGCGGGTCTCGCCGTGCCCGACGGCGCCCGCACCACCGTCGCGAGCGCCATCCGCCAGGTCCAGGCCGCCGCCGCGGCCGTCCTCGCGCTCGGCGCCGTCGCCGTGCTGATGCCCTCCCCGGCCCGGGCGAGCGAGAACGACGTGCCGATCGCCGTGTGGTTCTCGCTGCCGCTCATCCTCACCGTGAGCTGCCTCGCCATCGCCCGCATCGAGGTCCACCCGTACACGCGCTGGGCCTCCCCGGCCGGACAGCGGCTGCTCGGCACCCTCGCCCGGCACCCCGACGCCACCGGCGACGACCGTACGTACCTCACCTCGGTCGCCGTACGCGGCGTCCGCGCGGTCGGCGAGCCGGAACTGCGCGCGGCCTTCGCGCACCGCGACCGAAGCCCCGAGCGGCAGCGCTGACGGCGCCCGAGGGGGCGCATAGGGGTCATTGGGGCCGACACCGGCACCAGGTGCTTTACTTCATCAACTGACGAACCAAACATCCCTTTTGTCGCTGCCGTGCGCCGAAGGGGATACGCGATGAGAGCTGTCGTCCTGTACGGAACCACCGGGTCCTTGCTTCTGAGCGGCCTCGTCGCCGCCCCCGCGGGCGGTGCGGCGGCCTGGCCGGACCCCGCGGCCGCCCTCGAGGCGCGCGGCACCGTCGTCTCCGCCGCCCGCGCCGCGAAGGCCGGCGTCCACTGGGGCGCGTGCCCCAAGGGGGACCACTTCCCGGTCGAGATGCGCTGCGGCACGGTCACCGTGCCACTGGACTACGCGCAACCTGACGGCAAGAAGATCAAACTGACCGTCAGCCGCGCCGGCGCCACCGGCAAGGACCTGCGCAACTCCAAGCACAAGGTGCCGCGTCAGGGCTCCCTCGTCTACAACCCGGGCGGCCCGGGCGCGTCCGGCATGTACTTCCCGCTGATCGGCTTCCTCCCCGAGTGGAAGCGCGTCGCGGCCGCGTACGACCTCGTGGGCTACTCCCCGCGCGGCGTGGACCGCTCGGCCCCGCTGTCCTGCGAGGACCCGAAGCGCTTTCTGAAGGGGCCCGCGCAGTCGCCGACGTACCCCTCGGAGACGTACAAGAAGGAGCGCATCGCGGAGGCACAGGCGTACGCGCGCGGCTGCCTCAAGCGCTCCGGGCAGGGCATCCGGCACTACACCTCGCTCAACAACGCCCGCGACCTCGATGTGCTGCGCGCGGCGCTGGGCGAGCGGAAACTGACGTTCATGGGGGCGTCGTACGGCACGTACTTCGGCGCCCTGTACGCGACGCTCTTCCCCTCGCACGTACGCCGGATGGTGTTCGACTCGGCGGTCAACCCCGACCCCCGGCAGATCTGGTACCGGAACAACCTCGACCAGTCGGTCGCGTTCGAGGCCCGTTGGGCGGACTTCCGCGCGTGGGTCGCCAAGCACGACAAGGAGTACGCGCTCGGCACCACGCCCCGAGCGGTGCTGCGCAACTACGAGAAGGCGCGGGCACGGCTCGCCGCGGCGCCCGCGGGCGGCAAGGTGGGGCCGCGTCAGTTGCAGGGCGCGTTCCTGGAGGCGGGGTACTTCGACGACTACTGGCCGCAGCGCGCCCTGGCGCTGTCCGCCTATCTGAAGGGCGACCCGAAGCCGCTGATCCAGCAGGCCGCGCCGCATCCGGAGGCGTCGGCCGAGGCGGAGAACGGCAACGCGGTGTACACGGCCGTGGAGTGCAACGACGCGGCCTGGCCGACGGACTGGCATACCTGGGACCGGGACAACACGCGGCTCGCGCGCGTGGCACCGTTCGAGACCTGGGACAACGCGTGGATGAACCTGCCGTGCGCGTACTGGCCGGTGCCGCGCCAGAAGCCCCTCGATGTGCGGACGCTGCCCGGGGCGCTGACGCCGGTCCTGATCCTGGCGGCCGAGCGGGACGCGGCGACGCCCTACGAGGGAGCGGTGGAGCTCCAGCGGCGGCTGTCCGGCTCGGTCCTGGTGACCGAGAACGGCGCCGGGACGCACGGAATCGCGGGCGGGCCCAACCAATGCGTCAACGGCTACCTGGAGGCGTACCTCCTGGAGGGCCGCCTCCCGAAGCGGCGCGCGGCGTGCGCCCCGCACGCGGAGCCGAAGCCGGCCGCGCCGGGCGGTGACAAGACCACCCGGCACGACGCACAGGCCCGTGAGGACGCGAAGACGACCCGCCAGGCTCCCTGATCAGGCGAGCCCGGCGACCAGCTCGGCCACGGACTTACGGCGGCCCGTGTAGAACGGGACCTCCTCGCGGACGTGCATGCGGGCCTCGGAGGCGCGCAGGTGGCGCATGAGGTCGACGATGCGGTACAGCTCGTCGGCCTCGAACGCGAGCATCCACTCGTAGTCCCCGAGGGAGAACGAGGCGACCGTGTTGGCGCGCACGTCCGGGTAGCCGCGGGCCATCTTGCCGTGGTCGGCGAGCATGCGGCGGCGGTCCTCGTCGGGCAGCAGGTACCAGTCGTAGGAGCGCACGAAGGGGTAGACGCTCACATAGTTGCGCGGCGTCTCGTCGGCGAGGAACGCCGGGATGTGCGAGCGGTTGAACTCGGCGGGGCGGTGCAGCGCCATGTTCGACCAGACCGGCTCCAGGGCGCGGCCCAGCCTGGTGCGGCGGAAGAGGTTGTACGCCTCCTGGAGCTGGTCGCTGGTCTCGGCGTGCCACCAGATCATCAGGTCGGCGTCGGCGCGCAGCCCCGACACGTCGTAGGTGCCGCGGACGGTGACGTCCTTCGCGGCGAGCTGGTCGAAGAGCTCCTGGACCTCGTCGGCGAAGCCGGCGCGGTCCTCGGGCAGCACGTCCTTCAGCTTGAACACGGACCACAGGGTGTAGCGGATGACCTCGTTGAGGTCCTTGGCCAGCTTGCCCTTGTTCGGGACCCTGCCGGACTCGGTGGTGGGGGCGTCGTCACTCATGAGGCTATTCTCCCGCTCCGCCGTGCAGGCTCTGCACCGGGTTCGCCCTCAGCTCGTCCAGTCCGGCGCGGTCGCCGCCGAGCTGGTCCACGGCGGCGTACGCGCTCGCGACGCACGCGGGGATGCCGACCCCGTCGTACGCCGCGCCGCAGACGGCGAGTCCCGGGAGCTTGGCCACGTGCTCGCGGACGCGGGCCACGCGCGTGTGGTGCCCGACCGGGTACTGCGGCAGGCCGTCGTCCCACCGGGTCACCCGGGTCGCCACGGGCTCGGCGGCCAGGCCGGTGGCCTCGCGCAGGTCGTGCCGGGAGACGTCCACGAGGTCGGCGTCGTCGCGGCCCAGCACCTCCGTCTCGCCGTACCGCCCGACGGAGGTGCGCAGGACGAGCAGGTCGGGGTTCTCCTCGGCGATCCAGCCCCACTTCCGGGAGGCGAAGGTGGACGCCTTGATGGTGTGGCCGTCCACCGGCGGCACCAGGAAACCGCTCCCTTCGGGGAGGGTGATGTCCGCACGCCGGTAGGCGAGCGTCACCAGCGCCATGGAGGCGTACTCGACACCGGCCAGCTCGGTGGCCGCCGCGGGCGCCTCGACCCTCAGCAGGGCGGCGGCCGCGCCTGCGGGCACCGCGATGACGACCCCGTCCGCGTGCAGGACGCGGCCCCCGGCCACCACCCGCCAGCCGCCGTCCTCGGCGCGGCGCAGCTCCGTCACCGTGGTGTCGGTGAGGATCTCGCCGCCCCGCGCGCGCACCGACCGCGCGACCGCGAGCGGGAGTTGACCCACTCCGCCCTCGATGCCCATGAACACCGGTCCGGTCTGCTGGGCCGCGGCCGCCTTCGCCTGGATCTCGCGGACCGCCTCGGTCAGGGAGACATGGGTGCGGACGGCGGCGAACAGCTGGGGGACGGCCAGCCGCATCGAGATGCGGTACGCGTCGCCCGCGTAGACGCCGCCCAGGAGGGGCTCGACCAGGCGGTCGACGACCTCGCGGCCGAGGCGTGCCGCCACGTACTCCCCCACGGCCACGTCGTCGCCGACTTCCGTGCGGGGCAGCTCGGCGTCGCGCTCGATGCGGGCCAGGCCCTCGTCGGAGAGGACTCCGGAGAGGGCGGTGGCCGTGCCGGGCACGCCCATGACGTGGCCCTTGGGCATGGGGCGCAGCGCGCCGCGCGTCCACAGGGAGGCGGTCGCGGTGGCGGGCGGCTGGAGACGGTCGGCGAGGCCCACCTCGCGGGCGAGCGCGACCGCTTCCGGGCGGCGGGCGAGCATCGACTCGGCGCCGAGGTCGACCCGGGCTCCCGCGATCTCGCCGGGCAGCAGCTTGCCGCCGACGCGGTCCGACGCCTCCAGGACGGTCACCCGCGCGCCGCGGTCCAGCAGACGGTGGGCGGCGGCCAGACCGGCGATGCCGCCCCCGATGACGACGACCTGTCCCGTACCCGTACGACTGTCCTGTGCGCGCATGACTCCACCTTCTCAGACCCCGCTGACAGGCCCGCCGGGACCCGGAGCCGTCGTCCGGTACGGCGGTGTCCTGCACGAGTCCCGACCGTGACCGCATCGCGATCGGATCCGGCCAACGTCGTGCCCTGCTCCGGCGTCGAAGGAGGGTCAGCAGTCACCAGCCACGGGGGTACGCCCACATGCACACACGACGTTCCGCACGAACCGGCCCGGTCATCGCCGGGATGGTCCTCGCCGCCGCCCTCGCGGTGACGGGCTGCGGCGCCGCCGACGGTGGCTCCGCCTCCAGCGACGACAAGGCGGCCGCGCCGGGCGCCGAGAACGCCCGCTCGGACGCGGCGGGCAGCGTCGCCCCGGGCGCGGGCGGCGCGAAGTCCACCAGCCCGTCCAAGGCCACCGGCACATCCGTACCGGCCGGCAGCCACATCATCCGCACCGCCTCGCTGACCCTGCAGGTCAAGGATGTGCCCAAGGCGCTGGACGCCGCCCGCACCGCGGCCGTCGACGCGGGCGGCTACGTCGGCAACGAGACGACCACCCGGGACGGCGGGGGCCGCGAGCGCACCCGAGCCGTACTGCGTGTGCCCACCAACCGCTACGACGCGGTGCTCTCCTCCCTGGAGGGCACCGGGAAGGTCGTCGAGCGGACGGCGAAGGCGGAGGACGTCACCGACCAGGTCGTCGACGTGGAGAGCCGCGTCAAGTCGCAGCGCGTCAGCGTGGCCCGGGTCCGCGAGCTGATGGACCGGGCCACCAAGCTCAGCGATGTGGTCGCCCTGGAAGGGGAGTTGAGCACCCGTGAATCGGACCTCGACGCCCTGCTCGCCCAGCAGGCGTCCCTGAAGGACCGCACCAGCCTGGCCACCATCACGCTCTCCCTCTCCGAGACCCCGTTGAAGGCAGCCGCGAAGAAGTCCGACGCGCCGGGCTTCGTGGACGCGCTGACGGGCGGCTGGGACGCGTTCGTCACGATGCTGCGCTGGATCGCCGTGGTGTTCGGCGTGGTGCTCCCGTTCCTGCTGAGCGCCGGGCTCCTCCTGGCGCTGTGGCTGCGGCTCGCCCGCACGGGGCGGCCGCGCCGGCCCGGGGCCGAAGCGGCTCCCGCGAGCGCGGGTTCGCTGCCGGTGGCACCGCCGGTGCGCGAAGAGGGTGGCGACGAGGACTGAAATGCCCGCTCCCCGTAGCGTGTTCGCATGAGCATGAGCCGTACGGAGCGACTGGTCGTGATCGGGGGTGACGCGGCGGGCATGTCCGCCGCGTCACAGGCACGCCGGATGCGCGGGCCCGACGAGCTGGAGATCGTGGCGTTCGAACGCGGTCACTTCAGCTCCTACTCGGCCTGCGGCATCCCGTACTGGGTGGGCGGCGACGTCCCCGAGCGGGACCGGCTGATCGCCCGGAGCCCGGCGGAACACCGCGAGCGCGCGATCGACCTGCGGATGCGCACCGAGGTCACGGAGATCGATGTCGCCGGGGGCCGCGTCCGCTCGCTCGACCTCGAGTCCGGGGCCGAGGAGTGGACCTCGTACGACAAACTCGTGATCGCGACCGGCGCCCGTCCGATCCGCCCCGACCTGCCGGGCGTCGACGCTCCGGGCGTGCACGGCGTGCAGACCCTGGACGACGGCCAGGCCCTCCTGGACACACTGGCGACGACCGAGGGCCGTCGCGCGGTGGTCGTCGGCGCGGGCTACATCGGCGTGGAGATGGCCGAGGCGCTCATCAACCGCGGGTACGAGGTGACGGTCGTCAACCGCGGCAAGGAGCCGATGTCCACCCTCGACCCGGACATGGGCCGCCTGGTGCACACGGCCATGGAGAACCTCGGCGTCACCATGGTCAACGACGCCGAGATCACCAAGCTCCTCACCGGGGACGCGGGCCGGGTCCGCGCGGTGGCCACCGAGGACGCGGAGTACCCCGCGGACGTGGTCGTGCTCGGCATCGGCGTACGCCCCGAGACCACGCTCGCACGGGCCGCGGGACTCCCCCTCGGCGACCACGGCGGGCTGCTCACCGACCTGGCGATGCGGGTACGAGGACACGAGAACATCTGGGCCGGCGGCGACTGCGTCGAGGTGCTCGACCTGATCTCGGGACGCGAACGGCACATCGCGCTGGGCACGCACGCCAACAAGCACGGTCAGGTCATCGGCTCCAACGTGGGCGGCGGGTACGCGACCTTCCCCGGTGTCGTCGGCACGGCCGTGAGCAAGGTCTGCGATCTGGAGATCGCCCGCACCGGGCTGCGCGAGAAGGACGCGCACCGGGCGGGCCTGCGGTTCGAGGCCGTCACCATCGAGTCGACCAGCCGCGCGGGCTACTACCCGGACGCGGACCTCATGACGGTGAAGATGCTCGCCGAGCACCGCACGGGGCGGCTGCTCGGCGTGCAGATCGTCGGCGGGGAAGGCGCGGCGAAGCGGGTCGACATCGCCGCGGTCGCGCTGACCGCGGGCATGACGGTGGAACAGATGACATCCCTGGACCTGGGCTACGCGCCCCCGTTCTCACCGGTGTGGGACCCCATCCTGGTGGCGGCACGCAAGGCGGTATCGGCGGTACGTAAAAACGCCGCGTAAGTGGAGCGCCCCGAAGGGGCGCGGGGCTGTGACATATGCGGCTCCGCCGCGTGGGCGCGACCAGCCACAGCGCACCCGCGGTCAACACTCAACCGCCACACGCCTACGCAGACTCGTGCCCCGCGTTCCCATTGATCCGGTCTATCGCCTGCCGCGCCTGCTCGGCCGGCGGCCGCGCCGGAAGCGAGGACACCGACGCCGAGGCGGTGACGGCCGCGGGCTGCGTCGTCGGCGGCTTGGCGTGGGCGGCCGACCGCGCGGAGCGCAGTCGGTGGCTCACGGCCTCGTCGAGGGTCACCGGCCGCTGCATCCGCGCCGCGAGCCGTCCGGCCTCCTGGCCGAGCGCGGCGACGTCCTCCCAGGGGAGGTGGAGCACCAGGGCGATTTCCGCCTCGCCGTCGGGCAGGGCATGCATCGGAGGAGTAACTCGGTCGTTCATCGCCTGTGTCCTCACGTCTCTCGCGTCGCGTCTTCGTCGCGGTGCGGGCGGTTGAGGAGACATACGGATGCGAGGGCGGGGACGTTCACGGATTCACCCGGCGTATCCCGGGCACTAGTTCCTCGTGGTCATCCCCGTCCATGACGTGAACCCGGTGCGCCGCACGCCCTATGTGACGTATGCGCTGATCGCCGCCAATGTTCTGGTGTTCCTCTACACGCCCGGCCTCGCGGGATCGGTGGCGGGTGACAGCGGGCTCTCCCAGCTGTGCCATCTGCACGCGTTCCTGGAGCACTACGCCGCGGTGCCGCAGGAGTTGGTCCACCACCGACTGCCCCGCCTGGTCCCGACCGGCGACGTCGGCGTCGGGTCAGGGGGCCCCGGGTGCCTGGTGGGGCCGCCGACGTACGACAAGTCGCCGCCGCTCTCGGTCCTCACCGCGATGTTCCTGCACGGCAGCTGGCTGCACCTGCTCGGCAACATGCTCTTCCTGCTGATCTTCGGCAACAACATCGAGGACCGCCTCGGACATGTGCGGTTCGCGGTGTTCTACGTGGCGTGCGGTTACGCGGCGGCGTACGGCTTCGCGTACCTCAACGCCGACTCGGCCGACCCGCTGATCGGCGCCTCCGGAGCGATCGCCGGAGTCCTCGGCGCCTATCTGGTGCTCTATCCGAGGGTCAGGGTCTGGGTGCTCGTCCCGTTCCTGGTCTTCCTGCCGCTGCGCCTGCCCGCGTGGCTGGTGCTGGGCTTCTGGTTCGCGTTGCAGGCGGTGTACTCGTCCGGCGGCGGCGTCTCCACCGCCGGAACCGTGGCGTACGAGGCCCACGTGGTCGGCTTCCTCGTGGGGATGCTGCTGGCCTGGCCGCTGCGCCCGGGCACCCCGCCACCGCCGGAACCGCGCAGCCTGCTGTTCGGCAGACAGGCACGGCACGGCTGGTGAGGCGGGCGGAGTCGAGGCGTGCGTCGTCCCCGTAGGCCGTCCCTCGCAGGAGGTCAGCGCGCGGTCTGCTGGTGCACGTACTCCACGAGACGGGTCAGCGCGTCCGGGTCCATGCTCGGCAGGACGCCGTGGCCGAGGTTGAAGACATGGCCCTCGAGACCGGCGGCGGCGTCCAGCACCTCGCGGGTCTTGGCCTCCACGGCCTCGGTGGTGGCGAACAGGACCGCCGGGTCGAGGTTGCCCTGGAGCGCCTTGCCGGGGCCGACCCGGCGGGCGGCCTCGTCGAGCGGGACCCGCCAGTCGACGCCGACGACGTCCGCGCCCGCCTCGCCCATGAGGCCGAGCAGCTCACCGGTGCCGACGCCGAAGTGGATGCGCGGGACGCCGTACCCGGCCACGGAGTCGAAGACCTTCGCGGACGCGGGCAGCACCGAACGGCGGTAGTCGGCGGGTGCCAGGGCGCCGACCCAGGAGTCGAAGAGCTGGACGGCACTGGCGCCCGCCTCGATCTGCACCTTCAGGAAGGCGGAGGTGATCTCGGCGAGACGGTCGATCAGGTCGGCCCACAGTTGCGGGTCGCCGTACATGAGCGCCTTGGTGTGCTCGTGGTTCTTGGACGGGCCGCCCTCCACGAGGTAACTCGCGAGGGTGAAAGGGGCGCCCGCGAAACCGATGAGCGGGGTCTCGCCGAGCTCGGCCGTCAGGAGCTTGATCGCCTCGGTGACGTACCAGACGTCCTCGGGGGTCAGGTCGCGCAGCTGGGCCAGGTCGGCGCGGGTGCGGATCGGGTTCGCGACGACCGGGCCGACGCCCGGCTTGATGTCGAGGTCGATGCCGATGGCCTTCAGCGGGACGACGATGTCGCTGTAGTAGATCGCCGCGTCCACGTTGTGCCGGCGTACGGGCTGGAGGGTGATCTCGGCGACCAGCTCGGGCCGCATGCAGGAGTCCAGCATGGGAATGCCCTCGCGCACCTTGAGGTACTCGGGCAGCGAGCGACCGGCCTGCCGCATGAACCACACCGGCGTGTGCGGCACGGGCTCGCGCCTGCACGCCTTGAGGAAGGCGGACTCGTACGTGGCTGTCGGCGGCTGGCCCGTGGCGGGGCGGTCATTGGCACTCACGACGGAAAGTCTCCCATGCCCCGCCGACCCGCAAGCGCCGGGCTCCGGCGCCCGGACCGGTCCGCTCCCGCCTGCGCTTTCGCGCGGCACGATCCGGACAGTGGTCCGGCGCACGGGTGTCTCTCCCTGCGCGCGGGCTCCGTTCCCCTTAATCTTCCCCGCATGGCTGCGGCTCAGGGACGACTGTCGGACGGCGCTGGCGAAATGGACGATGCCAAGGAGGGGGACCGGGATGCGAGGGAGACGGCTCCGCCACCCTTCCGGGCTGCCGTCGACGCACTGAGGGCCGCGCGGCTGCGGCCCGAGATCGAGATCGACCCGACGCGCCCACCACAGCGCCTGGCCCCCTACGCGTACGCGCTGGAGGCCGCGGTCGTCGCCGACGACGAGGACCTGGCGGACGGCCGGCTCATCCTGTTGCACGACCCGGCGGGGCACGACGCCTGGCAGGGCTCCTTCCGGCTGGTGACGCTGGTGCGCGCGGAGCTGGAACCGGAGATGGCGGCCGACCCGCTGCTCCCCGACGTCTCCTGGTCGTGGCTGACCGGCGCGTTGCAGGCCCGCGGTCTGTCGTACGGCGAACCGAGCGGCACCGTCACCCGGGCGAGCTCGCACTACTTCGGGGGGCTGTCCGAGCGCCCCGCCGCGTCCCAGATCGAGATCCGGGCCTCCTGGACGCCCCGCGAGGGCCTGGGCGGCGTACCGGACACGGCCGCGCACCTCGCCGCCTGGTGCGACCTGCTCTGCCAGATCGCGGGCCTGCCCCCGGCGGGGCCGGGCGACGGCTCGGTGGTGACCCTCCCGCAGCGCCGGGGGCCGCAGTCCCGCTGAACGCCCTTCTTTCGGTTCTCCGTCTTCCGGGGCGCCCGTGTCATGTCGAACGGGCGCCCTTTTCGACCTCGCGGAACGCCACGCCCTTTGCCGAGTTCCTTGCCGAGGTTTTGTCGATACGGCCACTTTCAGCCGTGTCGCGACATGGAACGACTCGGTTTGATCTTCGGATGATCGATCGCGTGTCCGAATTGCACAGATTGTTACTCACCAAATCGTGATCATTCTCTAAAGGCGGACGGGTTTGATGCCGAAGACGTCTGTGACCTTGAAAGCACGGTTCGCCCCGGCTTCATCCCCACAGCCGGTCCCCGTCCCGCACCCCCAGGAGGCCTGGTGTCCGTTCTCCTCGAGCAGCCCGCAAGCCTGGTCGCCTACCGCCCGAACAAGCCGACCGCCATGGTGGTCGTGGCCGACCCACGGGTCCGATCCACCGTCACCCGCCACCTCTGGGCGCTCGGAGTGCGCGACGTCATCGAGGCGTCGTCCGTCGCGGAGGCCCGTCCCCGAATCGGCAACCCGCGCGACATCTGTGTCGCCGACGTCCACCTGCCCGACGGCAGCGGGCTCACCCTGCTGTCCGAGACTCGAGCCGCCGGCTGGCCCAACGGCCTCGCCCTCTCCGCCGCCGACGACATCGGCGCCGTGCGCAACGCCCTCGCGGGCGGCGTCAAGGGCTATGTCGTCACCGGCACCCGTACGAACGTCGGGCTCCCCACCCGACCCGGTGTCGCACCGATCGGCTCGGCCGCCGCCCGTATGCACCGCCGCCCCCCGGGTGCCCCGAGCCACCCGGGCGGCTACCGCGAGCTCTCCGGCCGAGAGGTCGAGGTGCTCCGGCTCGTCGCCGAGGGCCAGTCGAACAAGGCCATCGGCGTCTCCATGGGCCTGTCCGCGCTGACCGTCAAGAGCCACCTCGCCCGCATCGCCCGCAAGCTCGGCACGGGCGACCGCGCCGGGATGGTGGCGGTCGCCCTGCGGACGGGGATCATCCACTGAAAACGGGGGCACACCCCCCACCGGACCGGAACTTTCACCGACCTGACTGGTTTACGACCCTCCTGCGCCCGTCGACGGAACGTTCCGTCGGCGGGCGCAGTCCATACACAGATACCCTTGACAGGTGACCGACGCCCAAGAGACCGCAGAAGACAGCTCACTGCGAACCACCGGAGGCGGCCCTCCGGACGACGTCGAATCGGCGCCGATCCCTTTGCTTGAGCCCCGAGAGGGCATTCCGCCCGTCGTCGCCGACGAGGCCTCGCTCGCCGAGGTGATCGCGGCCTTCGCCGCCGGCTCCGGCCCCGTGGCCGTGGACGCCGAACGCGCGTCCGGGTACCGATACGGCCAGCGCGCCTACCTGGTGCAGCTGCGCCGCGAGGGCGCCGGCACCGCGCTGATCGACCCCGTCGCCTGTCCCGACCTCTCCGGGCTCGGCGAGGCCATCTCCGGCGTCGAGTGGGTGCTGCACGCCGCCACCCAGGACCTGCCGTGTCTGCGGGAGATAGGCATGGTGCCGACGCGGCTCTTCGACACCGAGCTGGCCGGACGCCTGGCCGGGTTCCCCCGAGTGGGCCTGGGCGCGATGGTCGAGAGCGTGCTCGGCTTCGTACTGGAGAAGGGGCACTCCGCGGTCGACTGGTCCACGCGCCCGCTCCCGGAGCCGTGGCTGCGCTACGCCGCGCTCGACGTGGAACTGCTCGTCGACCTGCGCGACGCCCTGGAGAAGGATCTCGACCGGCAGGGCAAGCTGGACTGGGCCCGACAGGAGTTCGACGCGATCGCGCAGGCCGAGCCCGCGCCGCCGCGCAAGGACCCCTGGCGCCGTACGTCCGGGATGCACAAGGTGCGCCGCCGCCGGCAGATGGCGGTCGTACGGGAGCTGTGGGAGGCCCGGGACCGGATCGCCCAGCGCCGGGACATCTCGCCGGGCAAGGTACTGGGCGACGGGGCCATCGTGGAGGCCGCGCTCTCCCTTCCGGCCAACGTGCACGCGCTCGCCGCGCTGAACGGGTTCGGGCACCGGATGGGGCGGCGCCAGCTGGAGCAGTGGCAGGCCGCCGTGGACCGCGCGAAGGCAGTGCCGGACGCCGAGCTGCCGCAGCCGGGGCAGCCCGTCACCGGGCCTCCGCCGCCGCGTGCCTGGGCCGACAAGGACCCGGCCGCCGCCGCCCGGCTCTCCGCGGCGCGGGCCGCCGTGTCGGCGCTGGCCGAACAGCTCAACATGCCGCAGGAGAACCTGATCACTCCGGACACGGTGCGGCGGGTGTGCTGGGAGCCGCCGGCCGGTGCCGACGCCGAGTCGGTGTCGGCCGCGCTCGCCGGGTACGGGGCTCGGGCGTGGCAGGTGGATCTGGTCACACCGGTACTGGTGGAGGCGCTGGCGGTGAAGGGGGCCTAGTCGCCGTACGCGGTTCTGTCGTACGGCGACTGCGGGTTGTTCTGGGTTGCTCGCGCGGTTCCCCGCGCCCCTTTCGGGGCCCTTGAAGCGAAAGAGCGACGTCGAGATCACGCCAAGATCCTCGGACGGCTTTCGTGTGACGTTCGCCGCTCCCGTCGTCGGGGCTGGGCAGGTTGGTTACTCGCAAGTAGCATGACGGGGTGAGCGCGCGCTCAGTCGCGTGCGACGCGCAGCAGTGCCATCCCGCATCTGGAGGAGAGCCATCGTGCCTCGTACCGTCAGGGACGTCGTCTTCGTCGACGGCGTCCGCACCCCGTTCGGCAAGGCGGGCCCGAAGGGCATCTACCACGAGACCCGCGCCGACGACCTCGTCGTGAAGGCCATCCGGGAGCTGCTGCGCCGCAACCCCGGCCTCGACCCGAAGAAGATCGACGAGGTCGCCATCGCCGCGACCACGCAGATCGGTGACCAGGGTCTGACCCTGGGGCGGACCGCGGGCATCCTCGCCGGACTGCCGCAGTCGGTTCCCGGCTACTCCATCGACCGCATGTGCGCGGGCGCGCTGACCGCCGTCACCACCACCGCGGGCTCCATCGCCTTCGGCGCGTACGACGCCGTCATCGCCGGTGGTGTCGAGCACATGGGCCGCCACCCGATGGGCGAGGGCGTGGACCCGAACCCGCGGTTCGTCAGCGAGAAGCTGGTCGACGAGTCCGCCCTGTTCATGGGCATGACCGCCGAGAACCTGCACGACCGCTACCCCACGATCACCAAGCAGCGCGCCGACGAGTACGCCGTGCGCTCGCAGGAGAAGGCCGCCAAGGCGTACGCCAACGGCAAGATCCAGCAGGACCTGGTGCCGATCTCGGTGCGCAACACCAACGCGGAGGTCGGTGAGACCGGCTGGGGCCTGGTCACCGCCGACGAGCCGATGCGCCCGGGCACCACGCTGGAGAACCTGGCCGGGCTCAAGACGCCGTTCCGCGTGCACGGCCGGGTCACCGCCGGCAACGCGGCCGGTCTGAACGACGGTGCGACCGCGTCGATCCTCGCCTCCGAGGACTTCGCCCGCGAGAACGGCCTGCCGGTCAAGATGCGCCTGGTCTCGTACGCCTTCGCGGGCGTCGAGCCGGAGGTCATGGGCTACGGCCCGATCCCGGCCACCGAGAAGGCCCTCGCCCAGGCCGGCCTGTCGATCGAGGACATCAACCTCTTCGAGATCAACGAGGCCTTCGCCGTCCAGGTGCTCGCCTTCCTGGAGCACTACGGCATCGCCGACGACGACGCGCGCGTCAACCAGTACGGCGGCGCGATCGCCTACGGCCACCCCCTCGCCTCCTCCGGCGTCCGTCTGATGACGCAGCTGGCCCGCCAGTTCGAGGAGCAGCCGGAGGTCCGTTACGGCCTCACCACCATGTGCGTCGGCTTCGGCATGGGCGCCACGGTGATCTGGGAGAACCCGCACCACAAGGACGCCGGAGGCAACAAGTGAGCACCGCTGAACTCCTGAAGGGTGCGGCCGAGCTGTTCCCCGACGAGGTCGTGACGTCCGCGCACGTACGCCACCTCGACCTGCCGTTCGGTGCCGGGCGCTTCGCGCTCATCACCCTTGACAACGGCTTCGACCACACCAAGCCGACCACCTTCGGCCCGGCGTCGCTGGCGAACCTCAACACCGCCATCGACCAGGTGGAGGCGGAGGCCGCGGCCGGCGAGATCGTCGGTGTCGGCGTCACCGGCAAGCCGTTCATCTTCGCGGTCGGCGCGGACCTGAAGGGCGTCGAGCTCCTCAAGAACCACGACGACGCGCTCGCCATCGGCAAGGGCGGCCACGAGGTCTTCAAGCGCCTCGCGGGCATCGCGGTCCCGACCTTCGCGTACTACAACGGCGCGGCGATGGGCGGCGGTGTCGAGGTCGGTCTGCACTGCCAGTACCGCACGGTGTCGAAGGCCATCGCGGCCTTCTCCCTCCCCGAGGTCTTCCTCGGTCTGGTCCCGGGCTGGGGCGGCTGCACGCTGCTCCCGAACCTGATCGGCGCCGACAAGGCCGTCTCGGTCATCATCGAGAACTCGCTCAACCAGAACAAGCAGCTCAAGGGCAAGCAGGTCTTCGACCTCGGCATCGCCGACGCCCTCTTCGAAGGCGCCGACTTCCTGGAGCAGTCGCTGCTCTGGACCGCGTCCGTCCTCAAGGGCGACATCGCGGTCGAGCGTCCCGAGATCGACCGCGGCGAGGCCTGGGACCAGGCCGTCGCCAAGGGCCGGTTCATCGCCGACGGCAAGGTGCACGGGGCGGCTCCGGCCGCGTACCGCGCCCTCGACATCATCGAGGCGGCCAAGGACGGCGACCTGCAGAAGGGCTACGACGCCGAGGACATCGCCCTCGCCGACCTGATCATGGGCGGCGAACTGCGTTCCGGCATCTACGCCTTCAACCTGGTCCAGAAGCGCGGCAAGCGCCCCGCGGGCGCGCCGGACAAGAACCTGGCCCGTCCGGTCACCAAGGTGGGCGTCGTGGGCGCGGGCCTGATGGCCTCGCAGCTCGCCCTGCTCTTCCTCCGCCGCCTCGAAGTACCGGTCGTCCTCACGGACATCGACCAGGAGCGCGTCGACAAGGGTGTGGGCTACGTCCACGCCGAGATCGACAAGCTGCTGGCGAAGTCCCGCATCAACCAGGACAAGGCCAACCGCCTCAAGGCGCTGGTGACCGGTGTCCTGGACAAGGCCGAGGGCTTCTCCGACGCCGACTTCATCATCGAGGCCGTCTTCGAGGAGATCGGCGTCAAGCAGCAGGTGTTCGCGGAGGTCGAGGCGGTCGCCCCGGCGCACGCGATCCTCGCCACCAACACCTCCTCCCTCTCGGTGACGGAGATGGCGTCGAAGCTGAAGAACCCCGAGCGGGTCGTGGGCTTCCACTTCTTCAACCCGGTCGCGATCCTGCCGCTCCTCGAGATCGTGCGCGGCGAGCAGACGGACGACGCCTCGCTGGCCACGGCGTTCGCCGTCGCCAAGAAGCTGAAGAAGACCGCGGTGCTGGTGAAGGACGCCCCGGCGTTCGTCGTCAACCGCATCCTCACCCGCTTCATGGGCGAGATCCAGAACGTCATCGACGAGGGCACGCCGGTCGAGGTCGCGGAGAAGGCGGTCGAGCCCCTGGGCCTGCCGATGTCTCCCCTCGTCCTGCTGGAGCTGGTCGGCCCCGCGATCGGTCTGCACGTCTCGGAGACCCTCAACCGGGCCTTCCCCGACCGCTTCACGGTCTCCCCGAACCTCGCGGCCGTCGTCAAGGCGGGCAAGCGCGGCTTCTACGTGTACGACTCCGGGAAGCCGGAGCTGGACCCCGAGGTCGCGGCGCTCCTGAAGCAGGGTGACGTGGTCCTCGCGGAGGAGCAGGTGCGTGCCCGTGTCCTGGACGCGGTCGCCCAGGAGATCGGTCTGATGCTCGACGAGGGTGTCGTCGCCGAGGCCCAGGACATCGACCTCTGCCTGATCACCGGTGCCGGCTGGCCCTTCCACCTGGGCGGGATCACTCCGTACCTGGACCGTGAGGGCGTCTCCGAGCGAGTGACCGGCAAGCGGTTCCTCGAGGTCGGGGTGGCTTCCGTCCCCGCGTAGCCGCTCCGCTCTGTCTCCCGGGTGCCCTGTATGCCGACGTGGCGTACGGGGCACCCGCCGTTTCCCTCGCCCCCGCCGCCCCTACCCTCCCCCAAGCTCTCGGCTTCGCTCGAGCAGTGGGGACCCCCATCACCCCCAGGGGCTCCGCCCCTTCGACCCCGAATCGCCCGAAAGGCTCGTCCTCAAACGCCGGACGGGCTGAAGATGCGCGCCAGCGCCCTGAAGGGGCGCGGGGAACTGCGCGACCAGCCCCCACCGCGCCCGCAGCCAAACAACCGGAGGCGGGCGGGGGACGCGGGGCGAAGCCCCCGCCTCAGGGGCGCGGGGAACTGCGCGACCAGCCCACACCCGCCCGGAGCCGAAGAACACACCCCACGTTTCCGTCACACCGGGCGCCACGCCTCCAGCGCCAGGCCCGGTTCGTCCTTGCGTCGGGTGAGGAGGAGTTCCCCGCCGCCCGGGGCCAGGGTCGCCGCCACCACACGCCCGTCCTCGTCCTCGGCAAGAGACACCTCGGCCCCGACGGGAAGCCCAGGACCCGACTCGGTCCACCACGCCCCCGCCGCCTCCTGCTCGGTGGGATACGCGGCGAAGACGATCCGACCACTGGCCGACCGCTGCGCGAGCAACGTGCAGTCGTAGCCGTCGAGTTCACAGCGGATCGCCGAGACGGGCCCGGGACCGGCCGACGCGAGCACGGCGACAGCCTTGGTGCCCGGGCGCCACGCGCACACGTCACCCGCCTCGTCGGTGAAGAAGAGGGTGGTGGAGGAGGCGGAGGTGGCGAGGGCGCGGAGTGTTCCGGGGCGTATGGATGTCTCCAGGGACTCCTGGAGCACCGGCTGCTTGCCCGGCTCCTCCTGGCGCCAGTGGGCGACCCCGTCGGGCAGGGCCGCGTACAGCTCGACGAGCCCGGACTCCCCCGTCACGGCCGCCAGATCCTCCCGTACGTCACTGCCCTTGAGGTCGCGCCACGGATCCCAGCCGCCCTTCTCCTTCTGGACGACCATGCTGACCCCGCCACCCTTGTTGCGCACGAAGACATGGGCACGCCCCTGCGCGTCGACCGCGACAGCCGGCGTACCGGTGCGGTCACCCGTCCTGTTGGGGTGCCCGATCGAGTGCCAGTCGAGCGCGGCGAGCCGTGGCCGGAAGTGCGTGGTGTGCACGAGTCCGGACTCGCCGGGCACGGTGGGGCGCCAGGAGACGAGATGGGCGTAGCCGTCGGCGCCCTGGCCGACGGCGAGGACGGGGTGCAGGCGCTGCTCGCCGCCGATGGTGCGCGGTGGGTCCCAGGGGCCGCCGGGGCCGCGCTCCGCCCGGCAGTGGACGGCGGTGCCCGACAGCAGGTACACACTGAGCCTGCCGTCGCGACCGCGTCTGAGCCATTCGCCGTTCACCGGATTACTTTAATCCGGGTCCCACTCGTCATCGCCAGGGGCCCAGGGGGCTGCCCGCGGCCGGTGACAGCCGGCGGCGGACGTGCAGGCGCCCGTCGGTGCCGATGACCGCCAGGACGACGGCGCCCGCGGCGTCCCGTGCCATCGCGGGGGCGTGGGTGAACATGTCGCCGGACTCGCGCCAGTGGGTGCCGGAGATGACCTTGTCGCGGTCGGGCAGCGACACGACGGGGCGGCCACGGCGCCCGTACCGCCGTGGCCGCCGAGCCCGGCGCCGGATCCGGGCCAGCGGCCGGCCATGACCTGCTGGGTGCCGCCCTCCCGGTAGTACAGGCAGGTGCGGCCCGGTTCGGGCTGGTACCAGCGCCATACGGTGTTCTTGCCCGGGACGTACAGCTCCACCGTGCCGTTCTCGGTGGGCAGGGTCTTCGGCAGGTTCAGCCGCCCGCTATCGGTGATCGACCAGCGGGCGTTGGCGGTGAACCGGATCGACTGACGGTTGTCCTTGCGGGACTCGAACCGGGCGCACCGGTCTTCGCGCCCTTACGGGCCCCCTTTCCTTCCGGACGTCCGCACGGGCGCGCACCGCCTTCGTAGGAACCGTCGGCGGCGCACTCTCCGTGGTCAAGGAGTACATCGAGCAACAGAACCGGCCGGTGTGAGCATCACCCGGCTCCGCCAGGACCGGCCATCACGGCGCTCCGCGCCACGGGTGGTGAACACGGGACGTCCGGCTCCGCCGAACAGGAATCCGCGACGCTCCGCGTCGACACGACAAGATTCGCTTCACCACCGGGCTGAAACCCGATGCACTGCGGATGAATCCCGGTAGCCGGAGAGCCGGTCGAGTCCGACCTCGATGCCGGGCGCGTCGCTCGGGACGGTGCGCTGGACCCCGTTGCGGCCGCTCGGCCTCCCGTGTGCCCGCACGCGGAGGCGGCAGGGGAGCCGCGAGCCTCACCACAGGATGAACGTTTCCTGAAACTCGTGTGACGGCCGTTCATGCGACGCTGGCCGGATGACCGACCAGCCTCTGCTCGTGATCATCGACGCCGCCAACGTCGTCGGCTCCGTCCCCGACGGCTGGTGGCGCGACCGCCGGGGTGCCGCGGAGCGGCTGCGGGACCGGCTCGCCCGGGACGGACTGCCCGGGCACGAGGGTCCGGTGGAGCTGGTCCTCGTGGTGGAGGGCGCGGCCAAGGGTGTGGAGTCCGTCCCCGGTGTACGGGTCGTGGAGGCACCCGGCAGCGGCGACGACCGCATCGTGGAGGTGGTGACCGAGGCCGGTGACCGCCCCGTCCTGGTCATCACGGCGGACCGTGAACTGCGGCGCAGGGTGACCGAGTCGGGCGCGGAGGTGGCGGGACCCCGGACGGTACGGGGGCCGTCCTGAGCCGGTGCGCGGCGCGGCCCCGGGGGTCAGTCCGGGCGCCCCGCGCGGGCGTACAGCACCGCCCCGTCCACCGTGCCCGCCTCCTCGTACCCCGCGGCCAGCAGCCGGCGCAGCGAGCTGACCCGGTCGGGGGCGTACGGCTTGCCCCGGGAGTCGTCGACGACGAGGGACGGTGGGTGGGCCGTCAGTTCCGCGCGGAACACCGGCCAGGCGCCCTCGACGGCGTACTTCTCGCCGACCTGGGGACCGTCGCGGCCCCCGCTGTAGTTGGTGAGGAGCCCGGCGGTCAGATAGCGGCTGGCGGGTGTCCGGTTCGCCAGCCAGTACGTCTCCGGGTGTATGCCCCACACGAGGACGCGGTCCCCGGGATCCGTACGGTGGTCCAGGGCGGCGGCGAGGCGCTGGGCGTGCCCGAGTTCGGGGCGTGGCGCGAGCAGGCCCCAGGCCAGGAACAGCGCACAGCAGCCGACCGAGGCGCAGACGGCGGTCACCAGGCGGTCGCGGGGCAGGATCTGGAGCGCGGCCGTCGCCAACAGGGCCACGGACGGGATGAGTTGCAGGTAGTAGTGGCCGAAGAAGTGGAAGCCGACCAGGACCGCCACCGCCGACGAGCCGAGCCACAGCCAGAGTTCGGCCGCGCCGGTGCGGGCCACGCGCAGCGCCCGCAGGATCGGCGGGATCAGGCCCGCGCAGGCTGCCGCGAGGATCCCCGTGTTGGTCAACCCCCGTGACAGGACGTGGAGTTCGGAGCCCCTGAAGGAGACGTAGGCACCCGATCCGGTGACCGTCCAGAACAGGAATCCCGCCGGGGTGGTGAGCAGCGCCGCGCCGAGGACCGGGGCGACCACACCAACTCCGACCCACAGCAGGCCTCTTCGGGGTGCCGTCTCCTGCCGCCACAGCATCCACAGCACCGGCACGAGCACCACCCCGCCGGTCTGCTTGGTCAGGAAGGAGCAGGCCACGGCGACCCCCGCGGCGCCCCAGCGGCACCGGTCGGCGCACCACATCGCGGCCGCCGTGCAGGGCAGTATGAACACCTCGAAGGTCGCCGCCTGCGCGTCTTCGGGGTTGAGCCCGATCGAGACCAGCACGTACAGCACCCCGGCCGTGCGCCCGGCCGGATCGCCCCAGCGACGCCGGGCCAGTGAGGCCAGCAGCACGGCGGTCGACAGCTGGGCCACGATCGCGAGGACGCGCACGGACGTGAGCGAACCGGAGCCGAACACCGCGAACGCCGCCTCGTACAGCCACGGCACGAGCGGCGGTTTGCGGTCCACGACGGTCTCGTACAGCTCTCCCCCGCCCGCCAGTATCCGCGCCTGTACGGCGAGATAGCCCTCGTCGGGGTTCCACAGCGGCCGTACGAAGGAGGGGGCCCGGGTGAGACAGACCAGCACCCCGAGGACGGGCAGCAGCCGTCTCCAGTAGCCGGGGCCCGACATCCGTGACGCGGCTGCGGAGCGTGGTGTTTCCAGGAGCCCGGCGAGCATACGGTGCACGCTATCCGGCCCCGCGGTCTCCACCTGAGCGGGACATACGGGGCCGGAGCACCAATAGGGGCCGATCACTGGGTGTTGGGGCGCGGCGGGTGCACCGCTGCCCCGGTCGTCTCCTCGTGCCGCCCGAGACGGCTGTGCGAGCGGCCGTACAGGAAGTAGACGCCGAAGCCGATCACCATCCAGACCGCGAACCGCAGCCAGGTCTCGGCCGGCAGGTTGAGCATCAGCCAGAGCGAGGCGAGGACGGAGACGATCGGGACGAGCGGGACGAGCGGGGTGCGGAAGGAGCGGGGCAGGTCGGGGCGGGTGTGGCGGAGGATGACGACGCCGATCGCGACCACGACGAAGGCGAAGAGCGTACCGATGTTGACCAGTTCGGCCAGTTCGCTGAGGCTGGTGAAGCCCGCCAGGATCGCGATGATCACGCCGAGCAGGATGGTCGGCCGGTGCGGGGTGCGGAACCTGGGGTGGACCCGGGAGAAGAACCGCGGCAGCAGTCCGTCGCGGCTCATCGCGAAGAAGACCCGGGTCTGGCCGAGCAGCAGGATCATGCAGACCGTGGTCAGACCGACGGCGGCGCCGAAGCTGATGACGCCCGCGTACCAGGGGTGCCCGGTCGCCTTGAAGGCGTCGGCGAGCGGGGCGTCGATGGACAGCCGGTCGTACCTCTGCATGCCGGTGACGACGATGGACACGGCCACGTAGAGAGCGGTGCAGATGAAGAGCGAGCCCAGGATGCCGCGCGGCATGTCCCGCTGCGGGTTCTTGGTCTCCTCGGCGGCCGTCGCCACCACGTCGAAGCCGATGAAGGCGAAGAAGACGACGGAGGCGGCGGTGAAGATGCCCATCACGCCGAAGTTCGTGGGTGTGTAGCCGAAGATGAGCTGGACGAGCGGGGCGTTGAGACTGCTGCCCGCCTCCTGGGCCTGCGCCTTGGGGATGAAGGGCGTGTAGTTGTCGCCCACGATGAAGTAGGCGCCCGCGATGATCACGATCATCACGACGGTGACCTTGATGGCGACGACGACCGTGGTGACGCGGGCGGAGAGCTTCACGCCGATGACCAGGATCGCCGTGAGCACCAGCACCAGCGCGGCGGCGAGGATGTCGAAGCCGAACCCGGAGGACCCCTCGCGCCCGCTGAGATAGTCCGGCAGATGCCAGCCCGCGTTGTCCAGGAGCGAGCGCACGTACCCCGACCATCCGACGGCCACCACCGCCGTACCGAGCGCGAACTCCAGCACCAGGTCCCAGCCGATGATCCAGGCGGGCAGCTCACCGAGCGAGGCGTACGCGAACGTGTATGCGGACCCCGCCACCGGGACCGTGGAGGCGAACTCCGCGTAGCACAGCGCCGCCAGGGCACAGACGACACCCGCGACGACGAACGCCAGCGAGACCGCGGGGCCCGCGTTCTCCTTGGCGACCTTGCCGGTGAGGACGAAGATGCCGGTTCCGATGATGACACCGACGCCGAAGACGGTGAGATCCAGAGCCGACAGCGACTTCTTGAGTGCGTGCTCCGGCTCCTCAGTGTCCAAGATCGATTGTTCGACCTTCTTAGTCCTGAAGAGGGTGCTGCTCACGGGCCTACCTCCACGCTCGGTGTCCTCGACATGATCGAGGGGGCGTGTACCGCGCATGCCCCGGTGCGGTCGGATTCACGCAAATGGGCCGGTTTCGCCACCCGTGCGGGGTGGCCAAACCGGCCCAATGGACCTGCGTTCGATCGTGGTACGTCAGTCGCGGACGGGCTCCACCGAGTCCACCGCCTGCGCGGCGGCCCCCGGGAAGCGGCCGTCGAGCTTGGAGACGAGACCGGTGACCTGACGGGCGATGTCGGGTGCGGTCAGGCCGATCTCCACCATGACCTCGGCGCGCGAGGCGTGGTCGAGGAAGCGCGGGGGGATGCCGAAGTCGCGCAGCGGGACGTCGACGCCCGCGTCGCGCAGGGCCTGCGCGATCGTCGAGCCCACGCCGCCCACCCGGGAGTTGTCCTCGACGGTGACGACCACGCGGTGCTGCTCGGCGAGCGGGGCCATGGCCTCGTCGACCGGCTTCACCCAGCGCGGGTCGACGACGGTCGTGGAGATGCCCTGCTGGTCGAGGAGGCCGGCGATCTCCAGGCACATCGGCGCGAGGGCGCCGACGGAGACGAGGAGCACGTCGGGCGCGTCGGTACCCGGCTCACGCAGCACGTCCATGCCGCCGATCCGACCCACCGCGGGCACCGCCGGACCGACCGCGCCCTTGGAGAAGCGGACCACGGTCGGCGCGTCGGTCACGTCGACGGCCTCGCGCAGTTGGGCGCGGACCTGGTCGGCGTCACGCGGCGCGGCGAGCCTGAGACCCGGCACGACCTGAAGGATCGACATGTCCCACATGCCGTTGTGCGAGGCGCCGTCCGTACCGGTGACACCCGCGCGGTCCAGCACGAACGTCACGCCGCACTTGTGCAGGGCCACGTCCATCAGTACCTGGTCGAAGGCGCGGTTGAGGAAGGTCGCGTAGACCGCGAAGACGGGGTGCAGTCCGCCGGTCGCCAGGCCCGCCGCGGACACGGCGCCATGCTGCTCCGCGATGCCGACGTCGTACACCCGTTTGGGGAAGACCTTGGCGAACTTGTCGAGGCCGACCGGCTGGAGCATCGCGGCCGTGATGGCGACCACGTCCTTGCGCTCCTGGCCGAGCTTGACCATCTCCTCGCCGAAGACGGAGGTCCAGTCGGCGCCGGAGGAGGCGATCGGCAGGCCCGTGTCGGGGTGGATCTTGCCGACGGCGTGGAAGCGGTCCGCCTCGTCCTGCAGGGCGGGCTGGTAGCCGCGGCCCTTCTCGGTGAGGCAGTGCACGATGACCGGGCCGCCGAAGCGCTTGGCGCGGGCCAGCGCCGACTCCAGGGCCTCGATGTCGTGGCCGTCGATCGGGCCGACGTACTTCAGGCCCAGGTCCTCGAACATGCCCTGCGGGGCGATGAAGTCCTTGAGCCCCTTCTTCGCGCCGTGCAGGGTCTCGTAGAGCGGCCTGCCGACGACCGGCGTGCGCTCCAGGAGGTCCTTCCCCCGGGCGAGGAAGCGCTCGTAGCCGTCCGTGGTGCGCAGGGTCGCCAGGTGGTTCGCGAGGCCACCGATCGTGGGGGCGTACGAACGCTCGTTGTCGTTGACGACGATGACCAGGTGGCGGTCCTTGGCGTCCGCGATGTTGTTGAGCGCCTCCCAGGCCATGCCTCCGGTGAGAGCGCCGTCACCGATGACGGCGACCACGTGGTCGTCCTTGTCGAGCACCTCGTTGGCCTTCGCCAGACCGTCGGCCCAGCCGAGGACCGTGGAGGCGTGCGAGTTCTCGATCACGTCGTGCTCGGACTCGGCCTGCGAGGGATAGCCGGACAGGCCGCCCTTCATCTTCAGCTTCGAGAAGTCCTGACGGCCGGTGAGCAGCTTGTGGACGTAGGACTGGTGACCGGTGTCCCACAGCACCCTGTCCTTCGGCGACTCGAAGACGCGGTGCAGGGCGATGGTGAGCTCCACGACACCGAGATTGGGGCCGAGGTGGCCGCCTGTCTTGGAGACCGCGTCGACGAGAAAGGTCCTGATCTCGCCGGCCAGCTGGTCCAGCTGCTCCAGGCTGAGCCGGTCCAGATCGCGCGGTCCCCTGATGCGGGTCAGCAGCGGCACCCGTGCCTCCTTGCAGTAGAGCTGTTCGAGCTTTGCCGGGCCTGTCGAGTCTAATGTTCCGCCAGGACATGACTGTGCCCGGCACCGCCATTGGCGCCGGGCACAGGTTCAAAGGGCGTGGGGCAGTGCCCCGACGACCGCTACGCGCGCCCCGCCGTCTTCTGCGTCTTGCGGGTGACGGCGTCGATGACGACCGTGGCGAGAAGCACACCACCGGTGATCATGTACTGGATCGGCGACGCGATGCCCTGCAGCGCCAGACCGTACTGGATGGACACGATCACCAGCACACCCAGCAGGGCGTTCCACGTACGACCGCGACCACCGAAGAGGCTGGTGCCACCGATGACCGCCGCGGCGATCGCGTTCATCAGGAGGTCACCCGCGCCCGCGCCCTGGTTGGCGGAGGCGATCTTCGAGGCGATGAACAGACCACCGATGGCGGCGAACGTACCGGAGATCGCGAAGACCGAGATCCGCACCATCTCCACGTTGATACCGGCACGCCGGGAGGCCTCGACGCTGCCACCGAGCGCGAAGATCTTCCGACCGTACGCGGTACGGCGCAGCACGAAGTCCGTGATCAGCAGCACCGCGATGAAGATCACCACGGCCAGCGGCAGGCCCTTGTACTGGTTGTAGGTGATCGCCACGGCGAAGGAGACGATCGCCAGCAGCGCGGTGCGCAGGATGGTCTCGCTCAGCGGCCGGGACGGCACACCCGCGGCCTCGCGGCGCTTGTTGCCGTAGAACGAGCTGAGGAAGAACACGGCGGTGACGCCGATGGCGAGCGCGTAGGCGGCGGCGACATCGGTGAAGTAGTAGCTGGTCAGCTTGGCGACGAGGCCGTTGCTGTCCAGGTTGATGGTGCCGTTGTCGCCCAGGATCCGGAGCATGAAGCCGTTCCAGAAGAGCAGACCGGCCAGGGTGACGGCGAAGGCCGGCACACCGATGCGCGCGAACACGAAGCCGTGGATCGCGCCCGCGACCGTGCCCGTGAGGATGGCCAGCACGAAGGCCAGATACTCGTTCATGCCGTGTGTGACGTTCAGCACCGCGAACGCGGCGCCCGCGACACCGGAGACCGAACCGACCGACAGGTCGATCTCACCGAGCAGCAGTACGAAGACGATACCGACGGCGATCATGCCCGTGCCGACCATGGCGACGGAGATGTCGGACAGGTTGCCCGCGGTGAGGAAGTTGGAGTTCAGGCTCTGGAAGATGATCCAGATGATGACCAGGCCGAGGACGACCGGGATGGAGCCCAGGTCACCGGCCTTCATCTTGCGCTTGAACTCGGAGGCATAGCCCGCGAGGCCCTGCTCGCGCACGAGGAGCCGGGGGTCGACCGCGGTGACCGCCGCGGCGGCCGCCTCGGGGTTCTCCACGACGTGGTCCTCGGGGGTCTCAGAGGTCTTGTCGATGCTCACTTCTGAGCCTCCCCATTGCTGCGCGCCGCACGACGGGTCACGGCGTTCTCCGTGGCGCCCGTGATGGCGGAGATGATCTCTTCCTGCGAGGTCGACTTGACCTCGAAGATGCCGTTGTTGCGCCCCAGGCGCAGGACGGCGACCTTGTCGGCCACGGCCTTCACATCCGCCATGTTGTGGCTGATGAGGATGACCGCGTGACCGCGCTCACGCAGCCGCTCGACGAGGTCGAGCACCTGGGCGGTCTGCTCGACACCGAGGGCCGCGGTGGGCTCGTCGAGGATGACGAGCTTGGGCTCGCCGAGCATCGAACGGGCGATCGCCACGGTCTGGCGCTGACCGCCGGAGAGCGAGGCGATCGGGATGCGGACGCTGGGGATACGGATGGACAGCGTGTCCAGCAGCTCACGGGAGCGGCGCTCCATCTCGACCTCGTCCAGGATGCCGCGCTTCTTCAGCTCCCGGCCCAGGTAGAGGTTGCCGACGACGTCGATGTTGTCGCACAGCGACAGGTCCTGGTACACGGTCGCGATACCGAGGCCCTGGGCGTCTTGCGGCTTGTTGATGTGGACGGCCTTGCCGTCCCACTCGATGGCGCCCTCATCGATGGGGTGCACGCCGGCGATCGTCTTCACCAGCGTGGACTTTCCGGCGCCGTTGTCGCCCACCAGGGCGACCACTTCACCGGCGTGGACCTCAAGCTCGACATCGGTGAGCGCCTGGACGGCACCGAATCGCTTGGAGACCCCGCGCAACGCCAGGACAGGCGTAGCGGACACGTGAACCATCTCCTTCGCCGCCTGACCCGGCGGGAGGTTGTGCAGAAGTTTGTGGAGGGGGTGTTCCGTCCGGCGCCCCGCCCTAGCTTTGCGGGGCTGATGGATGCGGGGCGCCGGAGGGGCTTCTATGACGCAAGTCCCGTACGGAAATTCAAGAACGAATTCCCGTACGTGGATAGAGACTTGCGGCGGCTACTTCAGTTGCTCGGACTACTTGATGCCGAGCGCGTCGCACTTGGCCTTGTAGGCGCTCGTGCAGATGTCGGTCACCGTGTAGACGCCGTCCTTGAGGACGGTGTCCTTGATGTTGTCCTTGGTCAGCGAGACGACCGCGACGATGACCGAGGGGATCGCCTTGTCGGTCGGGCTGTCGACCTTGTCCTTGGCGACGGTGTCGAGCGACTTGCCCTGGGCGAGCGCGACGGCCATCTCGGCGGCGGCGTCGGCCTCGGGGGCGTACGGCTTGTAGACGCTCATGAACTGCTCACCGGCGATGATGCGCTGCACACCCGCGAGCTCGGCGTCCTGGCCGGTGACCGGGACGGAGATGCCCGCGGCCTTCAGGGCCGTGATGATACCGCCGGCCATGCCGTCGTTGGCGGAGTAGACGCCGACGACGTTCTTCTTGCCGAGGGCGGAGATGGCGCCCTCCATGTTGGCGTTGGCGTTCTCCGGCTTCCAGTCCTTGGTGTCGTACTCCTTGCCGATGTTCACCTTGCCGTCGAGGACGGAGTGGGCACCGGCCTTGAACTGGGCGGCGTTCGGGTCGGTCGACGACCCGTTCATCATCACGATCTTGCCGGACTTGGCCTTGGAGCCGAGCGCGGTGAGGAGGGCCTCACCCTGCGTCTTGCCGACGGTCGTGTTGTCGAACGAGGTGTAGCCGCTGATCGGGCCCTGCGCGAGACGGTCGTAGGCGACGACGGGGATGCCGGCGTCCTTGGCCTTCTGGACCGAGTTCTTGATGGCCGCGGAGTCCACAGCGTCGACGATCAGGACGTCCACCTTGTCGGTGATCATCGTCTCGACCTGCTGCGCCTGCGTGGTGGCGTCCTGCTTGGCGTTGGCGTACTGGAGCGTGCCCTTGCCGTTCGTGAGCTCCTTGACCTTCTTCTCGATCAAGGGCCTGTCGAACTTCTCGTAACGCGCGGTCTGGTTCTCGGGAAGGAGCAGACCGACCTTGATCGCGTCGCCCTTCTTGGCGGAGCTCGAGCTGTCGCTCTTGTCCCCGGACTCCTTGGCACTGCCACAAGCAGCCAGCGAAACGGCCATCGCACCAGCGGCAACGGCAAACGCGGCACGACGCATACGCGTGTTCACTCTTGAAACCTCCCTGACGAGGCCGCGTCGTTGCGGCCGAGGTGGCTGGAAGTCAACTCGGCCACGCGTGCGACGTCAAGAAGTAAATACTTAACGAGATGGCAACGGTGCCATGCGTTCTCTAAGTGAAGGCAGGGGCACCCGCGGACAGCGATCCGTCCAAAAGGGTCGAATCGCCCATCTCGCTGAGCGCGAGAGCAAGGGCTCCGAGCACCTCCGCACGGCCGCCAAGTGCCCCTGGCAGCACCGAGAGTTGACGTGCGGCACTGGGGATCGCGTACCGGCCGACCGACTCCCTGATGGGCCCGAGAACGAGCTCACCGGCCTCGGCGAGATCGCCGCCGAGGACCACCCGACTCGGGTTGAGGAGGTTGCAGAGATTCGCCACCCCGCTTCCGATGTGACGTCCGACATCGGCGATCACCCGACGACAACCCGGATCGCCCTCCCGGGCCAGCCTGACGACGCCTTCCATGGTCAGGTCCGTGCCATGGCTGGACTGCAGCAGCGGCAGCACATAGCGCGCCGCCGCGAAGGTCTCCAGGCAGCCCCGATTGCCACAGCGACAGACGGGGCCGGATTCATCAAGAGTAATATGCCCGATTTCGCCCGCAGTGCCGCCAGGCCCGCGGTAGATCTTGCCGTCGATCACCAGCCCGGCGCCGACACCGCTCGCGACCTTGATGTAGGCCAGGTCCTTGACCCCGCGCCCACTGCCCCAGACGAGCTCGCCGAGCGCGCCCAGGTTGGCGTCGTTGTCCACGTACACGGGCACGCCGAGCCGCCCCCGCAGCTCCTCGGCGGGCTTCGCGCCGGACCAGCCCGGCAGGATCGCGGTGGACCCCAGGGTCCCCGACTCCACGTCGATGGGACCGGGCACGCCGAGCCCCACGCCCGCGATCTTGGACCGGTCCACCCCGGTCGCCGCGATCAGGCGGCTGACCAGCTCTTCCGCCCGGTCGAAGCCCTGTGCGGCGCTCGCGTCCACGTCCAGCGGCTCGGATTCCTCGGCCAGCACCTGGTGGGCGAGGTTCCCGACCGCGACGCGCAGATGCGTATGGCCGAAGTCGACGCCGATGACGATGCCGGCGTCGCCGCTCAGGGACACGCTGCGGGCCCTGCGGCCACCCGCCGAAGTGGGGGTGACCTCGACCGTTCCGCCGTCCTTGAGCTCCCGGACGATATTGGAAACGGTCGCGGCGGAGAGGCCCGTCGTCCTCGCGATCTCCGCTTGCGTGAGCGAACCGGCAAGGCGCACCGCACGTACGACGCGCTCCAGATTGGCTCGGTGCAGCGACGACTGCGACCCCGGAGTCTCCACGACGACCTCCCGCGTACGAGGCCGCCACGATGAGGCCCCGCCTATGTCCAACTAGTGAACTCTAAGCTGAGCTGTTTGGGTTACCTCCCGTCAAGAGGTTGAGCTGCATCCGGCGCGGATGAGCACACATGTGCGGGACAGACTGGGCCGTAGATCCTTCTATGGCCCAGGTCACACCCCGACTGATTACAAGTTGTCGCCGTCTCCGCCGTACAAGATCAAGACCACGACGCCGCCCCGCCGGGCGTGGGCTCCCGCGGAACCCCTCCGGGCGGGTGGAGCCTTTTTCGGGGGACCGGGGAATGCGGGACCCGGTGGACGGGATCCAGTGGAGGGGACCTGGAGGACGCGACCGAGCAGGCGGGATCGAATACGTGGAACCGAATGTGCGGGAGCGAGTGGGCCGGATCGAATACGTGGGACCGAATGTGCGGGACTGAATGTGCGGGACTGATGAGGCGGGGCCCAATGCGCGGGACCGGATACGCGTAATCCCCTCCGTGCATTCGGAAGGGATTACGCACTCCGGGAAGTCTCGGTGTTCGTCGGATTCGGCGGCCGTTGCCTCGCTCGGCCTACTTGAGAGCCCCCGCCGTCAGCCCCTGGACCACCTGTCGCTGGAAGATGATGTACGCGGCCAGCACCGGGAGCATCGCCATCACCAGGCCCGCGAAGAGGCCCGACCAGTCGCCCTTGTAGCCCTGGCTGGTCGCCAGTTCGACGAGGCCCTGGGAGAGGACCTTCTTGTCGGGGTCGGTGTTCAGCACGGTGGGGAGCATGTACTGGTTCCACTGGCCCAGGAAGTTGAAGATCCCGACGCTGACCAGACCCGGCTTGGCCATCGGCAGCATGATCTGGAAGAAGGTCCTGGTGTGCGAGGCACCGTCGACGAACGCCGCCTCGGCGATCGAGGTCGGCAGCGTCCTGAAGAACGAGGTCAGGAAGAAGACCGTGAACGGCAGCGAGTAGGCGATGTAGACGAGGATCAGACCCGGCAGCGTGTTCAGCAGACTCATGTTGTTCAGGACGTAGAACAACGGCACCAGGGCCAGCATGATCGGGAAACTCATTCCTCCGACGAAGAGGAAGTAAATGAAACGGTTGCCCGGGAACTCGAATCGAGCGAGGACGTACGCCGCCATCGAGCCGAGCACGAGCGTACCGACCAGCGAGAATCCCACCACGATGAGCGTATTGCCGAAGTAGTCGCTCATGTGGGCCTGCGACCACGCGCGCGACCAGTTGTCGAAGTGCAGTTTGTCCGGCAGCGACCAGGGCGAGCTGAAAATGGAGTCGTCGTCCTTGAAAGACGTCATCACCGCCCACAGCAGGGGCAGTACGACCATGATCGCCCAGATGATGAGAATGCCGTGCGAGAAGGCGTTGAGGATGCCGCCCTCACTGCTTTTCGCCTTTTCCGGCGGCGCCTTCTCCTTCACCACCTGAGGACGGTCCTCGACCGGTTCCACGGGCGGCGGGGTGTCAGTGGTCTTCATGCTAGAACTCCAACCGCTCGCGCCGGCCCAGTCGCATCACGATCGCCGCGAACAGCAGCGTGACGATGAGCAGCGCGACACCGATCGTGGTGGCGTAGGCGGCGTTCGCGTCACGGAACGCCGATTGGTACACGTACAGCGGAAGGACCGTGGTCGAGTAGTCGGGGCCGCCGGGACCCACGGTCATGATCTGTACGGCGGCGAACGCCTCGGCGCCGAGCGCCAGGATCCCCATGTACACCCATCCCGACTGCACGGTGTCCCAGAGCAGCGGAAGGGTGATCTTGAAGAAGGTGGTGGCGCGGCTCGCGCCGTCGAGCAGCGCGGCCTCGTAGAAGTCCTTCGGAATCGAGGCCATGCCCGCCGAGAACAGCACGACGAAGAACCCGACCGTGCTCCACAGCAGCACCGCCATCACACACCACAGGGCGAGGTTCGGGTCGCCCAGCCAGTCCGGCTGGACACTGCCGAGGCCGATGGCCTTCAACGTCCCGTTGATCACCCCGTCGTTGGGGTTGTAGGCGAATTGGAAAAGCAGGGAGACGATCGCGATCGACAGCACCTGCGGGAAGAAGTAGGCGATTTTGTAGAAACCCGAACCGCGCACTCCGGTGATGGCGGCGCCCTTTCGGCGCCGCCCACCGACATTGAGCATGAAGGCGAAGAAGAGCGCGAGGCCCAGCGTCACCAGCGGCAGCAGCAACGCGAACAGCAGACTGTGCTGCAACGACTTCCAGAAGATGTCGTCGTGCAGCATTCTGGTGTAGTTGGCGAAACCGACCATCTTGAAGTCGGGGCTCAGACCGGTCCAGTCCGTGAACGAGTAGTAGATGGCCTGGACGAAGGGCCAGATCACGAAGATCGCGTACAACGCCAAGGGGGCCACCAAGAACCCCACAATGAACCGGTACTTGCCGTGTTGCATGGTTACCGACCCCGATCGAATCGCGGATGCCACCGCCGGCGACGCGTGGACACGCGCCGCTACTGGTGCTTGTAGTGCTTGATGGACTGGTCCTTGGCCGCCGCGTCCGCGTAGCCCTGGATCTTCTTGATGGCCTCGGCCGGGGTCAGCCGTCCTGCCATCATCTCGCCGAGACCGGCGACACCGATCTGCTCCTTCTGAAGCTTCACGTACCAGTCCTGGAGCCGCGGGTTGACCACGTTGGTCCCGGCCTTCTCCAGGGCCGCGACACCGGACTTGAGGCCCGGGGTCAGCGTGATGCCGTCGGTACCGCCGTTGTAGGCGGTCAGCGACTTCACCTGGCTGGTGAAGTTCTTCGACGAGGCCTCGCTGAGCATGATGCGCAGTTGCTCCATGCCTCCCTCGGCGTTGTTCGCCTTGGCCGGCACAATGAAGGGCTCGCCGCCGGAGGCCCAGATGGTGCCGAACGGCATCTTGTCGGAGCTGTCCAGACCGGTCGGACCGCTGACGGCCAGGTTGAAGTCCTTCGGGATGACGTTCGCGGACTCGTTCTCCACCCAGGAGCCGTTCGGGATGAAGAGCGCCTTGCCCTTGGCCCAGGCGGTCTGCGACTGGATGTGGTCGATGCCCGGGGTGCCCTGAAGGATGTAACCCTTCTTGTAGAGCTCGTAGTACGCCTCGAACGCCGACTTGACGGCCGGGTCCTTCCAGGCGTTGGGCTCCAGGTTGTCGATCTTGTCGAGAACCTCCCGGCCACCGATCTTGGCGATGAAGGGGTAGAGCGAGAACGGCAGGTAGTACGGGTACTTGCCCGCGTACGTCCAGCCGGCCACGCCCTTCTTCTTCGCCTTCTCGCACAGCGCGAGCATCGCGTCCCAGGTCTCGGGGTACGTCGCGTCGAGCTTGTCGAGGGCGGTCTGCGAGTACCAGACGCCGTAGACGGTGTACGCGTAGTACATGATCCAGACCGGCGCGCCGTCGAACTGGCCCATCTCCACGATGCCGGGACGCAGCGTGTCGCGGACCTTCTTCGACGGGTCGTCGATGGACGGCGCGTCGAGGAGCGGGGTCAGGTCGGTGAGCTGCTTCTTGCCGACGAGCACGCCCATGTCCATCTGCTGGGCGCCGGAGTTGTCGATCAGGTCCGGCGGGGTGCCGCCGTTGAACTTGGGCTGCAGTTCGGACTGGATCTTCTGGGTCGCATGGAAGTTGACCTTGGCCTTCGGGTAGGCCGTCTTGTACTGGGCGTTGGCGTCGGTCGCGTACTTCGTACCGAATCCGCCGTCAAAGATGACGACGGCGAGCGGAGCCGTCTCGTTGACGCCCAGCGGGTTCTTCGTGGTCTTCTTGCCGGCCTTGGCCTTGTCACCGGAACCGCTGTCGCTGCTCGCACAAGCGGACAAAAAGCTCATCGTCGGTACGGAAATCAGGCCGAGTGCCGCGGACCGCTTGATCAGGTCACGGCGGCCGACACCCTCGGTGTTGCTGTTCTCGGCGGAAGTGGATCCCATGCTCAAGTCCTCGCCTTCTCCAGGACTCAGGCGGTGAACCGGATCCTCCCCGGCACCGCGGTTAGGTCAAGCTGGGGTCGTGCGTGAGGGATTCAGTCGGTCAACGCGGCGATCCCTGCCCGTCACACTGGCCGCCGACGCCCGATTCCCCCCGGGACGTGCCTGCCCGCGGCCGTCGAACGGCTGGGCGGGTGCCGACAGGTATAGTCCACTTCCCGTCAGCGGAGCAAGATCGAAAGCGGGTTTACCCGCGGGTCTTTTCCGAGTTGAGACCTCGCGGAAATATGGCGCGTCCGCGACTTCCCCGGGGGAAGATCGACAGGGCACCAATCTCCCACCATGGGAGTAATGCGCAGCTCGTCGCACGATATTCATCCCGGGCGCCACATCCAACACCCTTGACACCACTGACAACTTGACTCCCTACTGGTCCTTGCGCAGCAAATTTGACAACGTTGTCCAAAGCCAGGGAGGGTGCTCGCGCATGCAGCACAGAGCTCGGTACAGACGGAGTTCTTCGGTTCGGCTCAGATGGGGTTCCTCAACGATAATGGGGGTGGTAGCGCTTTCTCTGGTAGTGGCCTCGCAGGGCACCGCGATTGCCCTTCCGGCCCAAACGGCGTCCACCGACCGCGAGTTCGCCTCCTCGTTCGAATCAGGCGATCCGGCACCGACCTGGCTCAACACGGTGGACACCGGAGCAGACGGCGCAAAGCGCGCGTCGGGTGTCGACGGCGGCTACAGCAGCGGCATCCCCGGCAATGTCACCGACCACGTCACGGACGTCAGCGCGAGCGGCGAGAACACCGGCGGGGGCGAGGTGAAGGAGAACCTCGTCGACGACGAGTCGAGCACCAAGTGGCTGACCTTCGAGCCGACCGGCTGGGCGGAGTTCGACTTCGACACCCCGGTGAAGGTGGTCACGTACGCGCTGACGTCGGCCAACGACCACGACGAGCGCGACCCTCAGGACTGGACGCTCCAGGGCTCCACGGACGGCAAGGACTGGAAGACCCTCGACACCCGTTCCGGCGAGTCCTTCGGCGAGCGGTTCCAGACGAAGTCGTACGACATCGCGAGCCCCGTCGAGTACCAGCACTTCCGGCTCGACGTCACCAAGAACAACGGCGGTGACATCCTCCAGCTCGCCGACGTCCAGTTCTCCACGGGACAGAGCGACGACCCGACGCCCAAGGACATGCTCTCGCTGGTGGATCGGGGCCCGAGCGGCTCCCCCACCGCGAAGGCCGGCGCGGGCTTCACGGGCAAGCGGGCCCTGCGCTACGCCGGTACGCACAAGGCGGACGGCCGGGCGTACTCGTACAACAAGGTCTTCGACGTGAACGTGGGCGTCAGGCGCGACACCGAGCTGTCGTACCGGATCTTCCCCTCGATGGCGGACGGCGACCGGGACTACGACGCGACGAACGTGTCGGTGGACCTGGCGTTCACGGACGGCACCTATCTGAGTGACCTGAACGCGGTCGACCAGCACGGGTTCGCGCTGACGCCGCAGGGCCAGGGCGCGGCCAAGGTGCTGTACGTCAACCAGTGGAACAACGTCGCCTCACGGATCGGTTCGGTCGCGACCGGGAAGACCGTCGACCGGATACTCCTCGCGTACGACTCCCCCCAGGGCCCGGCGAAGTTCCGCGGCTGGCTGGACGACGTGGCGCTGAAGACCGTGGCTCCCGAGAAGCCCAAGGCGCATCTGGCCGACTACGCGCTGACGACCCGCGGCACCAACTCCAGCGGGGGCTTCTCACGCGGCAACAACTTCCCGGCGACGGCCGTCCCCCACGGCTTCAACTTCTGGACGCCGGTGACCAACGCGGGCTCGCTGAGCTGGCTGTACGACTACGCGCGCGCCAACAACGCGGACAACCTGCCGACCATCGAGGCGTTCAGCGCGAGCCACGAGCCGAGCCCCTGGATGGGTGACCGGCAGACCTTCCAGGTGATGCCCTCGGCCGCCTCGGGCACCCCCGACACCGGCCGCACCGCCCGCGCGCTCGCCTTCCGGCACGAGAACGAGACCGCGCGCCCGTACTACTACGGCGTGACCTTCGAGAACGGTCTCAAGGCGGAGATGGCGCCCACCGACCATGCCGCGGCCCTGCGCTTCACCTATCCGGGTGAGGACGCGAGCGTGCTCTTCGACAACGTGACCGAGCAGGCGGGCCTCACGCTGGACAAGGACAACGGGATCGTCACCGGCTACTCGGACGTCAAGTCCGGGTTGTCGACGGGTGCGACCCGGCTCTTCGTCTACGGGGTGTTCGACGCGCCGGTGACGGACGGCGGCTCGTCCGGCGTCAAGGGGTACCTGAAGTTCAAGCCCGGCGCCGACCACACGGTCACCCTGCGCCTGGCGACCTCCCTCATCAGCATCGACCAGGCCAAGGACAACCTGCGCCAGGAGATCCCCGACGGCACGTCGTTCGGGACGGTCAAGGAGCGGGCGCGCAAGGCGTGGGACAAGTTGTTCGGCAAGGTCGAGGTCGAGGGCGCGACGCCGGACCAGCTGACCACGCTGTACTCCAGCATGTACCGGCTGTACCTGTACCCCAACTCCGGCTTCGAGAAGGTCGGTCCGAAGTACCAGTACGCCTCGCCGTTCTCCGCGATGCCCGGCCCCGACACCCCCACCCACACCGGCGCGAAGATCGTCGACGGCAAGGTGTACGTCAACAACGGCTTCTGGGACACCTATCGGACGACCTGGCCGGCGTACTCCTTCCTGACGCCCTCTCAGGCGGGTGAGATGGTCGACGGGTTCGTGCAGCAGTACAAGGACGGCGGCTGGACCTCGCGCTGGTCCTCCCCCGGATACGCGGACCTGATGACCGGCACCTCCTCGGACGTGGCGTTCGCGGACGCGTACGTCAAGGGCGTGAACTTCGACGCGGAGGCGGCCTACGACGCCGCCCTGAAGAACGCGACCGTCGTCCCGCCGGCCTCCGGCGTGGGCCGCAAGGGCATGTCGACGTCTCCCTTCCTCGGCTACACCAGCACCGCCACCGGTGAGGGCCTCTCGTGGGCGATGGAGGGATACGTCAACGACTACGGCATCGCCGAGATGGGCCAGGCCCTCTACAAGAAGACCGGCAAGAAGCGCTACAAGGAGGAGTCCGCGTACTTCCTCAACCGGGCCCAGGACTATGTGAACCTCTTCGACTCGAAGGCCGGGTTCTTCCAGGGCCGCGACGCGCAGGGCAACTGGCGCCTCGACTCCTCGAAGTACGACCCGCGTGTGTGGGGCTACGACTACACCGAGACGAACGGCTGGGGGTACGCCTTCACCGCGCCGCAGGACTCACGGGGCCTCGCCAACCTGTACGGCGGCCGGAGCGGGCTGGCCCAGAAGCTCGACACGTACTTCGCCACCCCCGAGACGGCCTCGCCTGACTTCGTGGGCTCCTACGGCGGGGTCATCCATGAGATGACCGAGGCCCGTGACGTACGGCTGGGCATGTACGGGCACTCCAACCAGGTGGCCCACCACGTGAACTACATGTACGACGCGGCGGGTCAGCCCTGGAAGACGCAGAAGAACGTCCGCGAGGTCCTCTCCCGCCTCTACACCGGCAGCGAGATCGGGCAGGGTTACCACGGCGACGAGGACAACGGCGAGCAGTCCGCCTGGTACCTCTTCTCCTCGCTCGGCTTCTACCCGCTGGTGATGGGCAGCGGCGAATACGCCATCGGCTCCCCGCTGTTCACCAAGGCGACCGTCCACCTGGAGAACGGCAAGGACCTGGTCGTCAAGGCGCCGAAGAACAGCGCGAAGAACGTGTACGTGCAGGGTGTGAAGTTCAACGGCAAGCGCTGGACGTCGACTTCGCTCCCCCACTCGCTCATCTCCCGTGGTGGCGTGCTGGAGTTCGACATGGGCTCCAAGCCGTCGTCGTGGGGCACGGGCAAGGATGCGGCGCCCGTGTCGATCACCCAGGACGACAAGGTGCCCGCGCCCCGCGCGGACGTCCTCAAGGGTGACGGCGCGCTCTTCGACAACACCTCGGCGACGGACGCCACGGTCACCTCGGTCGACCTGCCGACGTCCGCCGCGGCCAAGGGGGTTCAGTACACCCTGACCTCGTCCGCGGACCACACCAAGGCCCCGGGGGGCTGGGTCCTGCAGGGCTCCTCCGACGGCACCACGTGGACCGACCTCGACAGGCGCTCCGGCGAGTCCTTCACCTGGGACAAGCAGACCCGGGTGTTCTCGGTCGCGCGTCCGGGCTCGTACGCGCACTACCGCCTGGTCCTCGACAGCGAGGCGACGCTCGCGGAGGTGGAACTGCTGGGCTGACACCCTCCACGGGCGGGGCGGGCGCGGAGATCACTCTCCGCGCCCGCCCTGCTGTGCGGCCGGGGTCTCAGTTCACCGCGAGGGTGAACACGTGCAGATCCGCGTTGTCCGGCAGCTTCACGCTCTTGACGGTCTTGCCGGACGGGGCCTGGAAGGGCTTGGTGGCGAAGACGTACGTGGCCACCGGGTCCTTGTCGGCGCCCGCGACGTTGCGGTACGCGGTCCTGGCGACGGTCTCGTTGCCGTACTGGACGGTGCCGCCTCCGCCGCCGACGGTCCAGTCGGTGAGGGAGAGGTCGACGGAGTCCGTGCTGCCGTCGGTGTAGGTGAGGGTCGCGTGGGTCTGCTGGTTGCCGTTGACCGCGCTGCCGATGAAGGACAACCGGTCGGCCGGGTGGGCCAGTTCGATGGTCTGGGCGGTCGCCGAGGCGTTGTCGGGACGGCCGGTGGGCGAGTCGGGCCAGGTGTAGGTGAGGCCGTCCACGGTGCCCTGGGTGCCGGGGGTCAGGCCGACGGCGGCGAGGGCCTGACGGGAGTAGCTCCAGCCGCCGCCGTCGTAGTCGGCCTCGTCGTGGTCGCCGGTGTCGTCGGAGACACCGGTGTTGTTGTAGGCGGCCAGGAGGGAGCCGGGCGCCGCGACGGTCAGGGCCACCGGCTGCTCGTAGGAGGTGGCGGCCGACGTCACGGTGACCTTGACGTCGTAGAAGCCCTGCTGGGCGGTGTCACCGGCGGACAGGGTGATCTCCTGGGAGCCGTCGGTCACGGTGCCCTCGGCGGGGGTCGCGGTCACGCCGGCCGGGGTGTCCACCTTGAAGCGGACCTCGGGGCCGGTGCCGCCGCTCAGCGCGAGGGCACGGATGTCGAGCTTCGTGCTGCCGCCGGGTGCGAGCGTCGCCGTGGTCGGGCCGACACCGATCTGGTACGGCTGCTCGCCCTCACGGAAGGACGGCGGGGCGGCCGCCGGGTCACTGCCCCAGGTGCGGTTCGGGGTACCGGAGAGGGTGTAGTCGAGCGTGCCGCCGTCGCGGACGAAGGAGGCGGGAAGCCACGGGCGGTCGCTGGTACGGCCGTCGACCTTCAGCGACTGCACGTACGGGGCGTCGGCGGTGGCGCCGTTCGCGCGGATCTCGATGTCGTTGCCGCCGGGCCGGTTGATCTCCACCCGCGTGAACAGCGGGGAGGCGAGGACGAGTTCGGCGCGCGAGGGGACCTGCGGATACATGCCGAGCGCGGAGAAGACGTACCAGGACGACATCTCCCCCAGGTCGTCGTTCCCGGGGATGCCGCCCGGCTGGGTCGACCACAACCCCGTCATCGCGGCGCGGACGGTCTCCTGCGTCTTGTACGGCGCGCCCGCGTAGGCGTACAGGTAGGGCACGTTGATCGAGGGCTCGTTGTCCAGCTCCGACTTGTCGCCACCGCTGCCCGAGAAGGCCCAGCTGCCGTCGGCGTTGTGGAAGAAGGTGTCGAGGCGGTCGAGTGCCTTGTCCCGGCCGCCCATCGCCGCGAAGAGCCCGGCCGGGTTGTGCTGCACCATCCAGGTGTACTGGGCGGCCGTACCCTCCACGAATCCGTTGCCGGTCGCCGGGGTGAAGCCGGTGACCCAGCTGCCGTCCGCCTTGCGGTTCGCGATGTAGCCGCCGCTCGGGTCGGCCGCGATGTTGAAGTTGTTCTGCCACCACTGGGAGCGCCGGGCGAAGTCGGCGGCCGTCCGCTTCTTCCCCGCCGCCGTGGCGAGCTGGGAAAGCGCGAAGTCCGCGCCGGACATCTCGAGGGTCTCGGCGGCGCCGCCCCAGGCGTTGGACACGGACGGCATGTAGTGCTGCTCGAGGTACTTGTCGAGCGACGGCCGCTGCCCGACGGACAGGACCGGCTTGCCCGAGGAGGAGAGGTCGCCCTCGGTCGGCACGGTCGCCGCCTTGACCAGCGAGTCCAGCGCGCCGCGCAGGTCGAAGTCGGTGCCGCCGAAGGCCCGGATACCGGCGAGCGCGGTCGGGGACGGGTCGCCGTTCATGACGTGGGTGCCGCTCGCGCCGTGCAGCCAGCGGTCCCAGACGCCGCCGTTCTGCCGGGCGAGTTCGAGCAGCGACTGCGCGATGTCGGAGCCGGTGTCCGGGCTGAGCAGGGTCAGCAGCTGGACCTGGGAGCGATAGACGTCCCAGCCGGAGAAGGTGCCGTACTGGGCCCGGTGGCCGCGGCCGACGACATGGACCTTGTCGTCGGGGCCCCGGTATCTGCGGTCGGCGTCACTGATGACGTTCGGGTGCAGGAGGGCGTGGTAGAGCGCGGTGTAGAAGGTGGTGCGGTCGCTGTCGCTGCCGCCGCCGACCCTGATCGCGCCGAGCTGGTCGCGCCAGGCCCGGTGGGCGGCGTCCTGGACCGAGGCGAAGGAGCGGGACGGCGGGTTCTCGGCCGCGAGGTTGGCGGCCGCGCCGGCCTGGCTGACGTACGAGATGCCGACCTTGACGTTCACGGGGTCGGCGCCGGGCTCGAACTCCACATAGCCGCCCGCGCCCTTGCCCGCGACGGGACGGCCGCCGCTCGCGAAGCCGCCGGTACCGCCGCTCGCCTCCGTGGACCCCGGGCTCAGCTTGTCGTCCTGCCAGGTGCCGGTCGACTTGAAGTCGCGGTCGAAGCGGGCGGTGAAGTAGAGCGTGTAGTAGGCGCGTTGGCCCTCGGGGTCGAGGTAGCCGCAGAAGTTCCCGGAGGTGACGGACCCGGAGACCGTACGGGTCGCCGGGTCGATCTTCAGGGTCGAATCGGTCGACCCGACCTCGGAGTTGGCACTGCGGACCAGCAGCGAGGCGGACTTGTCGGCGGGGAAGGTGAAGCGGCCCGAGCCGGTGCGCGCGGTCGCGGTGAGGTCGGCGGTGACACCGGAGGCGAGGCCGACCTTGTAGTGGCCCGGCTCGGCGGTCTCGTCGGTGTGCGCGAAGTCGGCCGCGTACACCGCGTCCTTGGTGTCGCTCGCCGGGGAGGACGTGACCTCACCGGCGTACGGGAAGAAGGGGATGTCGCCGCTGCCGCCCGCGCAGCCCGTGCCGGACATGTGGGTGAGGCTGAAGCCCCTGATGCGGGTGGCGTCGTACTGGTAACCGCCGGGCGCGGCCGTACGGGTGGCGTCGCCGCGGGTGTTCTCGGGGCTCCAGGAGAGCATGCCGAAGGGGACGACGGCGCCGGGGAAGACGTTGCCGCCGTTCTTGGTGCCGATGAGCGGGTCGACGTAGGTGGTGGGGTCCCGGACGAGGTCCGGTGATGCGGCGGCCGCCGCGGGGGTGACGGCGGGGGTGATCCCGGCGGCCGCCAGGGCGACGGCGAGCAGGACGGATGACGGACGGAAACGCATGACGCGGCCCCTCCTCCTTCGGACGGGTCGCGCACCACAGGTCGCACAAGCCGCAGGGACAGTAACGTGCGCCACGGGTACCACGGAAGACCGCGTGCGACCCCACAGGCACGCTCGGCGCACACCCCCATGGCGCAACGCGCCCCTCACCATCCCCTCAACTTGCTTGACATCGTTGTCGGTTGAGGCGGTAGAGTCATGTACAGACCATCAGACAACGTTGTCGCACACCTCGGTCGTCACAAGCCACGCGCCCCCGAGCTCTCGGCCTCGCTTCGAGCAGGGGGACCCCCAACCCGGGCGGCAACCCCCCTCGCCCGCCCGGGCTCGCGGACCGGGTGAGTTCCACACCACCCACCCGGTCCGCCCAGAGCCCGTCAACCGACCTGACAGGGAAGCGTGGTCGCGGGATCACCGCCGGAGCCCGAGACGACGTACCCGAAGGTCGCGCTCTTCCCGGGATCCAACCCACCGTTCCAGTCGGCGTTGTGCACCATCACGTCCTGGCCGCTGTAGGTCGCGTTGCCGTTCCAGAGGCGCTCGATGTCGCGGGAGTGATGAGGTGAGGCGGGAGCAACTCCCGGCGGGTTCCGGTCCGCCACATGGGAGCGCTCCCACCTCATTCGGACGTTAGCGCGCACGACCACCTCTGTAAACGCTTCACGCGCGAGGGCCGCACCCCCTGACAACGGGTGCGGCCCTCGCCATGACGGAGAAACCACTCAGGTACTGATTTTCCTATGACTGAGAAACCACCTGAGTCGGTCACGTCACCGATGGTGGGGTGACGTCAGATAGTGCTGTCGAAGAAGCTCCTTCCCGTAGTCGTTGCCGTTGGGCGTGCGGATGATGGAGTGGACGTGCTTCTGGGTCGCGCCGCTGCCCTGCGTGGCCCCGTACGCGCCCGCGAGCGGGCCCGGGGCCTGGCAGTCGACCTCGACCCAGACGACCGGGCTGTGCACCCGGACGTAGAAGGCGGAGTCGTCGGCCGTGCCGCCCGCCCAGGTCACATACGTGTGGTCGAGGTGCCTCCGGACCTCGGCCATCCGCACCTTCGCGGCATCGGCCTTCCCACGGCCGACGAAGGCCTCGACGATGCCGAGAAGCTTCTTCTTCTGCGCCCCGTTCAGGACGTCGGCACGCAGGCCGGTGTACGTCTGCACGGCGTTGTCGGAGAAGGCGCCCGCCTTCATCGACTCGTTCGACTTGGTCGAGGACTCGATGGCGACCGCCTGCTGCGCCTGCGTGAGGGAGTTGACGAAGGCGAGGCTCGCCACGACCTCCTCGTGGCAGACCGTCACGGTCTCGCCGTCGATCTCCATCGAGGTCGGCTCGGAGCCCCAGAAACAGGGGCTCATGACGACCTGGTCGCCGAGCACGAAGTAGTTGATCACCAGGTGGTGGCCGTCGAACTGGAAGCCCCAGGGCTCGGCGGCCGACGGGGTGCCCATCAGGGTCCAGTAGTACGCGTCCTCGTTGAAGGAGGCGGTGTTGCCGATCGCCTCGCCGGCCGCCTGGTTGATCCTGCGGATCTTCTCGGTGGTCTCCAGGCCGTCCGCGCTGAGCGCCGACTTCAGCAGAGACGTACCCAGCGCCTTCTGAGCGTCCGTCAGGTCGGCGAGGGTGACGCCCTGACGTGCGTACGAGTCGACGTTGCTCCACAGGCGCCACTCGGTGGAGTGGACCGTGAACTGCGTCGCCGTCTTCTGGGTGTCGGTGAGCCCGGCGAGGAAGGCGTTCGCGGCGGCGATCACGGGAGCGGTGGCGACTCCCGTGGAGTGGATCGCGTAGAGGTCGTCGATCCGCTTGCCGTCGGTCGTGAGGCCGAAGAAGTCCTCCGTGATGGTCTGGTTGCCGGGGCCGCCCGCGCCGCCACCGGGACCGCCGCCGGGGCCGCCACTGGGCGCGCCGCTCGGTGTGGCGCTCGGTGCGGCGGAGGCGTCGGCGGTGGGGGTGGCGGTGTCGTCGGCGAGCGCGGTCCAGGCTCCGGCGCCGCCCATCGTGGCGACGGCCGCGGCGCCGCTCGCGAAGAAGACCCTCCGCATGAAGTTGCGCCGGTCCGAGTGGGCGCGGGAGTCCGTCCCGGACTGCGGAGGCGTCCCGGACTGCGCCGCGTGCTCTCCGGTGTCGAGCTCGGTCATCGTCGCTGGATCCCTTCGTCGTGGGCACGTCCGTGGCGGACGGCCGGGCGCGCACGACTCTGGGGGAGCAACCTGAGGCCAACCTGAAGTGGGGCGGGGAAGGGTCCGGCAAGTGCGGCGGGGAAAGGGCCGGCGCGAGGACAACGAACCGCTCCCTTCCGGGCGCCGGGGCGGGCCGCTGTCGCGTCACCCGCGCATGGCGCGCACCTCGATCTGACGCCCGTGAACGTATGTCGCCGCCGAAGAAAGTGTCAACAATTCCGTTGACCTTCATGGTGGGCACACAGGGGCGGGGAAGAAGGCGCTGAAGAAGGTGCTGGGGATCAGGCCGACGCGGGTGCCGGAGTGGCTGCCGGGCCCGGGGTCCTGGCGCCTTCGGGCGGGGGCAGTTCGAGTGTGAACTCCGTACGGCCCGGGGCGCTCTCCACGCGGATGCGACCGCCGTGGGCGACGGTGACCGCCTCGACGATGGCGAGTCCGAGGCCGGAGCCGCCCTCCGTGGGGCCGCCGCGGGCGCGCGAGACATCGCCGCGTGTGAAGCGTTCGAAGACCGACGGGAGCAGGTGCTGCGGGATGCCTGGGCCGTCGTCGCGGACACGGATCACGCAGGCCGCTTCCGTGGCCTCCACCGAGGCGATCACGGTCGTGCCGACGGGTGTGTGCACACGGGCGTTGGCCAACAGGTTGGCCACCACCTGGTGCAGCCGTGCCTCGTCGCCGACGACCAGGGCCGGGGTGTCCAGCAGCAGCGCCAGCTGCCAGTTGTGGGTGTCCCCGGCGGCCCGCGCGTCCCACACCGCCTCGGCGACCAGTGCCGCGAGGTCCACCTCGGCCGCGTGCAGCGGCCGGCCCTCGTCCAGCCGGGCGAGCAGCAGCAGGTCCTCTACGAGGCCGGTCATCCGGGCCGACTCGGCGGAGACCCGGCGCCAGGCCAGGGTCGGTTCGATCCGCTCGGTGCCGCGGTTCATCAGTTCCGCGTATCCGGCGATGGAGGCGAGAGGTGTACGGAGTTCATGGCTGGCGTCGGCGAGGAAGCGGCGCATGCGTTCCTCGCTGCGGCGCATCTCCTCCTCGCCGCGCTGGCGTTCGGCGAGCGAGGACTCCACGTGGTCGATCATGCGGTTGAGGGCGGCACCGACCTGGCCGGCCTCGCTGCCGGGGTCGGTGTCGCGTTCGGGGACGCGGGTCAGGGCGGTGACCTCGCCGTGGCCCAGCGGGGAGCGGGAGACCTCGACGGCGGTGGCGGCGACCCGTCCCAGGGGACGCAGTTGGCGCCGGATGACGACCGCGCAGACGCAGCCCGCGGCGGTGAGGCCGACGGCGGCCACCACGCCCTCGACCGCGACCAGTCGGCCGATCATGTCCTGTACGTCGCCCATGGGGAGCCCGGTGAGCACGGGGACGCCGTCGCCGCCGAGGGCGGTCACACGGTAGCCGCCGAGGCCCGGGACGGTACGGGTGTGCAGGGAACCGTCGGTGGTGATGCCGTCGAGGGCGGCGCGCTGGACGGCGGTGAGGGTCTGCCGGCCGCCGTCGTGGGTGACGACCTCGGCGGCGAGGATGTCCCCGTGCTCGTCGAACCGGGCGGCGAGCGTGCCGACGGCCTGTCCCCGTTCGTTGAGGAACCCCAGGTCCGTGTCGTCGCCGCTGCGGCGCTGGAGGCCGCCCTGGCTGCGCTCGGCGGCGTCGGTGACGCGCTGGTCCAGGTTGCCGAGCAGATAGGAGCGTTGAGCGAAGACGGTGGTGATGGCCATCGCGGCGCAGACGGCGACGAGGGTGGCGCTGATGAAGAGCAGCAGCCGCGTGCGCAGCGAACGTCCGGCCCGCGCCGTGGTTCGGGAGCGTCCGGGGAGCCGGGTCCGTCGGAGGTTCATCTCCCGTCCTCCACCGGGCGGATCGCGTACCCCACCCCGCGCACGGTGTGGATCATCGGCGCCCGCCCCTTGTCGATCTTCCGGCGCAGGCTGGAAATGTAGACCTCGACGAGGTTGCCGCCGCCGTCGAAGGAGCTGCTCCACACGTGGTCGAGGATCTGAGCCTTGCTCAGCACCTGCCGCGGGTGGCCGAGCAGCAGGCCGAGCAGGTCGAACTCCTTGGCGGTGAGCTGGATCGGCGTACCGTCGCGGCGCACTTCGCGGGTCTCCTCGCTCAGGACGAGATCACCGAGCACCAGGACGGAGTCGTCGGCCCGGAGCGGTTCGGCGCCGGCCCTGCGCAGCAGTCCGCGCAGTCGCAGGACGACCTCCTCCAGGGAGAAGGGCTTGGTCACGTAGTCGTCGGCGCCCGAGGACAGGCCGTCGATGCGGTGCTCCAGCGCGTCGCGCGCGGTCAGCATGAGGACGGGCAGTCTCGGGTTCTCGTACCGCAGCCTGCGCAGCACCTGGATTCCGTCGAGGTCGGGCAGCATCCCGTCGAGCACGACCGCGTGCGGGGCGCAGCCGCGGGCGGCGCGCAGGGCGCTGTGCCCGTCGGCGACCGGGTAGGGCCGCCAGCCCGCCTCGGTGACGGCCACGGACAGCAGTTCGGTGAGTGCGGGTTCGTCGTCGACGATCAGCACGCGGACACGGGGGCGCTCGCCGCGGAGGCGGTCGCCACGGAGGTACTCGCCGCCGTCATGTCCGACACGGGGGCGGTCGCCGCCGTCATGTCCGACACGGGGGCGGTCGCCGCCATCACGCTCGCCGCGCACGCGGGCGTCGTCGCCGAAGGCGCGCTCGCCGGGGACGCGGTGGCCACCGGCGGGGTCGCCGGGGGCGCGCGTGGCGTGGAGACGTTCGCTTCGGGTGCCAGACATATGACGATCCTGTCCCGGTTCGCTGGGAGAACCCTGTGTTCCGACTTTGCCGCAGCCGTGCGAAGGGCCTCGCGGGAGGACCCGGCGGTCGTCAACCCCGGTGACCGAAGGGGGCATTGGCACGGCCCGGCCACAGGAATCCCTTGAGCCCCTTCGTGCTCGGCCCGCACAGTGGTCCAGACCTCAACAGGTCTTTCAAGGGAAGGAAAAGCCCACAGATGCGAAGACTCCACGCCCTCTGGGCCATGGCAGGCGCCGCCGCTCTGCTCGCGGGTGCGATCGCCCCCTCGGCAGCGGCCCCGACGCCCTCGCCCGACGCCCCACCGGGCACGGCGCAGGGCAGCACCCGGACCGTCACCCTCATCACCGGCGACATCGTGTCGCTCACCGCCGGACCGGACGGGAAGTACGCCGTCGACGTCCAGCGCGGCAAGGGCCGCGAGGCCGCCACTTTCCTGTCGAGCGAGCGCGACGGCGAGATCAGTGTCCTGCCGGCGGACGCGATCCCGCTGGTGAAGGCGGGCCGTGTCGACCCGGCCCTGTTCAACGTCACCCAGCTGGTGAAGCAGGGATACGCGGACGCGAACACCGGCACCACCCCGGTGATCGCGACGTACAAGAGCGGCAGCGCGACCCCCGACGGCGCACGCCGGACGCTCAAGCTGCCCGCGATCGACGGGGCCGCGCTGAGCGCGAGGAAGTCGACCTCCTTCTGGGCCGACATCGCCCCCGCTCTCGGCACCGAACCGACCACCAAGGCCGCCAAGCAACTCGGCGAGGGCATCGACAAGATCTGGCTCGACGGCAAGGTGCAGGCGTCCCTCGACGTCAGCGTGCCGCAGATCGGCGCACCCGAGGTGTGGAAGTCGGGCTACGACGGCAAGGGCGTCGACGTCGCGGTCCTGGACACCGGCGTGGACACCGGGCACCCGGACTTAGCGGGGAAGATCGCCGAGACGCAGAGCTTCGTACCGGGCGAGACGGTGCAGGACGGTCACGGTCACGGCACCCATGTGGCGTCCACGATCGTCGGCTCGGGCGCGGCCTCGGACGGCAAGCGCAAGGGCGTGGCACCGGGCGCGGAACTGCGCGTCGGCAAGGTGCTCGACAACACCGGCCACGGCCAGGACTCCTGGATCATCGCGGGCATGGAGTGGGCGGCCAAATCCGGCGCGAAGATCGTGTCGATGTCGCTGGGCGGTGACGCCACCGGCCCCTCCGACATCCTGAGCGAGACCGTCGACAAGCTGTCCGAGTCCACCGGCACCCTCTTCGTGATCGCGGCGGGCAACTCCGGCCCGTCCGAGCAGACCGTCGGCACCCCGGGCATCGCCGACTCCGCGCTGACAGTGGGCGCCGTGGACAAGTCCGACAAGCTGGCCTCGTTCTCCAGCCGCGGTCCGCGCGCCGGTGACTACGCGGTCAAGCCGGAGATCACCGCGCCCGGCGTGGCCATCACCGCGGCCCGCGCCGCGGGCACCAGCATGCCTGGTGGTACGCCGGTCGACGACTACTACACGACGGCGAGCGGTACGTCGATGGCCACCCCGCATGTCGCGGGCGCCGCGGCGCTGGTCGCCCAGGCCCACCCCGACTGGACGGGCCGGCAGATCAAGCAGGCGCTGGCGGCCACGGCGAAGACCATGCCGGACGCCGACGTCTTCGAGCAGGGCGACGGCCGGGTCGACGCCGTACGGGCCGTCAACCAGGGCGTCTTCGCGACGCCGACGCTGAGCTTCGGCAAGTACGAGGAGACCGACACCGAGGCCGCCTACAAGGACATCACGTACACCAACACCACGGACAAAGCGGTGGAGTTGAAGGTGTCCTCGTCACTTCGCGACGCCACACCGAACGCGGACACGGTGACCGTCCCGGCGAAGGGCACCGCCACCGTCGCGGTCACGGTCGACCCGGCGAAGGAGGCGACGGGCCGGTACACGGGCCACATCACCGCGAGCGCCGACGGTGTCCTCGTCACCACGGCCATCGGCTTCGAGAAACTGCCGAAGACCTACGACCTGAAGGTGTCGCTGCTGGGCCGTGACGGCAAGCCGACCAAGTCTTCGTCGATCTTCATGCTGCAGGAGCTGAACGGCGCGTATCCCGACACCTACGGGTTCATCGGCAGCGGCTACACCTTCAAGGTGCCGGCCGGTACGTACTCCACGGCGTCCTGGATCTCGCAGCGGGACGCGGCCGGACTGGAGGTCAACACCTCGGTCGTCGGCGATCCGGAGATCAAGGTCGACCGTGACACCGAGGTCGTCCTCGACGCCCGCAAGGCGGTCGAGATCAAGCCGAAGACCAAGGAGGACTCCGAGTTCCAGGGCTTCAGCACGAACTGGCACCGGGAAGGCCCGGGCACCGCCTTCGGGGTGACCTACAGCCAGGGCTGGTGGACCGACCACATCTATGTGGCGCCCACCGAGAAGGTCACCCAGGGCATGTTCGAGTTCTCCTCGAAGTTCCGGCTGTACGCCAAGGAGCTGACGGCGAGCGTCACCGGCCCGGAGAAGTACGCGCTGCCCCTCGACTACGCGCAGACGTACAGCGGCCTCCCCGTGAAGGTCAGCGGTGATCACACGGTGCGGGCGGTGGACGCGGGCGCCGGAACCGCGGCCGACTTCAAGGGACTCGACGTCAAGGGCAAGGTGGCGGTCGTCCGGGTGGGCGCCGGTGCGACGGCGGACGAGGCGCTGGCCAACGCGACCGCGGCCGGGGCCGGTTACGTCCTCGCCTACCGCGAGACGCCCGGATACTGGCTCGGCTCCGTGCAGAGCATGACTGTCCCGCTGATGCTCGCCACCGGCGAGGACGGCGCGAAGCTCGGCGCCCTGCTGAAGAGCGGGAAGAAGGTCAAGCTGAAGCTGGTCGGCACTCCGGTCAGTCCGTATGTGTACAACGTGATGTTCCCGCAGGTGGGAGCCGTCTCGGCGAACCAGACGTACAACCTGAACAGCTCCAACACGGTGAAGCAGACGGTTCGTTACCGCGGGGCTGGCGCCGGGGATGTCGGCAAGGACGCCGTGTACCGGTACCGCCCCTGGCAGAGTGCCGACATCGCGACCACCACCAACGTGCGACTCGGCACGGAGCGCACCGAGTACTACAACGTCTCCGACAACCGGATCTGGCACGCCGTCTATCCCAACTGGGAGGCGAACCAGCCTCAGTGGGGTCCCGTGCGGACCTTCGACAAGGCGGGCAAGCAGCCCACCGAGGACTGGCTGGGCCAGGTCGTCCGCCCGGCGACCGCTCAGCGGTCCGGCCTCTCCCAACGCACCGGTGACAAACTCACCTTCCGTATCCCGGAGTTGAGCGATGCCACACCGGGCCACTACGGATACGCGGACAACGTTCTGGACACCGCGAAGGGCAAGCTGTACGCGGACGGGCAACTGGTCGGCGACACCGCACTCGGCGGCTACGGCACGTTCACCGCGCCGGCGGCGAAGTCCTCGTACCGCCTCGTGGTCGACACGCAGCGCACGGCCGACTGGGCGGCGTACTCCACCGCCACCCACACCGAATGGTCCTTCGCCTCGGCACACACGGACCAGCAGACGGCGCTCGGGCTGCTCTCGATCGACTACGACGTGGCCGGGCTCAACCTTCTCAACAGTGCTGAGGCCGGACACACGTCGAAGCTCGGCCTCTCCGTCCGGAACCAGTCGGGCGACGTCACCGCCAGTTCCCTGAAGGCCTGGGTCTCGTACGACGACGGCACCTCGTGGAAGGAAGTGCAGGTCAAGCACGGCAGGGCGGAGCTGAAGCACCCGAAGAAGGACGCCCGGTTCGTGTCGCTGCGCGTACGGGCCGGCGACCGGGACGGCAACATCGTCGACCAGACGGTCGTACGGGCGTTCGGCCTGAAGTAGACGACCGCAGCCAAACGTTGCGAAGATTCTTAACAAAGATCGTCTACCGTGCCGGGCCATGGTGAACACGGCATACGACACGGCAAGGGAGACCCCTGCCGCGAGCCCCTGGGCCGCGGTGGGGGTCTCCGCGTTCGACGAGCTGTTGTACCAGGCAATCCTCAACCAGCCCGACGCCGGCGCGGCCGGCTGGGCGCTGCTGACCGGTGTCTCCCCGGCCCGGGTCCGCGAGGCCTGCAACCGGCTGCTCACGCTCGGGCTGCTGCAACCACCGGACTCCATGGGCGGGTTACGGGCGGTCGACCCCCGGGTGGCGATCCGCGCGCTGATCCGGCGACGCGAGACGGAGTCCGAACTGCTGGCCGCCACCGCCGAGGAGATGGCGACCGCGTACGAGGCGGGGCTGCTTCGCGAGGAGCCGTCCCGGCTGGTCGAGGTGGCCTCCGGCGAGGGCGCCATCGCGGCACGCCTGGAGGAGATGTACGCGCGCGCCGAGCACGAGGTGTGCCTTTTCGACACACCGCCGTATCTCGCCCCGCCCGCTCCGCAGGTGGATCTCCAGGCCGATCTGCTCAGCCGCGGAATCGTCTCTCGGGGGATATACGCGGCGACCGGCCTGGAGGATCCGAAGGTCCTGTCCCGCGCCCTGAGCATGGTCGAACTCGGCGAGCAGGCCCGGGTGTTGCCGACCGTGCCGCTCAAGCTGCTGGTGGTCGACGGATGCCGGGCGCTGCTGCCGCTGACCGCCTCCGTGGCCGGTGGCTACTGTGCCGTCGTGGTGTGGCACTCGGCGGTCACCGAGGCCTTGCAGAAGCTCTTCGAGCTGGCCTGGCAGCAGGCGACGCCGCTCGGCCAGCCGGTCGCCGACGGTGAACTCACCGAGGGGGAGCGGACGTTGACCCGGCTGCTGGCCGCCGGGATGAAGGACGAGGCGGTCGCCCGTCACCTGGGGGTGAGCCTGCGGACACTGCGTCGCCGGGTGAGCGATCTGCAGGAGCGGCTGGGCGCGGCGAGCCGTTTCCAGCTGGGGATGCGGGCGGCTCAGCGCGGCTGGGTGTAGGCACGCGGACGTGCCGTCGCATGCGAAGGGCCGCACCCCTTTCGAGGAGGAGTGCGGCCCGGCCGCCGTACCGGATCGCCTACTTGCGGATCAGGTTGCGCAGCACGTACTGCATGATGCCACCGTTGCGGTAGTAGTCCGCCTCGCCGGGGGTGTCGATGCGGACGACCGCGTCGAACTCGACGCCGGTGTCGGTGGTGACCTTCACCGTGCGCGGGGTGGTGCCGTTGTTGAGCTCCTCGACGCCGGTGAAGGAGAAGGTCTCCTCGCCGGTGAGGCCGAGGGTCTCGGCGGTGGCGCCCTCCGGGAACTGGAGCGGCAGGACGCCCATGCCGATGAGGTTCGAGCGGTGGATGCGCTCGTACGACTCGGCGATGACGGCCTTGACGCCGAGGAGCGCGGTGCCCTTGGCGGCCCAGTCGCGGGACGAGCCGGAGCCGTACTCCTTGCCGGCCAGGATGACCAGCGGGGTGCCCTGCTCGATGTAGTTGCGCGAGGCGTCGTAGATGAACGCGACGGGCGCGCCCTCGACGGTGAAGTCGCGGGTGTAGCCGCCCTCCGTGCCCGGCGCGATCTGGTTGCGCAGGCGGATGTTGGCGAACGTGCCGCGGATCATGACCTCGTGGTTGCCTCGGCGCGAGCCGTAGGAGTTGAAGTCACGACGCTCCACACCGTGCTCGGTGAGGTACTTGCCGGCCGGGGTGTCGGCCTTGATGGCGCCGGCCGGGGAGATGTGGTCGGTGGTGACCGAGTCGCCGAGCTTGGCGAGTACACGGGCACCGGCGATGTCGGTGACCGGGGACGGCTCGTGCGCCATGCCCTCGAAGTACGGGGGCTTGCGGACGTAGGTGGACTGCGGGTCCCACTCGAAGGTGTTGCCGGTCGGGATCGGCAGCGCCTGCCACTGGGCATCGCCCGCGAAGACGTCCTGGTAGGACTTGTTGAACATGTCCTCGCCGATGGCGTTCGCCACGACGTCGTTGACCTCGGCCTCGGAGGGCCAGATGTCGGCCAGGTAGACGGGCTTGCCGTCCTGGTCGATGCCCAGCGCGTCCTTGGTGATGTCCACCTTCATGGAGCCCGCGAGCGCGTACGCGACGACCAGCGGCGGGGAGGCCAGGTAGTTCATCTTGACGTCGGGGTTGATGCGGCCCTCGAAGTTCCGGTTGCCGGAGAGGACCGAGGTGACGGCGAGGTCGTGGTCGTTGACGGCCTTGGAGACCTCCTCCGGCAGCGGGCCGGAGTTGCCGATGCAGGTGGTGCAGCCGTAGCCGACGAGGTTGAAGCCGACCTTGTCGAGGTAGGGGGTGAGCCCCGCCTTGTCGAAGTAGTCGGTGACGACCTTGGAGCCCGGGGCGAGGGTGGTCTTGACCCACGGCTTGCGGGTCAGGCCCTTCTCCACGGCCTTCTTCGCGACGAGCGCGGCGGCGACCATGACGTACGGGTTCGAGGTGTTGGTGCAGGAGGTGATGGCCGCGACCGTCACCGCGCCGTGGTCGATCTCGTAGGTCGAGCCGTCGGGGGCGGTGACCGTGGTCGGACGGGTCGGTACGCCGTTGGTGGCGGCCGGGGAGTCGGAGGCCGGGAAGGACTCCTTGCCCGCCTCGTCGTCCTCGTCCACGTAGTTGCGCACGTCCTGCGCGAACTGCTGCGCGGCGCCTGCCAGGACGATGCGGTCCTGCGGGCGCTTCGGGCCGGCGATCGACGGGACGACCGTCGAGAGGTCCAGCTCCAGCTTCTCGGAGAAGTCGGGCTCGGCGGCCGGGTCGAGCCAGAGGCCCTGCTCCTTGGCGTACGCCTCGACGAGCGCGAGCTGCTGCTCGCTGCGGCCGGTCAGCTTGAGGTACTTGATCGTTTCTGCGTCGATCGGGAAGATCGCGGCCGTCGAGCCGAACTCCGGCGACATGTTGCCGATGGTGGCGCGGTTCGCGAGGGAGGTGGCGGCGACGCCCTCACCGTAGAACTCGACGAACTTGCCGACGACACCGTGCTTGCGGAGCATCTCGGTGATCGTGAGCACGAGGTCGGTGGCGGTGGTGCCCGGGGTGAGCTCACCGGTCAGCTTGAAGCCGACGACGCGCGGGATGAGCATGGAGACCGGCTGGCCGAGCATCGCGGCCTCGGCCTCGATGCCGCCGACGCCCCAGCCGAGCACACCGAGGCCGTTGACCATGGTGGTGTGCGAGTCGGTGCCGACGAGCGTGTCGGGGTAGGCCTGGCCGTTACGGATCATGACCGTGCGCGCCAGGTGCTCGATGTTCACCTGGTGGACGATGCCGGTGCCCGGCGGGACGACCTTGAACTCGTCGAAGGCGGTCTGGCCCCAGCGCAGGAACTGGTAGCGCTCCTTGTTGCGGCCGTACTCCAGCTCGACGTTCTGCGCGAACGCGTCGTTGGTGCCGAACTTGTCGGCGATGACGGAGTGGTCGATGACCAGCTCGGCCGGAGCCAGCGGGTTGATCTTCGCCGGGTCGCCGCCGAGCTCCTTGACGGCCTCACGCATGGTGGCGAGGTCGACGACACAGGGCACGCCGGTGAAGTCCTGCATGATCACGCGGGCGGGCGTGAACTGGATCTCCTGGCTGGGCTGCGCCTGGGAGTCCCAGTTTCCGATGGACCGGATGTGGTCGGCGGTGATGTTCGCGCCGTCCTCGGTGCGGAGCAGGTTCTCCAGCAGCACCTTCAGGCTGTACGGAAGGCGAGCCGAGCCTTCCACCTTGTCCAGCCGGAAGATCTCGTACGACTCGTCGCCCACCTGCAGCGTGCTGCGGGCGTCGAAGCTGTTCGCCGACACGACAGTCTCCTTCATTGATGTGCGCGTTCCCACCGCATCCTGCCGCCACGACGTCTTGGCCGATCCGCTAAGGTAAGGCTAAGTTAGGTAAGCCTTACCGCCAGACCTGATGACAACGTGCGGCTGCGGTGCACCTCGGCAGATATCTCGATGTCGAGATAACTCTAGTACATGGGCGCCCCCGGGTCATGCCCGGCATGCTGTCGAGCTGCCGTCAGTCACTCCGGCGTGCCCGGGGCAGCGCGCGCGTGAGCCACACCAGCTCGCCGCGGTCGTCGGCCGAGACGTGGTCGCGCTCGAACCCGAGCTTTTCGAGGACACGGAACGACGGAGCGTTCCAGGTGCGCACGGTCGCCCAGACCCGCCCGCGCCCGGTCGTGCTCGCGGCGGCGAGCACCGCGGAGGCCGCCTCGGTCGCACAGCCGTGCCCGTGCGCGCCGCGGAACAACTCGTACGCGATCTCGGGTTCGTCGAGGGAGGCCCGGCCGACGAGGAGCCCGCAGTGGCCGATGAAGGCGCCCGTGTCGCGGCGGTCGACGGGCAGCAGAGCGATGCCGGTCGACGCCGCCGCGGCGAGCTGGGTCGCGATGATCTCGCGGCTCCGTTCGACCGGGAGCGGCCCGTCGCCCCGTTCCGCGAAGAGCGCGCTGTGACTCCCGGCATCGGAGTCGGACCACGGCCGCAGCGTCAGCCGGGCGGTCTCGAGGCGTGACGGCATCGGCGGATACGCGGGCACGGCGACACCCTGTCGACGGCGCCCGGAGCGGGGAACACAGCACTCGGGGCGGGGCGGGCGGTCACGGGTCCGCCCGTCTGTGCCTGGTACTGGCAGTGCCAGGCACAGACGGGCGGACCGGTGCACAGTGGGGGGATGGCGAGTACGGAGTTCGGGCGGACGGTCCGGCGCTGGCGGGACCGGGTCTCCCCCGAGGCGGCCGGGCTCCCCGTCGGTGGGCACCGGCGCGCGGCCGGACTGCGCCGCGAGGAGTTGGCCCTGCTGGCCGGGATCTCGGTCGACTATGTGACCCGTCTCGAACAGGGGCGGGCGAGCAACCCCTCGGAGCAGATCGTCGAGGCGCTCGGCCGGGCGCTGCGCCTGTCCGGCACCGAGCGCGAACATCTCTTCCATCTCGCCGGACTGGTCCCGCCGGGACGCGGCACCGTGCCCGCCCACATCACCCCCGGCGTGCACCGGATGCTGGACCGGCTGACCGGAACGCCCGTCGCGGTCTTCGACGCGGCGTGGAACCTGCTGCTGGCCAACCCGCTGTACGCGGCCCTGATGGGTGACCCGTCCGGATGGCGCGGCAACGAGCGCAACGCGGTGTGGCGCAACCTCGTGGGCCCGGGCACCCACGTCCGCCACACCCCCGAGGCCCGACGCGAGTTCGAGACCACCGTCGTCGCCGACCTGCGCGCGACCGCTCGCCGGTACCCGGCGGACCAGCGACTGCGGCGCCTGGTCGAGGAGTTGCGCGCGCACAGCGACCGGTTCGCCGAGTTGTGGGAGTCCGAGGCCGTGGGCCACCACGAGGCCTCGCGCAAGACCATCGACCATCCGCAGCTGGGTCCCCTGACACTCGACTGCGACGTACTCAACGTCGGGGGCAGCGATCTGCGCATCATGGTCTACACGGCCGAGCCGGGAACGCGGGACGCCGAAAAGGTCGCCCTCCTCCGGGTCATCGGCACCCAGACACTCGTGGAGCACGGGGCGGCCGAACGAGGCTGAACGCGCCGGGAGTTCACAGGCAACCATCGCCCGCTTCGGGGTACTCGGAACGGGACGCGCCACAGTCGGCGCCGCGAAACGACAGGAATGCCGCGAACTGCCCCAAGGGGGACCGACCATGCCTCTCACGTTCCGCAAGAGCTTCCGCATCCTTCCCGGGGTGCGGCTGAACATCAACCGGCGCTCGTGGTCGATCACCACGGGCGGCCGGCACGGACCGCACCACACCCGCAGCAGCAACGGGCGCCGCACCACGATGGGGGTGCCCCCGCTCGAGCGAAGTCGAGAGTGGGGGAGGATCTGCCGGGTCCCTTCGGCTGGCGGCGCACGACGCGTCGGCGGGAGCGCTGACCGAAGTCGCCGTGCCGCCACGGCGCCGCACCCGAACTCCCCTGTGGGTGCGGTGTGCCGTAGCCCACTACTCGGACGGGTGCGCTCCGTTTCTCTTTATCTCACATCAGATATACGGTCGCGCCATGGCAGACGACTACCTCGTACGCATCGGCAAGCTCATCCGTGACGCCCGGCAACACCGGGGCTGGACACAGTCGCAGCTCGCCGAGGCACTCGGCACAAGTCAGAGCGCCGTCAATCGCATCGAGCGCGGCAACCAAAACATCAGCCTTGAGATGATCGCTCGAATCGGTGAAGCCCTGGACAGCGAAATCGTCTCTCTGGGCTACGCGGGTCCGATGCATCTGCGCGTGGTCGGCGGACGTCGTCTGTCCGGCTCGATCGATGTCAAGACCAGTAAGAACGCGTGTGTCGCGCTGCTGTGCGCGACGCTCCTGAACAAGGGGCGCACGGTGCTGCGCCGGGTGGCCCGGATCGAAGAGGTCTACCGCCTTCTGGAGGTGCTCGGCTCGATCGGCGTCCGCACCCGCTGGATCAACGACGGGGTCGACCTCGAGATCGCGCCCCCGAGTGAGCTGGACATGGAGGCGATCGACGCCGAGGCCGCCCGCCGGACGCGGTCGATCATCATGTTCCTCGGCCCGCTGCTGCACCGTATGGACACCTTCAAGCTGCCGTACGCGGGCGGTTGCGACCTCGGCACCAGGACCATCGAGCCGCACATGATCGCGCTGCGGCGGTTCGGGCTCGACATCGCCGCCACCGAGGGGCTCTACCACGCCCAGGTCGACCGGGCCGTCTCCCCCAGCCGGCCCATCGTGCTGACCGAGCGCGGGGACACCGTCACCGAGAACGCGCTGCTCGCCGCCGCCCGCCACGACGGCACGACCGTCATCCGCAACGCCTCCTCCAACTACATGGTCCAGGACCTGTGCTTCTTCCTGGAGGCACTCGGGGTACGGGTGGAGGGCATCGGCACGACCACGCTCACCGTCCACGGCGTGCCGAACATCGACGTGGACGTGGACTACTCGCCCTCCGAGGACCCGGTCGAGGCGATGAGCCTGCTCGCCGCCGCTGTGGTCACCGAGTCGGAGCTGACCGTGCGCCGGGTGCCGATCGAGTTCCTGGAGATCGAGCTCGCGGTACTGGAGGAGATGGGCCTCGACCACGACCGCACGCCGGAGTACTTCGCCGACAACGGCCGTACGCGGCTGGTGGACCTGACCGTACGGCCCTCCAAGCTCGAGGCGCCGATCGACAAGATCCACCCGATGCCGTTCCCGGGCCTGAACATCGACAACGTGCCGTTCTTCGCGGCCATCGCGGCCTCCGCCCAGGGCAAGACCCTCATCCACGACTGGGTCTACGACAACCGGGCCATCTACCTGACCGACCTCAACCGGCTCGGCGGCCGACTGCAGCTCCTCGACCCGCACCGCGTGCTGGTCGAGGGCCCGACCCGCTGGCGCGCCGCCGAGATGATGTGCCCGCCCGCGCTGCGCCCGGCCGTGGTCGTGCTGCTGGCGATGATGGCGGCCGACGGCACGTCCGTGCTGCGCAATGTGTACGTCATCAACCGCGGCTACGAGGACTTGGCCGAGCGGCTCAACTCGATCGGGGCACAGATCGATACGTTCCGGGACATCTAGGGCGACCGGAAGGTGGTGGGGCTCGCCGGGGGGACGACTTCGCGTCGTCCTCCGGCGAGCCCGCCGTGTGCCGTCCCGTCCCGCCCGTGCGCCGGCTCAGCCCTCCATGAGGGTGATGTCCTGCTGCTGCAGCGCGTGGAACAGCGGCAGCGGCAGACCGCCCAGGGCCGGGCTCAGTTCCATCAGGGTGGCCTCGACATGGGCGGCGCCCGGTGCGAGGGTGTCGGGTGTGCGCTTCTCCGAGTTGGTCCAGCGGTGCTCCGCGCCGTCGCAGACCGCCGCGCTGCCGCCGATGCCGTGGCGGATCCGGGGGTCGCCCTGCGACACCGACGAGGAGACGAGCACCGGCCCCGTGCCGCTCAGACAGCGGTAGGTGCCGGAGAGGGTGACGGTTCCGTCGGCGGCGAGGTGACCGGTCGGGTCGACGGTGACCGTCTCGGACGGGGCCGACAGGGCGCCGACGGACACGGCGACGGCGGACGGGGCGAACAGCAGCAGGAGCACGGCGCCGGTGGCCGCGCCGAAGACCTGGCGCAAGGGCATGAGGTACCTCCTGGAACGTGGGGGGCTCCACAGGTACCGGGCGCACGGGCCCGCGGCGGTGACCCTCACCCCTTTGGTGGCGAGTCCGGTGCACGGCGGGTCCGGTACATGGCGGGTCCGGTCCGTCGGGGGTCGAGTCCGTGCGTCATGGGAACGTTCGAGAGTTGTCCGCGTGTTGTCACGCTTCTCGACCGGCGGTTCCGATGAGTTCGCCGCGGGAGCATGGTCTTACGTATGCGAGGCGGCGACGGCGTCGTCGACACTCATCGCATCCGACGTGGAGGTGCGTCATGTGTTCCCACCAAACTCTGTGCCCGTCCGCGGACTCCAACGCTCCGCACATCGTGTCGGCCCACCCCGAGCAGGGCTGGAGCCTGCTGTGCAACGGCGCGATCGTCTTCGACGACAGCGGTGAACTGCTCCCCGACGGCAGCGTGGTCGCTCCGCACCGGGTGTTCGCCGAACGGCTGGCCGTCGCCGCCTAGTCCCTCCGGGAATTCCGGAAGTTCCGGGGGCGGGGTGCTACGGCAGTACCGCGAAACCGTCGAGTTCGACCAGGGCCTGTTCGTCCCAGAGGCGGGCGGCGCCGACGACGGCCATCGCGGGATAGTCCCGTCCCGCCAACCGCCGCCAGACGCGGCCGAGTTCGGGGGCTCGCGCACGGTAGTCCGCGACATCGGTGGCGTAGACCGTGACCCGCGCGAGGTCGGCCGGGGTGCCGCCCGCGGCCCGCAACGCCGTCAGCAGATTGGTCAGCGCCTTCTCGAATTGCTCCGGGAGGGTCGCGCCGACCACCTTCCCGTCCGTGTCCAGCGCGGTCTGGCCAGCCAGGAAGACCACGCGGGTGCCGGTGGCGACGACGGCGTGCGAGAAGCCGGTGGGCGGGGAGAGCTCGGGCGGGTTGACGCGCTCGGTGCTCACGGAACCTCCAGGCTCTCGACGCTCACGGGGCCTCCACCGACGCGTACAGCTCCTTGGCGATGACCGCCCGCTGGACCTCGCTGGCGCCTTCGTAGATACGGGGCGCGCGGACCTCCCGGTAGAGGTGTTCGAGGAGATGGCCGCGGCGCAGGGCACGGGCGCCGTGCAGTTGGACGGCCGCGTCGACCACGTACTGGGCCGTCTCGGTCGCCAGCAGCTTCGCCATCGCCGCGCGCCGGGGCACGTCCGGGGCCCCTTCGTCGTACGCCGCCGCCGCCGCGTAGACCATCAGGCGGGCCGCCTCCGTACGCAGCGCCATCTCGGCGACCTGGTGCGCCACCGTCTGCAGGTCCTTCAGCCTGCCGCCGAACGCCTCACGCCCGGCCGTGTGCGTGAGCGTCGCCGCGAGGGCCGCCTCCGCCATGCCGACCGCGAAGGCGCCCACGCTCGGGCGGAAGAGGTTGAGGGTGTGCATCGCGACCCGGAAACCGCGGTCGGGCTCGCCGAGCACGTCGTCCGCGGTCACCGGTACGGCGTCGAAGGCGAGGGCGCCGATGGGGTGCGGGGAGAGCATGTCGAGCGGGGTGCCGGTGAGGCCCGGACGGTCGGCGGGCACCAGGAAGGCGGTGACACCCCGGGCTCCGGCGCCCGGGGTGGTCCGCGCGAAGACGGTGTAGAAGTCGGCCTCGGGCGCGTTCGAGATCCAGCACTTCTCCCCACTGAGCCGCCAGCTCCCCCAGCCGTCACGCTCGGCAACGGGCGGCCCCTGCCCCTCGGCGACGGACGGCCCGGGCTCCGCGGGCAAGCCTCCGAGGGCCGCAGGCACGACTCCAGAGGCCGCAGATGAGGCCCCGCGGGCCGCGGGTGCGGCTTCGCCGGGCGTCGGTGCGGAAGTGGGCGCCCGTGAGGCGTCCCGGTCCGCGCGGAGCGCCAGCGCTGCCGCGTCCGAGCCCGCGCCCGGCTCGCTCAGCGCGAACGCGGCCACCGCACTGCCGTCCGCGACCCGGGGCAGCCAGCGCTCGCGCTGCGCCCGGGTGCCGTACGCGTGCACCGGATGCGCACCGAGGCCCTGCAGGGCGAGCGCCGTCTCGGCCTCGGTGCAACCGTGCGCCAAGGACTCCCGCATCAGGCACAGATCGAGCGCGCCCGAGGTGAACAGGCGGGCGAGCAGCCCGAGCCGGCCCAACTCGGCGACAAGGGCACGGTTGACGTGACCCGGCTCGCCCTTCTCCGCCAGCGGGCGCAACCGCTCCTCGGCCAGCGCGCGCAGCTCGGCACACCAGGCGGTCTGTGCCGGATCGAGCGAGAATGCGGTCATTGCCGGTTCCCTCTCCGCCGTCGGACTGCGGGACCCCAGGCTATCGCGAGACGTTGACTGTCGTCACCAACACGATACGCTCCTTGTGCGAGACGCGAGCCCAGAGCACCGAGAGCTGAGCACCGAGAGTCACGAGCCGAGCGCTGCGAGCCCACCACGACAAGGGGGCGAACCTCCATGGACGGCGACACCCTGGAGCCGACGACCTCGGCCCACGTCGACACCTTCGCCCGCGACCACCTCCCGCCCCCCGAGCAGTGGCCCGAACTCCCCTTCGACCTGCCCGAGCTGCACTACCCCGAACGGCTGAACTGCGCCGCCGAACTCCTCGGCGGCAAGCCACCGCAGCGCCCCGCCTTCCGCACGCCGTCCGGCGACCTGTGGACGTACGGGCACCTCCTCGCCCGGGTGGACCGGATCGCCCATGTCCTGACCACCGAACTGGGCGTCGTGCCCGGCAACCGGGTGCTGCTGCGCGGGCCCACCACACCCTGGCTCGCCGCGTGCTGGCTGGCGGTCCTGAAGGCGGGCGGGGTCGCCGTCACGGTGCTCGCCCAGCAGCGCCCGCACGAGCTGACCACCGTGTGCGCCATCGCCCACGTCACCCACGCGCTGTGCGACGTACGGTCGGTCGACGACCTGGCGAAGGCGGAGATCCCGGGGCTGCGGATCACGACGTACGGCGGGGACGCCCCCGACGACCTGCTGCTGCGCATCACGGGCGCCCCGGACGAGCCGTTCACGGCGGTCGACACGGCCGCCGACGACGTCGCGCTGATCGCGTTCACCTCCGGCACCACCGGCCGTCCCAAGGGCTGTGTGCACTTCCACCGCGATGTGCTGGCCATAGCGGACACCTTCTCGAAGCACGTGCTGCGGCCGCACGAGGACGACGTCTTCACCGGCAGTCCCCCGCTGGGCTTCACGTTCGGGCTCGGCGGCCTCGTCGTCTTCCCGATGCGCGCCGGCGCCTGCTCCCTGCTGCTCGAACAGGCGGGCCCCAAGCAGCTGTTGCCCGCGATCACCGAGCACCGCGTCTCGGTGCTGTTCACCGCACCCACCGCCTACCGGGCGATGCTGGCGGAGCTGGACGAGCACGACACGACCTCGCTGCGGCGCTGTGTGTCCGCGGGCGAGAACCTGCCCGCCGCGACCTGGCAGGCCTGGCACCACCGCACTGGACTGCGCATCATCAACGGCATCGGCGCCACCGAGCTGCTGCACATCTTCATCTCCGCGGCCGACGAGCACATCCGCCCCGGGACGACGGGCGTCCCCGTACCGGGCTGGCAGGCGCGGGTGGTCGACGCCGAGGGGACGCCGGTGCCGGACGGCGAGCCCGGACTGCTCGCGGTGCGCGGCCCGGTCGGCTGCCGCTATCTCGCCGACCCACGGCAGCGGGAGTACGTGCGCGGCGGCTGGAACATCACCGGCGACACCTATGTGCGCGACCCCGACGGCTACTTCCGCTATGTCGCCCGCGCCGACGACATGATCGTCTCGGCGGGGTACAACATCGCCGGGCCCGAGGTCGAGGACGCCCTGCTGCGCCACCCGGACGTGGTCGAGACGGCGGTCGTGGGGCGGCCCGACGAGGCACGCGGGCAGGTGGTGGTGGCGTACACGGTCCTCAGAGAGGGGGCACGCAAGGACACCGCGGCGCTGCGCGCCTTCCTCAAGTCCGAGCTGGCGCCGTACAAATGCCCTCGCGAGTTCGTCTTCCTGGACTCGCTGCCGCGCACGGCGACCGGAAAGCTGCAACGCTTCCGGCTGCGCGCGGACGCTCCGCCGGCGAGCGGGGAGAACCCGTCGCCGCCCGCGCCGGAGGGTGAGTTGTCCACCGGCGGCGGTCCCAAGTGATCTTCGCGCACTAGAGTGATCAACGTGTCAGAGCAGCACGCCCCCCGGTCCCTCATCGTCACGTTCTACGGCGCGTACGGCCGTTTCATGCCCGGCCCCGTGCCGGTGGCCGAGTTGATCCGGCTCCTCGCCGCGGTCGGCGTCGACGCACCCTCCGTACGCTCGTCGGTGTCCCGGCTCAAGCGCCGCGGACTGCTCGAACCGGCCCGCACGGCGGCGGGCGGCGCGGGGTACGCGCTGTCGCCGGACGCCCGCCAACTGCTGGAGGACGGCGACCGGCGGGTGTACGCGACGGCGCCCCCCGAGGACGAGGGCTGGGTGCTCGCCGTCTTCTCCGTGCCGGAGTCCGAGCGGCAGAAGCGGCACGTACTGCGCTCGCGCCTCGCCGGTCTCGGCTTCGGGACGGCGGCCCCCGGCGTCTGGCTCGCCCCCGCGCGGCTCTACGAGGAGACCCGGCACACCCTGGCGCGGCTGCGGCTCGACCCTTACGTGGAGCTGTTCCGCGGGGAGCACCTGGGTTTCGCGGCGACGGCGGACGCGGTCGCCCGCTGGTGGGACCTGGCGGCGATCGCCAAGCAGCACGAGGCCTTCCTCGACCAGCACGCGACCGTGCTGCGCGACTGGCGGCGGCGCGCGGACACCCCGCCCGAGGAGGCGTACCGCGACTATCTGCTCGCCCTGGACACCTGGCGCCACCTCCCGTACGCCGACCCGGGGCTGCCCGCCGCGCTGCTGCCCGAGGACTGGCCGGGCGCCCGCTCGGCCGCCGTGTTCCGGGCGCTGCACGAGCGGCTGCGGGACACGGGCGCGAGCTTCACCGAACCCACCGATGTGTGACCTCAGTTACATCATGAGGCGCTAAGGGAACCCTCAGCCCCTTCCGTCCCTCTTCTCATGCTTCTTACCTAGCGTCGTGAGCCGCACGCCAGGACAGGAAGAGGACCGCACGTATGACCACCACGGCAAGGGCTCAGGGAGCCACCGTCTGGCTCACGGGCCTGCCGAGCGCGGGCAAGACGACCATCGCCCGGATACTCGGGACCCGCCTGAAGGCGGAGGGGCACCGGGTGGAGGTCCTCGACGGCGACGAGGTCCGCCGGTTCCTCTCCGCGGGTCTCGGCTTCTCGCGCGAGGACCGCAACACCAACGTGCAGCGCATCGGCCTGGTCGCCGAGGTGCTCGCACGCAACGGCGTCCTCGCCGTGGTGCCCGTCATCGCGCCGTACGCCGACAGCCGCGACGCCGTCCGGGAGCGGCACGAGGCGAGCGGGACGCCGTACATCGAGGTGCATGTCGCCACCCCCGTCGAGGTGTGCAGCGAGCGCGACGTGAAGGGGCTGTACGCCCGGCAGGCCGCGGGCCGGCTCACCGGGCTCACCGGCGTCGACGACCCCTACGAGCCGAGGAACGCGTGTTCTCACTGCGCGACGAGTTCTCCCAGTGGGACCCCCGACGCCAGCGCCCCGAACTGTGGCAGCTCTACAACGGCCGCCACGCCCCGGCGAGCACGTCCGCGTCTTCCCCCTGTCCAACTGGACCGAACTGGACGTCTGGCAGTACATCGCCCGCGAAGGCATCGAACTGCCCGAGATGTACTTCGCGCATCGCCGTGAGGTGTTCCGGCGCGGCGGGATGTGGCTGACCGGCGGCGAGTGGGGCGGGGCTCGCGAGAACGAGGTCGTGGACAAGCGGCTCGTCCGCTACCGGACCGTCGGCGACATGTCCTGCACGGGCGCCGTCGACTCCGACGCGGTGACCCTCGACCAGGTCATCGCAGAGATCGCCGCCTCCCGGCTCACCGAGCGGGGCGCCACCCGCGCCGACGACAAGATGTCCGAGGCCGCGATGGAAGACCGCAAGCGCGAGGGGTACTTCTAGACATGACGACCATCGACACACTGCGCTTCGCGACCGCCGGTTCCGTCGACGACGGCAAGTCCACGCTGGTCGGACGACTGCTGCACGACTCCAAGTCGGTCCTGACGGACCAGCTGGAGGCCGCGGAGCGCGTCTCGGCGAGCCGCGGCCAGGACGCCCCCGACCTCGCCCTCCTCACCGACGGCCTGCGCGCCGAGCGCGAGCAGGGCATCACCATCGACGTCGCCTACCGCTACTTCGCCACGCCCCGGCGCCGGTTCATCCTCGCCGACACCCCCGGGCATGTGCAGTACACCCGCAACATGGTCACCGGCGCCTCCACGGCCGAACTGGCGATCATCCTGGTCGACGCGCGGCACGGGGTGGTCGAGCAGACCCACCGCCACGCCGCCGTCGCCGCACTGCTGCGCGTCCCGCACGTGGTCCTCGCCGTCAACAAGATGGACCTCGTCGGCTACGAGCAGAAGGACTTCGAGCGGATCGTCGAGGGCTTCGCGGGCCACGCCGCCGAGCTGGACCTGCCCGGCTTCACACCGATCCCGGTCTCGGCGCTGTGCGGGGACAACGTGGTGGAGCGTTCGGCGCGCATGGACTGGTACGAGGGTCCGGCGCTCCTGGAGTTCCTGGAGACCGTGCCGGTGGGCTCCGAGCCCACGTCCGCTCCGGCGCGTTTCCCGGTCCAGTACGTGATCCGGCACGGCGAGGTCCGCCGCTACGCGGGGCAGTTGGTGTCCGGAACGCTGCGGGTCGGGGACCGGGTCACCGTCCACCCCTCCGGTGAGACCTCCGAGATCGCCGGCATCGACGTGCTCGGCAGGGACGCCGGCCTCGCGTACGCGCCGCAGTCGATGACCCTGCGCCTGGCCGACCGGCACGATGTCTCACGCGGCGACATGATCACCGCCGGAGCGGACGCGCCCGCGCTCCCGCAGGACGTCCGGGCGGCCGTCTGTCATCTGGCCGATCGGGCGCTCAGGGTCGGCGACCGGGTACTGGTCAAGCACACCACGCGGACCGTGAAGGCGATCGTCAAGGACCTGGGCGGGGCGGGCGAGCTGACCGCGAGTGACCTCGGGCGCATCACCCTGCGCACCGCCGAGCCGCTCGCGCTCGACGACTACGCGGACGTACGCCGCACCGGCGCGTTCCTCCTCGTCGACCCGGCGGACGGCTCGACACTGACGGCGGGCATGGCCGACCTCTCCCGTTAGGACCGCTCTCCCCGCGTCCTCAAGTCCCCAGTGAGAGCCGGGGCTTGGGGGCGTCGATGCGTCCGGTCTGCGGGCGGCGGCTGCCCGCGCGGTAGGGCTTGGGCCAGGCGACGCCCGGACCCTCGTACCCCTGCTCGGCCGCCGCGTGCAGCGTCCAGTGCGGGTCGTAGAGATGCGGCCGGGCGAGTGCGCACAGGTCCGTGCGCCCGGCCAGGAGCAGGGAGTTGACGTCGTCCCAGGAGGAGATCGCGCCGACGGCGATCACGGGGAGGCCGGTCTCGTGGCGGATCCGGTCGGCGAACGGGGTCTGGTACGAGCGGCCGTACTCGGGCTGTTCGTCGGCGACCACCTGCCCGGTCGACACGTCGACCGCGTCGGCGCCGTGCGCCGCGAAGGCCCGGGCGATCGCCACGCCCTCGTCCCCGGTGTTGCCGCCCTCGGCCCAGTCGGTGGCGGAGATGCGGACGGTCATGGGCCGCTCCTCCGGCCACACGGCCCGTACGGCGTCGAAGACCTCCAGCGGGAAGCGCAGTCTGCGTTCCAGCGAGCCGCCGTAGACGTCGGTGCGCCGGTTGGTGAGCGGTGAGAGGAAGCCGGACAGCAGGTAGCCGTGGGCGCAGTGCAGTTCGAGGAGGTCGAAGCCGCAGCGGGCGGCACGCCAGGCGGCTGCCGCGAACTGCTCACGGATGTCCGTGAGTTGGGCGCGGCACAGCTGCCGGGGGGTCTGGCTGCGCGGTCCGTACGGGATCGGGGAGGCGGCCACGAGCGGCCAGTTGCCTTCCTCGAGCGGCTCGTCCATGCCCTCCCACATCAGCTTCGTGGAGCCCTTGCGGCCGGAGTGTCCGAGCTGGACGCCGATCGCGGTGCCGGGTGACTGGGTGTGCACGAAGCGGATGATCCGCCGCCAGGAGTCGGCCTGCCGGTGTGTGTAGAGGCCCGCGCAGCCGGGCGTGATGCGGCCCTCGGCGCTCACGCACACCATCTCGGTCATCACCAGTCCCGCGCCGCCGAGCGCCCGTGCGCCCAGGTGGACGAGGTGGAAGTCGCCGGGGACGCCGTCCACGGCCGAGTACATGTCCATAGGTGAGACCACGACCCGGTTGCGCAGGGTCAGACCGCGCAGCCGGAACGGGGTGAACATCGGCGGTGTGCCGGGCGGGCAGCCGAACTCGCGCTCGACCGCCGCCGTGAAGTGCGCGTCCCGCAGCCGCAGGTTGTCGTGCGTGACGCGGCGGCTGCGCGTGAGGAGGTTGAAGGCGAACTGCCGGGCGGGCTGGTGGAGATACAGCCCCAGGTTCTCGAACCACTCCAGGCTGGCCCGCGCCGCCCGCTGGGTGGACGCGACGACAGGGCGCCGCTCCTCCTCGTACGCGGCGAGTGCCTCGTCGAGGGTGGGCCGCTCCTCCAGGCAGGCGGCCAGCGTGAGTGCGTCCTCGACGGCGAGCTTGGTGCCGGAGCCGATGGAGAAGTGCGCGGTGTGCGCGGCGTCGCCGAGGAGGACCAGATTGCCGTGGGACCAGCGGTCGTTGACCACCGTGCGGAAGGTGGTCCACGTCGACTTGTTGGACCGCAGCTGCCGCCCGCCGAGCGCGTCCGTGAAGATCTTGCCGCAGAGCTCGACGGACCCCTGTTCGTCGAGGTCCGCGAAACCGGCGGCCCGCCACACCTCTTCGCGCATCTCGACGATGACGGTGGAGGCATCGGCCGCGTAGGGATAGCCGTGCAGCTGCATAACGCCGTGCTCGGTCTCGGCGATCTCGAAGCGGAAGGAGTCGAAGGCGAAGTCGGCGGCGAGCCAGATGTAACGGCACTGGTGCTCCTCGACCGACGGTCCGAAGACCTCCGCGTACGCCGCCCGGGTCGGGCTGTGCACCCCGTCGGCGGCGACGACCAGGTCGTACGCCGTCATCAGCTCGGCGACCGGCGGGGCCTCGGCCCGGAAGCGCAGCTCGACGCCGAGCGAGCGGCAGCGCTCGTGCAGGATCTCCAGGAGTCGGCGCCGGCCGAGCGCCGCGAAGCCATGGCCTCCGGAGGTGTTGCGCACGCCCCGGTGCACGATGTCGATGTCGTCCCAGCGCACGAACTCGTCCTGGAGCGCCGCGTACACGACCGGGTCGGCGTGCTCGATCCCGCCGAGCGTCTCGTCGGAGAGCACGACACCGAAGCCGAAGGTGTCGTCGGGGGCGTTGCGCTCCCAGACGGTGACCTCGCGGCCGGGGTCGAGACGTTTGAGGAGCGCGGCGGCGTACAGCCCGCCGGGACCGCCGCCGATGACGGCGACACGCACAGACGCGCCCGTCCGCGTCGCCACGGTTATCGCCCCCGCCACTTCGGCGCGCGCTTCTCCGTGAACGCCGCATGGAACTCGGCGTAGTCCTCGCCGGTCATCAAAAGGGCCTGGGTCGAGGCGTCGAGCTCGACGGAGGCGGCGAGGGGCATGTCCAGTTCGGCGGTGAGCAGGGCCTTGGTCTGGGCGTACGCGAGAGCCGGGCCCTCGGCCAGGCGGCGGGCCAGCCGCTGGGCGGCCTCGTCCGCACCGCCCTCGTCGGCCAGCTCGCTGATCAGGCCGATCCGCTCGGCCTCGGGTGCGCGCACCGGTTCGCCGAGCATCAGCAGGCGGGTCGCGTGACCGAGCCCGACGACCCGGGGCAGCAGATAGGCGGCGCCCATGTCGCCGCCGGACAGTCCGACGCGGGTGAAGAGGAAGGCGAACCGGGCGCTCGGGTCGGCCACCCGGAAGTCGGCGGCCAGGGCGAGGACGGCTCCGGCACCCGCCGCGACCCCGTGCACCGCCGCGATCACCGGGAACGGGCACTCCCGTACGGCCCGCACGACCTGCCCGGTCATCCGGTTGAAGTCGAGGAGCTGGGCGGTGTCCATGGACAGGGTCGCGCCGATGATCTCGTCGACGTCGCCGCCGGAGCAGAAGCCGCGCCCCTCCCCCGCCAGCACCAGCGCCCGCACCGACCGCTCACGGGAGAGCTCGGCGAGCAGATCGCGCAGGTCCGCGTAGGCGCCGAAGGTGAGGGCGTTGAGTTTCTCGGGGCGGGCCAGGGTGACCGTGGCGACCCCGTCGGCGACCGCGCACCTCAGGTGCTGCCAGTCGGAGGTACGGGCGGCGGAGCCGGTGAAGGGACTCATGACGGGCGGCCTCCTCGGACGGGGGCGGCGGTCCGCGCCCCAGGGCGCCGGACAGCGGTCGTCGTTACTCCACGAAGTTATCACCAGTCTGTGACTGTCGTCACGACCACGCAATAACCCGACCGTGGAGTGACCGTTTCCCGTCACCGAGTCACGGGTTCTCGATAGCCCCGTAACGGCGGGAGCACCTCGCGGGAGACCGGGTGTCGAGCTGGGTACGGGGCCTCATGCCGAGCCGAACGTCCTGGGAGGGCGCCCACCGAATGTCCTGGAAAGCGCCCGCCCGACGCCTCCGTCCGGCCGCGCCGTACCATTCCTCACGTTGAAAGCAGGACAGCCTGCTCCATGAACGGACCCGCCTTGCACGACACCCCCGCCCCCGCCTCCTGGCGCATCGCGCTGCCGCACACCGCCGCGGCCGTGCCGGTCGCCCGCGCCCTGGTCCGCACCGCGCTGGCCGAGCTGAAGCACGCGGCCGACAGCGACACCGCGGAACTGCTCACCGCGGAGCTGGTCGCCAACGCCGTGGAGCACACCGCGGGGGACGGTCCCATAGAGCTGGTCGTGGAGCTCATGCCGACCGGCTGTCAGGTCGAGGTGCACGACCCGGACCCGGAGCCGCCCGTCAACCTCACGGTCCCGGAACCGCCCGGTGAGCCCGACCCCTGGCAGGAGCACGGGCGCGGCCTCCTCCTGATCCGCACCCTCAGCTCCTCCTGCGGCCACCGCCCCACCGGCTCCGGCAAGGCGGTCTGGTTCAGACTGCCTGTGGTGCCCGCTCAGCGGCGTCCGGCGTGACCCCGGCGCCGGGAACGGCTCCGGGAACGGCCGCGGCCGCGGCCAGCCGGGAGTTGCGGCGCCCGTAGAGCACGTACACGAGGAAGCCGGCCGCCAGGAAGCACACGAACTGGATCCAGGTCGTCCAGCCCGTCTCGTACATCAGGTACAGACAGAAGCCGATGCCGAGCAGCGGCACCACGGGGTAGAGCGGCACCCGGAACGTCCTGGCGAGACCCGGTTGGCGGCGCCGCAGCGCGATCACCGCGACGTTCACGGCGGCCATGGTGGCGAGCGTGCCGATCGTCGTCAGGTTGACGACGGCGTCGAGCGGGGCGAAGGCCGCCGGGACGGCGAAGACGATGGCGACGATCAGGGTCCCCGCGACCGGTGTCGAGGTCTTCGGCGAGATCTTCTCGAAGACCCGCGGCACGAGCCCGTCGCGGGACATGGACATGAGGATGCGGGTCTGTCCGTACATCACCGCGAGCACGACGGAGGCGATGGCGACGACCGCTCCGAACGCGACGACCCCGGCGCCGACCGTGGAGCCGGTGACCACGTTGACGACGTACGACAGCGCGGCGGGCCGCCCGGCGACCGCGTCGCCGCCGACGGCGCCGATCGCCGCGAGGGCCACCGCGCAGTACAGCAGGGTGACCAGACCGATGCAGACCAGGATGGCGATCGGGATGTTGCGGCGGGGGTCCTTGGCCTCCTCGCCGGCCGTGGTGATCGCGTCGAAGCCGATGTACGAGAAGAAGGCCGCCGTGGTGCCCGCGCCGATACCGCCAAGGCCGGCCGGGGAGAACGGCGTGAGGTTGCCGTGCTTGAAGGCGCTGAACCCGATCGCGCAGAAGGCGACGAGCACGACCAGCTTCAGCACGGCCATGGCCGCGGTCGCCCGGGCGCTCTCGCGCACTCCGCGGATCAGCAGGACCGAGGCCAGCGCGATCACGATGACCGCGGGAAGGTTGACGATCCCGCCGTCGGACGGGCCGGCCGAGAGCGCGGCGGGCAGCTGCACGCCCGTGAGGCTGTGCAGCAGCTCGTTGACGTACTGGCTCCAGCCGACCGCCACGGCCGACACGGAGACGCCGTACTCCAGGAGCAGACACCAGCCGACGAGGAAGGCCGTGCCCTCGCCCAGTCCCGCGTAGGCGAAGGAGTACGAGGATCCGGAGACCGGGATCGCGCCGCCGAGCTCGGCGAAGGAGAACGCGGTGAAGACGCAGGTGATCGCCGCGAGGATGAACGACACGACCACGGCGGGTCCGGCCTGGGCGACCGAGTCGGAGAGTCCGACGAAGATTCCGGTGCCGACGATCGCGCCGACGCCGAAGCAGATGAGCTGGAAGAGACCCATGGTCCGCTTGAGGCCATGGCCTTCGCGGTCGGCGCCTGATTCGGCCATCAGCAGCTGGGGGGACTTGATGCGTGGAGCGGACATGCGGGTGGTGCTCATTTCCGGTGGTGCGGGGTGCGACGGGGTCGGTCGCACGGCGGTCGCGGAAGGGGTGGCTCCGGACCGCCGGTCAGGATAAGGCCTGCGGGGACCTCCGTCAGGCCAGGACCTCGGGGATTCCCGCTCGGCCCAGGGTGGCGACCATGATCGCCTTGATGGTGTGCAGCCGGTTCTCGGCCTCGTCGAAGACGACCGAGTGCGCCGACTCGAACACCTCGTCGGTGACCTCCAGCGAGTCGAGGCCGTGGGTCTCGTGGATCTCGCGGCCGACCTTGGTGCCCAGGTCGTGGAAGGCCGGCAGGCAGTGCAGGAACTTCGTGTCCGGGTTGCCGGTGGCGCGCAGCACGTCCATGGTCACGGCGTACGGGGACAGCGCGGCGATGCGCTCGTCCCACACCTCCTTGGGCTCGCCCATCGAGACCCAGACGTCGGTGGCGACGAAGTCGGCGCCGCGGACGCCCTCGCCGAGGTGCTCGGTGAGGGTGACGCGCCCGCCGTTGCTCTCGGCGAGCTTGCGGGCCTCGGCGACGATCTCCTCGGCGGGCCAGTAGGCCTCCGGGGCGACGATCCGGACGTCCATGCCGAGGAGCGCACCGGTGATCAGGTAGGAGTTGCCCATGTTGAAACGGGCGTCACCCAGGTAGGCGAAGGCGATCTCGCCGAGCGGCTTGTCGCAGTGCTCGGTCATGGTGAGCACGTCGGCGAGCATCTGGGTGGGGTGCCAGTCGTCGGTCAGACCGTTGTAGACGGGCACTCCGGCGTACGCGGCCAGCTCCTCGACGGAGGCCTGGCTGTCACCCCGGTACTCGATCGCGTCGAACATCCGGCCGAGCACACGCGCGGTGTCCTTCACGGACTCCTTGTGACCTATCTGCGAACCGGACGGGTCCAGATACGTCGTCGACGCGCCCTGGTCCGCGGCGGCCACCTCGAACGCGCAGCGCGTACGGGTCGAGGTCTTCTCGAAGATCAGCGCGATGTTCCTGCCCCGCAGGTACTGCGTCTCGGCCCCGGCCTTCTTGGCCGCCTTGAGCTCGGCGGCCAGCTCGATCAGACCGCGAAACTCCTCCTCGGTGAAGTCCAGCTCCTTGAGGAAGTGGCGTCCGGCGAGGGCGGTCGGGACTGTCGCCATGGGGGCGCTCCAGAGATACGGGGACGGGGGCGAACAAGGGAACGAATGCAAGTCTATACGATCGTCGACATTTCTATACGTGACTTCCTGGGCGGCCTTGCGATCGGCGCCCCTTCAGGGGCGCGGGGAACTGCGCGCCCAGCCACACTCCACCCGCACCCCGCATCAAACCCCCACCCCATCCCTCTCCACCGGACAGCTCATACACCGAGGCCCTCCCCGCCCCCGACCCAGCTCACTCCCCGGAATCTCGATCACCTCAATACCCTGCTTCCGCAGATGCGTATTGGTGGTCACATTCCGCTCATAGGCGACGACCACCCCGGGCTCCACCGCGAGGACGTTGCACCCGTCGTCCCACTGCTCCCGCTCCGCCGCGTGCACATCCTGCGTCGCGGTCAGCACCCGGATCTCGCTCAACCCCAGCGCCGCCGCGATCGCCCGGTGCATGTGCTCCGGCGGATGGTCGGTGACCTTCAGCTCCTTGTCCCCCGAGCCCGGTTCGATGGTGTACGAGCGGAGCATGCCGAGCCCCGCGTACTGGGTGAAGGTGTCGCCGTCGACCATCGTCATCACGGTGTCGAGGTGCATGAGGGCCCGCCGCTTGGGCATGTCGAGCGCCACGATCGTACGGGCCGACCCGGCGGCGAACAGCTTGTGCGCGAGCATCTCGACGGCCTGCGGGGTCGTCCGCTCGCTCATGCCGATGAGCACCGCGCCGTTGCCGATGACGAGCACGTCACCACCCTCGATCGTGGACGGGTAGTCCGCCTGCCCCTGCGACCAGAGATTGAAGTGCTCGTCACGGAAGAGCGGATGGTGGCGGTAGATCGCCTCGAAGTGCACGGTCTCCCGCTGCCGCGCGGGCCAGCGCATGGCGTTGATGGAGACCCCGTCGTAGATCCAGGCGGAGGTGTCCCGAGTGAAGAGGTGATTGGGGAGCGGGCCGAGGAGGAAGTCGTCGAGGTCCATGACATGGAAGCGCACGGAGGTCGGCTCCATGTGCGCGTCCAGGAACTCCCGTTTGGTCATCCCGCCGACCAGCGCGGCCGCCAGTTCCGGGGCGGGCAGGTTCTCGAAGGCCGCCCGGAGGTGGTCGGTGGCGAGCGGCCCGTACTCCTTCTCGTCGAAGACCCGGTCCAGGACGAGCGATCTGGCCACCGGGATCTCCAGGGCCTCGGTGAGCAGGTCGCCGAAGAGATGGACAGTGACCCCGCGGTCGCGCAACACGTCCGCGAACCCGTCGTGCTCCGCCCGGGCCCGGCGCACCCACAGCACGTCGTCGAAGAGCAGGGCGTCCTTGTTGCTGGGGGTGAGCCTCTTGAGCTCGAGGTCGGGTCTGTGCAGGATGACGCGGCGCAGCCGCCCGGCCTCGGAGTCGACGTGGAATCCCATGCCTCCATCCTGACCATCCGGACGCCTGTTCACCCGTGGATCGACGGGAGACGGGCGAGTTGATTTCGTCCCCTTGACGATAAGGGCGCCCCTTCGTTATCGTCACTGCGACGACAAAAGCGCATCACAGCGGGCCGCCGGGATCGCCCGGCGGCGAGGGGGTACCCATGGCCGACATCACCCGGCGTCTCGGCTGGCGCCATCTGCGCGGGGCGCCGACCGCCCATGTCCGGCACCACCGGTCGGGCCGACTGGCGCACGACGGCCCCGGACTCAGTTTCTGGTACCGCTCCCTGACCGCCACGCTCTCCGAAGTCCCGGTCGACGACCGCGAGTTGGCGATGACCTTCCACGCCCGCACGTCCGACTTCCAGGACGTCGCGGTGCAGGCGACCGTCACCTACCGGATCGTCGATCCCGGGGTCGCGGCCACGCGGCTCGACTTCTCCATCGACCCCGACACCGGCTCCTGGCGCGGCGCGCCCCTCGAACAGCTGGGCTCGCTGCTGACCGAGACGGCCCAGCAGCACGCACTGGACGTACTGGCGCGCACGACGCTGGCGGCGGCCCTGGTGGACGGCGTCGCGTCGGTACGCGAGCGGATCGCCGGCGGGCTCGCCGCCGAACCCCGGCTGCCCGCGACGGGGATCGAGGTGGTGGCCGTACGGGTCGTCGCGCTGCGCCCGGAACCCGAGGTGGAGCGGGCGCTGCGCACCCCCGCCCGCGAGCTGATCCAGCAGGAGGCGGACAAGGCGACGTACGAACGCCGGGCCGTCGCCGTCGAGCGGGAGCGCGCGATCGCCGAGAACGAGCTCGCCAGCCAGATCGAACTCGCCCGGCGCGAGGAGCAGTTGGTCGACCAGCGCGGTACCAACGCGCGGCGTGAGGCGGAGGAGCACGCGGCGGCGGACGCGGTGCGGGCCGGGGCGGAGGCGGCGCGGACCGTGCGGCTCGCGGAGGCGGAGGGCAGCCGGGTGGTACAGCTCGCCAAGGCCGAGGCCACGGCCGCGCGCGAGGTCGGCGAGGCGCGGGCCGCGGCGCAGGCCGCCTGGCTGCGGGTCCACGGAGACGTGGACGTCGCCACGCTGCACGCCCTGACGGGCACACGACTCGCGGAGAACCTGCCGCGCATCGACAGTGTCACGGTGTCGCCGGACGTCCTGACGGGCCTGCTCGCACGGCTGGGCCACGGGGCCGCCGGGGGGCCGGAGCAGTGAGTCTCGCGCCCCGGGTCGTCCTCGTCCATCGCACCACGGAGTACGAGGAGTTGGTGGCCCGGCACGGGACGCACGGGCAGGCGGCGTTCTTCCTGTCCTCCCGGGGGCGGGACATCGCGGAGGTGGCCGAGCGGCACCGGCGGGCGCGGGAGGCGCTGGCGGAGGTGGTCTCGGCGGTGCCGCTGACCTGGCGTCAGGCGCGCGTCGAGCGGGGCGACCTCGACCGCTTCCTGTTCGCTCCGGAGGATGTGGTGGTCGTGGTCGGGCAGGACGGGCTGGTGGCGAACGTGGCCAAGTACCTGACCGGACAGCCGGTGGTGGGGATCGACACCGACCCCGGACGGAACCCGGGGGTGCTCGTGCGGCATCGGCCGCGCGACGCGGGCGCGCTGCTCGCCTCGGCGCGCGGGGGCCGGGTCGACGAACTGACCATGGTCGAGGCGGTCGCGGACGACACGCAGCGGCTCCTCGCACTCAACGAGATCTATCTCGGAACCGCGAGCCATCAGACGGCCCGCTATCGGCTGGGGCTCGACGAGTACGGGGGTGCCGTCGAGCCCCAGGCCTCCTCCGGGGTCCTGGTGGGTACCGGGACGGGCGCCAGCGGGTGGCTCCGCTCGGTGTGGCAGGAGCGGGGCGGTGAGCTGCCGCTGCCCGGGCCCGCGGAGGAACGCCTTCTCTGGTTCGTCCGCGAGGCCTGGCCGTCACCGGCCACCGGCACGTCCCTCGTCGCCGGCTCCCTCACCGCCTCCGCCCACCTCTCCCTCACCGTCGAGTCCGACCGCCTCATCGCGTTCGGCGACGGCATGGAGAGCGACGCGGTGGAGCTGGTGTGGGGGCAGACGGTACGGGTGGGGGTGGCGGGGGTGAGGCTGCGCCTGGTGAGCTGAATCCCTTAGGGGCGCGGGGCGAAGCCCGCGCCCCTGGGGCGCGGGGAACTGCCGCGCAGCCCCCGCCGCCCCGCAGCCGAAGAACGGCTACAGACGTGGGTCCACCGGCTCCGACTCCAGCGCCAGCACCCCGAACACCGCCTCATGCACCCGCCACAACGGCTCCCCCTCCGCCAGCCGATCCAACGCCTCCAGCCCGAGCGCGTACTCCCGAAGCGCGAGCGACCGCTTGTGGTTCAGGAAACGCCCCCGCAGCCGGGAGAGGTTCTCAGGACGCGTGTACTCCGGGCCGTAGATGATCCGCAGATACTCACGGCCCCGGCACTTGATGCCGGGCTGGACAAGACGCCCCTGCCCGCTCCGCACCACCGCCCCGACCGGCTTGACGACCATGCCCTCACCCCCACGCCCGGTCATCTCCAGCCACCAGTCCACCCCGCCCCGCACGGACTCCGCGTCCCCGGTGTCCACGAACAACCGCCGAGTCGTCTGCAGCAGCCCACTCCCGTCGTGCTCGACCAGCCGGTCGATGAGCACGAGCTGCTCGTCGTGCGGCATCGCGGCGAGACTGCGGCCCTGGACCGCGAGGATCTGGAAGGGAGCGAGCCGCACCCCCTCCAGCCCCTCCGTCGGCCAGCAGTACCGCCGGTACGCCTCGGTGAACGCCGCCGCGTCGGCGGCCCGCTCCCGCTGCTTGCCGAGCAGCTCCCGGACGTCGACCCCACGCTCCGCGGCCCCTTCGAGCGCGGCCAGCACCCCCGGGAACGCCGCCCCGGCCGCGGCGCCGACCGCCGCGTACTGGCTGCGCAGCAACCCGGACGCCTTGAGCGACCACGGCATCAGCTCGGCGTCGAGCAGCAGCCAGTCCGTACCCAGTTCCTCCCACAGACCGGCCGCCGTCACCGCTTCCCGCACTCGCCCGAGGATCTCCTCGGTGACGGCGGAGTCGTCGAAGAAGGGCCGGCCGGTACGGGTGTACAGCGCCCCCGTGGGCCCCTCCGCGACACCGAACCGCTCCCGCGCCACCCCCGCGTCCCGGCAGACCAGCGCCACCGCCCGCGACCCCATGTGCTTCTCCTCGCACACGACGCGGGCGACGCCGTCCTCCTTGTACTGGGCGAAGGCCTCGGCGGGGTGTTCGAGGTAGCCCTCCACCTGGGAGGTCGCCGTGGGCGCCATCGTCGGCGGGAGGTAGGGCAGCAGGCGCGGGTCGACCGCGAACCGGCTCATGACCTCGAGGGCCGCCGCCGCGTTCTCCTCGCGCACCGCCACCCGCCCGGCGTACCGCGTCTCGACGGCCCGCCGTCCGTGCACGTCGGCGAGGTCCAGCGGACGGCCTTCGTGCCCGCCGGGAGCCTCGGAGGCCAGCGGCTTCGTCGGCTCGTACCAGACCCGTTCGGCCGGTACGTCGACGAGCTCGCGCTCCGGCCAGCGCAGCGCGGTGAGCTTGCCGCCGAACACGGCACCGGTGTCGAGGCAGATGGTGTTGTTCAGCCAGGTGGCCGTGGGGACCGGGGTGTGACCGTAGACGACGGCCGCCCGGCCCCGGTAGTCCTCCGCCCACGGATAGCGCACCGGCAGGCCGAACTCGTCCGTCTCTCCGGTCGTGTCGCCGTACAGCGCGTGCGAGCGCACCCGGCCCGACGTACGGCCGTGGTACTTCTCGGGCAGTCCGGCGTGGCAGACGACGAGCCGCCCGCCGTCCAGGACGTAGTGGCTGACCAGCCCGTCGACGAACTCCCGCACCCGCGCGTGGAATTCCTCGCTCTCGCCGTCCAGCTGCTCGATGGTCTCGGCCAGTCCGTGGGAGTGCTGGACCTTGCGGCCCTTGAGGTAGCGGCCGAGCTTGTTCTCGTGGTTGCCCGGCACGCACAGCGCGTCACCGGCCGTGACCATGGACATCACGCGGCGCAGAACTCGGGGCGTGTCCGGGCCGCGGTCGACGAGGTCGCCGACGAAGACGGCCGTACGACCCTCGGGGTGCGCGCCGTCGACGTAACCGAGCTTGACGAGCAGGGTCTCCAGCTCCGAGGCGCAGCCGTGGATGTCACCGATGATGTCGAAGGGGCCGGTGAGGTGGGTCAGGTCGTTGAACCGCTTCTCCGTCCGCACCTCGGCGCTCTCGATCTCCGCCACGCCCCGCAGGACGTGCACCTTGCGGAAGCCCTCGCGCTCCAAGTGCCGCAGCGAACGGCGCAGTTCGCGGATGTGGCGCTGGATGACGCGGCGCGGCATGTCGGCGCGGTCGGTGCGCGAGGCGTTGCGTTCGGCGCACACCTCCTCCGGCACGTCGAGCACGATCGCGATGGGCAGCACGTCGTGCTTCTTGGCGAGTTCGATCAGCTGGCGGCGGCTCTCCTGCTGGACGTTCGTGGCGTCCACGACGGTACGGCGGCCGGCCGCGAGCCGCTTGCCCGCGATGTAGTGGAGGACGTCGAAGGCGTCGCCGCTGGCGCTCTGGTCGTTCTCGTCGTCGGCGACCAGGCCGCGGCAGAAGTCGCTGGAGATGACCTCGGTCGGCTTGAAGTGCCTGCGGGCGAAGGTGGACTTGCCGGAGCCGGACGCGCCGATCAGGACGACGAGGGAGAGGTCGGTGACGGGCAGGGTGCGCCCCTGGGTGGTGTCGTTGCCGGTCATGCGGCCTTCTCCTCCTTCGTGATGGTCGGGGTGGCGGTGGTGGTCGGGGTGCCCGTGGTGGCGAGGGTGAAGACGGCCATCTGGGTCGGCGGACCGACCTCCGGGTCGTCGGGGCCGACGGGCGTGAACTCCACGTCGTATCCGTGCCGCCCGGCCACCTGGTGGGCCCAGGTCCGGAACTCCTCCCGGGTCCACTCGAACCGGTGGTCGCCATGGCGGGAGTGTCCGGCCGGGAGGGTCTCCCAGCGGACGTTGTACTCGACGTTCGGCGTCGTCACCAGGACCGTACGGGGGCGGGCCGAGCCGAAGACGGCGTACTCCAGGGCGGGCAGCCGGGGCAGGTCGAGGTGCTCGACGACCTCGCTGAGCACGGCGGCGTCGTACCCCTTGAGGCGGTTGTCGGTGTACGCGAGCGAGCCCTGGAAGAGCCGCACGCGAGCTGCCTGCCGCTCGCCCATCCGCTCCAGCTTGAGCCGCCGCGAGGCGACGGTGAGCGCGCGTATCGACACATCGACACCGACGATCTCGGTGAACCGCACGTCCTTGAGCAGCGCCTGCACCAGCTGGCCCTGACCGCAGCCGAGGTCGAGCACGCGGGCCGCGCCCGACGCGTGCAGCGCGGTGAGGATCGCGTCCCGGCGCTGGACAGCCAGCGGGATCGGCTTCTCCTCCGTGTCCGCCTCCTCGTCGACCGCGTTGTCGATCTCCTCGACCTCGCTGTCGTCGGCCTCCGCGAGCCGTACGAGCTCCAGCCGCTCCATCGCCTCCCGCGTCAGCGACCACCGGCGCGAGAGGTACCGGTCGGCGATCAGCCTCTGCTCGGGGTGGTCCGGCAGCCAGCCCTCGCCCGCCCGCAGCAGCTTGTCGACCTCGTCGGACGACACCCAGTAGTGCTTGGCGTCGTCGAGCACCGGAAGCAGGACGTAGAGGTGGCGCAGGGCTTCGGCGACGGTCAGGCCCGACGCCTCCAGTTCCAGGCGTACGTAGCGGGAGTCGCCCCATTCGGGGAACTCGACGTCCAGCGCCACGGCCTCGACCGCCACCGTCCACCCGAGCGGCTCGAACAGTTTGCGTACGAGGTCGGCGCCGCCCCTGGCGGGAAGCGCGGGCACCTCGATCCGGAGCGGCAGCGGCCGCGCCGGCAGGTCCGGCTTCGCGGCGCACTGGCCCTTCATCGCGCTGGAGAACACCGCGCTCAGCGCCACGGCGAGCAGGGACGAGGCGGCGTACGGACGGTCGTTGACGTACTGCGCGAGCGCGGCGTCGGGCGCGCCGCCGCGGCCCTTGCCCTTGCCGCGCCGGACCAGCGCCACCGCATCGACCTCCAGCAGCAGCGCGGCCGTGCACCGCTCGACGGACGCCTCGGGGTAGAGGACGTGCGCCGTGCCGTAGGAGGTCGAGAACGCCTGCGCCTTGTCGGGATGCTTGTGCAGCAGGAAGCCGAGATCGGTGGCGGGGCGCTCTGGGGTACCGGTGGTACTGATCGTCAGGAACACTGGAATCTGCCTCGAAACGTCTTCTGAGCTGTGAATACCCCACCTGCGCCGAGCGCCGGTGAACCACAGCGGGGGGAGCGCGCGCCGGGGGATCGCTGCTCCCGGCCTGTCGTCGGCGCGCCCGCCCAACGTATAGCGAACACCCCTGGCAGACCCGAGAATTTTCCCGCCGAGCTCCGCGGCAGCGGTTCCCGGTGGGGCGGCTGATGTGACCGGTGCATGATGGATGCATGGATCTTCGAGTCTTCACAGAACCGCAGCAGGGAGCGACCTACGAGACGCTGCTCCGCGTCGCCAAGGCCGCCGAAGACCTCAACTACGGAGCATTCTTCCGTTCTGACCACTACCTGCACATGGGATCCGTCGACGGGCTTCCCGGGCCCACCGACGCCTGGATCACGCTGGCCGGTCTCGCCCGTGAGACGAGCCGGATCCGCCTCGGCACGCTCATGACGGCCGGAACCTTCCGTCTCCCCGGCGTCCTCGCCATCCAGGTCGCGCAGGTCGACCAGATGTCGGGCGGGCGGGTGGAACTCGGTCTGGGCTCCGGCTGGTACGAGGCCGAGCACGAGGCGTACGGGATTCCGTTCCCCAAGGAGAAGTTCGGGCGGCTGGAGGAACAACTCGCCATCGTCACGGGCCTGTGGGAGACGCCCGTCGGTGAACGGTTCACCTACGAGGGGAAGTACTACCAGCTCAAGGACTCCCCCGCGCTTCCCAAGCCCGCGCAGCCGAAGGTGCCGGTCCTGATCGGCGGCCACGGTGCCAAGCGGACGCCCGAGCTGACGGCGCGGTACGCCGACGAGTTCAACATCCCCTTCGCCTCCCTCGTGGACACGGAGCAGCAGTTCCAGCGAGTGCGGGCGGCGGCCGAGCGGGCCGGGCGCAAGGGTGACGACCTCGTGTACTCGAACGCGCTCGTCGCCTGTGTCGGCAGGAACGACGGCGAGGTGAAGCGGCGCGCGGAAGCCATCGGGCGGGACGTCGACGAGCTCAAGGCGAACGGGCTCGCGGGCTCTCCGGCGGAGGTCGTCGAGAGCATCGCCCAGTACCAGGCTGTCGGGTCGCAGCGGATGTACATGCAGATGCTGGACCTCGATGACCTGGACCACCTGGAGTTGATCGCCGCGGAGGTCATGCCGCAGCTCGGCTGAGATCGCGTTCCTCGGGCCCGCCGCCCCTGCCCAAGATGCGCACAGCGCCCCTCAAGGGGCGCGGGGAACTGCGCGACCAGCCCCCATCGGCCCGCAGCCGCAAGACCACCCCGCGGAGTCTGGGGCGGAGCCCCAGGAGGATGGGACGGGTAGGGGCGGCGGGGGGCGAGGGAAGGCCCCGTCTACCCGGTCGCCCGCCCCCGCTCCACCACCCCCTGATCCCGCGCCGCCAACCGTCTCAGCATCTCCAGGACCCGGTCCCGCGACTCGTCCGCCGCGTCGATCGCCTCCATGCACTGCCAGTACCTCCCCTGATCGTCCGCCGCGCAGGCGATACCGACGAGGGCGATACCGACCTCGCCGAGGAGACCCCCGAGGCACAGCAGGGACTCTCGCGCATCTCCCAACTCGGTGAGCTGAGCGGCGCGCAGGTCGGCCATGTCGAGGGGCGGCGCGTCCAGCACACCGCAGCCCCGGCCCGCCAGCTCCGTCAGTCCAAGCGCCTCGCCCCGCAGTTCCGGCGGCCCCGAGACGGCGAAGCGACTCCCTATGGCCTGAGCCAGGGCCTGCGCCTGCCACGCCTCCGCCACCACCTCGATCGTGTCCCCGCTCCCCGCGAGAGCGCGCCTGCTCGCCCCGATGAGCCGCACCGCGTCCATGCGCTGCCCCCGTCTGTCCCGACGCGCTCGTCGCACGTCCGCCCGAACTCCCCTGTTCACTACCCAGAGTGAGAGCCCGTGAGCCGAAAAGCCAGAGGAAGACCGAAATCTGTGGACACAGAGTTGAATGTGGACAACTCAACGACCCCGGAGAGTGACAATCGGACTCACCGCTTCCCCGCCACCCTCACCACGCCCCTCCGCGAAGCACCGGGCACCCCGCGCCGCGGCACCCCACACCGCCGTGCCCCGCTCCCCCTTACGCCCCCTCCCCCACCGGAAACCTCCGCTCGTTCCGGTCGATCTTCGCGTCGAGCGCCGCCAGCGCGTCGATGCCGAGCACCTCGCACAGCTGGAGCAGATACGCCAGCACGTCCGCCACCTCGTCCGTGACGCGGTGCGCGGTGTCCGCGTCGTCCATGACCCGCGCCGACTCCTCGGGCGTCAGCCACTGGAAGATCTCGACCAGTTCGGATGCCTCCACGCTGAGCGCGGCGACCAGGTTCTTCGGCGTGTGGTACTGCTGCCAGTTCCGCGCGGCCGCGAACTCGGCCAGCCTGCGCTGCAACTTCGCCACATCCAGTTCACTTTCACTCACGGCGTCAGGTCTACCACCGTGACCCCCGGCACCTCGCACACCCGGACGGCATCGCCCACCGCACCCACCAGCCGGATGTGCCCCCGCTCGCACATCCGCGCCGCCAGCCGCACCAACTCCCCGGCCTGCCGCGCGTCCAGCCCCCGGTCGAGGCCGTCGGCCAGCACCGTCAGCGTCTGCAGCGCGGCCGGGACCTCCCCCGCCGGGTCGACCTCCAGCACGCCGGGCCCGGTGAGCAGCACCAGGGCCAGCGCCAGATACCTCAACTCGCCGTCCCCGAGCAGCCCCAGGTGCGTACGGACGCCGTCCCCGCGGTCGAGGAGCGCGCGGACGGTGCCGTCGCCGAGCGGCTCGGCCAGGACGTCCGTGACGGGGCCCGCGCAGCCGGCCCGTACCGCCGTGACCAGGTGCGCGTAGCGGTGGCCGCACTCCGATCGGGTACGCCACAGCACCTCGGCGAGGTTGTCGCAGCCCCGGAGCAGCCGCCCCACGCCGAGCGGGGCGGCGGCGCGCATCCGTCGGGGGCTCGGGTCGCAGGCGTACACGGACCGCAGGGCGACCACCATCTGCTCGGCCGCGGCGAGGACCCGGCGCTCACCGTCCGTCCGGCCGGAGACGCGCAGCGGCAGCAGCGCGGTACCGAGGCGGTCGTCGGGGAGCGGGCCCCGGGTCACCGGCGACGAGCCCGCCGTGTGCCAGGCCGCCTGGACCACATGGCGGCCGGGGTCCCGTAGCGCGGTCTCAAGGAGGGTCAGCCCGCCCGCGGTCAACCGCTCGCCGACGATGCGCAGTTCGGGCTCGGCCTGGACGGCGACATCGAGCCGTACGGGTCCCTCGGGGCCGTCGGCCGTGCAGCCGATGCGGAAGCCGCGCCGTCGCTGGGCGTCGGGCAGGGCCCGCTCGGGCACACAGGCGTCCGGGTCCGGGAACACCTCGTCCAGCGCAGCGCCGCCGCCGAGCCGCGCCAGCGCCTCGTACGCCCGCAGGGCAGTGGTCTTGCCACTGCCGCTGGGGCCGGCGAAGAGGGTGAGGGGGCCGAGCGGGAACCGGGCGCGCCGGTGTGCGGCGAAGGCGGCGAGCCTGAGCTCGGTGGCGCCGGGCCGGTCGGGGCGCGCCTCGGCCCGCGCGGGGGCCGCCAGAGATGACAGGGTCATATGTGGAAGGTAAGGGCCCCCTGTCGGGCGAACCGCAGGCGAACCGTTACACCCTGTTGACCTTCCTACGATCGAGGGACCGGCGCGCGCCCGCGCGCGGAGCCCGGTCCTGGCCGCCCCCGGTCAGATCCCCGGCACCCCCGCTCCCTCCATCAGCCCCTGCACCTGGGTACCACGCGGTGTCAGCAGAAACACGTTCCGGTCGACCCGGTGCATGCCGCTCGCCAGACCGAAGACCACCCCCGTGCTGAAGTCCAGGACCCGCTTGGCGACCTCGGTCTCCGCGCTGGTCAGGTCGAGCAGGACGGGGATGCCCGACATCAGCGTCTCGGCGACGTCGCGGGCGTCCGCGAACACATTGACCCGCAGGACCACGAAGCGGCGCCGCGCCTCGGTCACGGCCTCGGGTATCGACCGGTGATTCACCGCCGAGGGCCAGGCGTCCCGGCCCCGGAGCGGAACGACCTGGGCGAGCCCTTCCCACTGCTCGTCGGTGACGTCGTGGCTGTTCACTGGCCCACCCCGTCCTGGCTCGCACTCATTGTCTGCACCGGCCAATTCTTACGCATGGTCACCCGTTCGGCCCAACAGCGACACGGTCCGCGACACCCTCACATCGCCCGCCGGCCGGTTGTGCAGCGGGCGTAACCCTCCAAGATCAGACCATGTGACATCCGCGTAACGGGCAATTCGTACTGTCATCAGCATGACCACGACCCCCCGCCCGGAGCAGGTCCGGACCGTCTGCTCGTACTGCGGTGTGGGCTGCGGCATGGTCCTCGACATCGGCCGGGGACCGGACGGACGGCGTACGGTCCTGAAGGCGTCCGGGGACAAGCGGCACCCCGCCAACTCCGGTCGGCTGTGCACCAAGGGCGCGACCACGGCCGACATGCTCGCCGCGCCCGGCCGGCTGACCACGGCGCTCGTGCGCGAGGACCGCGGCGAGGAGCCACGGCCCGTGCCCGTCGACGCGGCCCTCGCCGAGACCGCCCGGCGTCTGCGCGCGATCATCGACGAGCACGGCCCGGACGCCGTCGCCTTCTACGTCTCCGGGCAGATGACCCTCGAAGCGCAGTACCTCGCCAACAAGCTGGCCAAGGGCTTCGTGGGGACGAACCAGATCGAGTCGAACTCACGGCTGTGCATGGCGAGCGCGGGCACCGGCTACAAGCTGTCGCTCGGCGCCGACGGACCTCCGGGGTCGTACGACGATCTCGACCGCGCGGACGTGTTCCTCGTCATCGGGTCCAATATGGCCGACTGCCATCCGATCCTCTTCCTGCGGCTCATGGAGCGTGTGAAGGCCGGGGCCAAGCTGATCGTCGTCGATCCGCGGCGCACCGCGACGGCGGCGAAGGCCGATCTGTTTCTGCAGATCAGGCCCGGCACCGACCTCGCGCTGCTCAACGGACTGCTGCACCTGCTGCACGAAGGCGGCTACACGGACGCGGGCTTCATCGCCCGGCACACCGAGGGCTGGGAGGCGATGCCCGCGTTCCTCGCCGACTATCCGCCCGCGGCCGTCGCCGACATCACCGGCATCCCGGAGGACGACATCCGGGCGGCGGCGCGGCTGATCGGTGAGGCCGGGGAGTGGACGAGCTGCTGGACCATGGGGCTCAACCAGTCCACGCACGGCACCTGGAACACCAACGCGCTCGTCAATCTCCATCTCGCCACGGGCGCCATCTGCCGACCCGGCAGCGGACCGTTCTCCCTCACCGGTCAGCCCAACGCCATGGGCGGGCGCGAGATGGGGTACATGGGTCCCGGGCTGCCCGGGCAGCGGTCGGTGCTGGTGGACGAGGAGCGTGCCTTCGTAGAGGAGTTGTGGGGGCTGCCGGTCGGGAGCATCCGCAAGGACGGGGTGGGGCAGGGCACCGTCGAGATGTTCCGGAAGATGGCCGAGGGGGACATCAAGGCCTGCTGGATCATCTGCACCAACCCCGTCGCCTCGGTCGCCAACCGCCGGACCGTCATCGAAGGGCTCGAAGCCGCCGAGTTCGTCGTCACCCAGGACGTCTTCGCCGAGACCGAGACCAACGCGTACGCCGATGTCGTGCTCCCCGGCGCGCTGTGGACGGAGGCCGAGGGCGTCCTCGTCAACAGCGAGCGGACGCTGACCCTGGCACGGGCCGTCGTCGACCCGCCCGGGGAGGCGCGGGCGGACTGGCGGATCATCGCGGCCGTCGCCCGCGCCATGGGGTACGAGAAGGAGTTCTCGTACGACAGTGCCGAGCAGATCTTCGAGGAGATCAAGGAGGCGTGGAACCCGAAGACCGGGTGGGATCTGCGGGGTGCCTCCTACGAGCGGCTGCGGGGCGGACCCGTGCAGTGGCCCGTCGCGCGGGAGGACGGGCCCGCGCGGAATCCGATCCGGTACGTGAAGGCGGCGGGCGACGGTGAGCCGTCGTTTCCCACCGCGAGCGGGCGGGCCGTCTTCTACGCACGGCCCCATCTGCCGCCCGCCGAGATGCCCGACGACGACTTTCCGTTCGTGCTCAACACCGGGCGTCTGCAGCACCAGTGGCACACGCTGACCAAGACGGGGAAGGTGGCCAAGCTCAACAAGCTCAACCCCGGGCCGTTCGTGGAGCTGCATCCGCAGGACGCGGCCGCGCTCGGGATCGCGGAGGGGGACTCGGTGGAGGTCGCCTCCCGGCGGGGGCGGGCCGTGTTGCCGGCGGTGGTGACGGACCGGGTGCGGGTGGGGTGCGTGTTCGCGCCCTTTCACTGGAACGACCTGTTCGGGGAGTATCTGAGCATCAACGCGGTGACCAGTGACGCGGTGGATCCGGTGTCGTTCCAGCCGGAGTTCAAGGTGTGCGCGGTGTCGCTGGCGCGCGTTGCCGCCCGAAGGGCTCTTCCGGAGACACTCGACGGGCCGAAGGCGCCCGACGGGCCGAAGATGCCCGACCGAGTCGCGACGGCGCCCGGAGGCTTCGGTCTGGAGCCCGCTCCCCCGCCCGTGCTCTCCTCCGTCGAGCGGCAGTACCTCAGCGGCTTTCTCGCCGGGCTCCCCTCCGGGCTCCCGGGCGTCCCCGTCCTCCCTCCGGACGCCCCCTTCGACCCCGAACACGCCCTCTGGGTGAACGGCGTGCTCGCCGGGATGTACTCGCGCTCCGCGCCCCCGGCGGCTCCCGCGCCGGAGTCCGCGGGCCGTGAGGTGGTGGTGCTGTGGGCCTCGCAGACCGGGAACGCGGAGGAGTTCGCGACGGCCACCGCCGAGCGGCTCGCCGCCACCGGGCACCGGGCGCGACTGGTCGGCATGGACGAGGCGGACGTCGGCGCGCTCGCCCGCAGCGCCGATCTGCTCTTCATCACCAGCACCTTCGGGGACGGTGACGCGCCCGACAACGGGTCCGGCCTGTGGGACACCCTGTCCGGGCAGGAGGCCCCGCGGCTGGACGGCGTGCGCTACGCCGTGCTGGCCTTCGGCGACTCCTCGTACGACGACTTCTGCGGGCACGGGCGGCGGCTGGACGCGCGCCTGGACGAGTTGGGCGCCGTTCGCCTGGCTCCTCGTACGGACTGCGAACCGGACTACGAGCCGAACGCGGACGCCTGGCTGGAGCTGATCCTCACCGCGCTCGGCGGACGGACCGAGACACCCAGGGCATCCGATGCACTCGATGCACCCGAGACATCCAGAGCGCCCGAGTCGCCCCGGACCGCCAAGCCCGCAAGGCCCGCCAGGCCCGCGCCTGCCGCCGCCACCGCCCGTCTCACCGGCAACCGGCTGCTCAGCCTGCCCGGCGCCGGCAAGGAAGTGCGCCGGTTCACCTTCGACACCCGGGACAGCGAGAGCCCGCTGCCGTACGAGGCGGGAGACGCGCTCGGCGTACGGCCCGTCAACTCGCCCGGTCTGGTGGCCGAATGGCTGGAGACGGTCGGCGTCGACGACTCAGCGGCCGTCGATGTGACGGGTGTTGGTGAGGTCGCCTTCGGCGAGGCCCTGCTTCGGCACTTCGACATCACGCGGATCACCCCGGATCTGCTGCGCTTCGTCGGCGAACGGACCCGTGACGGGCGCGAGTTGAGGAAGCTGCTGCGTCCGGACAACAAGGGGGAGCTGGCGCGCTGGTCGTGGGGGCGGCAGGCCGTGGACGTCGTGGCCGAGCATCCGGTGCGCGCGTCGGCGGTGGAGTGGGCCGAGGTGTTCAAGCGGTTGCAGCCCCGGCTGTACTCGATCTCGTCGAGTCCGCTCGTCGACCCGTACCTCGTCTCGCTGACCGTCTCCGTGGTGCGGTACGAGAATCCGGGCGGCCGGGCGAGGGGCGGGGTCTGTTCGCCCTTCCTCGCCGATGCCGAGCCGGAGGCGGAGGTCCCGGTCTTCGTGCAGCGATCGCCGCACTTCAGGCCCCCGGCGGACACGACGACACCCATGGTGATGGTGGGGCCGGGCACCGGAGTCGCGCCGTTCGTCGGATTCCTCGAGGAGCGCCGGGCACTCGGCCATCGGGCGCCGAACTGGCTGTTCTTCGGCGAGCAGCACCGCGCCACCGACTTCTACTACGAGGACGAGCTGACCGGCCTGCTCCACGACGGCACGCTCACCCGGCTCGACACGGCGTTCTCGCGCGACCAGCGCGCCAAGGTCTACGTCCAGGACCGGATGCGTGAGCACGGGCCCGAGCTGTGGCACTGGCTCCAGGACGGGGCCCGCTTCTATGTGTGCGGAGACGCCTCGCGGATGGCCAAGGACGTCGACCGGGCGCTGCGGGACATCGCCGTCGCGCACGGCGGTCTGGGCGAGACGGAGGCCACCGCGTACGTCAAACAGCTGGCGGCGGAGAAGCGATATGTACGGGACGTGTACTGAGACACGGGAGACACGGGGTGTGGTGAGCCCGCCGAGAGCCGCGAGTTGCACATAATTGGCGAAACTCGGCTATTCGTAGCGCACCGGCATCCGTCGTTCGCTGTCCCACCGCACCGCACATTGAGGCGTACCCATGAGCCTGAGCATCCGCAACCAGCTCCCCGGAACCGTCACCTCCGTCACTCCGGGCGAGGTGATGGCGACGGTCAAGGTCCGCCTCGACGGCGGTCAGGACCTCACCGCGGCCATCACCGCGGAGGCGGTCGAGGACCTGGGTCTCACCACGGGCTCCACGGTCCGCGCCCTGGTCAAGTCGACGGAGGTGTCCCTGGCCACCGGGCCGGTCGACGGGGTGAGCATCCGCAACCAGTTCCCGGGCACGGTGACGGAGGTCTCCACGGGCGGGGCCATGGCCCGCGTCAAGGTCGAGGTCCCGGGCGGCGAGCTGACCTCCGCGATCACCAAGGACGCGGTGACGGAGCTCGGCCTTGCGGCGGGATCGACGGTCGTCGCGCTCATCAAGTCCACCGAGGTGTCCCTCTCCAACGCCTGAGACACCCCCGTATGTCCCGTCAAAGCATGAGACGCCCTTATATGAGATGCTCCCGCACGACACGCACCCACATCGGCTATAAATGCTCTTCTTACCACCCTCATACCGGACTCTTCACGTCCGGCATCACGGCCTTCATCTGCGGGAATTACCGTCCAATCCCGTGTACTTGGCAGAAATGAGGCCGTCGACCACCGGCCAGAAGGCCCTCACGAAGGCGTCGCCCGACGAGACGCCCGCGCAGTGGCACCGCGTCCTGACCCTGCTCGCCGACATCGGCCTCTTCATCGGTACGCGTCCGATGTGGACGGCGGCCGCGAGCCACCGGCTCGCCGTCGCGGCGGTGATCTCGATCTGCTACGCCTCGATCCTGGTGACGGGCGTCCTGACGCTGACCGTGCGTCGGGCCCGCTCGCTGGCCCGCCTCGACCTCGTGATCCTGGTGACGGCCGTGGCGCTCGCCGTGTGCGGGTTCGCCATGTACCACGACGGCGGTGACGAGTCGGTCCTCACCGCACAGGCCGCCCGTGAGTTCGTCGCCGGGCACCAGGTCTACGACCAGCCGTGGCCCTGGCTCTTCGGGCAGCACGGGGTCGCCCTCACCCCGACGATGACCGGCGGCTACGACTACACGTACGGCTATCCGCCGCTGCCCCTGCTGCTCACCGCGCCGCTGCTCTGGGTCGGACACGGGGCCGCCCCCGCGGTCCTCGCCGCCACCGGCGCCCTGATCGTGGGCACGATCGTGATGTGGCGGATGCTGCCGACGCAGTGGCGGTCCGCGGCCACGCTGGTCTGCCTCGGCTTCGGCCTGCTGACCGCGTACGCCCGGCTCGGCTATCCGGCCATCGTCGCCTGCGCCTTCCTCATCCCGGTGGTGGTGGGCTGGCCGCGGATGGGCTACGGCGGATGGAGCGACTGGGCGCGGGCTGCGTGCCTGGGCGCGGCCTGCGCCTCGCAGCAGCTGCCGTGGTTCCTCACGCCGTTCCTGCTGGCCGGGGTCTACGCCCTGCGCCGCGGCGACCTCGGAGCGCGCGCGGCGGCGGGCGCCGTGGGCCGGATCGTGGGGGTGGCCGCCCTGACCTGGCTGCTGATCAACGCGTACTTCATCGTGAGCGAGCCACGCAGCTGGCTCTCCGGGATCGTGCTCCCGCTCACCCAGCAGGCGAACCTGCACGGCCAGGGCCTGGTCGGCATCTCGCTGTACTTCACCGACGGCAGCGACCGGCTGTCCTGGTACTCGCACGCGAGCATGCTGCTGGCCGCTGGGCTGCTCGGGCTCTTCGTGTTGTTCGTGCGGAGGCTGGGACCGGCCGCGGTGGTCCTGCCGTGGTGCGCGTTCTTCCTGGCGACGCGTTCGCAGGACGGCTACTACCTGATGATGACGCCGCTCTGGCTGGCCGCTGCCGTGACCGCGCCGCCGTCGGCCTTCACCACGGCGTGGCAGCCCCGGCCCGCCTTCCTGCGCGGCCCGCACCGGCAGCGGGCGCGCATCGCCACGGGCGTGCTGCTGATCGTCCCCGCCCTGGTCGCGTCGACCCTGGCGGTGACGGGCTCGCCGCCCCTGAGGATGCGGCTGGTCGGCGAGACCCGGACCACCACCGCCAAGGCCGTGACCGCGCTCACCGTCCGCGTCACCAACCTCGGCGACACGGCCCTCACCCCGCACTTCACCCTGACCACGGGCCAGGGCATGGGCCGCTACTGGTCCATCAGATCCGGTCCCGCCACACTCGGCCGGCACGCCTCGGCCAGCTATGAGCTCCTGCCGCCCGCCGGGAGGTTCACCCTTCCCCGTGCCGGAGTACGCATCCGGCTGCGGGCCGTCTCGGCCACGCCGATGACGCTGTCCAGCACGGATCTACACCTGAAGGCTCCGGCAAGCACCCGCTAGGCCCCCGTGACGTACGCCGCCGGTCGCGGTTCTCCGCGGCCGGCGGTAGACGTCAGGAGGATGATCCGGAAGCGGCGTACTGCGTTCTCAGTAGTCGGAAATGTCGGCACGTGCACGACGACGGGAGGGGTCTGCCACGGGGAACCTGATGGGGTTCCCGAGATCGGACGAGTGGAGACCTCAGCCCGTGGCTACTTTCCTTTATCGACTGGGCCGTACGGCCTTCCGGCGGCGCTGGTACGTCGCCTTGATCTGGGTGGCGGTGCTCGGCGCTGTCGGCTTCGGTGCGGCCACGGCTCCCGCCGCTCCTGATCCGAACAACTCCATGCCTGGGATCGAGTCCCAGAAGGCGTTCGACCTCATGGAGCAACGCTTCCCCGGGACGACCGCCAACGGCGCCAACGCCCGGATCGTCTTCGTGGCCCCCGACGGCCAGAAGATCACCGCCGCCGAGAACAAGAAGACCATCAACAAGCTGGTGGACGAGGCGGCCGACGGCTCGCAGGTCGCGAGCGCGGTCAGCCCCTTCCAGGCGAACGCGGTCAGCAAGGACGCGACGACGGCGTACGCGACCGTCACCTACAAGGTGAAGGCCGACGACCTCACCGACGCCAGCAAGAACTCCCTGAAGGACGCGAT